>JBJXFL010000005.1:0-73357 GCA_046155405.1 Bryobacteraceae bacterium | reverse complement strand
TCTGCTTCAGCGCCTCGGCCTACACATGCCTTCTTCTCTTCCCAAACACAATTTGTAGTGAAGACTTTTGAGGCTCCGTGCTGCAAAGACAGGTACTTATTCTTCAAACTGCGGAAGTTGGGCTAGGGCGTAACTGAGCCGTGCGCGTCTGCGGTAAGCCTGTACCGTTCGAAATGACGGCCACCTCGGTGCCTGTGTTCATGATGGCAAACCGGCAGCGAATATTATGAAATTGGGGGGTATGGAGCTGTGCGAGTCATTCGGGAGTACATTTTCGAGAGACTGCGAAAGGAGATACCGAGACAAACGAATGCGACAACGCATGGCGTTTCGCGCACGTCGTGCGTCTGGATAGCGATGACGATCCGGCAAGCCGCTATCACATCGCCGATAACCGCGCTGTCAACAGGTCCCGCCGGACCGATTCGATCATCAGGAAGAGTTTAGCGGCGCTGTTGACCTTGCCCGCTAGGCGGCAGGCCACCCCGGGCCGGATGAACGGGGCTTTAGTGAAGTTATCGAGTCGATAAACGCCGGGCGCTTAACAGTTTTGGGGAATCAATGACCGGGGACAATGTGATAGGTTTCGGCGGGCTTCAGGGCGGTTCGGACGAAGAGTTCCAGTTCGGCCAAGCGTGGAAGAACCCGCGGCGGGAGATGCCTACGGAATCGTCGGGCGGCGCGATCTGCCGCCTCTCTGCGGAAGGTGCACTTTTGCGACCATCGAGTTGCGCTACCTGCGCGGTTTGAAAATCCAACTGTGGCTCTCACCGGACCGCCCCGCGGACAATCGCCTTTCTCAGATCGTTGTCGGCTTGATAGCGAATCCTCATCGCTGAGGAAGAGAGGTGCTCCGCCGGGCATGCGCGATACGAGCTTGCAATTCCGGGCTCGGAGGAGTGCCTTGGCGCTCCAGTTCGGCCCACTGCTCCCGGCGCCGCAGAAGATCGCTATCGACTTCCGCTTGGTGATCCAGATAGAACGTGATAGCCCGATACACGTGGGCAAGCGTCAATCCCTCAAAGTCATCTCGGATGGTCTCCGGCGAACTGCCATCGTGGAACGCGTAGACGATGGACTCTAACGAGATGCGGGTTTCCGAGACATAGTAGACACCCTGCCTCCGCTCGATGTGTTCGTTCGCCATGTACGGTTCCTTCCTGTGATCTTCATACGAAGAGCCGCTTGCTATGTCGTCCGTCCGCGCGATTGCAAAAAACTTAGCTAAACAGCTTCCGCTCCCGCCGAAGGAACGAAGGTGTATCAATATCGTCAAACGGATCGGCATCCGCCTTCGGCGCGGCCGCCACTGCCGGGGCGGGCATTTCCATAGCCGGCGGGGCGGCGACGGGTTCCTTAATGTCTAACTCCACGACATGAACGTCAACAGGCTCGGCTTCAAAGACCGGTACCGTGATTGGTGCGGGTTGGGGCGCGGCGCGCTCGACGCGGGGGGGCGACATGGGGATGGAGGCTTCGCGGGAGAAGCCGGTGGCGATGACGGTGACCTTCACTTCGTCGCCGAGAGTCTCGTCGTGCACCAGACCGTAGCTCATATGCACCTCATCGTTCTTAGTCGCTTCGAAGATGAGCGAGCAGGCGTCGGCGAACTGATCGAGCGTCAGGGTGCTGGAGCCGGCGACGTTGATGAGCACGCCGCGGGCGCCTTCGACGCCATTGTCTTCCAGCAGCGGGGAGCTGATGGCGGCGCGAGCGGCTTCGACGGCGGCGCCGTCGCCCGATGCCGTGGCGGTGCCCATCATGGCATGGCCCATGCCGGACATGATGGTCTTGATATCGCTGAAATCGCGGTTGATGATGCCGGGGGTCAGCATGATTTCCGATATGCCCTGAACGGCTTGGCGCAGCACGTCGTCGGCCATTTTGAACGCTTCCAGGAAGCCGGTGCCTTTGGGGGCGAGCTTCATCAGACGATCATTGGGAATTGAGATGACGGTGTCGATGGTGGCGGCGAGATCGGATAGTCCGCGTTCGGCCTGACGGATCTTTTTAGGCCCTTCGAACTTGAAAGGCATGGTGACGATGGCAACGGTGAGGGCGCCGAGTTCCTTGGCCAGCGAGGCGACGACGGGCGTGGCGCCGGTGCCGGTGCCCCCGCCGAGGCCGGAGGTGAGGAAAACCATGTCGGCGTCCTCGAGGATCTCTACGAGACGGTTGGTATCATCGAGAGCCGCCTGGCGGCCTTTCTCCGGATCGGAGCCAGCCCCGAGGCCGTTGGTTAGCTTGCCGCCGATGGCGATCTTATTCGGCACGGGGGAGGCGTTCAGCGCCTGCACGTCGGTGTTGACGACGTAGAAATCCACCCCGGTCAGGCCGGCCGTCATCATGCGCGCGACGGCGTTGCAGCCGCCCCCGCCCACACCGATAACCTTGATCCGGGTGCCGACCTGATTGTCATCCTGCATTTCAAACTTCAACTCGCTCATACCGATTTCCTTTGTTTATTTGGACATTAGCAGGCTTAGAAAGCCCGGGGAAGACCGCTTCTGATATCGATGTTCTTTCAACCGGCCGCTGTACATGGCGAGGCCGGCGACGGTGGTCCATTTGGGATTGGAGAGTGCGTCGGGCCAATCCTGAATACCGACGGGGAGGCCGTTGCGCGACTGGCAGTTAAGGACGAGTTCGGCGACATCGCACATACCATTAAGGCACGCGCCGCCGCCGGTGAGGAGAATGCCTTCGAGCAGGCGCCGCTCCATGCCGCACTCCTCGACCTTCTTCTTGATGTAGCGGAAGAGAAAGTCGGCGCGCGATTCGAGGATATAGTTCAGGCGCTTGCGCGGAGCTTCACGGGCGGGCCGGCCGTCGGCGGAGGGGACTTCGATGAACGTGTTGTCGGCGGTAAGGCCGAGGATAGCGCAGCCGTATTCGCGCTTGAGTTTTTCGGCGTCTTCAAAGGAGATTTTGAAGTCGTGGGCGATGTCGCGAGTGAAATGTTCGGCGCCCACACGGATGCTGACCGCTTGGACCATGGCTTCGCCTGCGTAGAGAACGACCTCCGTGGACTGGGCGCCGATGTCGGCGACGGCGACGCCCTGGCGGCGCTCGTCCTGTGTGACGCAAGAGTAGGCGGAGGCCATGCCCTCATAGACCGTTTCCTCGACGGCGAGGTGAGCCTCATGGACGGCGCTGACGAGCGACTGGTGTTCAAAGGCGCTGGTGGTGACGATGTGGACGTTGGCTTCCAGGCGCGAGGCGCGGGTGCCGCGGGGGTTGACGACGCCGGCGTTACCATCGAGCGTGAAGTCCTGGGGAAAGACCTGGAGCAGGACCCGTTCGGCGTCGAGCTGCTGGCGGCACGCCTTTTCGACGGCGTAGGCCATGTCGGACTGATCGATCTCGCGAGGGCGGCCGAAGTCGTATTTGCCGACCTGGTTATCGCCGTGAATCGCTTCGCCGCCGAGGCCGACAACGACGGCGTCGACCGAAATGCCGGACTGGCGTTCGGCCTCGCGGGCGGCCAGGCGGACCGATTCCGACATCTGCTCGCGATCGGCGATTTTGCTGTTGGCCCAGCCGCGCGAGTCCACCTCGCCCGCGCCTACGAAGCGTATGCGCCCCTCCTCGACAACGCAGATGACACACCGCGTGTACGCACTCCCGACGTCGAGACCGGCGGCGAGGCGAACGCGGTTAGCGGCCATGGGAAACCTCAGGGCGTGTTGGCGGACAAACGCTTCCTAACGGTCGCGGCTCGGTATCGTGTTCTATCGCCCGGCAGCCGTGCGGCCCGGTATCGTGTTCCGTCGCCCGGTAGCCGTGCGGCTCGGTATCGTGTTCCATTGCCGGGCAGCCGCGCGGCTCGGTATCGTGTTCTGTCGCCCGGCAGCCGTGCGGCTCGGTATCGTGTTCCGAGCCGCGACCGTTAGGGAGCGTTCCCCGGAAGCCGCGGCGGCCGTTCTCGAACAGGCTCTCAGTCACTCGGGCGAACTCCCTCCGCGGTGAGCGTGGGCGCCGAGGGGCGAGCGTAGATGCTGCCTTCGACGCGCAGATCGAACGTGGTCTTGGTGGGATCCCGGCGCAGCAGATCTTCCGCGTTTTGTCTGAACTTTTCAAGCCGGCGCTTGAAGTAGCGGTTCCCTATAATCAAGGTAACCGCTTTGCCGCCTGCGTCCTGCATTACCTTTAGATTATCCGGATCGGTGGCGTCCACTTCGGAAATATTTGCGGAGAGTTCGCCGGCGTCGTTCATCAACTTCTGCAATCGGCGGACGCGGACGCGGCGTTCCTCGTCGCCCTGCAGACGAGTGATGCCGCTCAAGATAGGTAGATTCAAGGACTCGGGCGTTTCGGGGCGGAGAATGTAGCCGTCTGGATCGATGAGGGGGAACTCGGATTCGCCCGGCAGTTGGACGAAGGCGACGGGTTCGCGCTCGACGATGCGAATTTGCAGGCGGTTGGGCCAGACGCGAGTGACACGGGCGTCCTTGATCCATTGCAGGCGGAGGAGTTCCTCGCGGCGCTTGCGGAGCGGCAGAAGGTAGACGCTGCGGCCGTAGTCCTTCTCAAACGTGGCGGAGACGTTCTCGCGGGCGCCATGTTTGACGCCGATGATTTCGATAGCCGGGCTTGCATCGCCAAGATCGTGGGGTGTGGCGAGGGTGAACTGGGGGTCGCGGATCAGGAAGTGCTCAAGTTGAATGGCGCCCCACAGAAGGGCGACCAGCGCGACGGAGGTCAGCGTGGCGATGATGAGGCCGCGGCGGATATTGAGGAAACGCTCTTCGTTTCCTAGTTGTTTTTTAGACATTGGGTTACTCCTTGGTGCGAAGTGTTGCGAGCGATTTATCGCCGGCCTGCCAGACGTTACCGGCGCCGAGAGTGAGGATGGCGTCGCCGGGTTGGGCCGCGGCGGCGACCAGTTCTACGGCCCGGTCGATGGTTCCGGCAAGATAAGTTTCGCGGTGGCCGAAAGCGCGGAGTCGATCGGCGAGCGCGGCGCTGGAGACGCCCTCGATGGGCGCTTCGGAAGCCGCGTAGATGTCGAGCAGCGCGACGGTGTCGGCTTGATGGAAACTGCGGGCGAAATCGTCCATCAGGTGCTGCGTGCGGGTGTAGCGGTGCGGCTGAAAGATCACGTGCACGCGCTTGAACCGGCACAGGCGGGCGGCGGCGAGCGTGGCGCGGATCTCCGTGGGGTGGTGGCCATAGTCGTCGATGACGGTGACGCCGGCGGCTTCACCGCGGAGCTGGAAGCGGCGATCGACGCCGCGGTATTCGTAAAGCCCGGCGCGGATTTTCTCGTTCGAAACTTCGAGTTCATGGGCGACGGCGGCGGCGGCGGTCGCGTTAAGTATGCTGTGCATGCCGGGGACGCGGAGCGAGAATTCACCCAGGTCCTCGCCGCGGAAGCTAAGGCGGAAGCGGCTGGCCATATGGGTAAGTTCGATGTCCGCGATGTGCAACTCGGCCTGCGCGCTGACGCCGTAGGTAACGGTCCGGCGATTCACGCCGGGCAGCACCTGTTGTACGTTTTCATCGTCGAGGCATACGATGGCGCAGCCGTAGAAAGGAACTTTGTTGACGAATTCGGTGAACGATCGGCGGATCTCTTCAATGGAGTGATAGTGGTCCAGGTGCTCGCGATCGATGTTGGTGACGACGGCGATGATGGGGGCGAGCTTCAGGAACGAACCGTCGGATTCGTCGGACTCGACGACCAGAAAATCGCTCTTGCCCATGCGGGCGTTGGAGCCGCCGAGCGTGCTGACACGGCCGCCGACTACCACCGTGGGGTCAAGCCCGGCGTGGGCGAGCATGGTGCCGATCATGGATGTCGTGGATGTTTTGCCATGGCTGCCGGCGACGGCGATTCCGTATTTCAGGCGCATCAACTCGGCGAGCAATTCGCCGCGCGGAATAACGGGGATTCCAAGGCGGCGGGCTTCCATCAGTTCGGGATTGGACTCGTTGACGGCGCTGGTAACCACCAACGCCTTGGCGCCGGCGATGTGGGCTGCGGAGTGGCCTTCGTGCACGGTGGCGCCCAGGCCTTGCAGGCGTTCGGTGACGGGCGTGAGCTTTACGTCGGAGCCGCTGATGGTGTAGCCCAGGTTCAGCAGGATCTCCGCGATGCCGGACATGCCGATGCCGCCGATTCCAGTGAAGTGCAGGCGTTGGGGCTTATAGAACATTTTTTATCGTATTGTTTTAATCAAATTAATGTCCCAGGCCCGGTTCCCGCTTTAATTCCTCGTGGTCGACGATTCTCGCCAGGGTTTTCGGTTTGGTGCGGACCGGCGGCGGCGACAGCCAATATTTCGCGGGTTCGGTTTCCTTGCGCGGCCATTCCGGTGGGCGGGACGGACCCGCACGGCGCACTCTCCTGCACCGCTTCGTTACTCCAGGGCGACTCCGCCGCCAAATAATGCGGAGTCCGCTGTACATTATCCAGCGCTAACCGCGCAGCCATTGGCTCCACGCTCCTGAGCTCCCCCAGCCATCGAAGTCCGGCGCAGTGCGATTTCAGCGGCACCGTACGGTCCGCGTGCCCCGCGGCTTTCGCCAAGCGCTTTTCCTGTGGGCTTGACGCGGAAGTGTGTCCCACAAAAACATTCTATATCAGTTTTGTTTTCAACAACACAATAGTAGTAGCGGGGCGGACCTCATGAAAGCCCGCCCCGGCGGTTAATCTTTAATGTCGATGATCTTGGCGATATGCAGCGTGTCGCCTTTCAATTCGCCGGTCACCTGGACTTTGCCCTTCAGGTGCTGTTTGGCCAAATCGGCGTTGGTTACCTTATAGACGTTCTGTTCCTTCTCGGTAACGAATACGGGAGCGGCGCCACTCTTAATGCAGCGTTCCGCGCAATCCCGGGCCGCCTGGGTGGAACCGGCATTGCCCGCGCCGCACGAAGCGTCGCTGATCCATCCCTTGAATTCAGCGGCCGGCGCCATGGCGGCCAAGGCGAAAGTGGTAAAGAGAAATTGTTTCATCTGGATAGACTCCTCAGTCGATATTGTCCCACGTAACTGCGCCGCGTGGCTTTGCCGGGAAAATCCTCTAAAATTTTCCCGCTCCCCAGTCGATAAGACAAGTAACGGGGATTTCCCCCCTTCCGGAGCATTCATGGGTATTCCACCTCTCACATTCGTTGGCGTTAGTTCCTATTCCGCCGATTTCCAGAAGATTCTGGAGCGGACGGTGGCTATCGCCTCCCAGCCGATTACGCAGTTGCAGGCCGAGCAGACGGAAATCTTTCAGCAAAAGTCCCTCGCCACCGGATTGCAATCCGTGGTCGCCAGCTTAGCCACCGCCTTGAATTCGCTAGGTGAAATCGGTGCGTCGAAAGCGCTCGGCGGAACCTCTTCGAACACCGCGAAGGTGACTGTCGGCGCGGTGACGGCGAGTAACCCCGCCTCCTATACCATCAGCGATATTACGTCCGTCGCTCGAGCCGCGTCCGCGACTTCCGCTGGATTTCTCGACGCCGCCACCACAGCCGTTTCGGCTACCGGAATTATAAAATTCTCTTTCAACGGCACCGACCATACCATTACCCTAGGCCCGGGCGAAAACACCCTGACGGGGCTACGCGACAAGATCAATAACCTTGGCGCCGGGGTTACCGCTTCCATTCTCACCACCGGAACCGGTGCCAATCCCTACTATCTATCCATTACATCCAACACCTCCGGAGAGAAGCCCATCGCTCTCGTCGACGATCCCGACGGCGTCGCGACGAACCTGCTCGCGAGTTCGGACATCGGCGCGAACGCGGTGTTTAAGATCAATGGCGTGCAGGTGTCGAAGTCGTCGAATTTAGTCAACGACGTCGTGGGCGGCGTGACATTTACGATTGTCGGGACCACCACTGGCGCGGAAACCGTTTCTCTTTCGCTTGCGAGCAGTCGAACCACGCTTTCCAGCCGCCTGCAGTCGTTTATTTCGGCCTATAACGCGGTTCTGGCCAACACGGATGCGCAGATCGGCGACGCCGCGGGGCTGCTAACCGGCGATTTTCTGGTTCGGGAAACGAATGACGCCCTGCGCGATGTGACCGGTTACGAGGGTTCCGGCAACATCAAGTCCCTCTCTCAACTCGGGGTGAAGTTCGGTAACGATGGCAAGGCCACCTTCGATGCGACCATTTTCGACGCTCTTTCCGATTCTCAGATCCAGGACAGCTTCACTTTCCTGGGAACTACCACCACCGGATTCGGCGGACTGAAGTCCCGGCTGACGCAACTTTCCGATCCCATCACCGGGATCATCGCTCTTCAAAACGTCAAGTATGACGAGAGCGACAAGCGAATTTCCAATCGCGTCGAAGAATTGACTATCCGGCTCTCCGAACTCCAACGAAGCACCGCCGCGCGACTGCAGGCCGTGGACGCGCTGCTGGGTTCCCTGGAATCGCAACAAACTATTATCGAAGCCAGCTATAAGAGTTTGCAGTTAACGCTGTTCGGAAAGAGCGACGGTTAACGTATGGCCTCGCCATTGGAATCGGCCATTGCCCAAATCAGATCGCTCGACGATCTTCTGCTGGCCGCGGTCGCGGGTCAGGAACCGGAAGTTACCGCCTGGATGGCGCAGCGCAAATCGTGCGTCGAGCGGCTAATCTTGGTTGGCCCCACCGTGGCCGTACTTGAGGAGTTGCAGGATCGCACCCGGCGTCTGGAAGACCGGTTTCTCCACTGGCGGCGGGCCTCGATCATGGAACTTTCCTTGATCGACCGGCATATCCGTTACTTGAACGAACAGCGGTCGGGTACGGCGGCCATAGTGCCAACTCGAATCGACGTTTCCGCCTAATCGCCGCGCCAGTTGGCAACGGCGGCAAGGACGGCATCCGCCTCGCTATCGGTCATGTAGGGGTGAATCGGCAGACTAACTTCCTCAGCCGCCAGTGCCCGCGCCCTGTCCAAGGACCCAAAACACACTGAGTTTACCCCGGCCATCGCCTCCTGGTCCGGAATCGGGGTCGGGTAGTGCTCCCCCGCCGGAATGCCATTCGCCCGAAGCCAGCTCAGCAGTGATGTCTTATATTCCGCCGCGACGCGGACAGGAAAAAGGTGCCAACTGGGACGCCATTCGCTCGAACGCCACGCCGCCGCCAGCGGACGAACCCGCGTCGCGGACCACTTTTCCAAATACTGGCACGCAATTTGGCGCCGGCGCTCGGTCCAGCCGGACAAACGGATTAGAAAGACTTCATCAAGGAGTGCCGCTTGCACTTCATCCAGTCGGCTATTCCAGCCGATATCGGTGTGCCGGTACTTTGTGACTTGTCCATAGTCGCGTAGCGATCGCACCCGAGCCGCTAACGCCGCGTCCGAGGTCAGCACCGCGCCACCGTCTCCCATCGCCCCCAGGTTCTTCGTCGGATAGAAACTGGTCGCCGCGGCGATGCCGGTGAGGCCGGTTGCCTGTCCACCCCAACTGGCCCCAATCGACTGGGCGCAATCTTCGACGCAGATCAATTGAAATTCTTTAATGAGCGAGCCAAGAGCCGCGGAATCCATCGGGAATCCGTAGAGATGAACCGGAACGAGAAATCGGATACCGGGCATGGCGCGTAGTGCGCCGCGCGCCTCGTCGAGATCGAGCAGGCCCAACTCATCGGTATCGCAGAATACTGGGATCCCGCCCGATCGGACGATGGCGAGGGTCGTAGCGAATGCCGAAAATGGCGTCGTCAGAACCCGGTCGCCGGGCCGCATCCCGGCCGCCCGCAGTGCGATCTCGATCGCGTCGAGCCCGCTGGCGACGCCAATCGATTCCTTTAGCCCCCAAAATTCGCCCAGTGACGCTTCAAAATGGCGCAATCGGTCGCCAAGGATGTACCATCCGCTCCGCCCCACGGCGTCGAACACCCGTAGAGCGTCTTCCCGAACGTCCTCCCACTGACGCCCGAAGTCGTTCATCGGAATCTTTATCGCGCTCAATGCTCTAGTATCGCGCCGTTGGCGTTCAGCTTGCCGGAAGCCAGTCGAGTCACCTCCACCGCTACTCGCTCTAGGACCCGACGCCATTTTCCGGTTTCGGCCTGGCGGAACAACCGCGCGCCGGCGTACCACGGCGAATCGGAGCGATCCAGCAGCCAGCGCCAGTCGGGCGCGAATGGCAGCAACACCCAGACCGGTTTTCCAAGCGCGCCGGCCAAGTGTGCCACCGAAGTGTCCACGCTAATCACCAAATCCAGGTTCTCGATCAATCCGGCGGTATCGGCAAAGTCACCGAGCTCCCGGGCGGCGTTTCGCATTTCTAGCGATGACGCCATTCGGTGGCCCTTCTGCAAGTTGATCCATTCCACTCCCACGGCGGCTTCCAGTTCGGATAGCAACTCCGGCGGGATGCTCCGATTGCGATCATTCTTGTGGTTCGGATTGCCCGCCCAGCAAATTCCCACCCGAAGCCCGCGCCCCGGTCTCCGCAGCCACTTTTCCCACCGTTTCGCGGCCTCCACCGGCGCATGCAGGTACCCATTCGAGGAGGGGATGGAATCGAGTGTCGTTTCCGCGAGAGCCGGCGCGCTCAGTAGCGGCAATTGATAGTCGGTGAATGGCAGGTGATCCACCGGAGCGGACTGGTTCTTGCCTGGAGCGGGCCGCTGGGCCGCAAACCACTCCGAGACCCCATTCGATCCGGCCAGCAACGGGAGCAGAGCGCCCTGGCACTCGACAACCACTCGCGCGCCTTGCGCCGCGAAGACCGGGGCGTAGCGGATAAACTGCAAGGTATCGCCCAGGCCTTGCTCCGCGTGCAAGAGAAGCGTTTTTCCTCGCAATGGCTCGCCGCGCCACTGTGGTGCCGCGAAAGGCCGTCGAACCGGCGATCCTTTCACGTCAAAACGCCGTTCATAGCCCTTCCAACCGGCTTGCAAATCGCCTGTCAACAGGGCCACGATTCCGGTATTCCACTCCGCGGACGCGTCCCCGGGCGTGATCGCCAAAGTTCTCCGGTAACAGTCGAGCGCCGCCTGCGTCTGGTTGCAGGCGAGCCAGGCGTTTCCGAGATTTGTCCAGGCGGAGGTGTTTTCGGGCTGTAAATGCAATACTTTACGGAAAACGGCGATGGCTTGACGGGGGCGGCCGAACTCGTTCCAGGCCGATCCAAGGTTGTAAATGGCGGCCGGGAACGACCGGTCCTCCCGAATCGCCACTCGGTACTGTTCAATCGCTCTCGGATAATCTTTTTCCAATTGATAAAGAATTCCCAGATTGTTCGCCGCCCGCGCATGATTGGGAGCCAATTCCAACGTCCGCCGAAACCCGCTGACGGCCGTATCCGCTTCATTCTCTTGCATATAGGCGACAGCGCGGTGGAATGTGGCTTCGACGTTCGATGGATCGCGTTGCAGGACGCGGTCATACTGCGCCACCGCCGCGCCGCGCTCTCCGGCAAGCGCCAAGGCGTTTGCCCAGGGGAGACGATAGCGCATATCCCATTCGGCCGTGCAAGGCGCTGATTCTAAAGCTTTATGCCACGCCCCGGCGGCCTCGCCATGCCGGTTGTCCGCAGCCAGCAGCGTAGCGGTCGCCGCCCAAAGTTCGTGATCTCCGGGGGCTTCCATCAACGCTTGGCGGTAGCAGGCGAGGGCGGCGGCGCGATCCCCGCTGCGTTCAAGAACAATACCCAAATTGCGGCATAACCAGGGCCGGGGGCCCTCTATTCCGATGGCGGCGCGGAGCAATTGCACGCTGGTATCGATGCGATTCGTGTCCGCGTGCAGGAGCGCCAGAAGATGAAGGCCCTCCACGTCGCCGGGGTTTTGATCCAGCAAGCGGAGGTAAATGGCCTCGGCTTCCTGCAAGTGACCCGCCTGATGGAGCGCTTTTGCGCGCTTAAAATGCTGTTTTTCCGCCTTCATTTGTATATGAAATCGGCGAATAAACGACGAAACTACAGAGTGAGAGCGGTAGGAAAAATCAGGGCCTCCGGTAGGAGGCCCTGATAGTTGCGAGTTGAAATTAAATCCGGCTAACCGGATTAACCCCGGAGGAGGGCAAGCACTTGCTGCGGCGCCGAGTTGGCCTGGGCGAGTGCGGAGATACCGGCCTGGAGAAGGATCTGCGCTTTGGTTAGCGAAGCGGCTTCTTCGGCCAGATCGGCGTCGCGGATCCGGGATTCGGAGGCCGCGAGGTTGGTTAGCTGGGACGACGCCAGGTTGACGGCGAAGTTGAACTGGTTCTGACCGCGACCGACGACGGCTTGTGCGATGCCGAGGGTGCTGACGGCATCGGCCAGGGCGTTGACGGCCCGATCGGCGCCATCTTGCGTGGTGATATCGGAAGTTGAGCCGCTTCCGACCGTGGCCGCGGTTACGACTGTTCCCTGGCTGCCAACACCGGTACCGGCTTCGTTCGTGCCGACGGCGACACGGAAGTTTTGCAACGTGCTGGCAAATTTGAGACCTTCGGCGCCGGCGCCGTTGGCCTTATCCTTGACCGCGATGATCTTCTGGAGAGTCTCATCGTTGGACTGCCGAAGCGCCGTGTTGATGGCGTCGATGGCTTCGTCGACCGTTCCCGCATTCCGCGTAGTGGAATCGTTCTTGAGGACGACGGCGAGCGAATGTTCCACGCCGTTGGCATCATTGGCGACGATCGTAATGGTCTGGTCGTCTCCACCGGTGCGAATCCCCGTGAAAGCGAGCAGGCTGGTTTGCTGGGCGCCCCCGGAGATGAAGGAGTTAACGGCGGTGTCGCCGGCCTGTGTTTCGGCGGTGTCGACGACGCCGGTGGCGGTGGTGGAGCCAAAGCCAAAGACGTTGACCGCGCCCACTGTATTGACGCGGAATTTCGAGCCATTGGAGCTCGTTAGCGTAATGTTGGTACCGTCGTTGGTGGCGACGAGACCGGCGGCCGCCAGCGTGGCGTTACTGGCGATAGCGGCGTTGAGACCCGTGGTGGCGGCACCGATGGTAGCAGCGGTCGGAGTAATGGTGAGGGCGACTTTCGGTCCGCCGCCGATCGAAAATTCCAACGTTTCAGCGACCGCGGTAAACACGCCGCCAGCGCCGGTGACGACGGAGTAGTCGAACGTACCCGACGCACCGGAGGAACTGCGGTAGCTGCCAAGACCGAGGCGATTGTTCAGATCGCCCGAGGCCTGAACCTCGAAGCGCTCACCGCGATTGCTGGTGAACACGAGCGCGGAACCGGCGGTAGCCGTTGTCGCCGTGATGCCGGACGCCTGCAAAGCGCTATTAGAGGCGATTTGCGACGTGAGGTCAATGAGCGCCTGATCGATGGTGGTACCAGCGGCGACGGTCAAAGAGATATCGATCGGGCTTGAAAGGCCCGCGCCTTGGAAGCGAACAACCACCGTACCCGCGCCGCCGGCGCCGAACGTGGTGGTGGTAGCCGCCGCCGCCGTGCCAGCCGTTAGGGTATTGGTGAGGGTCAAGCCGGTCGGATTCGAGCTTGAAGTGACGTTTCCGAGGAGGGCGCTGGAGAGCCGGTCACCGGCCTCGACCTGGAATGCGGTGGCGGAAGACGTGAAGCCAACCGATTTCTTTCCGTCGGCGGCCGTTACGACCACCGCTCTGACACCGGCGTTTTTGAAGGCCGTCGCCTGAGCGGATACCGCGTTGCCGGCATTGTCGATAGCGGCGTTAAGACCGGAGACGAGAGTATCGGTATCGGTAACTCCGGTGAGGTTCAACGATACTTTTACGCGTTCGTTATCACTGAAACCGGGACCGCGGAAAAAGAATTCCGTCGATCCGGCAGTCTCCAGGGAGCCAATGTTGGTGGCGTCATTGACGATGGCCGAAACGCTGGTGCTGGCCGATCCCGTACCGATGTCGACAGAATTGACGCCTTGCGCCTGTACGCCTTGAAGGCCGAGGCTGCGGGCGTCGACCGTCGAATTGGACAGGTTTACGCCAACCGAGCCGTTGGTGGTGGAAGAAATGCCGTTGGACGCGCGGCCGCCGCCGATGAAGACCGAGAGGGACTTCGCAAAAGCGCCGCCGGCGTTCAGGCCGATGGCCTGCGCTTGGCGGTCAATTTCCTCGACAACGCTCTGGAATTCGCTGTTCAGAACGGTACGGCTACCGCTAAAGGTCCCGGATGCCGACTGGGTGGCCAGGGTACGGGCCCGGTCCAGCAGTTTGCTGATGTTATTGATACCGCCATCAATGGTTTGGAGCGTGCTCAAACCGTCATTGGCGTTTCGAATACCCTGCGACAAAACCGCTTGGTCGCTGCGGAAGGTATTGGCGATGGAAAGACCCGCGGCGTCATCGCCGCTGGATAGGATGCGAAGACCGGACGTAACGCGTCCGATCGTCTTACCCTGCGCTTCAGATGTTTGCCGCAAATACTCGCGGGATTGCAGCGAGGCGACGTTGGTGTTAATGCGAAAAGACATGTTTCTCTCCTTGAAACTGAGTCACGGAATGGTTCCGATGCCATCCGGGTGCCGCCTTGAAATCCTTTTCGCGGCTTGTGGCACCCGATTGGTCGTTCAGAGTTCATATCGGAGCGGATGGGAGAGAAGAGAGGGATAGGGTAAGAAAAAGATGGGGGTAGGGCGATTGGGGGGTTATTAGCCCTGGAGCAGCGCGAGCACTTGCTGAGGGGCGGAATTCGCCTGGGCGAGGGCCGAGATACCGGCCTGCAGCAAGATTTGCGCCTTGGTCAGGTTGGCTGCCTCCTCCGCGAGATCCGCGTCGCGGATGCGCGATTCGGCGGCGGCGATATTGGTCAACTGGCTCGAGGCGAGGTTGATGGCGAAGGAAAACTGATTCTGTCCACGACCGACGACCGCTTGCGCGTCGCCAAGTTTTACGACGGCCTCGGCGAGAGCGGTAACGGCTAATTCGGCGCCGGCCTGGCTGCTGATATCAGCCGTTGAGCCGCTGCCCACGGCGGCGGAAGTGATGACGGTGCCTTGGCTGCCGACGCCCGTGCCCGCCTCGTTCGTGCCGACCGAGACTTTGAAGCCTTTGAGCGTCGAAAGGAATCGAAGGCCCTCGGCCCCGGCGGCCGAGGCCTTATCCTTGACGACGGCGACGGCCTGCAGAGTGGGATCGTTGGACTGCTTCAGGGCGGTGTTGATGGCCGCGATCGCCTCATCGACGGTCCCGGCGTTGCGCAGCGCCGAATCGTTCTTAAGGACGACGGCGAGGGAGTGTTCGACGCCGGCGGAGTCATTGGCGGAAATCGTGATGGTCTGATCGTCTCCGCCATTCCGGATGCCGGTAAAGGATAGGAGGGACGATTGCTGCGTTCCGCCCGAACTGAAGAAGTTGGTGTTTGTGTCGCCGGCCTGGATTTCCGCGGCGTCGGCGACGCCGGTGGCGGCGGCCGCGTTAAAGCCGAAGACGTTGGTGGCGCCGACCGTGTTGACGCGGAACCTGCTGCCGTTGGCACTGGTGACGATCAGGTTCACGCCATCGTCGGTGACCACCAGACCGGCGGCGGAAAGCGTGGCGTTGGCCGCAATGGCGGCGTTGAGGGCGGTCTTGGCGCCGGCGAGAGTGGCTGCGGTCGGCGTGACCGTCAGTGCGACTTTCGGACCTCCGCCGATGGAGAATTCGAGTGTTTCGGCGGCCGCGGCGGATGTGCCGCCGGAAGCGGTCACCGTGTCATAGTCGAAGGCGCCCGACGCCCCGCCGGAACCGCGGTAACTGCCAAGCCCGAGCCGGTTATTCAGATCGCCCGAGGCGAGAACTTCAAAGCGTTCGCCGCGGCTGCTGGTGAAAACGAGCGGCGAACCGGCAACGGCCGTGGTCGCCGTAATTCCCGCCGCTTGCAGGCTGCCATTGGTTGCAACCTGGGAGGTGAGGTTAGCCATCGCCTGTTCGATGGTCGTTCCCGCCAGGACGGTGAGAGCGATATCGACGGGCGCGGCGAGGCCGGCCCCCTGGAAACGCACCGTGACCGTGCCCGCGCCAGTTGCGCCGAAAGCCGTGGCCGCCGCCGCGGTCGCGGCGCCGCCGGTTATAGTGTTCACCAGAGTGGTGCCGGCTGGATTCGATGTGGAGGTGACGTTGCCAAGCAGCGCGTTGGCCAGGCGGTCCCCGGCGGCGACCTGAAAGGCGGTGGAACTGGCGCTGAACGCGAGCGACTTCTTGCCGTCGGGAGCGGTGACGACGGAGGCGCTGAGGTTGGCGTTCTGGAAGGCCGTGGCGTTGGGGCTGACCACGCTGCCAGCGGTGTCGATAGCGTTATTGATGGCGGTCACCAGATTGTCGATGGTGGTAACGCCCGAGAGGTTGACGGCTACCTTGATGCGGTCGGCGTCGCCGAAACCCGGACCGCGGACGTAGAAATCGGTAAAGCCCGCGGCATCGAGCGAGGCGAGATTGGCGGCATCGCCGACGATGGCGGAGACGCTGGTGGAAGGCGAACCGGTTCCGATGTCGATGGTGGGAACGCCCTGCGCCTGAGCGCCTTTGAGTCCCAGGCTCTTGGCGTCGACGGTCGAATTGCTGAGATCGACATACGAAGCGCCATTCTGAATGGAAGTGATGCCCCCCGACGACTTGCCGCCGCCGATGAAGACCGACAACGCCTTGGCGAATTCGCCCCCGGCGTTGAGGCCGATGGCCTGCGCCTGGCGGTCGATCTCCGTGATCACGCTCCCAAATTCGGAGTTCAGCACGGCGCGGCTGCCGGTAAAGGTGCCGGACGCCGATTGCGTGGCCAAGGTCCGGGCGCGGTCGAGCAGTTTGCCGATGTTGTTGACGCCGCCGTCGATGGTCTGCAACGTACTCAACCCGTCGTTGGCGTTGCGAATACCCTGCCCCAATACCGCCTGGTCGCTGCGGAAACTATTGGCGATCGACAGGCCCGCGGCGTCGTCGCCGCTCGATAGAATGCGGAGGCCCGACGTTACCCGGCCGATCGTCTTCGCCTGGTTATCACTCGTAATCCTCAGATATTCCTGGGACTGTAGTGAGGCGATATTTGTATTAATGCGGAAGGACATGGGTTCACTCCTTGTGAACAAGGGTTTCAGACACGGATTTCCCTTTCGCGAAAGGCGGGGCGCCGCTGCGAGGTGGACTGCCGTTGGGTGGTTGGGGGAGGGCCTATTGAGCGAATGGGCTCGAACAGGCGGATCGACGGTCGGTGAGTTGGTGTTAGGCGGTGTTCGACTTCTCGTCGCCGGCGGACGGAGTGGCGGAATTGCCCGCGGTTACGGGCTCGGTGGTAGGCGTGTTTTCCCGAAGCTGCTCCACTAATTGAGTGAGTTGGCCGGGATCCGGGGTTTGGGAAGAAGCGGCGCGGTTAACATCGCGGGTGACACGGATTTCGGAACGGAGAACCGTTACTTCCTTGGGCGCGGAGATACCCAGCTTTACCTGGGTAGGGGATGTCTCGAGAATTTCGATCTCGATATCCTCGCCGATCACTATGGATTCACCGCGACGTCTGCGAATAATAAGCACTAGACCTCCGCAAGACGGTCCGCATGGCCTTCCGGGACGGGGGAAGAATCGGCGGCGTTTTGCTCCGTAACGCTGGGCTGCAGGGGAGTCATCGCCGAGTACCGGCAGTCGTCCCGGACAGCTTGCACACCTTTGCGTGTTTCCCGCGAGAGTACCACGGGACCGAGCAGGTTTGCAGTCGGTGTTCCTTCCGGGGGCATGCAGACGATCGCCAGACAGGCGAGACTTTGCTCCCAGACGGGGGCTTCCGCATTCGCCAATCCGAGGACGTTTCGCTCGTCGGGCGCGACCTCCAACTCATAGCCGGGATCGACGGTGCGGGCCGGCAACGTAATGAAACAGAGGCCGGTTTGCTCAACGCTCTGCAGGAACACGACCGGACGAAGCCCCGGGCGCTCAATGCAGAGAAAGCGGCGCTCGGCCTCGAAGCCGGGCAGGCCGTTCGGGAATTCAAACACGTCCTCGTCCGCGAATTGCACGATGCCGAATTGTTTGGTGCTGATGGATGGCATGTTATTTGTGGTTCACCGGGCTGTAGGCCGACCCGGTGATTTCCTTGCTGCTGTTCTATCGGACACTGGCTGGGCCTACTTCATAGTGTCGGATTAATCTGATGAGTCAAACCGGCTCGGTTGATCGATAAGCTTGGGAGGATGTACCACTCGGATAGACCAGGCGTTTGATCCCTCCCCTCCCCGCACGTTATACTCCGGCAAGTGCTGGTCATCCGACCCAGTCAAATCGAGTCCCTTCGCGCCGCCCGCGTGGCGCGCTTCGCATTGCGTCTCGAACGCCACCTCAAGACCGCCGGACACACCGGCCCTCTCCGCGATGTCATTGCATTCGGCATCGCCAACGCCGCCGCATTCGGCCTCTCCACCGAGCGCGACGTGGCCCGGTTGGTCGAATTGCTGGACGCTTATGGCGCGTCGCCGCGGCCCGGCATCGAACTGCCGCGCCCGGCTCTCAGCGTTCTATTACGCTACGGAATGGATCCGCGCGACAAACTGGACCGCTTCGAACAATGGTTGCGGGACAACCGCCGGTGAGCGATTCCTTCAACGACCATGCGGTCGACGGCGTGATTCAAAAATGCCCGCTTCATGCGCCGGCCGCCGAAACCCACTGGATCGAGATCGAGTTGATCGGCGAAGACGACGGTCCCATTCCCTGGGAAGAGTACGTCGTTGAGTTGCCGTCCGGCCGGCACATCCGCGGCTTCCTCGATGAGCGCGGCGTCGGCCGTCTCGAACGGTTGGAGGAGACCGGCACGTGTCGCGTCAGCTTCCCGAAAATCGATCGCGACGCCTGGCGGGAAATGTAGCCGCTATTTCAGCGCCGGCGGGAAGCTTTTCTTTTTCGGATACGCTTTCCTCCACCACGCCAGCACCCCCGGTTTGTCCAGAATGACCGGAACGTACTTCGATTTCGAGTCAGCCGCCAGAGTCCGGCATGCCGTTTCAAGTTCCTTGTTTAGATTTCCCGCCTCCTTGTCCACCCACGCCCAGTACCCCGGCACATCGCTCTTGGACCACGCGGGGACGAATGAGTTCCGCACGATATCTTCCGGCCAAGCGTGAAACGCCAGCAACCGCCGCACTTCGGTAATGTGGAGCACCTCGGTTTCCTGGTCCGCTTTGATCGACCGCTGCAGAACGGTGGTGGTCAGCAGGTCCCCGTCTTCCACGGTCAGCGCATAGCGCCTGCGAAACGCCGCCAGCTTCACGCCAAATCGTTGCAATGCGCAGAAATAGCCGCTATCGGCGGCCGTGAGCTTCTGCATCGACGGATCGGCGGCCGTTGGATCTTCCGCGCCGTCCTCATCGTCGGACTCATCCTCCTCGTCCTCCGAGTCGGGCCGCAGGGGCTGATTCGCGATCGCGTAGTAGCGGGCCAGCCATGGCTCGGCCGGGGCGTTCACGGAAATCAGAATCTGATGCGTCGTGGGGACCGCTTCGGGTAGCTCCAGCCGCCACACCGTCAGCGCATCCAGGGTGGCGGATGCGAATTGACCCGCGTTTGAAACCGCATGGCTCAGCGACGTCAGCGCGGCGTCCAGTTCGTCCGGATTGTCTGAGATCGCGGTCGCCGGCGCCGTCCCGAATGAGACGGTGAGCATCTTCTCCAAATTACCCCTGATCAGCCCATTGTTCTTCAGAAACAGGAACAGCCCGCGGATCTTCACCAGGTGCTCCGCTCGCGCCCGGACCAGTTCCGTCCGGTTCAGCCCCAGGTGAACGATGGAGTAAAAAGCGCGGCTGGTGTCCGGATTGGAGATCACCACCTGCTGAGCGAAAGGTATGATCCAGGTTCGCTGGATCGCTTCCAGCAACTTGCGCGCGTCTGCGCCCAGGTTAGGATTGCTTCCGTCTATCTTCGAGGCCAGGAAGCCCGTCAGCATTACGAAATCCGGCGATGTGGGATCGACCTCGTGCAGCCAGGCGATCGCGGTGAACTCGATTGCGAGGCCCGGCCCCTTACTAAGAATCTCGGTCGCGACCTCACCAAAGTTCTTATAGGGCGCCGTACCGATTGGGCTGTCCGTTGGGAACGATTTCACGTGCCGGTCCACGCCTGCGGCCCGGCTGATCTGATCCGCGAAAAAATACTTCGCATCGTTCGTGTTGCCGGCTTCGCAGACGATTTTGGCCGAATTCCAGAGCACCGCAAACACCTTCTGCAGCCGATCATGCTCCTGCTGCTGCAACTGCGGAGTCAGCGGCGACGGGATCTGGGCCTTCGGCGTCGCCAGCGGATCCTCCTTGCCCTTTCGCTTCAGGTAGTCGTCCCACAATGCCGCGGGCACCGCCCGCGCCGTGTACGGATCGTACCGCAATATCGCGCGCGGGTCTTCCTGTCCCGGGTCGATAAACGCCGGCAACTCGACCGCGGGCGTATTAAAGGTCGCACGCGGCGAATTGGGCATCAAGTCGAATTTGTTCTTCTTATAGACCTCGTTGCAGATCCGGCACGCCGCGTAATAATTGCTCGAACTATAGGCCAGCCAGAAGTAACCCGAGCGCACCAGCCCGCGCGCCCCAAGCATTGCGCTTTCCAGGCCGCCCGTAGACGGGTCGTACCCCGCCTTTGGCCGGAAATGCTCCACATCCGCCGAGCTGGTGGCCACCATCTTCGCTTCGCAGTAAGCGCACTTGCCGTACTGCTTCTCCACCAGCGTGCGGTTGATCTTGGTCCACAGGTTCTTGAAACGCGCGCTTTCGAAACCCGGGAGATAAAGCGGGATATCTGTGTCCGTATCCTTGGCTTGGGCCGTGCTGCCTTGCTCCCATTCCCGCTCCAGCTCGGTCGTCGCTTTCGCAAAACCAAGAGGCTTCATCTCCTCTTTCAGCCCGGCCGTGTCGACACGAATCATATGCAACTCTCTTTCGAATAGGCGTTATTATGGCAGAGTGTGGGTGACCATCGGCGAGAAGGACACGGCGGAAAGCCTCGGCTTCGGGGCGGGGCTCACCTGGGAAACCGTCTGGTCCGCGCCCGAAAACGCGCCGCTCCGTAACGGCCGGCGGGAGGGCCTGGTCCTCAACCCGGGCGACCGCCTGTTTATTCCCGATCGGCGCCAACAGTGGAAGGACGCGCCCATAGACCGCCGCTCGCGCTTCCGCCGCCAGGGTGTTCCCTCCAAAATTCGCCTGAAGATCGAGGTTAACGAACAGCCCGAGGAGGGCGTGCCCTATGTGCTCGAAATCGACAAGCGCCGCATCGAAGGCTTCGTCCCCGCCTCGGGAATTATCGAGCATTGGGTCAGGCCCGATCAGGACGACGGCGTTCTGTGGGTCGGACGCGGCTCCACGCGCCGCCGCTACCCGCTGAAACTTCGCGAACTGCGTCCCCTCGATACCGTCGCCGGAGTGCAGAACCGCCTTTGTAATCGCGGCTACCCCGTCGCGGTCACCGGTGAAATGAACGACGAAACCCGCCACAGGCTGCGCCTGTTTCAGAGCGAGCGCGGCCTGCCGGTGACGGGCGAACCGGACGAGGCCACTCAGGCCGCTCTCAAGGACCGGCACGGTATTTGACTCCCTCGCCATCGACACCGTTACTGAGCGGCGACCGTGAGGGAGCCGGTGCTGCCGACGCCACGCCGTTACCGAGCGGCGATCATCAGCGAGCCGGTGCCGCCATTACTTATATCGCCGTGTCTAAAGCTGCCAGTGCGGATTCGGGATATCCTTCTGCACTCGCGGCGCGTGGCGGGCCTGCCGGCAGATCGCTTCGAGCTTCTTGACGACCCCCGGGAACTTGGCGGCGACGTCGGTTTTTTCGCCGATGTCCTTCACCAGATCGTAGAGTTCCAGCGAACCGCCGGGCTTCGGCCGCACGCCTTTCCAGTTGCCCACTCGCACGGCCTGCGCCGGCACTTCATCGGCAAAGGTGCCGGTGTTTTTGTCGTACTTGGGGAGTTCCCAATAGAGATATTCGTGCTTCTTCTGCTTGCCTTTGCCAAGGAGCGTAGGCACGATGGAGATGCCGTCGAGGCCCGCGGGCGGGGTGGCGCCCGCTAGTTCCGCGAGCGTTGGCAGCACGTCGGCGAAGTACCAGGGATGGCTGCTGACGGAGCCGGCTTTTATGCGCCCTGTCCAGCGGGCAATCATGGGCGTGCGAATGCCGCCCTCATAGAAAGTCGTCTTGTGGCCTCTGAACGGCCCGGCGCTGTTGAAGTAGCCTTTGTCGTTCCAGAGCGGCGTGGCGGTGCCGTTGTCGCTGCAGAAGAAAAAGAGGGTGTTGTCCTCCAGGCCCAGGTCCCTGGCCGCGCCCATCAGCGTTCCAACGTAGCGATCCACGCGCGAGACCATGCCCGCGTAGGCGGTGCGGGGCTTGTTCTGGTGGGCGTAGTGATTGCGGGGATCGCGGAAGGCGCCATCCTCGACGATCGTCTTATCGTAAGGCTGCATGGAGTCCGAAGGAACGAGTAGTTCCAGGTGCGGGAGGGTGAGCGGCAGGTACAGGAAGAACGGCTTCTTCTTCATTTGCGCCTCATTCAGAAAGCCAAGGGCCTGACGGGCGATCAAGTCGTTTCCATAGAGTTCTTTGTACCCGCCGTAGTTGTCGCGATACGGCGAGACATCGTCGTTTATGTATAGAAAGCCGGGGTATTGACTGTGCGCGTGGATCTGATGGAGATAGCCGAAGAAGGAATCGAAACCCTGTTTCCAGGGCACGCCTTCGGAGCCGATGTCGCCCAACCCCCACTTGCCGCATGCGGCCGTCATATAGCCGGCCTGCTTGAGCGTTTCCGCCACGGTGACATCTTCGGGCAGAAGCGAAACGCCGCCCGTATTGGCGCGGATGGATGTATGGCCCATGTGCTTCCCGGTCATCAGAACGGAGCGCGATGGCGCGCATACGGTGCAGCCGGCGTAAGCGTCGGTGAAGCGCATGCCCTCGGCGGCCAGACGATCGATATTCGGCGTCTGGATGATCTTCTGGCCGTAGCAGCCCAAGTCGCCGTAGCCGAGATCGTCGGCCATGATGAAAATGATGTTGGGGGGCGGGGGCGTTTGCGCGTTCAATGCGGCGGAGCCGGCGAGAAACTGGAGGAAGCGGCGGCGCTTCATGTTATTTTCAACGTGGGGGAACTTACAGTGCACGTCTCGGATTTTAGCAAGGCCTCCGTCATCGACGCGGTGCGCGACGCCAAGCGGCACCGGGGCGGCCTGAAAATGTCTCCGCTTTTCCGGCTGGAGCCCGCGTGGTTGGAAGCGCTGCGGGCGGAGGTGTTGGCGCTGCAGGCGGCCGAGGGCGGCTCCCGCGTGGAAGACCCCCAACACCCGACGCATTGGGTGCGCCCGTATGGTTCGGCGCGGCAGTTCAACCTGTTCAACGCGGCCGGCCGCACGGACGAATTCGCGTGGGCGAATGCGGGCGCCGGCAAGAAGCGATTCTGGCTGGAGGGGATGCCGGCGCTGGAACGGCTGGTGGGAACGTTCGCGGAGCAACTCATCAGTTTCCGGCTGAACGAGTTGCATCCGGCGTCGGGCCTGAATCCGCACGAAGAGCCGATCGAATCCAAGGACGGGCTGATTCTCCGATTTCATTTGCCGGTAATCACGAACCCCGGCGCGTGGCTGGTTTTGGATGAAGAGCGGTATCGGTTCGAGCCCGGCGTGCTGTACTTTTTCAACAAAGGCTGCGTGCATGCGGCGATCAACGATGGCGCCGAGCCGCGGTATCACTTCGTGTTCGATATGCGGCTGAATGACTGGGTTTACGAAACGCTTTTCAATCCCGCCGGTGCGGGGCCGGGAGATGGATTCCTTCGCCCGGACGAGTGGGAGCGCGAGCGGTTGGCGACAGGGGAACCGTATCCGATCGACGAATACGTGGAGGGGAAGGCGTCCGGTGAAGTCCTGCTATTCCGTAAGGAACTGGACGCGGGCGGCGGCGCGGAATTCCGGAAGAGCGCGAAGTTGACGAAGGACATCACGGCGTCGGTGGCGCTGAGTTTCGGGCGCGGCTGGTGGGGATTCGAGGAATGGGAGGGCGAACAGTTTCGGTGGGCGTCGCCGGAAACGGAGTTGGACATCGACGCGGAGAAGGACGGGATGTCGATGCTGCGGCTGGAAGTAGCGGCGGGGCCATCGGCGGCGGAAGGCGTGACGCGATTGTTGGCGACGGATGCCGATGGCGCCGTGCATGGCGAACACACGGCTGGAGAACGCGGCCCGTGGGAGATTGCGATCGCGGTGCATCGCGGACAGAACCGCGTGCTGATTCGGGCGGAGAACGCCGGCACTCCACTGCCGGGCGAGTCGCGGCTGCTTAGCTTTCGCGCGTTTTCAGCGGAGTTGGCGCCGGGCTAATACCGGGGCACGCCGGTGTCGATTTCGGCGCTCCAACGGTCGATGCCGCCGGTCATGCTTTGACAATTCCCGACGCCGTTCCGCCGCAGCCATTGCACGACGTTCAGGCTGCGGACGCCGTGATGGCAGTAAACAATCAGCGGCGTGATATCCGCCTGCGTATCGAGTTCCCGCAGTCGCGCGGGCACTGTGTTCATGGGGACGAGACTCGCCCCTTCGATGCGGCAGATCCGCCATTCCGCGTCTTCGCGGACATCGATGAGGCATAGGTTCTCGCCGGCCTTGCGGCGGTCCTCCACCTCGCGCGGAGTGACTTCGAATGCGAGTTCGGTGTCGGCCATTTCTACTTCGATTGTACGGCCCCGGTCAAAAACAAATAGAATGACGGCGAGGGCTTTCGATGGCGCGGCTTTCCATTCCCGGCGTTTTCATGGCGGCTTGCCTGCTGCACGCGCAGTATCCACCGGGACAATATCCGCCGGGCCAATACCCTCCGGGACAGTACCCGGGCGGGCAATATCCACCCGGACAGTATCCGACGCGTCTGCCCGGCGGGGTGCCGGTAAGCCTGCCGATCCCGGAAATAAAGATCCCCAAACGCGCGCCTAAGGACCCCGAGGCAAAGAAGGGCGGCAAGCCGTCGAGCGAGATCAAAATCAATCTGCAAACGCTGGACGGTACGCTGCGAAAGTTGGATGAGAAGGCGCTGATTCTGGACACGGCGTCGAAGGGCACGCTTCAGTTCCGGTTGCTGGCGAAGACGCAGTTCCTGGATAAAGACGGCCAAGCCATTCGCGATTCGCTATTGAAGCCCGGCGACCAGTTGCAGATCGGATTCAACCCCGACGACGAAGAGACCGCGCTGCGGGTGACGCTGACGCGCAAGGGGACGGAGGCGGAGAAGGAAGCGGCGGCAAAACCGGCCGAGGTGAAGAAGGCCTCCGAGGCGGAAAAAGAAGACGACGCCCCCATCCTTCGCCGCGGCATTCCGGACCGCGTGAAGCGGGAACAGGCGCGGCGCCAAGCCGAGCCGGAACCGCCCGTCGATCCGGGCGAATTCAAGGAGGACGCGAGCGTCTTCGGCTTCAATACGGACCCGCTGATCGCCGCCGTCCGCGACGCCGCGGGCGAGTTCACGGAGAGCCTGCCGGACTTCATCGTCCAGCAACACACCATGCGCTACGTGAGCAACACAAAGCCGCCGCAATGGCAGGCCATCGACATGGTGACCGCCGAAGTCGCCGTGGTCAATGGCAAGGAAGACTACCGGAAGATCTCGATTAACGGTAAGGAGACCAAACGAGCCATCGAGAAGACGGGCGCCTGGTCAACCGGCGAGTTCGCCACCACGCTTCAGGACATCCTCTCCCCGACCACCGCGGCGAAGTTCGTCAAACGCGGCGAACAGCGCATTGTGGGCCGCGACACCGTTGTTTACGACTATTCCGTCCTTCAGCCGAACTCGCACTGGTCCATCATTCCGCAGAATTCCAAGAGCTACAACCCGGCGTACAAAGGCGCCATTTGGATTGAGAAGGCGTCCAAGCGCGTGTTGCGCATTGAGCAGCGCGCCCTCTCGTTTCCGGACGATTTTGAATTTAACCGGGCCGAACTTACGCTGGATTACGACTTCGTCCGCATCGGCGGCAAGCTGGCGCTGCTGCCGGTGCGCAGCGAAAACGTCGTTTGCCAGAACGGCACGACAACGTGCAGCCGCAACGAACTGAACTTCCGAAATTACCGTAAATTCGGAGCCGAATCGGCCATTACGTTTGAAAAGGATTAGAGCGACCCGTCCGCAGCAAAGATTCATGTGCGGGCGGCGTCCGCGGTGCGCGTGATTTCGAACGGTACACGTGGCTGGCCGAGTCGTCCCACGCCATGCCGGCGGGACATCCGGGGCGCGCATCATTTCGAACGATACACTCGTACCGCGAACTTGGCTTAGTGGTCGCGGGCGGTGACGAGTTCCGTCACGCTGAATAGCGCTCGCTGGCAGGCGGATTCAGGAAATTCATTGATCAGCGTCCGCGCGCGTTCCGTGAAGCGTTGCGCGCGTTCCATGGCGCGTTCCACGCCGTTGTAACGTTTCAGAATTCCGGTGATTTCCTCGAAGCGGACGCTCTCGTACTCGTGTTCGCGCAGAACGGTCGCGACCTTCTCGCGCTCCGCCGGCGTCGAGTCCTGCAACGCGTAGATCAACGGCAGCGTGACCTTGCCCTCGCGCAGATCGCTGCCCACCGGCTTGCCCAAAATCTTCTCGCGCGACGTGAAGTCCAGCACGTCGTCCACCAGTTGAAACGCAATGCCCAGGTTCCACGCGAACTCGCCCAGCCGGGCCTCGTCAGCCTCGTTCGCGCCGCCCGTCATCGCGCCCAGCCGCGCGCAGATGCTGAACAGGCTGGCCGTTTTGCGGTCGACGAGCTCCATGTAATCGGTCTCGCTGATGTCGATCCGGCCCAGCCGCTCCAATTGCAGCAACTCGCCCTCCACCATCAATTGCGTCAGCCCGATGAGCAGGTCCAGAATCCGGAAATTGCGGGCGCGGATGGCGACCTGGAACGCCTGCATGTAGAGCCAGTCGCCGGCCAGCACGGAAGTCTGGTTGCCCCAGAGCGCGTTCGTCGATGGCTTGCCGCGGCGCGTTTCGGCCGCGTCGATCACGTCGTCGTGCACCAGCGTCGCGGTGTGAATCATCTCCACCACGGCCGCCATCGCAATCGCCGTATCGGTTAACGGTGCGAACAACTGCGTGGAAAGCAACACCAGCGTGGGGCGCAGCCGTTTGCCCCCGCTCGCCTGTATGTGACGGTTGATCGCCGAAATCGCCTCCACCGAAGCGACCGACTCCAGACGCATAACCTCTTCCACCCGGCGCATATCCTTGTCGACAAGGTTAAGGATCTCGCGGGCCGTTAAGGCTTGACTAATCCGGCTGATACCCATGAAATATCTCAGTGTAACGCAGTCAACGCAGCGCCTATCTATACAGATGCGGCGGCGGGGAATAGGCGCAGGAAATTCCCGCTCGTTCGCCGGGCCAACTCCTCCGCGGGAATGCCGATCACCCCGGCGAGCGTTTCGCCCGTCCTCACTACGTACGACGGTTCATTTCGTTTGCCGCGCAGCGGGACCGGCGCCAGATAAGGGGCGTCCGTCTCCACCAGCATGCGGTCGAGCGGCGTAATCCGCGCGGCCTCCCGCAACTCCTGCGCTTTCGGGTACGTTACCACCCCGGCGAAACTGAGCGTGAACCCCAACGCCAGCGAGCGTTCCGCCTCGACGGGGCCGCCGGAAAAGCAGTGCATCACGCCTGGCAAACCGGTTGGAGCCCAGTATTTCTCGATCAATTGCAGCGTGTCGTCCCCGGCTTCCCGGGTGTGAATCAGAATCGGTTTCCGCGCTTCGGCCGCGATTTCCATCTGCTCGATGAACACGCGTTGCTGCACCTCGCGCGGTGAAAAATCGTAGTGATAGTCCAGACCGATTTCTCCCAGCGCCAGCACTCGCGGATGACTCATGCGGTCCCGGAGCGCGGGCGCGCAATCGGGCGTCCACTTGGACGCGTCGTGCGGGTGAACGCCGACGCTGGCGTACAAGCAATCGAACCGTTCCGCCAATCGGATAGCCGCGTCAAGGTCCGGCGGACCGTCGCCCGAGCCGATTGTTAACATCTTCGTCACGCCCGCGGCGAGCGCCCGCTCGATCACCGCTTCGCGATCGTCGTCGAAGCGGTCGCCGTCCAGGTGGCAATGGGAATCGATCCACATTTATTTGAGCCGCGCGCCGATGGGGACATGCTCCAGGAAGCCAGCCAGCATTGGCTTTCCGCCCTCCAGGGACGCCGCTACGATCATGCCGCGGCTCTCAATGCCGCGCAGCTTTCGCGGCGCGAGATTGGCGACGATCACCACTCTCCGCCCGATCAGCTTCTCCGGTTCATACACCAGCGCGATACCCGCGACGATGGTCCGCGGCTCCGGCTCGCCGATGTCGACTTTCAGGTGGAGGAGTTTGTCGGCGCCTTTCACGCGCTCGGCGAATTTCACTTCGCCGACGCGGAGGTCCACCTTCACGAAATCGTCGATGGTAATCTCGGGCGAGAGGGGAATCGGCGTACCTTCGTCGGCGGGTTTTGGTTCTTCGGCCGATTTGCCCAGGAGGAGCGCTTGCCTCTCCGCTTCCCGCTGCTCCAAGTCGTTCAATTTGTCGATGGTCGCCTTCATGTCGAGGCGCGGGAAAACCGGTTCAACGGCCGGAATGCCGCGTGTTTCAATTTCGGGCGGATCTTCGAGCGCGCCCAGCCGCTGGTCCTCCAATGGCGTTGAAAAGCCCAGCAATTTCCAGATGCGCGCGCATGAATCGGGCAGCACCGGCGCGGCCAGCACGGTCACGACGCGGAGCGCGTCATAGACATTGGCGAGCACCGTATCCAGTCGCTCCGCCGCGCCTGGGTCCTTCGCAAGTTTCCACGGCGCGTGCTCGACAATGTACTTGTCCGCGGCTCCGATCAGATTCCAAACGCTCTCCAAAGCCTTCGAAAAATCCAAGCGCTCATAACCCTCAATTGCCGCCGAGACGGTCACGCCGGTCGGCAGTGTTTGCGGGCCGGCCGCCGTCTTTACGACGCCGCCGCGGTACTGGTGAATCATGGTCAAAGTGCGGCTGGCCAGGTTGCCTAGGCCATTCGCCAAGTCCGCGTTATAGCGCGTTACCATCGCGTCGTAGGCAAAGTTGCCATCGGAACCAAACACAATCTCGCGCAACAAATAGTAGCGCAGAGCGTCCGCGCCCATCGCCTGCCGGATCGGTTCCGGCCGCACAATGTTGCCTCGCGATTTCGACATCTTGTTGTTATCGAAAAGCAGCCAGCCATGGGCGAAGATCTTCTTCGGTATCGGCCAATCCGCCGCCCACAAAAACGCGGGCCAATAGATGGCGTGGAAGCGAACGATTTCCTTGCCGATCATGTGCAGGTCGGCCGGCCACAATTCAGTCCCGGAGACCGCGCTCATATACGTCGTCAGCGCGTCGAACCAAACATAGAACACGTGTCCCGGCTCATCCGGCACCGGGATGCCCCACTTGATCGTCGAGCGGCTGATGGATAGATCCTTCAATCCCCCTTCCTGCTTCAGAAACGCCAGCACTTCGTTGCGGCGCGTTTCCGGCTGCAGGAAATCCGGGTTGTTTTCGTGGAATTCGATCAGCCTGTCCGTGAACGCGGAGAGCCGAAAGAAGCAGTTCTCTTCCGTCACCATTTCGAGCGGTTGGCCCGTCTCCGGGTCCGTGTCGCCTTCCTTGGCATCCTGCACGAACGATTCCTGCACCACCGAGTAGTAGCCGGTGTACGAGCTTTTGTAGATGTACCCGTTGGCCTTGCAACGCTGGTACAGCTCTTGCACTTTCGCGGCATGGCTGGCCGATGTGGTCCGTTGGAAGTAGTCGATGCCGATATCGAACTTCTCCCAGGTCTGTTTGAACTCGGCGGCAACCGTGTCGGTGAACTCGCCCGGCGATTGCCCGGCTTTCCTCGCGCTGCGTTCAATCTTCTGCCCGTGCTCATCGGTGCCGGTCGTCAATCGCGCGTCGAACCCCTGCATACGCTTGTAGCGCTTCACCACATCGGAGGCGATGGTGGTGTATGTGTGGCCAATGTGCGGCGCGGCGTTGACGTAATAGATCGGCGTTGTTATGTAGTACTTTTCCATTGCGGCTAGAACTCTTTCAAATAAGCGAACTGGGCTTCGGCGAGCACTTTTTTTAACGGGACGCCCTGGGCGGCGGCCAGCGCGCGGCAGTCGTCATACTCCGGGCTTGCGCCTTGCGAAGTCACCTTCATTCGGACCTTCCCAAATGGCGTCTCGACAACTACTTCGCTCCGTGCCTGGACGCGACGCTCGGCGGCATACATGCGGAGGCCCAACGTCGTCGTCTCTTCCAAAATAATCTTGGCGAGCGCTTCCCGATCCTCCGGCCGCGTGATCACCGAGAGCAGCGAACCCGGCCGGTTCTTCTTCATCAGCAGCGGCTGGATGGTAACGTCCAGCGCGCCCGCGGCGAACAAACGGTCCATCGCGTAGCCCAGCACCTGCGGCGTCGAATCGTCGATGTTGGCTTCAATGACGATCACCGTCGTCGACTCCACCGCCGCCGTCCGCGCCCCGATCACCGCACGCAATACATTCGCCTGCATCGGGAACTCTTTGGTACCCGCGCCGAAGCCGGTGCTCTCAATCGTCATCGCCGGCATACCGCCAAATCCGGCCGCCAATGCCGCCACAATCGCCGCCCCGGTCGGCGTCGTCAACTCCATCTCCGGACCTTTCGAATAGATGGGCTTATTGATCAACAACTCCGCCGTCGCCGGCGCGGGCACGGGCAGCGTACCGTGATCGGTTTCCACCGTCCCGCTGCCAACGTTAATAGGCGAGCAATAGATCTCTCCGATATCAAGGAGTTCCAACCCATAACAAGCGCCGACGATGTCGGAGATGGAATCCACCGCGCCCACTTCATGGAAATGGACTTTCTCCAACGGTTGATTGTGAATCTTCGACTCCGCGGCACCCAGCGCGTTGAACACGGCAATGGAGCGCCGCTTCGTCTGATCGCTCAACTTTGTCGCGTTCTCAATGATTTTGACGATGTGCGGCAGATGCCGGTGCGCCTTTTGCTCGCCGCCATCGACGTGGAATTTGGTGGCGGCAATGCCGCGGCGTTTGGTCTTTTCAAAGGAGTACGAGGCGCCGAGGTTGAGCGAGTTGAGTGCGTCGATCAGCGCGGCGCCGTCAGCGCCCGCGTCGACGAGCGCGCCCACGGTCATGTCGCCGCTGATGCCCGAAAATGCGTCGAAATAGCAGGTTTTCATGGGAATAGAGTACAGGTTCCATTATCCCATGCGGCTGGGGTTAGCTGGGTTTTCCTGGGTTCCAGCGGGTTAGCTTGGGTCACTTGTGGGTTACTCCGTGGGAGGTTCCCGCGAATAAGTCCATTGTTACCAACAAACGGTGGGAGGTTCCAACGTTTTTCACGTTTTTCCGGCCCGCGTGTGTCCCGCGAACGATTTGGCGCCTGCGCGTGGACACACTTATCCTGAGGTACTTGTATATTCAATTTTCAAAGAGCGAGTGCGGTCCCCTCCGCGATAGCTATTCGGCTAAGACGGTGGGCCACTTACAAAGCATTGAGGGGAGCCAACTGCATGCGCAGATAGCTCCCCTCAATTTCACTGTAGCACCCGCGTCAACGGTTTTCGATGGAGGCAGTTTGCAAGTCGTTGATTTGGCGGGAAATATAAGTTTTGAAGTAGCGTGACTCACTTACCGGCGACCGTCAGATGGGTGTTATTTACTTCTAACCGGTTTCTTTTGTTAGACTTCGGCCGACAGCGGAGCCGATTCAGCGGTCGGTTAGTCCGATCAGGGCCAATAAGTAACGGATGGGCTTGCGAAGTATGGGCCGGCATCGCGATGTGAACTCTGATAAGCGGGCGGCGAAGCAGCTCGTTGGCGGCTTTAAAATACGGCATCGGTTCGACGTCGCCAGCGGTCCCAGCGAGTACGCCGGGAATTGATCCAAGCGGCCAAGGAGGCGCAGGCACGAGGAAGCAGCGGGACTAGTCGATCGCTGAGGCCGAGCGGATAAGCAGCGAGGGTTGGAGTTGGGATGAGATGACGGCGTTTCTCTATTCGGCTTGTGTGGCGTCCAGCAAGATTGAACGGTCATACTGGAAACCAAAGGGAACGTGAAACAACAGCGACGAATGGATACGACGTAGCGGAATATGCAATGGAGGTGACGGATAATTCGAGAGGGACATGATCGGTCTCAGGTACAGAGTCGTGCGAGAGGCGAGCGCGCCGGGGCGCGATTTTCCAAAAACGCGGAAAAACAGGCTTCGCCGTATGGGCCGTTGTCGCAGGGCCGGTCGACGGGTTAGTCCAGCTTCGCGCCAATGATTGATCCGAGCAACTGTCGGAATGATGTTCCGTCCGGCGTCGATGGATCCACTATTCGGTCAAGGTTGAAAAACCTAGTCGTCGCTTTGGATTTTTCCTCGGCCCGCTTCTTCAGCGCTGGCGATGAGCCCAGATCGACGCCCGTAATCGTCCAGAGCTCATTAAAGCCCTTCAGCCTCGCGGAACTGTGGCTTTTCTCCGCTTCTCCTAATCGGTTCCAAATGTTTGAGACATCTCTTCCGCCTTTGATCTCAATGGCCACAAGCTTTCGGTCTTCAAAACCGAGGGTTTGAGTGAAACTAATGTCCGGGTCGCCGCCGAAATGGACAAGAACGGGAAGGGCTGAGTCATTCAAGAAGGTCATCCGTCGCCCTTTGATAGTCGGCGTGTATTTAACGAGAAGTCCCTTCAACAGGTTGAATGCTACCTCGACCGCTTGTTGACCGACATCGACGTTGTTGCTTCCTCGCAGCTGAGGACCCAACGTTAGTAGCTGGAGGTCGTGAACGAGATCCGCACTTACCGGGTCAATCACGTCGAGCAATGCTTTTCCCGACTGAATCAGACTCTCGCAAAGAGCGGAAATTTTCGAGCGGATAGGCTCGGAGACCACCCCACGTTGTTCGACCGACTTCAATTCTCTGAACGGACCTTGCTCATAAAACGCTTTTTGCGAAAACCCGTAAAGGAGCCGGTAATAGCCGAGCAGGAACGGATTTCGATGGATCAGATAGGGAACTGGAAACACGATTTCGCCTCGAATTCCGAGCGCTGCCAGTTTTTTCAAATGCGTCACCGGAATTTTTTCGCTTAGTTCGGCGTCAAGCACGGCGAGATCAAAATTCACATTCTCAATGGTCGTCCTGAGACCGTCCCGGAGATAAAGATTTCTCAAGGACTGAAGCCGAGAGTAAAGCGAGATTTGCATGTCCGGTTGAAGGACCGGGTACCTCGCGTCTGTCTTGGCCTTTTTCGGTAGACCATCCGAGACGCTTGAACGCAATTTTGGCATAATCGGGATTCAGTTCTACTCCAACGAAACTTCGACCAAGCCTTTGGCAGACCTCGCCGACGGTACCCGAGCCGAAGAAGGGGTCTATCACCAGATCAGTGGGGCGTGAACCCGCGAGAACCATTGGCTCGATGAGGTTTGGTGGAAAGGTTGCAAAATGAGCGCCGGGAAACGCCTCCGTGTTCACGCTCCAAACGGTCCGGCGATTACGAGTTGAACCCTTCGTGAGGGCGGGCTCCTTCACCGCCTTAGTGTCGTAAAAATAGTCCTTGGCTTTGGAAAGAAGAAAAACGTATTCATGTGCTTTGGTTGGGCGATCTTTCACCGATTCGGGTTGGCAGTTTGGTTTGTGCCAGATGATATCAGAGCGGAGGAACCAGCCATCCGCTTGGAGAGCGAACGCGAGCTTCCATGGAATTCCGATCAGGTCCTTCGGTTTAAGCCCTTCCGGCGTCGGCGGCCTATACTTCATTCCTCGGGCCGCGTTCTTTTTATCCTCGTCCCGCCAAGTTCGATTGCCGCTGGTGTACCCATCACCAACGTTTAACCAGAATGTTCCGTCCGGCTTGAGGACGCGACGCACTTGCCGGAACACGCCGGTGAGGTGCTCTATGTAGTGGTCAAGCTCCATCTCAGCGCCGATCTGACCCTCAACGCCGTAGTCCCTCAGTCCCCAGTAAGGCGGACTCGTGATGCAACAACCGAAAGACTCGTCCGGGATCTGTGTGAGAATACTTCGAGCGTCGCCGACGACAATTCCCGATCCGCCGTTTTCGGCGGCATAGTATAAGCCGGGAATTGGCGCCGGACGCGAACCCCAGCGAATCTCATTCCGTGCTTTCCCATTCGATTTCATTTGTCCATCTGATTCTAGCCAATTCCCCTCAGGAGGAGGGAAATCTAGCGCAATCTGCAAGCCTCGCGGTGTCATCACCTCTCTTTTCGACCAAAAAGACGGAACTTCTAAACTTTTGAAATCATGAGTTTAAAAGGCACGTTTCCCGGCGTACCGTATAGGGTTTAGCGACGGGAAAGCGAGGACGACGCCGGAGCCCCGCGATGAAAACGGGTGGTGAACGAAACCGGACCGAGGTGCCGGGGTCATGGGGACTGTATAGACGACAGGGTTCGATGGGGATGCCGGTAGCACTGTTAAATGAGCGCGGATTGGCCGTTCGACGGACCTGGCGGGGTTGGATTGCAACCCGAAATGACTGACCCCTAGAAGTTCAAAAGATCCTTTTTTCCCTCGCTGATACTCCCCGGTGCCCACGTCGATTCGCGAAGACGCGGAGACGGATCGGACTTGCTGAGAACGGCATCAGGATGCTCCCTTTGGCGGAATGAATATAACGACGTAGGGTTCCGACGGAAAAGTTTCGCAGGTGTATGTCTTGCAGGAAGCGTAGTTGTGCGTCGGTGAACCTGTTTCCGCAGCTTCGGGAGAAACAGCAATTCCCCCGAAACTGCCGGAGTGCGAGGGGTTGGCTTACCGACGCCGCGGCTTAGTTCACCCGTTTACCGGCCCAAGTCTGAAAGCAAAGAATATCCGGGATGACACCGAATCTGTTTCAGACGACTCCGCGACCCAGCCGGGAGATGCGCCGCAGTCGCTTGACTGTCGCTTCGACGTGATCAAGACTGCAGGTGGAGCCTCCAGGCGGAGGAGCAGTGTCATTCCGCCCCCGTTCCCCGGCCTTGAGAATGTCCGTCGTCCTGCCAGGGGGAGGCTCAATCATCCTACTTGAGTAAGAACGACCGCGCCGCCGCCACCGTGACCGCGGCGGCTTCCACGGTGGGGCCAAGGGCGGTTAGATGCCCCATCTTCCGGCCCGGGCGGGCGGACATCTTGCCGTATAAATGCAGTTTGACGTCCGGCAATGTTAGGGCGGCGGCCCAGTTGGGCTCTCCGTAGTCCCATAGCTCGCCCATCAGATTTGCCATCGCCGCCGGGCGGAGCAACTCGGTCGAGCCCAGCGGCAAACCGCACGCGGCGCGTAGTTGCTGCTCAAACTGCGAGGTTACGCAGGCATCGAAGGTGAAGTGGCCGGAGTTATGCGGTCTGGGCGCGAGTTCGTTGACCAGGACTTGGCCGTTGTTGGTTATGAAGAACTCGACACAGAGAACGCCAATCACATCGAGCTTTTCCATCACCGCTCGCGCAATCTCAATCGCTTCGGCAGCCAACTCGGGGTTCACCCGGCCCGGCGCGCGCGTCAGATCGAGAATATGATTCTTGTGCTCGTTTTCGACCACGCCATAGTGAACGAATTCGCCGTCCACGCCACGCGCGGCAACGACGGAAACCTCTTTTTCAAATTCGATCCAGGACTCGAGCACGCACTCCTGGCCCGCCATACGCCGCCACGCCTCTTCGGCGGCGGACAGCGCATGGATCTTGATCTGGCCTTTACCGTCATACCCGAACCCGGCCGTTTTCAGAATCGCGTTTGGGCCGATCTCCGCCAGTCCCCGCTTCAAGTCTTCCAGCGAACGGACCTCGCGAAAGTCCGCTACCGGGAAGCCATTCGCGGTTAGGAATCGCTTCTCCCGCAGGCGGTTCTGCGTCGTATGCAACACCTCGCCGCGAGGGCGCACCTGCGAGCATTCCGCCGCGGCCGCGGCGGTTTCCACCGGAACATTCTCAAACTCAAATGTCACCACGCGCACTTGGCGCGCAAAACGCCGCACAGCATCGAGATCCTCATACGGCGCGACAATCTCAAGATCGGCGACCTGCCCGGTGGGCGTATCGGTATCGGGCGAGAACGTGTGCACGCGATACCCCATTCGCCGCGCGGCAATGGCGAACATACGGCCGAGTTGACCGCTTCCAAGCACGCCGACGGCGGCTCCGGGCAGGATGACGCGAGGGGTCATGAAAGCGATTCGCCGCGCACCATCTCATTCAACTCGCGGCGGTAGGCGTGGAGCCGTTCGCGCAACAAGGGGCGGCTATTGGCAAGAATCGCGACCGCCAGCAGCGCCGCGTTAATCGCGCCAGCCTTCCCAATAGCCATCGTTCCAACGGGAATGCCGCCGGGCATCTGCACAATCGAGAGCAGCGAGTCCATGCCTTTGAGCGCATGGCTTTCCACTGGAACGCCGAGCACCGGGACCACAGTCTGCGCCGCCGCCATCCCCGGGAGGTGCGCCGCGCCGCCCGCGCCCGCGATGATCACTTCCAAGCCGCGGGTCTCGGCGCCGGCGGCGTATTCGGCCAATAGATCCGGCGTCCGATGCGCCGATACCACGCGGCATTCGTGTGGAACTTCAAACCGGGTCAACATCTCGGCGGCATGCCGCATCGTGTCCCAATCGGACCTGCTGCCCATGATGATTCCGACGAGAGGGTTTTCCACTTTTGTTGCCACAGCCGTAGCTTTCTACGATAATTCGGCTGGAGACCTACCGGCAACTATATGAATCGTCGAGACTTTCTTTTCTCGCTGGCGGCGGGGGCGAAAGCGCCGCCGAATATCGTTCTGATTCTGGCCGACGATCTCGGGTCGGCCGATTTAAGTTGCTATGGGTCCAACGACTTACGGACGCCGTCGATCGATTCGTTAGCGGCCGACGGGCTTCGATTCCGCCAAGCCTACGCCAACGCCCCGGAATGCACGCCCAGCCGGTGCGCTCTATTGACAGGAAGATATCAACAGCGAGTGGGCGGTTTAGAGTGCGCCATCGGGCTCGGCAACGTTGGCCGTTACGATGAGGCGGTTTGGCTCCAGGAGCGGGGCGAACTCGGTCTGCCGACGACAACCGTAACCCTTCCTAAACTATTGAAGGGAAAAGGTTATGAATCGGCGATATTCGGGAAATGGCATCTCGGGTATCTGGACGGATTTGGACCGAATGGGCATGGGTTCGACGAGTTTTTCGGGATCCTCGGCGGTGCCGCGGACTATTTTCGATACACCGAAGAAGACAAGGCGATGGTCCTCCGGCACAACGGTAAGCCGGTTGAAGCGCATGGCTATTTGACCGATCTGGTAGGCCAAAGGGCGATAGAATGGCTCAAAAAGCGGTCAAAAAATAAGCCTTTTTTTCTCTACTTGCCATTTACTTCGCCTCACAGCCCCTTTCAGACGCGTGAAGACGAGGCGAAAACCGAGGTTCAGTGGCGTGGAGCCAATCGGCCCGCCGTCCTCAAGATGATCGAGCAGATGGACGAGCGGGTGGGCGCGATCCTGCGGCAGATCGACGAGATGGGGGAGCGCGATAATACCATTGTCCTTTTCATGAGCGATAACGGCGCTCCCGCCGGCGGGAGCAACGCACCGCTACGCGGTAATAAGAGCCAGGTTTTCGAGGGCGGGATTCGGATGCCGTTGCTCATCCGCTGGCCCGGCGTTTTGGCGCCCGGGACGACCACCGATCAAGTGACCTTGATGATGGATGTGACCGCGACACTGGCGGCCGCGGCTGGCGTGGCGGGAGCGAAATTCGACGGACTCGATCTCCGGGCCGAATGGCGTGGGGGGCGGCCGGTCCGGGAGCGCACCGTGTTTTGGCGTTACAAGCGGGCGAAGAACCGGCGGAAAGCGGTGCGCGACGGGGATTGGAAGCTCGTTTCGGACAACGGGAACGAGTCGCTGTTTAACCTCCGCGCGGATCGGGAGGAGAAGAACGACTTGATGGGTTCCAACCCCGCCAAGGCGGCGCGATTACGCGGGCTGCTGGCGCAGTGGGAGAAAGAAGTGGCGGCGCCGCGGTTGCGAGCGTTCCCGGGTTAGAACGGCAGATCGTCTTCGGCTACGCCGTCGGCTTGAGAGCGGGAGGTGATGGCGCGGTTGAAATAAATGTTCGAGTCCTCGCCTTTGGTGACCTTCACCACTTCGAGTTCGACGCCTTCGAGTTCGTGAACGCGCGATTTCAGGTCTTCAAACTTGTCGAGGCGGAGGCCGCAAACCTCGAGTTCTTTCCGCACGAAACGGATCGTGTTTTCAGTTATGGCGGAGTGCTTGCGGAGAAGCCGGTCACGGAAGGTAGACCCGTTGATGCGCAAGACGAAGCGGATCATGGGATTGCCGCTGCGTTGAGATTTAGTTAGAGTCGCCTCGGCCACGACGACTTCGTAGCGGCCGTCGGGAATCGAATTGGTCATGGGAGCGGAATCCGCGGGCACTTCGGTTTTGTAGAGAGTGTTGAAGCGAGCGAGATCGATCGCTTCTTCGAACGTAAAGGAAGAGTTCATGGCCGGAGCCTCCTGCGTTCTTGGAATGCAAGGCAATCGCCAAGTCTGGAACCACGTTAAATCAATGAGTTGCGGCGTCTGGCTTCGGACTTGAAGTACCAATGTGGAACACGCTGTCCCGAATCGAACCCGCCTACTTCAGATCCGGGATTTCCTGGCGCGAAAGGAGAAGCCGAATGGACCGTGCCTCACCGGGAGTTTTTTCAATGTAGCTGTTGAGTTCCAGCGTCAACACCATCTGGTGAACAGAAGGCGGCGTGACTTTGAAGTAGCGTTGCATGTCAGTTTCCGCCGGCGCCCGCCCGTTCAGCTTTGTGTAGTAGTAGATGAATGCCAGATACTGGCCCTGCTTTTCGGTGTAGGGCTTCTTCATCGGATACAACAAGGATCAGAACGGAACGTCGTCGTCGCTGATGCCGGCTTCAAACGGCGATGCCCCGCCGCCAGGACTTGGCATCGCGGCCGCGCCGCCGCCCATGCCGCCACTCTCCGGGCGGGGGGCGGCCGTGCGGGGCTGAGACACCATCCGCGGCTCCTGGCTGTAGCCGCCCGCATCCCCGCCGCTCTCTCCGCGGCTACTGAGCAGGATGACATCGTCGGCAACCACTTCGGTCGAATACTTCTTCTGGCCGTCTTTATCCTCATAGCTGCGTGTCTGCAAACGGCCTTCCACGTAGACCTGTTTGCCCTTGGTGAGGTATTGGGCGAGATTTTCGGCGCGCCACAACGAAATGTTGTGCCAGTCGGTCTCTTCCTTCCAATCGCCGGTCTGCTGATCCTTCCAACGGCGGCTGGTGGCCACCGAAAAACGGGTGAAACTCACGCCGGCGGGTGTAAACTTTGTTTCCGCATCCTTGCCAAGATGCCCGACCAGGATCACTTTATTAACGCTACGGGAAGCCATACAATCAGCACTCTAGCACACGGCACCGGAGTTCACTGGTACTTCCAGCCAAGTCCTAGTCAAAAAATATGGCGAAGCCCCATTCCATCCGACGGAAATGTGATGGATAATACAGCTTATCCACGGGCTCTCAAAAAGCCCGCCGGATACCGATTTCTCGCTAGAGGGCAGAGCAGCGTGGGAAACACCCAATTGCTTGTCAATATCGGCTCCCGTTTTTCCCTCCTCTGCGGGCTGATGACGGGTGTGTGCGGCATCGCCAGCGGTCAACTGATCATGACCGGAACGGGCGGCATGGTGCGCTTGTTCGGCACCGATCAAGCGATCCTTGAAGTGGCCGAACCGCGCAAGGACTTACCTTGCACCGTGAATCCGACGAAGACGGCACAGGTCGGTTTCGACCTGAAGTTCCATGGCGGATACGAGGTTTCCGTTCCGATGAAGGATCTGGCGGGACAGGAAAACTTGCTCACGATCATCTTCCGCGTGACACCCGCGAATGGCGGGGGCGATCCCACCTTCTTTATTCAGCGGATAAAAGTGCCGGAAATCGATGAAGACGCTAAGGGGGAGGCGTCTTTTTACGGCTCCTTCGACATCGGCGAGGGGAAGTACAAGGTCGACTGGCTGATGCGCGACCGGGCGGAACGCGTTTGTTCCAACTACTGGGACGTGGAAGCGCAGCTTTCGGATAAAGACAACCAAATGGCATTGGCGATCGGCGCGAGCGCGATCCGGCAGTCGGAAACCGAATACTTCCGGCAGGAACCTCCGGTGCAGCGGGAAGACGATCCGACCACGGTCAAGATCCTGTTGAATTACGCTCCGCAGAATCCAAGAAGCTCGGTGATGCGGCCGATCGACACTTCGGCGCTCGTCTCCATTTTGCGCAATATCTCGCGGGATCCGCGCGTTTCCCGGTTCTCGCTGGTCGCTTTCTGCATGCAGGAGCAGAAAATTCTCTATCGGCAGGAAAACGCCGAGAAGATCGATTTTCCGGCTCTGGGCGAGGCGCTGGCGAAGATTCAGCTTGGGCGCGTGGATTTGGCGCGGCTGGCCGATAAGAAATCCGACATCCGTTTTCTAACCGACCTGATCCGCGCCGAGCTGGGAACGCGGGAGCGGCCGGACGCGTTTATTTTCACCGGACCCAAGGTGATGCTGGAACATAACATCGAAACTGAAGCGTTAAAAGAGATCGGCAGCCTGGACGCGCCGGTCTTTTACATGAATTACAATCTTTTCCCGCAGGCGGTCCCATGGCGGGATACGATTGGAAACGCTGTAAAATACTTTAAGGGGTTGGAGTACACGATCTCGCGCCCGCGCGATTTATGGTCGGCGACGACCGAAGTCGTAAACCGGATACAAAAATCCCGTTTGGCGCGAAATGCACAAAACGCAACGTCGCATTGATACGTCCCACTGGTATAGGAACTCGCTGCCCGCCATGAATTTAACCTCTTCGCTGCTCGTCGCATTCATCGCTTTGCCCGTGATCGCTCAACCGATTGGACAGCGGATGGCGCCATATGTACCGTCTCCGCAGGAAATTATCGATCGGATGCTGGAAGTCGCCCATGCCAAGCAGGGGGATACGGTAATCGACCTCGGTTGCGGGGACGGGCGGATCTTGATCACGGCGGTGCAAAAGTTCAGGGCGAGGGCGATTGGCATCGAGATCGACCCGAAGATCGCCGCACAGGCCAGCGACACGATTCTGAAACTTGGCTTGCAGAATAGGGCGCGGGTGGTCCGGGCCGACGTATTTGACGCCGATCTATCGCAGGCCGATGTGGTGACGCTGTACCTGACGACGAGCTTCAACGAGAAACTGCGGCCAAAGTTTGACAGGGAGTTGCGTCCGGGCACGCGCGTGGTCTCACACGACTATGGCATTCGCGGATGGAACCCGGTTGAAGTGGAAGAAGTTCTCGTCCACGGCCGCCGGCACCGCATTTTCCTCTATCTCGTTGAAGGGAAGAAGAACTAACCGGGTACCGGCTCCCTGACGGTCACCGCTCGGTAGCGGTGTCGCGGCTCGGTAGCGGTGTCGGCGGACGGTACCGGTGTCGCCACTCGGTAGCCATGTCGGCGGACGGGTTCACGCGAAGATTCTCGACACGGTGTTTAACCGGGGCTGGGCTGTGTTACGGTAGTCCTTCGGATGCCTGATTTTGACGTAGTTGGGGTGGGACTCAACGCCACGGACACGCTAATCCTTGTTCCACGGTTTCCGGCCTATGCCGGCAAGGAGCCCTTTGTGGACGAGATGTACAGTCCGGGCGGGCAGGTGGCCAGCGCGATGGTGGCCTGTGCCAAGTTGGGCTTGCGGACGAAGTACATCGGTACGGTGGGCGACGATGAGCGCGGGCGGATTCAGATGGATAGCCTGCGGGGAACGGGTATCAACTTGGACCACGTGCAGATTCGGCCGGGCTGTGCGAACCAATCGGCATATATCGTGATCGACCAATCGACCGGGGAACGAACGGTATTCTGGCGGCGGCCGGATTGCCTGCGTCTGCAACCCTCCGAGATTACGCCGGAAATGATCAACCGCGCCCGGCTCCTTCATATAGATGGGCACGATACGGCCGCCGTGGGCCGCGCGGCGGCGATTGCGCGACAGCACAATATTCCGGTTACGGTGGACGTCGATACGGTTTACCATGGCTTCGACAAAGTATTGCCGAACGTGGACTACCTGATTACCAGTTCCGAATTTCCGGTACGCTGGACGGGCGAGGGCGACCCGTTCCGCGCGTTGATCATGATCCAGGAAGAATACGGCATGAAAGTCGCGGCGATGACGCTCGGCGCTTTCGGATCCATTGCCCGGATGGACGGCAAGTTTTGTTATTCACCGGCGTTTGTGGTGAACTGCGTCGATACGACCGGGGCGGGCGACGTCTTCCACGGCGCGTATTGTTACGGCGTGCTGCAGGGTTTGACCTTGCGGGATACCCTGGACGTTTCGAACGCCATGGCGGCTCTTAACTGCACAGCGATTGGCGCACGCGGCGGCATACAGGATCTGACCGCGGCGAAAGCGCTGATCGCCCGGGCCGAACGCCGCACCAACCGCGACTTTGAACAGCGCGCGCTATGATTCCACTACGCGACACACAGCCGAGCTACACCTTCCCTTTTGTGACGGTGGCGATCATCGTGATGAACGTGGCCGCGTTTCTGTATGAGTTCTCAATGGACCCATACGAGCTGAACTTTTTCATCGCGCACTACGGCGTGATCCCGACGCGCCTTCAATGGATGGACGTATTGACCAGCATCTTCCTGCACGGCGGATGGCTGCACCTGATCGGCAACATGTGGTTTCTGTGGATCTACGGCGACAACATCGAAGACATTCTGGGCCATGCGCCGTACCTGTTGTTCTACCTGCTCTGCGGCTTGGCCGCGACGATGGTGCATGTGCTGTTCAATGGGGACTCGCGGGTGCCGACGATAGGGGCGAGCGGGGCGATCGCGGGAGTGATGGGGGCCTACGTCGTGAAGTTTCCGCACTCGAGGATTACGACGCTGGTACCCGTGTTTGTTTTTCTTACGACGATGGAGATTCCCGCTTACGTGATCCTGCTCTACTGGTTCGTGATTCAGTTTTTCAGCGGGGTGGGATCGGTTGGCCATTCGCACCTGTCGCAGGGCGGCGTGGCGTGGTTTGCGCATGTGGGCGGGTTTCTAGCCGGTGTAGCGCTGATTCTGGTGATGCGCACGCGGGAGCGTTGGAGCCACCGGCCCGATATGCGATGGTGACGGTGCGGTTCTATACGCGGCGGGGGTGTCACTTATGCGACGCCGCCGAGGTGGTATTGCGGGCGGAGCAGGCGCGGATTCCGTTTACTTTGAACGTTTTCGATATCGACGCCGATCCGCGGCTACTGGACTTGTATGATTTTTTGGTTCCGGTGACGGTTTTGCCCGACGGGGACGAGATGCATTACCGGGTGGATGCGGGGTGGCTAAGATCGGCATTGTAGCGATTTTGCCCGTGGCGGCCACCGATGATTCGTGGCCGACGCGCCCATGGCGAGCCGGGTTTCCCGACAGGGCACCGGCGGATTCGTCCTACACGAACAGGGCGCGCCCTATTGAAAGTCCCGGATCAGTACCAGATCGATCTGGTGGTCTTTTGTCGCCCAGACAATTTTCGCATCATCCGGGGAAACGGTAACACCTGACAAAACCCGGTTTGCCCCTCCGCTTGGCATGGGGAGGACACCCAATTTCTTGGAAGGTCCTCCGTGAAAAGGCAACCGGTAGAGAGCATTGTCTTTGTCTCTAACAAAGTAGAGCGCACTTTTTGTCGCGGCTACTTCTGTCGTTGCCAAACCGGTTTCTATGAGTTCCGCCGGCCCCCCATTCCGGGGAATTTGGTACAGAGAATAGGGGTCTCCGCGCCTGACGCAATAAATGCCGCGGCCGTCCGGACTCTCGCCAACGGGCAGATATCTGTCGCCGTCAATGAGCGCAAAGGGCGCGCCGCCATCCCTGCGGATTCGCCAGAGCTGAAATCCCGAGGTGTAATAAATAAACTTCCCGTCTCTGGACCAAAGAGGAAATACCGCAAGTTCGCTGCCGACCTGAAGTTTAGTTGAGGAACCGCCTGTGATTGGCACTATCGCCGGACCGAATGGACTGAAGTTTGCCGAGGCATAGACCAGGTGGCTTCCATCGGGAGACCAATCCGGCCTGCCACGAACTTGCGCGTTGTTCGTGATTCGCGTAGCTTCACCGCCGTCCAGTCCGACGACCCAAATTTCCGGGTTCCCACTGCGATTAGAAACGAAGGCGATGGACGTCCCGTCGGGCGAGAATGCGGGAAGAGCGTCGGAGCGGCTGGAAGGCGAAAGTTCAGATGCAACCGTCAAGGCATCCAGACGGGCTTGCCACATCCTCGCCTTTCCACCGCTGCTGCTGGATCCATAAAGGAGCATAGCCCGGCCGGAGGAATCCGGCCGCGAGACCGTGACGCTCGTACAATCGTCTGAGGAGATCGGTGTCTTGTCACCGGGTCGTGCCGGCATCCTGAACAATCGCCACCCCACTCCGCCATGCTCCCCGCAAGACACTAATTCCTTCCCGTTCGGAGCCCAAGCGATGCCCCAGGAAGTTCCCTCCGATTTATGGATCAATTGAGGTTCCCCTTCTGGCAGTCCGTCCGTGTCCAACCTCTGCAGTAAGATCTCAGAGGCAGCGGTCCGCGTGGCGCCGGTGCGGTTGTGGAATACAAATGCCCGTCCATCCGGCGAAACGCTAGGGGAATACGCGGCAATGCCCGGATCGGTGACTGGCTGTGCGTCCCCGTTGAGGGAAATCCGGTGGACGACCAGGGAAGTCCCGCTGGGAACGATTGGCGCCAGAATCCACTGACCATTCGGGCTCCAACTTAGATGATGTAAATGAGGGAGTAACCGCAAGGAGGAAGACAGCCGAATGATCCGGCGGTCCGGTCCGCCGGTAGGGGCTATCAAGTGAAGCCAGGTTTCAGCCTCCGGGGTGCGCCGAAGAAAGGCGATGTTCTTGCCGTCGGGCGACCAGGAGGGGCTGTAGTTTAAGTACGGTTCCTTGACGACCAGGGGCGTGACCTTCTCCGATTCCGAATGGGTGGATTTAATGTAGATACCGCTTTTGGAACTGTCCGGGTGTCCCCAGTAGAAAACAACCTGCCGACCATCGGGAGAAAACGAGGCGCCAGACTCCGCGCCGGGAAGCGCCGTGAAAGGGACGGGGGCTAGAGGCGGGGCGGGAACGCGCTGGAAAAATAGCCAGGCGGAAGCGGCGGCGGCGGCTAGCCCAAGAAAGGTTCCGATCTTCGCCCAAGGGATCCGGCGCTCGGGCTCGTCCGGAAGAGCTTCGAGCGGATCGGGACTCAACCGCCGGCGCTCCAACCACTCATCCAGTTCGCACGGGTAGGCCCAAGCCGATCCGCGCTGAGGATGGAAGTGCTTGTGGACGGGTAAACCCTCGGTCAAATGCCAACGGCGGACAGTCCGCTGGCTCTTGTCGAGATAGGCGGCGATCTGTTTCCAGGACTCCAGCCGGGCTTCTTTGCGTACCGGAGCCGGAGTCGGGCTGGCCATGGTTTCTCATTTTACATGAACCGCCCCCAGCGTTTGGCGATTAAAAGTTTGGGCATTATGGGCGCGCCGCTAATGCCCCTTTGCAATCAGCGTGATCCGCCGCATACTCACAACTGCGGCAAGCCGGGTTGCGATTGGCATTTCAGGTTTGCAAGAAGGGATAATTCAAATGTATATCCGGGTTATGAATCATGAGAACCGGCGGATTCCGGCGGTATTCGCCCTGGCTGTTATTCTATCGGCGGAGGCGGGAGCGCAGACATCGGCTACCGGCGCTATCGTCGGCGCCGTGACCGATGCAAGCAATGCCGCGGTCGAAGGGGCCACGCTGACATTGGTTGAAACCGGCTCCAATGCCTCCCGGACGACGAACAGCGGCGAAGAGGGTCTATTCACGTTCGCCAGCGTTCAGCCCGGAGAGTACCGGCTGACAGTGTCGATGACCGGCTTCCGGCAGGCGGTGATCCAGGAGTTTAGTGTGGAAGTGGCCAAATCATACGCGCTGGATGTGAAGCTTGAGATTGGAATCGTCACGGAGACGATCACCGTGACCCCCGGCAGCAGCGCGGAACTGCAAACTCTGGATGCCACTGTCGGCGCGGTAATAAAGGGAGAGCCCTTGTTGCGGCTGCCGACAATCAATCGAAGCGCCGGAGCGCTGATGGCCTTGCAGCCGCTGGTGACGCCTTCGCGGGGCGCCGGCCCCGGAATCACGGGGCAAGTGGCCGGTACGCGCAGCGACCAGAACACGTTCAGCCTGGACGGCTCCGACGCGACGGACTTGTCTAGCGGCGCGGGCAGTTTCATCATCCCGGCTGTCGACTGGAGCGGACCCGTGCCGATGATCCCGGTACCCTTAGAGAGCGTGGAGGAGTTCCGCGTTTCAACGACCAATCCCAACGCCACTTTCGGCCGCTCCTCCGGCGGCCAAGTGAGCATGGTGACCAAGCGCGGCGCGAACACTCCCCACGGCTCGGCGTATTGGTATCACCAGAATGACAACTTGAACGCCAACACCTGGACGTTTAACCGCCTCGGGATCAAGCGTCAGGAACTGAAGGACAACCGCTTTGGCGTCTCATTGGGCGGGCCGGCGATCAAGGATAAGACCTTTCTGTACGGACACTATGAAGGACGGCGATTCCCGAAAACCGCCGCAGTCTCTCGCCTGGTGCCCAGCGAGGAGTTGCGTCAGGGCATCCTGCGCTTCCGGGACGCGGGCGGGACGGTGGTACCGTACGATGTCCGGGCTTTCGACCCCCGCAGCCGCGGGCTGAGTCCGGTTATAAGTTCCTTGTGGAACAAACTGCCGTCAGGCAACGACCCCAGCGGCGGCGATGGACTTAATACGCTCAACTTCACCGGGCCGGGCGATAACACGGCGAGAATGGACTTCGGCGTGACGCGACTGGACCATCACATCACCAGTAACTGGCGGCTGGCAGCGACCTACCGCTACGCGAAACAGTTCGTCAACGAGACCGCGCAGGTGGATATCGCCGGGCTCACCGGCGGAGTCAGCGGGCAGATCATACCCGGCGGCCAGATTCCAGTGGAGCCTCGTTACTTCAGCGCCCAAATTTCGGGAACCGTTTCGGCGACCGTGACCAACGAGTTGAACCTCGGCTATGCGCGGCATTTCTGGGTCGTGCGGCGGATTAATCCATTTCCGCAGGTTCCCGGGACCGCCGCCGCGCTGATGGTGGGCCAGGGCACGCTGGACAGCGGGATTGATGTCGACACTGGACGCGCCCGCAGCCGCACTCGGAACGACCGGAGTTACCAGATCGGCGATAACTTAACCTGGATCAAAGGCAAGCACGCCTTCCAGTTCGGCGGCATATTCCGCAGCATGTACGGCTTTATCGAGCGCGACGACAGGACCGGCGGCTCAATGACGACGCCGGTCTATGAAGCCACGGCCGGGAACTCGGCCAGCATCGGCGCGGCGCACCGGCCGCCCACCTGCGGAGCGGCGGTCAGTTCCAGATGCCTTCAAGCCGCGGATGTGGCGCGGTGGAACACGTTGTTCGCCGCGGGGCTCGGCATGATCGACAAGGCCGGTGTACTCGTGTCCCGTGACGGGGACCTGAACAGCCAGCCATTGGGGACGCCGCTGCGCAACTTCCCCAGTTTCAAGAGTTACGACATGTACGTCAATGACATCTGGCGGGTTGCGGCCGGACTGACGATCACGGCGGGCCTAACGTACTCCCTGCAAACGCCGCCCACCGAGAAGAATGGGCAGCAGACAATCATGCTGGACAATGCCAACAACGAACCGATAACGGTCGTCAGCTTCTACCAGCGGCGCGCCGCCGCCGCGCAGGCCGGGCAGATCTATAACCCAACGTTTGGGTTCCAACCGATCCGAAGCGCTTCGCAGAAGTATATTTACGACACCGACTGGAACAACGTGGGTCCTCGCATCGCGGCGGCCTGGAACCCTTCCGGCGCCGGAATGTTGGGCAGGATTTTCGGCGCCAAACGATCGGTGATACGGGCCGGCTATGGGGTGACGTTTGACCGGATTAACGGCGGCAGTATGACGTCGCCCCTCCTTGGCGTGGGCTTCTCGCAGACGGCCACTTGCAATGGACCCCGCATTGACGGCTCGTGCGCCAATTTCAGCGATGCCACCAACGCCTTCCGAATCGGAGTGGACGGCGCCTCCGTCAATATCCCCAGTCTGCCCAAGCCGTCCACTCCCATCACGCCCGGCATTTCCGGCGAGACCCTGTCGAATGGCGAGGATCCCAAGCAGGTGGTTGGCCGGTCCCAAAGCATCGACTTTACCGTGCAGCGCGAACTGCCCGGCAACTTCATCGTCGAAACCGGATTCGTCACCCGCATCAGCACCAGTCTGAAGCAGACCTACGAGTTGAATGCCGTGCCGTACATGATGGTTGACACCGCTTCCGGCCAGACTATGGGCCAGGCGATGAACCTGGTCGCCGATCAGGTCCGATCCGGCGTGGGTGGAGCCAATGTCAGGCCGCAACCGTTTTTCGAGAATCAACTGCGCGGCGCCTCGGTTTGCAACCCATCATGCACGGCGGGACTGGCCTCGGCTCGCAACGCCGATTTTAACCAGGGGCGCTGGAACACGCTGACGAATTTCATCAACAATTCGTTGCGTCCCAATTCGCCCTATTACAACCGGCAGGTGGAGAATCTGGCGGTTCGCGGCAGTGAGGGCGAGTCGTTCTACAGCGCCGGTTTCGTGAGTCTCGTTCGCCGCTTCTCCTCCGGTTTGCAGTTCAGCTTGAACTACACGCTGTCCAGGACGCTCGACCAATATGGGCAAAACCAGGAAGCTACCGGTGTGCTGTCCAATCCCTACGACTTGGCCACCGACTGGGGGCCGGCCATCTTCGACCGCACCCATGTCGTCAATGCCAACTAGTTCTATGAGCTGCCGTTCGGCAGGGGAAAGCGATTCGGCAACTCCAATCAGGCAGCCGGCCGTCTGTTGGGCGGCTGGTACGTATCGGGCGTTTTGACCGGGTCAAGCGGCCTTCCGTTGCTTATCAATCAGCACGCGCAGGCCTTCGGCGGGTCGCAGATATTCACCGGGCTGCCGCCCGGGATGATTCCGATAGGCTCGGGGTTCGACTACTCTGTCGCGGTCAACTCTAATCACAAAGGCACCGGTTCAGCGGGTGTGAACGCCGACCCGGCGCGGCTCGGCAGCGGGATGAATATCTTCGCCGATCCGCAGGCCGTGCTTGCCAGCGTCCGCCACATTCGCATCGGCGAGGACGGCCGGCACGGACGCGGCATCGCCCGCGGGCTGAAACGGTTCAATTACGACGCCTCGATCGGCAAGCGAGCGGCGATCACTGAGAGAGTGGGGTTGGCCTTCTCTTTCGACCTGATCAATGCGCTCAATCGCGTGGAGTTCGCCGATCCGTCGACCAACTATTTTGCTCCTGCGTCGTTTGGCGTGATCACCGGACAGTGGGCCGGGCCGCGGCAGATCCAACTCGGCCTGCGGGTCGAGTTCTAAATAATTCGGGACACTGCCGTTCCCGCCAAAACTCGAACAATAGAGGCTGACGTTCAGCCCAGACGTTTGCGTACGAGGGCCAACAGCTCTGTTTACGCTCCGGCCGCCGCCCCGCGACGGCACCTGCAAAACCCGTGCCTTTCCTATGGGACTCTACATCGTAAACGTGTGGTGGATGTAGTAGAAGACCGGGCTGCGGTTCGGCGTGATGCCGCGGAAAAATGCCCCGTTGGCGTAGGCGCCTACACCGCCGCCGAGGGTCATGAATTTCCGATAGGTCCAGTTCACGTAGCTGTCGATTTCCTGGCCCGCCCAACGGCTGGCACGCCCGGTGGTATCGCGCGCAATAAGCCGGTTCTGGGTGCTGAAAACACCGACGCCCGGATCCACGAGCCAGTTGGCGTTGTACATGAAGTTCACGGCTAGCGTCTTCACCGGCCGCCACGTTCCAAACGCCCGCGCATTGTGCAGATTTCGCCAAGCGAAAAGATCTTCGTGACCGAGTTTGTCGTGAATCGCCGGATACATCTGGTCGAAGCCGGACGACGCGAATTTATACTCCACCGAAAAGTCCACGTCGCCGATCTTGCGAGCCAGATTGGCTACCAACGCGCCTTCACTGGCGGCCGCCGAGCCACGCTTGACGCTTTCGGCCACGGGTTCAATCGTCAACTTCCATTTCCGCAACGGCGCCATCAGGCGGCCGCCCGCGATGACACTCTCCAGCGTCCCCGGCTGTTGGTGGCGGAGAACGTACAACTCCGCCCATTTACCAATAACGTTGTAGGTTCCCCAAAGGTGTTCGCGAAGAATGGGCTTATTGAACCGGTTGATCTGAATCGACGTAGGCGAGACGAATAGGAACTCCCAAGTGGCCCGCTTCGTGCGCCACTGGGCGCGGGCCATATCGTAAGTGCGGGCCAGATTCGCCCACTGCGGGGAGCCGATGAAGCGCGTGTCGCCGTAGCTCAACGTCGAGCGGCCGGCGCGCATGGCGAAGCCGGTTTTGCGCTTGGCGAAGAGATCGACGTAGGCTTCGTAGAGGTCGGCGCCATCGCGGAGCGAATTGGGCGCGTTGGGACCGTAGAGCGGCGCGCGTGTGTCCTGTCCGATGACGCGGATCTCGACATCGGCATTGGGTTTGAAGGCGAAGCCGAGACGCTGACGCAGCAGGGCCACATCGTAGTCCGGCGCCGTTCCGAAGGCCACGTTGATACGGTCCTCATAACGGATTCGAGTTTCGCCGATGAGTTGCACGCGACCGTTGAGAAACATGTTGGGCTCCGCGCCCGACAACCCGCCGGCGAGGAGCGTCAACATCAAAAAAAAGGGCACGCGTCAGTCCTGCTTGAGCGGCGTCACCGGGTCGATGAACGGCCAGACAAAGGCACCGCAGAGATAGACGGCGGCCATCACGGTTAGCACTTGGTTCCAGTCGTTACTGGTGAAGCGAAGGATCAAGGGCGCGACCACGGGGGCCAGCAGCCCGGCGAAGTTGCCCATCATGTTCATGGACCCAGAGAGGGTGCCTGCGTATTTCCCGCCGACATCCATGCAGGCGCCCCAGGCATTGGGCATCACCAGATCGTTACAGAAGCTAGCCATGCCCATGGCTATCATCGCGAAGAGCGGGGATCCAGTCAGAGTGACGGTGTACATCATTACCGCGGCGCCGGCGAAACCAATGGTGGCCACCGAGCGGCGCGCGGTTCTGGTGCTACCAATCCGCCGCGCGAGGATGGGAGAAAAATGGCCGGAGAAGATCGATCCCAAACCGCCGAAGAAGAGCGGAAACGCGCCCAAAAAGCCGAGCTCCTCCCCGCTCACCTTCCAATGCTCCTGCAGGTACGTCGGCAGCCAGGTGATATAGAAATACCAGGGATAGGAAAGCAGGAAATACTGAACCCATAAACCCCAGACGCTGCCGCTCAAAACCAGCTTGGCCCATGGGACGTCGCCATGGCTTTCGGCTTTCTCGGCCGAAACCTGAATGATGGCGAGTTCTTCCTTGTTGACCGAGCGATGCTCGGCCGGATTGTCGCGATACCACCGGAAAAACATGATCGCCCAAATGATGCCGATCGCGCCGAACAGGGCGAAGGCGCTGCGCCAGTTCATGATCGTGAATACCGCGATGATCAATGGACCGGTAACGGCGCCGCCCCAGCGGGCCGACAGCCACGTGATGCCCTGCGCTCGAACCTGTTCATCCTTGGGTAGCCAGTTGGTGTAGGCCTTGGTTAGATTCGGGAAGCAACCGGCCTCTCCGGCGCCGAACAGCATCCGGGCGAGGAACATCGACCAGAAGTTCCACATCCATCCCGTTGCCATGGTGAAAAAGCTCCACCAGAGGACAATCCGCATCAGCACCTTGCGGGCGCCGATCTTGTCTCCCAGCCAGCCTCCGGGAATTTCGAATAACGCATAGGCGGCCGAGAAGGCGAGAAAGATCCAGCCCATGTCGGTTTTGGAGAAGTTCAAATCCCGCGAGATATTCGGCGCGGCATAGGAGATGGCAACGCGGTCGATATAAGACAGGACCGCCAGTGTGACGGCGAAAACGATGACAGTATGGCGCGACTTGGTCGGCTGCATGGCGCGACTCCCTTATGGTTTCCCCGGCGGGTCTAGTTCTCGTTCCAACCACTCCAGATACGCCGGCAAACCGTCGACCACCGGGATCGCGATCGCTTCCGGAACCTCGTAACTGTGCATGTTCGCCAGACGCTCCTGGAGCCGGCCCAATAGATCCCGGCGGCTCTTTACCACCAGCATCACCTCGTCGCTTTCCTGAACGCTTCCTTGCCACCGATAGACGCTTTCGACGCCATCGATCACGTTCACGCACGCGGCAAGCCGCTCCTCCACAAGCCCTTTAGCGATGCGTTTTGCCTCCTCCCGCGAGGGACATGTTGAAAAGACAATCACTTTATCTGTCATGAAGGCTTGGAATTAGGGGCAAAAGCAGATTATAAACAAAGGTGAGGGAAAATGTCGGTGCGAGAAGTGAAAAAGGTAAACTGGAAGCGATTGATGGCGATTGCCGCAACCGGAGCGTTGTCGGTTTACACCATTGTGACACTGCAGGGGCCGCACGGAATCGGCGCGCTCCGCACGAAACTGGCGAAGATCCAGGAGTTGCACGCGCAGCAGGGCAACCTCTCCAAGGAGTTGGCGGAAAAGAAGAAGCGCGTGGAATCGTTGGAACGGGGGCAGAATATCGACATGGAGATGAGGCGCTTCGGCCGGACGCTTCCGGACGAAGTGGAGTACAAGGTGGCTGAACCGAATGTGGGTGCGCCGCCGGAGGATGGGGAGGGAGGGCGGAATTGAGGCGATATTCTTACGGTATGTAGTAGTGGAGATCACATGGCTACAGCTACCGCACGCCTTCCGATCCCGAGAAACACGGCGAAACGAGAAATCGATGCCGCTGTCCATCGTGCATACCAAAAGTACGGATCGGCTGAACAGCCCGAACCGCTTCAATCAGTCGAATCGTCCGGCGTCGGACGCGTTATGGACTCCCTTAGCCGGGCAGCCTGGGTCAGAAGATAATTCCGTTCGGGTGGACTCATCGTCTTCCCGGCGGCTGTCCGGTAGTGGGCTATGGCCGCCTGACGGTCACCGGCCAGTTCCAGCAGATGGGCTCGAACGGCGTCGAGACGGTAATGTCCGGTCAGCCGGCCGTCGGCGTCGAGCGCATTAAGCAGATCGAGACCGGCGGACACGCCATGCACCATAGCGGCGGGAATGGCGTGATTCAGCATTACCATTGGGTTGTCCGACATGCGTTTCAGGAGGTCATACAGCGCCAGAATCTGCGGCCAGCCGGTATCCTCCCCCTGGGCGGCTTCGTCATGTACGGCGGCGATGGCCGCCTGCAACTGATACGGGCCAATCGAGCCCTTCGAGAGCGTCGCCGTGATAAGCGCGACGCCCTCGAAGATCTGCGTCCGGTCCCAAGGAGTTCGATCCTGTTTCGTCAGCGGGATTAACTCGCCGTCGGGTCCGGTCCGTGCCGCGCGCCGCGCATCGGTCAACAACATGAGCGCCTTTCGAGTTTCGCCCGAGCGTGTGGGATCTCATGGGGCAGTCGGAGCACGCGGCGCATTCTCTACATCCCGGGCAACGATATCGAAAGAAATGCGGCTTTTTATGATGAACTCGCGCAAAACGGACTCGGTCGCGGCTGGGGTTGGGCGAGAGTTCGTAAATGGGTGGGGTCCGCGACCGGCCTTTGCGCGTTTTATGAACTCGCGCAAAACGGACTCGGTCGTGGCTGGGGTTGCGGGAGAGTCCGTGAATGGGTGGGGCCGCGACCGGCCTTTGCGCGTTTTATGAACTCGCGCAAAACGGACTCGGCCGCGGCTGGAGTGGGGCGAGAGTTCGTGAAAGGGTGGGGTCCGCGCCCGGCCTTTGCGCTTATCGCCAGTTGGCTGGCCCTGATATCATCAAGAGTGTTGACTTCGCGGGGGCGAAGAATTGGAATGAACCCTCGAATACCGCTTCTGACTCAATTCAGCCCAGCTCGCGGCCGCCCCGCCGCAGACAGAGGTGTTTTCAATGCAGTTCAGGACCGGTTTCGAACTGATTTATAGCTTTCCACAGCCCACTCCGATTATCCTTCTCGTGAATATACACGATTCCCGGGCGGCGGACATCGTCATCCCCGACCGCCTCACCGCCGAGCCATCCATTCCGATCACCGGTTATCGAGACTCCTTCGGGAACCAGTGCCACCGCATCCTCGCGCCGGCGGGGCGCCTTCGCCTGACGGCCGACGGCGTAGTCAACGACAGCGGCCGGCCGGATGAAATTGTGCCCACCGCCGGCCAGGACGCCGTGCAAGACCTCCCGTCGGAACACCTGGTATTCCTGCTTGGCAGCCGATACTGTGAGACCGATCTGTTATCCGAGACCGCTTGGCAACTCTTCGGCAACACGCTTCCAGGGTACGCGCGCGTACAAGCGATCTGCGATTACGTTCATAACCGCATCGCCTTCGACTACCAGAAAGCACGAGCCACGCGGACCGCGGCCGAGGCTTTCAACGAATGCACCGGCGTCTGCCGCGACTATGCGCATCTTGCCATCGCGTTCTGCCGTTGCATGAATATTCCAGCGCGATACTGCACCGGCTACCTGAGCGACGCCGGAACGCCGCCTCCCTTTCCCGCCGGCGATTTCGCGGCTTGGTTCGAGGCATGGATAGGCGGCCGCTGGCACATGTTCGACCCGCGCAACAATGTACCCCGGATGGGCCGTATTCTGATGGCGCGGGGCCGCGATGCGTCCGATGTCGCGATCGCCACCACGTTTGGACCCAACACGCTCGAAAACTTCAAGGTGTGGACCGACGAGATTCCCGGAACAGGCGGCTGATGTCGTTTCTCACCGTGCGCCACCGCTCCGTCTACCGTTACCGCGAGCCCGTCGGTCTCGGTGAACACCGCATGATGTTCCGCCCGCGCGAGAGTCACGACCTGCGGTTGATTCGGACCAACCTGCTCATCACGCCCCGGCCGGCTCACTTACGCTGGCTGCACGATCCTTTCGATAACTCCGTGGCGGTGGCGACATTTGATGGGACCACGTCCGAACTCAGCTTCGAAAGCACCGTAACGCTGGAGCATTTCGAGAACACCCTGCCGGAATATCCGCTGGAAGAGTATGCCCGGACGTACCCTTTTCGTTATTCCGATGAGGACTTTCCCGATCTGGTGCGCGCGTTGGCTCCGCGCTACCCCGGCGCGAGCGTATCCAAATGGGCCTTGGGGTTTCTGGATCCATCGGATACCACTGGAACGATGAAAATACTTCGCGCCATGACCCGCGGTATTCGAGAGGAGTTCATTTACATCCGCCGCGTTGAGAAGGGTGTGCAGACTCCCGAGGAGACGCTGCGGATTCGGCGGGGCAGTTGCCGGGATTTCGCTGTTCTGATGATGGAAGCTTCCAGGTCGCTGGGTGTCGCGGCGCGGTTTGTCAGCGGTTATATTTTCACGCCCGACAGTTCCGGCTTGGCGGGCGGCGGAGCCACGCATGCGTGGATGCAGGCCTATCTACCGGGCGCCGGCTGGATCGATTTCGACCCCACCAACAGTATCATCGGCAATCGAAATTTGATCCGCGTCGCCGTAGCGTGGGCGCCCGAGCAAGTTCTGCCATTGTGGGGCACCTACTCAGGTCCGCCGGATGCCTTTCTCGATATGGATGTGACCGTAACCGTTACCGAAGCGGCAGGGTGACGAGCGACATGACGGCCGCTCGAATCCTTCGCCGGCATGGGTCCGGCCGCTTTGTTCTTTTATGCGATCACGCAAGTAATGACATTCCGGCCGATCTTCACGGCCTCGGTTTGCCGGCGTTCGAACTGGCGCGGCACATCGCTTGGGACATAGGCGCGGCCGGCGTTACGGAGGCGCTTTCGGAGATCTTCGACGCCCCGGCAATACTCTGCAACACCTCGCGCCTGGTGATCGACTGCAACCGCCAACTCAACGCGCCGGACCTCATACCGGAAATCAGCGACGGGACCGTAGTGCCCGGCAATCGGAACTTGGACGAGCCCTCAAGGGCGGCTCGCATCAAATTTTGGTTCCACCCCTATCACGACGCGGTCGAATCCATATTGCTGGAACGCGAGGCGAGGGGCGTCGAGCTGGTCGCTCTTTCCATCCACTCCATGACTCCTTCGCTGGGGGGCCAACCAAGGCCCTGGAAAATCGCGCTCTCGAGCCATCTCGATCGCCGCCTTACCGACCCCGTGCTCGCGGCCCTGCGACGGCCCGGCGACATCCATGTAGGGGACAATGAACCGTACGATCTGGATCCCGCCGTAGACTACAGCATTCCATTTCATGCCCTGCGCCGCGGACTACCGCACATTCAGGTGGAATTCCGCCAGGACGAGATAGCGGACGCGGCCGCCCAGCGCCAATGGGCGGAGCGTTTCGCTCGGGCGTTGGTCTAACTGGATTCGGCTCCCCACCGTGGACGCATCCAGGCGCTTGACTGAGCGCTTTTGCAGGGACGCCGCCCGCAAATCCGCCACGGCGCCGTCTCCAACAACCGGTCCACCAACCTCCGCGACCGGGTCCAGTCCGCCGTCCGGATGCTCCGCCGTCACTCCGCTCGCAAATCCGCCGCTTGGCACCCCGGGTATTTTCCGGCGAGGTCCGCGGTAGAAACTCTGAAGGCGGCCGTGGAGAACCGGTTTTCGACCTCCCGATGATCGATGGCATGACGCGACCGTTGTGCGGTACTCTTCACGATCTACTCGACGATCCGGAGTTTCGCGCGATTCGATCGGATCTCGCGCGGCGTGTGGAGGAACTACGAGCGCGGTACTGGAGGGGGCAGGGACCGGACTCGGCGAAGAAGTCTTGCAATAGTACAGCCCGAGGGGAACGGAGCAGGTAACGATTGGCGTTGAGATATATCTAACTCACGGAGGCATATCCGATGGATTCCAAGGTTGAGAAATGCGCGCATCCGAGTTGTCACTGCATTGCCGTCGTGGACAGCAAGTATTGCAGCACCTATTGTGAGGGGCAAGGAGAAACTGCGGACATCATATGTAATTGTGGGCACGCCGGATGCGAAGACCATCCAAAATCGCATTGATGTTTTTCTAGCCCCGGCCGCGCCTCTGCCGATAAGTATCGTCAGATGATAGCCGGGCCAATTCGCCGCCTGTTCGCCATTCCTGCACTGTTGGCGGCGGTTTCCTGCGTTTACGCGCTGGACGGCTCCAAGTCTTTGTCGCAGTACCGCACCGATATCTGGCGCGTTCGCGACGGCTTGCCGCAGGATTCCGTTCGGGCGATCGCGCAGACATCGGACGGTTTCCTGTGGGTGGGAACGCAAGCCGGATTAGCGCGGTTTGACGGAGTTCAGTTCCGCGTACTTGATTCCCGGAATACGGCGGCGCTGCCTCGCGACCACGTTTTGGCGATGCGAGCCGATTTCGACGGTGGCCTGTGGGCCGGGATGAGCGGCGGCGGGCTTACCTACATAAAGGGTAGTAGCGTTCGCGCTTTCACGTTGTCCGACGGTCTGCCGCAGAATCAAATTCGCTCCATCATGGTCGCTCGCGACAAATCGGTTTGGCTGGGCATGGAGCGCGGCGGCCTGTACCGTTATGACGGCCGCCGTTTCCACTGCGTTTGGGTTGGCGACACGCCGAACGAGAGCACGATTCGATCCCTGCTGGAGGCGTCCGATGGCAGCGTTTGGGCCGGTACCGACGGGGGATTAAAGCAAATAAAAGGCGGGGCGGTCGTTCGATCCATCACAAAGAAGGACGGGCTGCCGAGCGATTCCGTTTGGGCACTTGCACAATCGCGGTCGGGCGACTTGTGGATAGGCACGCGCCTTGGCGGTCTCAGCCGGATGGACAACGATCATATCCTGAGCTACGGTGTCGCCGAGGGGCTTCCCGACCCGACGGTGATCGCGATATGCGAGGACAAGGACGGCAATGTTTGGCTTGGTACGGATGGAGGCGGTCTGGTCCGATTGAGTCATGGTGAATTCACCGTGTTGTCGACAGCGACGGGGTTTCCAAGCGACATTGTACGGTCGGTGTTCGAGGAACGCGAGGGCAGCCTTTGGGCGGGAACCGCGGGCGGCGGGTTGGTTCGGATTTCCGACCACGCGACGGCCTTTTACACGCGGCGGGACGGTCTGAGCTCGAACCTGATCTGGTCTGTGGCCGGTAGTCGTTCCGGTGGCATATGGGTGGGAACCGCCGATGGCGTGGCACGGTTTCAGCAAATGCGGGCTGATGGCGCCGCGCCTTTGGTTGGGCTGAGGGGACGGCTCGCGGGGCCGGTGCATGAAGATATACGCGGCGATCTTTGGGTGTGCACGGACGATCAATTTCTGCACCAGTTTCCAAGGGGCGACCTCGCTTCGCCGCAACATCGACAGCTACAGCTTGGCTCCAGGTGCAAGACAATCGCGGAGGATCGCGATGGAGCGCTCTGGATAGGCAACGCCAGCGGTCTATACCGGATTCAGAACAGTTCACTTGTACGGCCCATCCCAACGCACGGTATCGCTCCGGAGCATGTTAACGCGCTCGCGGCCGCGCCGGACGGCGCTTTGTGGATAGGCACGGCCGAAGGGATCACCCGCATGGAGGCGGGACGGTTTGAATCCTGGTCCCAACGCGATGGCCTTTCCAACAAATCCGTCATCTCGATCCATGTGTCCCAGGACGGTTCCGTCTGGTTAGGCACGTACGGAGGCGGATTGAGCCACTTCGCCGGAGGGCGCTTCACCAATTTCACAATGCGGCAAGGCATGCCGGACGACTTCATTTACGCGGTCACGGAAGACGATCGCGGCGCGCTGTGGATGTCGTGCCGCCGAGGCGTCATCCGGGTGCAGAAAAGCGACTTGACGGCGGTCGCCAACGGAACGCGAGCGTCCATTCCGCCCTCTCGCGCTTCGCAGGACCAATTGCTTGGCAGCGCGGAATTCAACTACGGCGCCCAGCCCGCGGTTCACCGGACAGCGGACGGGCGGCTTTGGTTCCCTTCCTATAGCGGAGTGATTTCGGTAGACCCGCACGCTGAATTTGGGAGCCGGCCGACGCCGGCCATCTATCTCGACGAGGTGACGGCCGACGCAAAGCCGATGCCTTTGGACGCGGCACCACAATTCGACGCCGGTGTCCGCGCGCTTGAATTCCGCTACACGGCACCAAGCTTGCTTCGTCCGGAAGCCGTTCATTTTCGCTACATGTTAGAAGGCTTTGACAAGCAGTGGATCGAGGCTTATGGGCGGCGGACGGCCTATTACACGAACCTCGCGCCGGGCCAGTATACTTTTCGGGCCGCGGCGTCCAATATGGGCGGATCGTGGAGCGAACCAGGCGTGGAATTCACCTTCGCCGTGCTCCCAGTCTGGTATAAGACGACGGCGTTCGTAGCGATTCTGCTGGCGGCGACCGTGTTCGGCATATGGTCGGGCCACCGGTGGCGGGTGCGAGCGCTGCGACAAGGCCAAGCGGCGCTTGAATCACGGGTTGAAGAGCGAACGCACGAGCTGCGCCAGGAGGTGCTTGTGCGGCGTCGCGCCGAGGCGGAAATGGCCGCCGCGAGACAGGTAGCGGAACGGGCGGATTCGGCAAAAAGCGAGTTTCTCGCGAATATGAGCCACGAGATCCGGACGCCGATGAACGGCGTGATCGGCATGACGAGCCTTTTGCTGGAAAGCCCGCTATCCACCGATCAGCAGGAATACGTCGAGACGATTCGCTCGTCGGGCGAACTGCTCATGGGTGTCATAAACGAGATACTCGACTTTTCGAAAATCGAGGCCGGTCACCTGGAGCTTGAGTCGATCCCCATGGCGCTTGAACGCGTGATTCACGCGGCTGCGTCGCTCGTCGCAAAGGAGGCTAACCAAAAGGGCATCGAGCTCGCCGTGTACGCTGGGCGCGATGTGCCGCCGGTGGTGACAGGCGATCCCGGCCGGCTAGAGCAAGTGCTGGTGAACCTGATGAGTAACGCCGTGAAATTTACCGCTTCCGGGAACGTGCGCGTCTCGATACATAGCGGTCGAAGCGACGACGGCCGACTATGGCTGCGATTTGAGGTGGCCGATTCCGGCATCGGAATTTCCGAAGATCAACTGGGGCGGCTATTCAATGCGTTCGTTCAGGCGGATTCGTCAACCACTCGCCGGTTTGGCGGGACCGGGCTGGGGCTGGCAATTTGCAAGCGCCTGGTAACGGCGATGGGGGGCGAGATCGGCGTAGTGAGCCAGCCGGGAAAAGGGTCCACGTTCTGGTTCACTCTTCCATTGACGCCCGTGTCCGGCCCCGCCGTGGCGGAGGCGAAGCATTCCGCCCCGTCAGTCGCCACAACGGGAACGCGAATCCTGGTCGTTGAGGACAACGCGATCAATCAAAAAGTCACGCGCCGGCTGCTGGAGCGCATGGGCTATAGCGTGGAGGTGGTGGGTAACGGCCTTGAAGCGGTTCGTGCGTTTGAATCCGCGGCGTACGAACTGATCCGGATGGATTGTCAAATGCCGGTGATGGACGGTTATGAAGCGACGCTGCGCATCCGGGAAAAGGAGACTGGGGGCCGGCGCACGCCCATCATCGCTTTGACCGCCAGCGCCTTCGAAGACGCACATCAAAGATGCGTTGATGCCGGCATGGACGGCTATCTAACGAAACCCGTTCGCGCCGAAGAGATGGCGGAGAAGCTTGGACATTTGCTGCGGGTGCATGAGAGCGGCGCGCCGGTTGATAGCTTGCATGTTGTCTAGCCGCGCCGCGCCGGATTGGCGGCGGGCCGCACGGCGATAACCGCCAGGAGGCCCGCAATCAGCAGCAAAATCGATTCGGTCGACATGGTGTTCCTTACCGTGCAAACGATTCCACGAACGTCTGGACGGTCCCGGCGGCGGCCAGATCGATGCGCGCCACATTATGGCGGTAAAGCGCCGCGACGCGGTTGTCGCGCGCCTGCGCCAGCCGTGTTTGCGCGTCCGACACGTCGAGGCTATTGGCCACGCCCATGCACAGTCCCAGAAAAACCAATACCGCTTGCTTCTGCATAACGTCTCCTTGTGTACTTTTTACGGCGCCCGGTAGATGGTTACCGGGCCCCCTGTTAAAGCGCCCACGCCCGCTCCGGCGGCGCCGCCGAGGACAGCTCCGGCCGCCGCAATCCAGTCATGGCGCAAGTCGATATCGGCGGTTTTGGCCGCGATGGTCATCGCCGCGGCACCCGCTCCGGCGCCGATGGCCATGCCGATCAGCGCCCGCTTCTTCCGCGAGTGGGTAGTGATGGTGACGCGCTTGGTTTCAGCGCGCAGAATGGAAACCGTTCCGTTCCGTGTCTCAATTCCGATACCGCTATCGTTGGCTTCCGTCACGGTTCCGGCGGCCCGCTTCATCGATCCGTGGATAACTTCCACCGGCGTGCCCGCCCGCAGGCCCGCCACGCGGCTCCAGTCGTTACTTTCCGCCGCCGGGCCGATTTGCAGCCCCAGCGTCAGAATCATGGCCAATTTTTTCCACATAACGTCCCCTACTGATTAATCCGCTTCATTACGCCGCTGAATGTCACGTCGCAGGACGTGTGTCCGGCTGGCGCCGATTCCGTTGTGCTGACCAGTAATTCGAGCTTGGTCTCCGAGCCCGCGTACATGCGGACCATTTCCGCGCCGGTGTACCGCAGTTGGTCCCAAGCGCCGGCCTGCAGCCGCACCGGGATATGCGCCATGCGGCCGCGGTCCTCGCGGCTCGACTTGGTCAACAGGGCGAGCGTGTAAATGCCACGGTTTGGAGTGGTTGAACAGGCCGCCGAGACGTGCTCCACGATCAGGCGAAAACCGGCCGGAACCTCTTTGGTACCGGTGGAAAGGTCGCACGCTTCGCGTCTATTAGCGGCCACGCCGAGCGTTACGACGCACGATCCGGATACCGGCTGTTCCTCGGGCGGAACCACCGTCTGCGCGAAAGCGACATTTGGAAATAGCGTCGCGCCGGTGAGCCACAGCAGTCTAAGGAATTTGTTGTAAGTCATTTTCGTTCTGTCTTTCTGTTTCCGGCCTCGGTTCGATCCGCTCGCCGTCACAAACGAGAATGCGAGCGCTGTCTGGTGAAAAGCTCGCATGCGCCTGCTATGGGCATGCGAGCGGAACGTTAGATTACGTAGGTAACAAACGTGCCTTCAACCACTTAGCGGCCATGCTATGATGACGGGCATCGCGATGGCGGATACCGCTACATCCACGCCAACCGGCGAAGAAGTACGCCAGGCACTGAACCGGATCGTTTCCAGCCCCCGGTTCGCCGGGTCCGAAAGACTTTGCCGGTTTCTGCGATTCATCGTCGAAACCACGCTCAACGGACGCGGCGGCGAAATCAAGGAAATGCTGGTGGCGATGGAGGTCTACGGACGCGGCGATAGCTACGACCCGCAGAGCGATTCGATTGTGCGGGTGGAGGCGAGCCGTTTGCGCTCCAAATTGCGTGAGTATTATCAGGAAGAGGGTAAGGATGAACCGGTTCGCATCGGTCTGCCTCGCGGACGCTATGAGCCGGAATTCGAACGGGCGGCGATCACCGCGCCCGCCGCGGCACCGGCGGTCGAGACCCCGGCGTCGCCATCCCGGCGCCGATGGGCCTGGGCGTTAGCGGCGGCGCTGCCGGTCGCGGCGATTGCGTGGTATTCCAGCCGGTTCATCGTAGCGAACAAGCGAACGATTGACTCGATTGCCGTGCTGCCATTCGTGAACCTGAGCTCCGGCCCGGCCGACGACCGGTTCACCGACGGCATTACCGAGGACATTACGACTGAATTGGCGCGCCTGCCGAAGCTCAGTGTCCCAGGCCGAACCACGATGTCCCAATACAAAGGAAGAGCCGTGGACATCGCCCAAGTCGGCCGGTTGGCGAACGTGGACGCCGTGCTGGAAGGCAGCGTCCGCCATGAAGGCGACCGGTTCCTGGTGACGGCACAGCTAATCAATGTCACCGATGGATTTCACCTGTGGGCCGAGACATACGAGCGCCGGAGCGGCGACCACTTCGCCGTTCAACGTGAACTTTCCGGCACGCTGGCTAAGGCGCTTGGCGCGCGAACGTCCGGCCAGGCACCGTGGCGGGACTTGTCGCGGCCGCCCATTCCAAGCGCGGCGATCGAAGCCTATTCCCAGGCTCGCGAGCTCCTGAGCCGGGATATTTACCTTCGCCGGAACGAGGGCGCCATGCCGCCGGAGTTGCGGCATGGCATCGAATTCCTGGAGGAAGCGATCCGCATAAGTCCGGACTTTGCCAGAGCATGGTCGGGTCTGTCCGGCGCGTTTGAACGAGCGATTGACCTGGAGCCGCATGGACCGAATACGGCGAAGATGAAGGCGCGTGCCGTACAAGCGGCTATGCGCGCCATTGAGCTCGAACCGACATTGGCGGAGGCGCATGCCGCGCTCGGCACCATACTCCTCTACCGGGACTGGGATTGGGACGGCGCGGAGCGGGAACTGCGCCGCGCCATTGAGCTCGACCCGCGGCAGCCGCTGCCTCCGCGCGAATATTCCGACCTGCTCCGCCTGCGCGGCCGGCCCGATGAAGCGTTGGCGGAAATTATGCGGGTGGAGAAACTGGTGCCGGCATCGGACGCAATGCCAACGCAGAAGGCCGTCCTGTTCTACTCGGCCGGCCGTTTTGACGAGGCGATCGGCGAAGCCAAAAGGGCCCTGGCCGCGCGTTCGGACTCCAGGGAAGCGCACTGGTTAGTAGGCCTGTGCCTGCAAGCACAAGGCAAGCTGGCGGAGGCTGAAACGCGTTTCCGGCAGATTCTAACGATGGCGCCAAAAGATGGCCGCGCGCTGCCCGCGCTGGGACACGTGCTCGGTTTGCGGGGCAAGCGGGCGGAAGCGTTGCAAATCGCCGCCGATATGGTCGCGCTGTCGGAGAAAGGCGGCGGAATGGAATATCCGCTGGCGTTAGTTTATGCCGGGCTGGGCGATGCCAAGGAGACGTTCCGGTGGCTGGAAGCGGCGCTCGAAAAACGCGACCCGAGCGTGATGTATTTGCGTGTGGAACCGCGGCTTAAACGGCTGCAATCCGATCCGCGATTCCAGTCGCTGCTGGCGCGGCTGCGGCTTCAGTAGGACCCATGCCAAATGGACTTGTGCTGGCCGACGATGCGACGGGCGCGCTGGAATGCGCGTCCCTGCTCGCCAGCCTGCAACTCGCGGTTTCGCTGACAAGTTCGATCGAACCGCAGCCGGGGATTCGAGTGGCGGATACGGAGTCCAGGCATTTGGCGCCTGAACACGCAGCCGCCCGGATACGGCATTGGCTCGCACCGATCCAATGGATCGAGGGCGCGCAAGTCTTCAAGAAAACAGATTCCACCCTGCGCGGGAATATCGCCGCTGAACTTGTCGCGATGCTACAGGCAAACGTTTCGGTGCCGCTCGTCTACGTTCCCGCCTATCCGGCCCTCGGTCGCACCGTTATTGAGGGCCGTCTTTTCGTCCATGGAATTCCGGTGGCGGAAACCGAGTTTGCTATCGATGCGCGCCAACCGGTACGCAGTTCGGCGATTGCGGACTTGTTCCCGCAAAGCCTGCGAGGAATCATTGTTCCGATTGCCGATGCGGCGGCCCTCAACGCGGCTCTGCACGATTACGGTGGGAAGATTCTCGTTTGCGATGCCGCCTCCGATAAGGACATAGACCGGCTTGCCGCTGTGCTCGGGCAATCAACCGCCCGTCCTTGGTTGGCCGGCCCCGCCGGATTTGTGAAGGCCTGGGCCGCCATCGGCGCTTTTCCTCGCAGAGTTCCTCCCCACTTTCCAAACCCCAGCAAATGGCTCGTCGTTTGTGGAAGTCTGCACCCCCAATCCCGGCGGCAGGCGAGCATCGCGGAGGCCATGGGTCTCGACGTCGTTCAGAGCGGCACGGAGACAACGCAACCGCCGGAATTTGTGGCCGCCGAACTCGCCCGCCAGGCGCTCGATTCCATTTTGAAGGAGCGGCCGCAGGCGGTCCTCATCATGGGCGGAGATACCGTTCGCGCTCTGTGGCGCGCCATGGGAATCCGTGACCTCATCCCATTGCCGGAACTTCTTCCCGGTATTGCCGCGTGCCTCACGCCAGACAAAGATCTCCTCTTCGTGACAAAGGCCGGCGGCTTCGGCGACGATAGGCTGGTGGAACGAATTTTGGACAGACTCAAGTGAGTATTAAGCGCATCGGCATTACCATGGGCGACTCGAGCGGCGTCGGCCCCGAGATTCTTCTGAAGGCCGCCGCGGAGAACGGCATCTCCGTCCCCTTCGTCGTCTATGGCGATTTGGTCCCATTGGAAGAACTGAATCGGCGGTTAGGCCTGAGTCTGGAGCTGGTGCCGGTAGTACGCCCGGCGGATTGCCGTGAGGGCAAGGTCAATGTCATCGATCATCGGACGCTTGGCGTGGACGATCTTACTCCGGGCCGCATCAATGCAAAGTCCGGCGCGGCCGCTCGCGAATATGTGGTCCGCGCCACCAGGGCGGCTCTCGCCCATGAGATCTCCGCCATTGTCACTCTGCCGATGAATAAGGAAGCGACCCAACTCACCGATCCAGGATTCACCGGCCACACGGAGTTGATTGGGGAACTGTGCGGCAGCGACGATGTCACCATCATGCTCGCTTCGCCGGATTTGATCGTGACCCATGTCAGCACGCATTGCTCGCTTCGACAGGCGATTGAGCGATGCAAGAAGGATCGTATCTCCACGATTATTGAACTCACCTGGCACGCCGCCCAGCGCTTGAAAGCGGGCGCCCGTATCGCCGTCGCCGGTTTGAATCCGCATGCGGGCGAGAATGGTCTCTTCGGTTCCGAGGATATCGAAGAGATTCGGCCGGCGGTTGAGTGGGCCCGCTCGCAGGGCTGGAATGTCGAGGGGCCGCTGCCCCCGGACACGCTGTTTTATCTGGCGGTACGCCGCGAAATGTACGATGTGGTGGTCTGCATGTATCACGATCAGGGCCATATTCCGTCGAAGCTATTGGACTTCGAAGGCGGCGTCAACATCGCGCTGGGACTGCCTATCGTCAGAACATCCGTCGATCACGGAACCGCATTCGATATCGCCTGGAAAGGCATCGCCTCCACCGCCAGTTTCCGGGCCGCAATCGACATGGCGATCCGCTTGACCGCGCTCGAATAGCCGGTTCGAAAAGACTATTTTGTCTTTGAGTGACTCAAATTAGACAATTGGACGGTAACTGCTGGTATAGTAAGGCCATGTCAGTTGAACTCGACCAATCGTTGCTACAGGCAGCACTTGAAGGCTTAGAAAGCCAACTCGCGAAACTGGAGGGTCAGATCGCACACGTGAAATCCATGATGCCGGGTCAGAAAACGGCCTCCGCGCCGAAGGCCTATGTGCCCAAGGTAAGGAAGGGCAAGAAGGGCCGCGCGGTAAGCGAGGAAGGCCGGCAGCGCATGGCCGAAGCGCAGAAGCGGCGTTGGGCCAAGGTGCGAGCCGCTAAGAACAAGTAGTGCGGGCCGCTAAAAACAAATAGGCGCGCCCGGCTACCGGTACAATTCGCCGGAGAGGTCCGTCCGCTCGCACGTGGCGAGATTGATCGCGTGAAAGCGCCGGACCTCGACGAACGACCCCTCGTCGTAATCCGCATTGATCAGGATGCCGCCCACGAGTATGAGAAACCGGCACTGATATTTTGTGCGTTCGGCGAGCAAGTCGATTCTATCCTCGATCGCCTTATACATCGCTTCCGTCGCTTCGGCGATCGGTTCCGCGGCGGCGCGGATACGTTTTTCATTGGCGAGGAAAATCTGCTCGATCGTGTTCTGCTGGTAGTCGAGTTCGGTGATGTGACCGGGTGTGATTTCGCCGCGGAATAACTTGCCGATCGCCGCTTTGGCCGCGCCGCAGCAGGCCGACGCGGCCGCTTGACCGGGGCGGAGAATCTCGCCCACGGCGCCGCCGCGAGTTATGCCGATGTGAGGCGCATAGAAGACGAACACCGCTCCATCGACCGGAACGTGATGCGCGAACGCACCCATGCCGGTAAGACCGGTGAACGGAAATCCGTTCAGGCCGCCCATCTTGAACGGACCGAGCATTTCATAGGCGCGTTTGGGGTATTCAATGCTGTTGAGGTCGTCGCTGCAGATACTATCCGCGGACATGAGCTGCGAGGGGGCGAGTTGCAGGCGCAGCTTGAGAATGTCGAACATGCGGTCGACGCTATCGCCGGTTGACAAAGCCTTGGGATATCGTTGGCGGATGGTGTCCAGATAGGTCATCTACATCAGGATATTATTCTCAGCTTCGAGCGCGGGCGGAATTTCGGTTTCGTCCAGCGCCTGCCGCAGATCGATCTCAATCGTCCGGCTCATGGCCGTGATCGGCACGTCGTTCGGGCTGCCTTCAAATGGATTCTCGGAGCTGGTTCCGATCTTGTCCATCGTATGAAAGATCCAGGCGAGGACCACGCTAGCTGGAATGGTGACCCAAGCGAAGCCGGGGCCCATCCGGTGAAACTCCGGGAGAAGGCCGAACGGAACCAGGATGATGAAAGTCCAGACGAACAAATGATTCAGGGTTGCGAACTGACGCGGATAGGGGAAGTTCTTGATGCGTTCGCACTTGCCCTGCAAGTCGATGAATTCGGTCAGCGTGCGTTGCAGCTCAATGTGGTGCATTTCGGTAAGCGCGCCGGCGGTATAAAGCTGGCGCAGGTCGCGGCCCTGGAGGGCGATGAGCAGCGTGGCGCGGCCCTTGCGGGCAAGCACGGATTGGCATTCGTCAGGACTTAATAGAGGGCGTAGAATGTCCTCGATCTTGTCTTGCCATTCGGCGATGCGGTAATGTTTGCGGTATTCGACGTTGGCGTTACGCTCCATGTTTTCCCACTTGCGGGGCTCACGAAGCTGGAAGCGGAGGGCGGTGACCCAGGCGATGTGACGGTAAAGAAGACGCTGGCGGGCGGACGCGTCATTTGGAAGAAAGCCAAATACCAGCAGACTCCACGCACGGCTGCCGTTGATGATGCCGCCCCACGCTTGCCGGGCTTCCCAAAGGCGGGAATAAGACGCGTTGTTCTTGAATCCGGTGATGAAGGCGACGGCGGTGCCGACGACCGCCATGGGTTGCCATGGAAGGGTTATCCAGGTCCAACCGGCGAGGATGAAGAGCAGCGTGGGAACGGCGGCGATGAGCAGAAACACGAATGACTCACGCCGTGTCCAGGCGGAGATCTCTTTGAAAGAATAATTGCGTCCGGCGTGCATGGCGTGGAAGTTACTATAACATCCGGCGTCCGGACCTAGACGTAAGTCTTGAACTCCATCACGTCGCCGTCTTGCACCACGTACTCCTTGCCTTCGGTGCGCAGTTTGCCGACGGAGCGGGCGTTGGCGAAGCTGCCGCAGGCGACCAGATCGTCATACGCGATTGTTTCGGCGGAGATGAACGCCTTCTCGAAATCGGAGTGAATGACGGCCGCCGCCTGCGGGGCTTTGTCGCCGGCATGGATGGTCCAGGCGCGGGTTTCTTTCTCCCCGGTCGTAAGATAAGTGCGGAGGCCCAGGAGGTGATAAGCCGCCTTGATCAGATTGCCGGCCCCGCCTTCGGTGACGCCGAGGCTCTCGAGATATTCGGTGCGCTCCTCCGGCGGGAGGGTCGTCAACTCCGCCTCAATTTCCGCCGACACCACCACTACTTCACAGCCGCGGTGGCGAAGGGCAAGTTCCTTCACCTGTTGGACCCAGGGGTTGGCGTCCGGGTTGGCAAGATCGCCTTCGGCGACGTTGCAGGCGAAGAGCGTCGGCTTGGCGGTTAACAGGAATAGCGGCTTCATCAGCGCCTTTTCGTCCGGCGTCACTTCCAGGCTAAAGGCGTGGAGGCCGCCGCTCAGATGCGGTTCCAGACGGTCGAGTAGCTCAAGCTCGGCGACGATCCGCTTGTCGCCCGTCTTCACCGCTTTTTGCTGCCGCTGGCGGCGCTTTTGCACGCTTTCCAGATCGGCGAGAATCAATTCCGTGTCGACGACTTCAATGTCGCGGACGGGATCGACGGTGTCCATCACATGTTCGATATCGGCGTTTTCGAAGCACCGGACCACTTGGACAATGGCGTCCACTTCCCGAATGTGGCCGAGAAATTGGTTGCCTAGGCCCTCGCCCTGGCTCGCGCCTTTAACGAGGCCGGCGATGTCGACAAACTCGAAAACCGATGGCACCAGCTTCTGCGAGTTGCTGATTTTAGAGAGGACGGCCAAGCGGTCGTCGGGAACGGTGACCATGCCGTTGTTCGGCTCAATAGTGCAGAAACGATAGTTGGCGGCCATGGCCTTGCGGCTTTGGGTCAACGCGTTAAAAAGAGTACTTTTGCCGACGTTCGGCAAGCCAACAATTCCAGCGCAAAGCATGAACTTTCATTCTAGCCGATGGCTGCTACGATCACTTGTGTGAGTACCCGATTCGACGAAATGCCGAAAGCGATGAAGCGAGAAATCCGCCATTTGGCGGGCGTCGTGCATGAGCGGTTGCTGGCGGCGGAACTGAAAAAGCTGGAACGGGAGTTTGCCCGGTGGGACCGCAAGGAGTTGGATGCGTTCGAACTGGCGGCGGCGATTCACCGGTTCCACGAAGGGGCGCCGCGGCGGCTGTTGAGCGCGTTCAACACGAATCGTGTTGAGGTGCTGCTGTTTCGGGTGAGGGATGGAGTGGAGGAAGGGACGTTGAAGGAAGTGGAGATCGGCGAGGAGTTGCTGGCGTTATTGCGGACGTTAACGATGTTCTGAAAAAAGCAAGATGGCCGTCCAATGGAACGGCCATCTTGCTTCGGATCAGAAGCTATAACGCAGGCTGAGTTGCAGGTTGCGTTCGCTGTTCTTGGCGGTAACCAGGCCGAAGTTGGCGGCGGTGGGATTCGATTCCACACCACTCCAGTTCGGATGATTCACCCAGTTGAAGGCTTCAAAGCGGAACTGGATATTCTGGCGTTCGGCGAACCGGAAGTTCTTGAACGCGGCGAGGTTCCAGTTCTGGAATCCGGGGTTATGAACGTCGATCGAGAACCGGTTCTGGTTCGGGAGCGTGCCGTTAGCGGGCCTGGTGGCCAGCGTCTGGCCGCCCGCCGAACTGCGAATAGGATCGAACCAGTAGTTGGTGCTGCCGGTGTTGTTGCCGGCGGCGTTCACGTCGGAGAACTCATGCTTTAGCACGGGTTGTCCCGAGAGATTCCACGGCTTGTTGTTGGCCGAGCCGATGCCAAGGTAATCGTCGCCGTTCCAGATAGCGAACGGCGTGCCGGTCTGCCACTGGGTGACGCCGGAAAGCTGCCAACCGCCGGCGATGGTGCGCAACGCCTTTTTGTCGGTGCTGTTGAAGAACGGCAGTTCGTAGACGAAGTTAACGACTGCGACGTGCCGGGTGTCAAAGCTCGACTTGCCCCAATTTAACTGCTGATTGTAGACGTCGATGAAGGCGTCACGCGGACCGGAGTTGTTATCCATTGACTTGGACAGGGTGTAGGCGAAGCCGAACAGCAGGCCCTTGGAGAAACGGCGGTTGAGCTCGAACTGCAGGCCGTTGTATTCGCTGCGGCCGGAGTGCTCCAACATGTTGATGTTGGCGAAGCCCTTGAAGGGGCGGAGGAATGCGACGTTGGCAGCGGGCGTATTGGTGGCCGGGTTAGCTAAGTTTTCCGGCCGAAATGTGGTCCCGGTCGGGAGTTGGTTCAGGTCGCGTTCGCGGGCGAGGTAGTTGCCGGTGGTGCCGACGTAGCCGACCTCGAGCGTCATTGACGAGAAGAGTTCCCGCTGATAGCTGACGTTCCAGTTGTAGCTCCGCGGGATCTTGTAGGCCGGGTCAATGGTCATGAAGAACTGCGGAAAGCCGACGCGAGTCGCTCCGCCCGGCAGATCCGCGCTGCCATTGGTAATGGAAGCCATCGGCTGGAAGGGCGGGTTGCCGCCGAGAAACACCGAGTCATACACACCGGGGCGGGAAATGAAGCCGCCGATGCCTGCGCGAATCACCTGTTTACTGGCGAACGAATAGGCCATTCCGAAGCGTGGCGCGATGTCAAACTGGTTCGGTGAGGGGTAAGCGCTTCCGCCCGAAAGCAGGCTGTTGTAGAGGCCGGAGTCAATAGCCGGGACGCGCCCCTTGCCGGCGGCCGGGAATTCACTGCCGGGGATGACGACGCCGTTGAAGCGGTTGCCGCTGAGGACGTTGCCGCTGGCGCGGTCAACGACGGCGGCGGCGGCGGAGTTATACTTCGACGGGTCGAAGATAGCTTCATTGCCCCACAGCGACTTATAGTAGCCGTTCATCCAGGTGCCGCGGAAGCCGAGTTCGACTTTCAGCTTCTCCGTGACGCGCCAGGAGTCCTGCCCGAAGAATTCGAACATGTGGCTGCGGTACGGGGTGAAGCTGCGGGGGCCGATTTCAGCGTAGGTGGAGAACAGGCCCAGCGCCGCATTGGCGATGCCGGTGCCGGAGCCCGCCGCGCCGCCCGGACGGACGTCGGTGAATTCAAAGCGGCCGTTCTGGTTGTTGGTGCCGCCGGGGACGCCGGTTACGTTGATCTGGTCGAAGTCGTTCTGACCGGAGCGCTCCCACAGGACGCCGAACTTCAGCGTGTGGTTGCCGGCGATCTTCGTGACGTTGTCCGAAATATTATAGATGGGGCCGGATGAACTGGCCGGGTACGGTCCGCCGTCGATCAAGCCGACGTTGGGGATAGCGACGGTTGGAATCTTGTCGTTAATTTCCTTGGGTTCGGGGAAGACGTAGGGATACGTGATGCCCGACCGCGAACGGAGATAACGGCCGCCGTCGGTCTGCACGGCGATGGTGACGCGGTCGACCGAGGCGGTCAACAGGAAGTCATTCACCATCGTCGGGCTGAGAGTCCAGGTGTGGCCAAGGCTGCCGGTCTGATTCGGCCGGTCTAAGGCGGAGGGCGCGAAATCGAAGCCGCCGCTGAAGGCGTTCGCGATATTGAAGTTATAGTTCGATCCACGGAACCGGAACACCTGATTCTGGGTGGGATTGTAGTCGACGGAGATGGTGTCCTTCCGCTGGTTTTGCGGCTGCCCGCGAACCTGGAGGAAATTATTGTTGCCCTGGAAGGCGCCATTCGGAAGCGGATAGGTGCGGAGGAACGCCATGCCATTGGAACTCTGGCGGTTGGCGGGAATGATATTGCCCGCAAACGGCTGGCCGGTCAGCGGATCGTTGATTGTACGGGGGGCGCCATAGTACACGTTGCTCCCCAGCAACTCGCTGAAGTCGCCATTGCGCATCGCGGCGCTCGGGACTCGCTGGAACGTGGTCTGATCCTGGCGGAACTTCACCCACTCTTGTGCGAAGAGGAAGAACAGCTTTTCGCGATCCTTATTGAAAAGGCCGGGAATTGTGACCGGGCCGCTTACGTTGTAACCGTACTGGTTGTATTTGAAGGGCGCGGTGAAGTTGGTGGCGGTGGATTTGTTGCGGGCCCAGCTATTGGCGTCGAGCTGGTTGTTGCGGAGATACTCATAGGCGGAGCCGTGGAACTCCTTGGATCCCGATCGCGTGACCATACGAATCTGGCCAGCGGCGGAACGGCCGTACTCGGCCGAGTAATTCGCGGTGAGAATCTGCACTTCCTGCACGGTGTCGAGATCGGCGCCGCCGATGGCTGTGCCATTGGCGCGGGTACGGATACCGACCGCGCCGTCAAAGGTAATCAGCGAATCCTGCGAACGGCCGCCGTTAATCGAAAATCCGCCACTGGTCAGTCCGAAGCTAAAACCCGATAAAGCCCCGCCGCGCACGCCCGGCTTGAGCAGAGCGAGAAATAGCGGGTTGCGGCCGTTCAGCGTGAGATTCTGAATCTGTTTCTGTTCCACGGTTTTGCCGACCGCGGCGGATTCTGTGTTGATCTGCGCCGCGCTGGCTTCGACGTTGACGGTTTCCGTCACTTGGCCAACACTGAGTTCGAGGTTGACGGCCAACGGGAGACCGGCGTCAAGTTTATTGCGTGTCGTGGACGACTTTTTAAATCCGCTGGCTTCCACCGTTACGGTGTAGTAGCCGGGGGCGATGTTGGTGACGGTGTAGAAGCCAGTATCGTTGGTGGTCGTCTGGCGTTCAAATGAAGTGTCTTCGTTGCGAAGACTAACCTTAGCGTTGCTGACCACGGCTCCGCTGGGATCCTTAACCCAACTTCCGCAGTTTGCCTCAGGATCAGGAATTTTGAGGCATTTTTTCTTCCTGGGTAGTCCCGAAACATGACCGGGATCATTTGTTTTCAATGCCGGCTTTGACTACGGGCGGAGTTGAGTTCGAAACGTGCCGTGTAGTGAAGACCAAGCCTCTTGTCTTGGCGGCGGAAATCCGTAGGATGACAGTATGTACCTGCGTCCCTGTTTCCGCCAAAAGGACGGCAAACGGCACGCCTATTGGGCGTTGG
>JBJXFL010000004.1:0-190487 GCA_046155405.1 Bryobacteraceae bacterium | reverse complement strand
TCTGCTTCAGCGCCTCGGCCTACACATGCCTTCTTCTCTTCCCAAACACAATTTGTAGTGAAGACTTTTGAGGCTCCGTGCTGCAAAGACAGGTACTTATTCTTCAAACTGCGGAAGTTGGGGTAGCAAACGGCTGCGAACGAACCAACCACCGGGGCCAATCCTCGCCGCTCAGGCCGTGGCAAACGGCTACAAACGAACCAATGACCAGCACCAATCCTCGCGGCGCGGACTGTGGCAAGCGGCTCCGAACGAACCAACCACCAGCGCGAATGCTCACCGCTCAGGCCGTGGCAAGCGGCCACGAACGAACCAACCACCAGAGGCAATCCTCGCGGCGCGGACCGTGGCAAGCGGCTGCGAACGAACCAATCGATTTCCGGCCAACCCCCGCGCGGATAGCCATGGCTTAAGTAGTTTGCCCAGCCTTCCAGTTGCCGTTGAGCCGGGGCGCTAACTCGGGCAGTGGAGTGGGCCTCGGATAGTCACCGGTAGTCGCGCGGAACTTCTCGCGCTCCCTGGAGATCGGCTTGGACTTCGGATCTCGCTCCGCGGGCTGTTGGACTGCCCTTGGTTCCCCTTTGTCGAAAAGCGAATGTTGCGGCGCTGAATTCCAGGGCGCAGCCAGCCGGAGGCCCGGTAGGGCCGCGCCGATTGACGCGGCCCTATCTTTCCGTGATTAGAAGATGAATCGCGCGACCAGGGTGATGACGCGCGAGTTGGTGGAGGTGTCCTGGTAGTATCCGAACGTGGCCGGCGCGGCCAAGCTGGCTCCGGGACCCTGGAACGACGTGTTGTTGAGTAGGTTCCCGAACTGGCTCTGCAACTGGAACCGCATGCGCTCCGTGATGTTGAAATCCTTCTGGAGCGTGAGGTCATATTGGGTTAAGCCGTTCTGGCGAATGGCATTTCGACCGAAAGTGCCGAAATTACCGATCAGCGGTTGTTCGAGCCCGGAACCGGTGGTTTTGAAGTTAGCCGCCGCCACGGTGCCGGGGTTCGGCGCAAAGACGAGGTTGAGCGGACCGGTCAGGTTGGGGCGAACGGCGCCGCCGCCGCCGAGCAGGAGCGGGTCGGGCAGCGCCATGCGGGGGCCGCCGAAGATATTGATCGGCGACCCGGACTGGGTCTGGATGATGCCGCTCAAGTTCCAGCCGCCGATCGAGTGCCGGACGAAAGCCTGGGAGTCCGTAAACTTCGGGAGATCGTAGCTGTGCGTGAACACGAAGCGGTGCGGCACATCGAACCCGGAGACGGCACGATTATCCCGGTTATTGAAGGGATTCTGCTGGCTTGGAGTGTCGCCGGCGATCACATTGAGGACATCGGACACATCGTCGATCGACTTCGACCAGGTGTAGGCGGCGGTGAAGCCAAATCCCGAACGGAAGGTGCGGGCGAGTTGAGTCTGGAAGGAGTGGAAATTGGAGTTGGCCGAAGACTCGTTGAGAGTGACGGTGGTGAATCGCGGGTCGATGCGGTTGGTCTGGCCGGTTGGCGGCGCGTTAAGACCGGCATTGATCGTCCGATAGGTCGCCAGGCGGGCCTGTTCGTCCGCGAGCGAAGTGGCCGGGACAACCAAGCCAGGCTGCACGGTGTTGATGGGCCGGGCGCGCTGCAGGAAGTTGCCCTTCGTGCCTACGTAACCGACGCGGCCGACGAAACCGCTGCCGATTTGCCGCTCGATGTTCAGGCTCCACTGCTGGACCTGCGGGTTTTTCATGGCGTAATCGACAGGGGCGATGGAACCGAAGTTGCGAACCGTGGTTCCGAAGTTGCCGACGGTGTCGCGGCCCGTCTGCTGGAACGGCGATGTGCCGGCGGCGATAGCCGCGAGCGAGTTGGCGCCGGTGAAGTCCGTGGTGGAGAAGTTGTACATGAACGGCGGCGCGAAGCGAAGGTTGGTGATGGGATTCAGGAAGATGAAGTCATAGGCGAGCCCGTAGCCGCCGCGAACGCTCCATTTCCCGCCGTTGGGATTCCAGGCGAAGCCAATGCGGGGCGCCCAGTTGGTGTTGTTATCAAATGCCTTGCCGCCAACGGCGATGGAGCCGAGCGGGCCGGTTCCGGCGCCGCCCAGCGGCTGCTGTCGATTCAGGTTGAGATTGGAGATGATGTCATTAACCTCGGTCACTCCGCCGGCCACTTCGGTACGCAAACCGAGGTTGAGCGTCAGATGGCGGGCAACGCGCCAATCGTCCTGCAGGAAGAAGCCATGATTCCACACGCGATTGCCGCGGATGGAGCCGCCGAAACGCTGCGAGTACTGCACTGGGGTGCCGGTCTGGAAGGTTTCGAAGTTAGCGAACACCAGAAGGCCGCGGACGTTGGAATCGAAAATGCTATTGGCTTGGATACGCTCAATGCTGTAACCGAATTTGAGCGTATGGCTGTTGAGCGTTTTGGTGACCGTGGTCAGGTTGTTATAGACGTTCTGCGTGCGGCCTTGCGGCAGGCCGTTCCATGTTCCAAGCTCGGCGAGACCGTTCTGGAACTGGATGCTGGGGGCGGTAATGCTGGCCAATGGAGTGAAGTTAGGAAGGCTGCGTCCGAAAGTGGCGATATTGTTGATCACCATGGTGGCGCCTTGCACGTGGGTATAGTTCAAAGCGACAGTCTGCGGCTTGTTGGTGGAACTCGCCCCGTTCACCGGGAGGTTGGAGGAAATAAAGGTCAGGCCAGGGGACCGGCTGTCCACTTTCTGATAGGCGTAGCGGCCAGAGAGAGTGTCGCGGTCGGACAGATTCCAGTCGATCTTCGCCGAATAGGCGACGGAGTTGGTTCCAACGGGAGCCGGATTGCTGACGGTGCCGCTATCGGAAGAAACGCCTTGGGCCGCGCCGAATAGCTGGCGGGCAGCCGCGTTGGTGATACCGGCGACCTGCGCCGACGTGGGAACCGTGGCGATGCGGGTGCCCCCGGCGCCGCGGATCTTCTGCTGTTCATAAGTGCCGTAGAAGAAGAGCTTGTCGCGCACAATTTTCCCGCCGCCCTGGGCCACCCAGTCATTGTCGCGGAGAATTGCCGCCTTGCCACTGCGGTCGAAGTAATCGCGAGCGTTCAGCACGTTGTTTTTGAAGAATTCGACGAGACTGCCGTGATACTCGTTGGTGCCGCTCTTGGTGACGATCTGAAATTGAGAACTGGCGTTGCGGCCGAACTCGGCGTTGAAGTTATTGGAGATGACGTTCACCTCTTTAATCGCGTCGAGCGGGACGGTGCCAATGCCCGCGCCGCCAGTGGTGGAGACGTCGGTCGCGTTGGCGTTGTCGATGGTGATATTGTTGCCGCGGCCGCGACCGCCGTTCGAATTAAAACTGCCCTGGCCGAGGAAGGGGTTGCGGGCCGAGACGGGAATCACCCCAGGCGTCGTTCCGGCGAGTGAAAGCACGCCGTTAGGCAGCGACAGTTGCGTGATAGCCTTCGATTCCACGCTCGATTGCATTTGTGAATTTGTCGTGGCGATGACGACCGAAGCCTCTTCCACCACCACTTCCTGGCGCGTGGACGAAACTTCAAGAACCGTTTTCAACTCGCGAACGGCGCCGGTGTTGATCACGGCGCGGGTTGTCGTGGAGGCGAAGCCGGCGGCTTCAATGCGGATTTCATAATCGCCGATGTTGAGCAGGGAGAAACGGGCAACGCCCTGAGCGTCGGTTTGCAGGCTCCGGGTGGACCCCTGCGCCACGCTCTTCACCGATACATTGGCGCCGGAGACGACGGCGTCGGATGGATCGGTTACGTTGATGACAAGGTCGCCAGTGATCTGTGCGATCACTGGAAAAGCAATGGTGGAAAGAGCCAGCACTGTGCGTGCTAGCAGTTGCGAAGTCATAAATTGTACCCCTCGGTTGGTAATTACTGCTTCCGCGCGCTCGCTTGACTGTACCCGGGTCTCGTTTGCGCCGGAAAATTTCGAGACAAAACCTTAATGCTATGATAACGGATTTTGGTTGCAAGCGGATGAGGAGTGTTGGGGGGACAAGGTCCACGCTACGAAACTCAACCCGGCGTCTCTCGCGGCGACGGTTTGGTTTTTAGTATGGCGACAACTAAGATAGCCATCACGCTTCAGGAGGATCAAGTTGAAGAGATCCGGGCGCTTGTCGCCGCTGGACGGTCCGCAAACGTTTCCTCCTTCGTACAGCACGCCGTTGGAGTCGCTCTTTTCGATGCGGCGGGTTGGAGGGAGATGCTGGAAGATGCGCTTTGACAGACGGGCGGCCCACTAACGAAAAGGGAGCGTGACTGGGCCGACACGCTTCTCGGTGCCGGGAGACGGAAAAGAGTAGTCCGAAACGGGAAAGCCGCTTGAGCGGTGTCACCTTCGACGCGGGTGGACTGATCGCCTTGGCGCAAGCCATTCGTAACCCCGCCAGGCAGGCTCGTCTGTCACGGCTAATTCGACAGATCCGCACCGATCTTATCGGGCTCGACGGACCCGACGCGACATCTGTCGGCCTGTTACTGGCACAAACCGGAACGGCCGACGTAGTTTATGCCCATATCGTCGTTTGTGCGCGGAGGGCGAAGCAGATCAGCGTCACGAGCGATGCCGCCGATCTCAGGCGACTCGCTCCCGAAATTCAGTTGGTGGCTGTCTGACACCATTCAGCGAGGATTGCCCGGACTCAAGATTGCGCAGGCTTTCGCTCTCCAACCGCCGAGGCTCAGCTTTTCCAAGGCTTACTAACGTGCCCGCTTTCGACGAGCCGCCTCGGCGATAATTGGCATCACCAGACTATTAACGCTGACCCCCTGGTTTTCGGCTTGCTTCGTCAGCTTTGAGTAGAGGGTCCTGGGCAAGCGCTGGCGCCATTGAGCGGCCACGACGCTGGGTTTTGGTATCCTTCGGCCCGATTCCCTGAACACCTCCATACAGTCGCGGAGAGCTTCACGGCCATTCGTGATCGCCTCTTCAATGGTTTCGCCGTCGGACATGCATCCGGGTATATCCGGATACTCCACCAGATAGCCGCTCCCCTCCTCCTTCGACATCGACCGAACCGTGAACTGGTACCGGTTAAGATTGCGATTTGTCGTTACTCTCACTTTGATCTCATACCTCCAACGGCGTCGATCAGCGCGACGAATTGCTTGAGGTAGACAGGTTTAATAGGACGTCTCGCTGGCACCGACACGATCTCCCGTACGCCCGAGTGCAACCCAACCGCGTCGCGAAATCGGCGCGGCGATTCGAGATTTATTCCAGCCCGGTGCCGGACGTTTGCGTGCCCCTCCTCCAACTACGCACCAAGACCGGCCAGGCTCAAATCAAGCAGGCGGATGAACTCATCGACGTCCGTCCGCCGAATATTGAGCGGGGGTGAGATCCGGATGACGTTCCCATGCAGGCCGCCTTTGCCAATAAGAATCCGATTCTGTTTGGCCGCTTCCATAAGACGCGCGGTGGCCGCCGTCGCCGGGGCCTTCGTTTGGCGGTCCCCCACCAGTTCGATCGCTTGCATCAGACCCATCCCGCGAACGTCGCCGATGAGCGCATACTTGCCCTGCAACTCCTCCAGCCGGCCTCGCAGGTAGCCGCCCGTCTCCGCCGCGTTCGCCGCCAGATTCTCTTCCTGAATCAAATCGATCACCGCGTTCGCCGCTACCGCCGGTATGGGTCCGCCGCCGAAGGTCGAGATCGTTAGCCCTTTCAGTCCATCGGCCACCTCCGCCCGCGCCGACGTCAACCCGATCGGCAATCCATTCCCCAATCCCTTGGCGCTCGTCAGCATATCCGGAACAACGCCCCACTGCTCGATGCCCCACCACTTGTCGCCAGTGCGGCCCCACGCCGTCTGCACTTCATCGCTGATGAAAATGCCGCCGTGTTCGCGCACAATACCCGCGACGATAGGAAAGTACTCTTTGGGCGGCGTGATAAAGCCGCCAACGCCCTGGATCGGCTCGGCGATCATCCCCGCGATCCGGCCGGAAGTGGTGGTCCGGATGACGTCCTTGACATCCTGCGCGCACTTCACCTCACAGCTCGGATAGGTGAGCCCAAAAGGGCAACGGTAGCAGTAGGCATTATGCGCGAAGGCGATTCCCGGCTGCATGACGGGACCCAATTTCCATGCCCCCTGGCCGGTTAAACCCATGGCCAGCGACGAACGCCCATGATAGGAGTGCCGTAGCGCGATAATCTCCGATGAACCGGTGTAGCAGCGCGCCGCCAGAATCGCCATCTCGTTCGCTTCCGTGCCGCTGGTGGTAAAGAACGACTTCCATCCATCGCCCGGTGCGATCATCGATATCTTGCGCGCCAGCGCGGCCTGCGGCTCCGTGGCGAACACCGTAGACACGTGCTGCAGCTTGTCCACCTGCAAGTGGATTTGCGCGTTCACCCTATCGTTGCAATGGCCGACGCTGACGGTCAGGATACCTCCGAAGAAGTCTAAATACCGATTCCCGTCCGCGTCCCAGACATACTGGTTCTTGGCGTGCGTAATCACCAGCGGTTCGCGGAAGTAATGGAAGACCGAGGGGAATAGGCACTCTTTGTTGGCCAGAATGATTTCGTTTTTAGTCACGATCCTCCTAAGTACGGGTCCGTCCCGGCCGGGCGAATTCGAGATACTCCTGTTTGGGGACGCCCGGTTCAAAACAACGACGGCAGCGGGCTTCGTACATGCCGGCGGCGCCGACGACAATCAGGTCCTCGCTTTCCACCAGGCGCTGCGTGTGCTTGGCCGGGTTGCCGCAGCGCATGCAAATGGCGAGGGTCTTGGTGATGGACTCGGCGAGCGCGAGCAGTTCCGGTATTGGGGGAAAGGGGCGGCCGAGATAGTCCGTATCGAGACCCGCGACCAGAACCTGCTTGCCGCTATCGGCGAGCTGCTGCGCGATTTCGACCAGGTGCGGGCCAAGGAAATTGGCTTCGTCGAACCCGATGACCTGCGTGCGCCAGTCGAGGAGGGAGAGCACGTCGCGGGCGTCCTTGATCACCTCCGAGGGCATGCGCGTATCGGCGTGGGAGACGATTTCATCGGCCGAATAGCGATCGTCGAGAACCGGTTTGAATACTTGGACGCGCTTGCGGGCGATCTTGGCCCGGCGGAGGCGGCGAATCAGTTCCTCGCTCTTACCGGAGAACATCGGCCCGCAAATCACTTCGATCCAGCCGAGGTTGCCTGTCACAATATCCATAGCTTCCCTATCATGCCACGCACCCTAAAACCGGAACTGATGGACGGCGCGCCGGCCGCGGACGTAGCGGAAAATCTGCGCGACCTGTCGCGGATTAACCGCTGGCTGGGCGGCAACCGCGTTTTGGCGGGACTGTTGGATCCGTATTTGAGACGAAATCCGCGGGCGCGCATTCTGGACGTGGGCGCGGCGGATGGGGAGACGCTGCGGTGGCTGGCGACGCGCTATCCGCAGGCGCGGATGGTCGCGCTGGATGGCGCCGAGCGGTTCCTGCGAATGGGCGCCGGAACTCGCGTGGCGGCCGATGTTTTCGATTGGCCGGTGCGGCCACGGAGCGTCGATGTCGTGATCTGTAGTTTGTTTCTGCATCATTTCGAGGACCACGGCGTGCGACGGATCCTGGGCCAGTTTGAAGAGGCGGCGCGGGAGGCGGTAATTGCCGTGGATCTCTATCGTCATCGGCTGGCGCGCGGTTTTTTGCGCGCGACGAAGTTCGTGGCCGGGTGGCATCCATTAACGGTGCACGATGGGGCGATTAGCGTCGACGCGGCATTCACACCGGATGAGTTGAGACGATTGGCGCCGCAGGCTCGAGTGCGCGCCCACTGGCCGTGGTTCCGAATATCACTGGAGATTAACGTCAATCGATCTCAATAAATCCCGTCAAATAAAGCGCGCCGTGGCCGCTGATCCGCACGCGATCGCCCCGATCCTCACACCATAGTTCGCCGCCGCGCGCCGAGATTTGGCGGGCGTATAGATTGGCCTTGCCGAGCCGGGCCGACCAGTAGGGCGTCAATGTACAGTGCGCGGAGCCGGTGACGGGATCTTCATTTATTCCCTGCTTGGGCGCGAAGAAACGGGAGACGAAGTCGCAATCGTCTCCGGGGGCGGTGGCGATGAACGCAAAGGGAGCGAGCGCCGTAAGCGCCTCCATATTCGGCCGCAATGCCTGCACTTGGGCGGCGGATTCGAAGACGCACATGGTGTCGCGGGCGGCCAGAATGGCAGTGGGCACGGCGCCCAGGGCACGGGCCAGCGCGGCGTCGGCCGGCTGCGTCGCGCCCGGCCGCGATGGGAAATCCAGCGTATACAAATCGCCCGAACGCCCCACGGTCAGCGGACCCGAGCGGCTATGAAAGGTTACCTGATTCCCGCCGAAGCCAAGGCAATCCATCAACACATAAGCGGAAGCGAGGGTGGCATGGCCGCAGAGATCCACTTCCACCGCCGGTGTAAACCATCGCAGGCGGTAGCCGTCCGGTTCGGCGACGAAGTACGCCGTCTCAGCCAGATTGTTTTCGGCGGCGATTTGCATCAGAGTCTGGTCCGGCAGCCACTTGGGTAACGGGCAAACCGCGGCGGGATTTCCAGCGAATCGACGCTTGGTAAAAGCGTCGACCTGGTATAAGGGCAGCCTCATCCCTACTACTGTATCCGGGCGTGGTGGGGTTCGTTAAGTACCAATTGATCGAAAATCGCCAGTACCTGTTTCCGGTAGTGATACAACTGCTTCAAGCTGTCGCGGAAGTTGTCGTGATCGTATTGGCGGCCATGGAGCCACTTTTTCAACAGTTCCATGGGCACGTCAATATCGCGGCGTAGCGCTTCCACCTTGTGGCCGCGCAGGAAAAGGCCATAGAACATGGCGGCTTCACGCCTCGGCGCCAGCGGATCGGAGAGGTCCCGATTGGCGCTGAGGAAGGGGACGGGCGTGGTGGATTCGGCGTGTTGCACAGCGGGTACGAAACCACGAGTATAAACGGAGGACGATGCGGCGATCAATAGGATTTTCACTTGAGCGCTTTTCCATTGGGGGGTAGGAGAGTTGGGCCGCGACCGGACCTGGCGGCCGGGAATGTATTATCCTTGTCGTCGAGGAGCGTGCCGCCAATGCTACGCATATCGATTCTGATGTTGGGAGCCGCGGCGTTGGCCGCAGAAACTTGGACGGGGACAGTTGTCGACGTTATGTGCAAGGGCCGGGACTTGGCCTCGCACACGCGCGAATGCGCGCTCCAATGCGCCAAAGGCGGCTTTGGACTGGTGCTGGGCGACGGTACCTTCGTAAAATTCAATGAGTCGGGCAATGCGCGGACATTGGCGCAGTTGAAGAAACTGGACCGGGAAAAAGACTTGAAGGCCAAGGTCACCGGTGCCCGGAAGGGCGAAGTGATCCAGGTGGAGTCGATCGAGTTTCAGTGATTTTTCGCGCAGCCGGACCCACAGCGGGACGATGGCCGCTGCGGCTCCTTGAGCGCCATGGGCAAAAACGCGACGAAGCCTTTGACCGGCTCAATGAAGCCTTCCGGCGCGCGCGGCTCCGTTCCGGACTGACGCGTGCCTACCCTGAAAACGCTCTACTGCCGCGCCTCGGTGCCGGACCCACGGGATTCACTCCTTCTTCATTTCACGATTTGGGGAAGGCTCACGAAGGGGGGAAGACCGGCCTCCCTCGCCGGCCGAAGTGCCGATGGAACCGCCCAGGGTGTACCGCATATCGATGCTGAGCCGATTGAATGGTTTGCCCTCATTCCCTTTCAGTTGGTATATACGAATTTGGCCCCCGGACTTCTTGGCTACCGAGTCGACCGCCTCCCACCGCCCGGGCATGTCTCGCGCTAGACGGGCCAGAAGCAGGCGATGCTCTTCACACGGTTGCGGACCGCATTCATCGAGTACGGCGATCGATACGGGGACCGCATCGAGAGCTTCCATCAAATGCGCGTTAGTCTCGAAAAGGTTCTTGTACTCCAGCCCCATCAAAGTTTGCCGCGCGAGAAATTTGCTGGACCGGGCGACAAAGTACCGGGAACGAGGACCGCGCATGGCAATCTCACTGACGAAAGCTCCCTCGCCCACTGCGTCGGAGGCAACGAGAATCACACTGTTGGCGGGTAAGGGCGTAGCCAGTATTTTGTCCGCGACCACCATGAAGTCAGCCGTGTCCTTCTTCGGCGTGTAGAACGTAAAGGCGGCATATGGCAGTATCAGGACCGTCATCGCCGCAATATCCGTCACACGCGGTTTCAACGGCGCGAATCGGAGCGCACGTACGGCTGTGTCCAGCGCGAGCAGAGCCAACATAATAAGACTTGCCGCCGCGGGGAGCAGATATCGCGGACCCTGAATCGGGTACAGCACCGTATGAAACAGCCAGGACGAGAAAAGAACGCCTACGGCGGAGACGTGAAGATTCGCGTGCCAGTCGCGCGCATGATGTCCGGAATCCGTCGATTGCCGCCTCGAGCTTCGAACCGCCAAGCCCGCTCCTATCATGGCGAGGACAAATAGAACCGGGCCGCCTAGCTGGACGAGATCGAACGCGTTCCCGGCGGCCGTCGTCCAGAAGTCCGTTTCAACGCCAGGTTCGGCTGCATAAACAACCAAGTCGCGCATCGCAACGTACCACGGGCCGGCGACGACCAGGACCACCACCGCCGGGATCCAAAAGGATATCCGCCTGAGCAGGAAGTAACGCCCGGTCATCAGCACGCATAGGGGAGGCAATAGAGCTAGCATCAATCCGTTGTACTTCACGAGCGCCGCCACCGCCGCATAGATTCCAAAAAGGAGCGCGTCGCGATTCGATTCCGTCTCGAGATATCTACCGAATTGAATCATCGCAACAAGGATCGCGGGCGCAACGGCCATGTCCAGCATCACCGCCGCCGCGCTAGTCTGCACCGAGGGAAGCGATATCAGAAGGAGAGCCGCCACAAGGGACCGCGCGAATCCGAACCGCGGAGCGAGCATCCGAAAAAAAATATAGCCCCACAACGCAGTCACCGTAGCGAGTAGGGCAAGCGCGGACTGGCGACTTTCACCGAAAAGAAACATCCAAACGCCGGACGCAATATGGAACAGCGGCGGCCAGAGTCCAAACGCGACACGCGGGTAATGCAAGTAGAAAGACTCCGCGAACTGCGTGGGACTGCCGGGAAATCCGGCCGCGATGTAATCCCGGATCATTAGGCCCGTCACGTAATGCGAAGGTTCGTCCGGCTGCGATCCAAAGGCGCCTGAAAACGCGCCGGAGAAAAACTGCAGGCAGGTAACCACAAACCATAGGCTAAGGAAAACTACAATGTCCGCGACCGGGTGGCGGGTGACCGAAGGCGCCGGTTTTCGGATGTAGCTCTCGCTTTCGGTACTTAAGTTGACTAGATCGGGCACAGATACAAACTCTCCGGCTCAGCCACATTCCTCATGGACCGACCGACAGTCCAGCATGTAGTTTAGCGTCTTCTCCAGGTGCTGCTCGTCCGGCCATGAAGGCAGTTCGCCGTTCTCGAACTCTTCCGATCCACGAGCGTGGGGTTCCTTTACCATGTGGCGATCAATCGGAAAGGTGTGAGAGGGTGGCCGAACTCGCGGAAGATGCTGGGACCGAGGGTGATTGTAATGGGAGCTCCAGTCATCATCGAAAAGTTTTCGACACGGGCGGCCTAACACCGATTGAGGCGAAGACTCAACCAGACGTCACCATGACATTTTGCAGGAAGGAACGGGAGACTTTGGCGATGTCGTAGAAATGAACCGCGAATTACGAGGGCGAGGGTGGCTTTGGTTTTCATGCCCTTGTAACCGCGGGAAATGGGCAAAGGCCGCAACCGGCCTCCGCGCTTTCAATCGAGGTATTTTTTCAGATCGGGTTCGAGTTGGGCCTTGACCTCGGCGGTATCGATATTGGCCTTGGTGACAAGGAGCGGGGGCATGGGGCGGTTCTTTTCGACGGGCTTGCCATCGAGCTTGTTGACGGCGGCCATGACCGACAGGTAGCCCATGTTGAAGGGATCCTGAGCGACGAGCGAGTCGATGAGGCCCGCGCGGAGATCGGCGAGAAGGGTGGGGCTCCAGTCGAAGCCGACCATTTTCACGGTGGTGGATTTGCGGCCTTTGAGGGCCTGCGCGGCGCCGACGGCGCTGGACTCGTTGGAGGCGAACAGACCAGTGGCTTCGGGAAATGCCGTGAGCATGTTTTCGGCGACCTGAAGGGACTTGGCGAAGTCGGCCATACCGTAACGTTTATCGACGATTCGGATGCCGGCGAATTTCTTGATCCCATCTTCGAAACCTTGTTCGCGGGCCATGGTGGACGCGCCGCCAGGTTGGACGGCGACGACGACCACTTTACCTTTACCGCCGAGGATTTGGCCCATCCGAGCGGCGGCGAGTTGACCGGCGGCGTAGTTGTCGGTGGCGACCATGGAGACGTAGCTTTCGGTGTCGATGCCGGAATCGAAGATGACGACGGGAATGTTTTCCCTGGCGGCGCGTTCGACGACGGACACCATCACTTTCTTATCGATGGGGGCGAGCGCGATGGCGTTGACGCGCTGGTTGATCATGGCGTCGACAATTTGGATCTGGCCGTTGTAGTCGGTTTCGGTGGCGGGACCGTTCCAGACGATATCGACATTCGCTTCGCGGGCGGCCTTGACGGCGCCGGCGTGGACGGACTGCCAGAAGAGATGGGCGCGGCCCTTGGGGACGACGGCGATACGGCGTTTATCGTTCCTAGCGCAGGCGGAAAAAGAAAGCGCGGCAACCGCGAGGGCGCCGCGCAGAAGGGCTTTTCGTTCCATTATTGGGGGAATTCTTTCGGTTCGGTGAGATGCTGCCAACCGGTGCCGCTCAGCGCTTTCATGAAGGCGACCAGATCGGTTTTGTCCTGCGCCGTGAGGTTGAGCTTCTTGATGCGTTCATCGAGGTTCTTGTTGGGAATACCGCCTTTGTCGTAGTAGTCCACCACGTCCTCAAGCGTTTTGAGACTCCCGTCGTGCATATACGGAAACGTATGTTCAATTTCGCGAAGAGTGGGGGTTTTGAAGGCGCCGAAATCGGCTTCGTTCTTAGTGACGGCGAAGCGGCCGGGATCGGGATTGGCCTTATCCTGCCCGATGCCCAGGTTATGGAATGCGTTCAGCGTGAAAGTGGCGTTTTCGTGGCATTGGTCGCATTTGGCCTTATTGAAAAAGACGTTCATGCCGCGAATCTGGGCCGCGCTCATGGCGGCTTTGTTGCCCGCCCTGTATTTGTCGTAGGGGGCATTGCCGCTCAGGACTGTCCGCTCAAAAGTGGCGATGGCCATGGCGACGTGATCGAGAGTGAAATCCTCGGTACCGAACACTTGTTTAAACAGAGTGCGGTAACCGGGGACTTTCTTTAGGGTTTCGACGACGCCCGGGTGGGTATTTCCCATTTCAATGGGGTTGGCCATGGGGCCGACAGCCTGGGCTTCCAGAGACGCCGAGCGGCCATCCCAGAACTGGAGCATGCCGTACGCGCGGTTGATTACGGTGGGAGCGCTGACGCCGCCCTTCTGTCCCTTGATGCCGGTAGAAACGGCCGACTGATCGGTAAAGGCTTTGGAGGGGTGGTGGCAGGAGGCGCAGGACAAGACGCCGTCCGCGGAGATGCGCTTGTCGAAATAAAGCAGACGGCCAAGTTGCGCTTTGGCGGGACTATACGGGTTATCCTTGGGCCAGAAAATGGGCGGCAAGCCGCGGGGAACGGTAAACTCCGCGGGCTTGGTTTGAGCGTGTAGAGTGAAAAGGAGAACGGCGGCGATGGGCGCCGTTCTCATCCAAAAACTTGGCCGCATGGTTTTGTTTCTCTCTTATTTTTTTGCGTAACCCTGGACGAAGATTCCGCGGTATCCGCCGACACTGGCAAGGGTGCCGGAGACTTCCATGACATGGGCCAGATGCTCGGAGGCGGCTTTGCGGAAATCGCTGGTGGCGCCGTCGCGGCGTGGGTCATGCTCTTCTTCCATCAGCATGTAAAGCGAGCCGTCGGCGGTCAGGAGGCCGATCGGTTGGCCGGAATTGACGCATTTTTGGCCGCAGGCGCGATGTTTTTCGCCATGCTTGCCGAGTTGGAGATAGCAGGAGAACTCGACGATTTCGCCGGTGACGGTTACGGGCTTTCCGGGGCGGGGTTTGCTGTCGACGCCGGCGGCCACGGTGGTTTGCGTCCAGGCGTCGCCCTTCGATCCGATGGTGCCCATGGGCTTCTTGTAGGTGGGATCGCCGACCGGGGTCATGGCAGGCTGGAGGGGGCCGGCGGCGGCTTTCTTCGGGGCGTCCTGGGCGAAGGCCAGAGAGACTGAGGCGAGTGCGATCAGCGTAAGGGTGGTTAGTTTCATGTCGGTGTGTCCTTTGGGGAAAATGCGGCGTCTTTGCCTATCGGGTCCGTTCAATTGGTACGATATCACGGCACGGATACGAATTTGATATCGATACTCTTCCTCTTCATTCTATTTTGCTTTCCGGTACCGGCACAGGAAAGATGGCAGGCGCGTTCGATGGTAATCTCGTCGCGGGGAATAGCGGCGACGAGCCAGACGTTGGCCTCGCAGGCGGGGGCGCAGATCCTGGCGCGGGGAGGGTCGGCAGTGGACGCGGCGATCGCGGCGAATGCGGTGTTATCGGTCGTGGAACCGATGATGTGCGGGATAGGCGGGGATCTGTTTGCGATTCACTATGACGCGAAGACGGCGAGCCTGAGCGGAATCAACGGCAGCGGCTGGGCCGGAAAGGGGCAAACGCTCCAGGCCTATCAGGCCAAAGGGCTTCATGGCGTGCCGTCGACGGGGATTCATACGGCGACGGTGCCGGGAGCCGTGGACGGATGGTGGCAGATGCACCGGAAGTTCGGGAAACTGCCATGGGCGGAGCTGTTTCAGCCGGCGATTTTCTATGCGCGAAATGGGTTTCCGGTGACCGAGATTATTCAGGAAGACTGGGCGGGGACGGCTTCCAAGTTACGCGGGGACGAGAATGCGCGGAAGCATTGGCTGGTGGATGGGCGGGCGCCCCGATTGGGAGAATTGTTCAAAGTACCGGCGCTGGGCGACGCCTTGGAACTGATTGCGAAGGGGGGCCGGGATGCGTTTTATAAAGGGCCGATCGCCCAATCGATTTTGAAGACCTCGAAGCGGCTGGGGGGCACGCTGGAGGCGGCGGATTTTACGGAATTTTCGTCGGAATGGATAGCGCCGATTTCGGTGAACTACCGGGACTGGAAAGTTTACGAGATGCCGCCGAATGGGCAGGGCATCGCGGCGTTGATGATGTTGAACCTGATGGAGAAGTTCCCGCTGCCGGCGATGGAACAGCGTTCGGCCGAGGCGATGCACGTGAAGATTGAGGCGCAGAAGTTGGCGTATCGCGACCTCTATGCGTATGTGGCGGATCCACGGGAGGCAAAGGTGCCGGTAGCGGGGATGTTATCGAAGGAATATGCGGCGGAGCGGGCGAAGGGAATTGACGTGGGGCGGGCAAATTGCGACACAAAACCGGGCGAGCCGGACAAAGGGCATACGATCTATTTGAGTGTCATCGACAAGGACGGGAATACGTTGAGTTGGATCCAGAGCATATCGGATTTGTGGGGATCGGGCGTGGCGGTGGACGACTACGCGTTCCACCTGCATGACCGGGGCGGAAATTTCTCATCCGATCCGAAGCACCCGAATGCGTTGGCGGCGCGGAAGCGGCCGTTCCATACGATTATTCCGGGTTTCATGGAGAAGGGGCCGGTAAAGATTGCGTTTGGGATTATGCGCGGAGGGAACCAGGCCCAGGCGCACGCGCAGTTCGTGTCGAACGTCGTCGACCATAATATGAACATCCAGGCGGCGCTGGAGGCGCCGCGATTCACGCGGCGGTCCGTGGAAGGGTGCGGGGTGATGATAGAAGGGCGGCTGGAGCGGCCGGCGATGGAGAAGCTGAATACGCTGGGCCATTATGTGGATTGGCGGGCGGAGTATTCCGGACAGATGGGCGGCGGGCAGGCGGTGATGCTGGATGGAGTCAGCCGGATGCATTACGGCGCGTCTTCGCCGAGGAAGGATGGCGCGGCGATTCCGGAAGCGGACCCTTATTTTCCTTTGAGCGTGAAAAAACCATGAAAAACGTACTTACGATGTTATTGAGCGCCGCGGCTATATTAGCCGCCGAACCGGCGCAAGAGTTGGTGGAGATGGCGAAGAGTTCGCCGCAGTCGGCGGCATTCCGCGAGAGACTGATGACGTTTACGAAGGCCGAAGACCGGAAGGCCGGCCGCGGCTGGGCGGGGCATCTGGGCGACTTTGTGTTCGCGGTGGATACGACGTCGCCGCCGTCGTTCTTCTTCGATGAATCGGCGGGCGGGAAGCCGGTGCGGCTGAAGGATTCAGACACTTGGATTGTGACGGCGGCGGGGGCGACGGGGCGTTCGCATAACTATTACTGGGTGGTGGACGGGAAGCCGTTGTTGGCGGCGCCGTTGATGTTACCGAACGATGTGCCGGCGTTTGGGCCGTTGAGTTATGACAAGCCGGGCGTTCCCCAGGGGGTGGTGTCGGAGAAGATCGTGCATACGAGCGCGATTTATGAGGGGATGAAGGCGGATTATTGGGTGTATATCCCCGCGCAGTACGACGGAGCGACGGCGGCGGCGCTGATGGTGTGGCAGGACGGCGAGAAGTATACGACGCGGCCGGGTAGCTCGCGGCTGTTGACGGTGCTCGATAACCTGATGCATGAGAAGAAGATACCGGTGGCGATTCAGATATTCATTTCGCCGGGCCTTATCGGTCAGCGGCGAATGCGGTCGGTGGAATATGACTCTGTCGACGATAAGTACGCGCGGTATTTGCGCGATGAAATTTTGAAGGAAGTCGAGGCGAAATATAAGATCCGGAAAGATGGTTATTCGCGGTTCATCGCGGGCGAATCATCGGGGGCGATCTGCGCGTTCACGGTGGCTTGGTTCCACAATGAACATTTCACGCGGGTGCTGTCGAGGATTGGAAGTTACACGAGTATTCAGTGGGATCCGTGGAAAAAGGAGGGTGGGAATATTTATCCGTTCCTGGTTCGGAAATCGGAGCGGAAGAATATACGGGTGTGGATGTCGGACGGGCATAACGACCTGGAAAATAACCACGGTTCATGGCCGCTGCAAAATATAGCCTTGGCGAATTCTCTGAAGATGAAGGAGTACGATCATCACTTCGTATTTGGCAGCGCGCAGCATAATACACAGCATGGAAATTCTGAATTGCCGGAGGCGCTTACGTGGCTGTGGCGCGGTTATGACGCGACGAGGACGGCTGAGACGTATGCGATGGATCCAGCAGAGAAGACGAAGCCGTATTGGCGGGTGAAGACGTTGAACAGGGAGTAGTTCGGGTTTAGAGGTTGCGGACTCGGCGAAGGGTTTCCTCGACGATTTCCGGGCTATGCGCGGCACTGAGGTACCAGCGTCCGTCGGGCAATGCCAGCACGCCGGAGTCGAGCGCCGCCATTAGAAATGCGGAATAGAGGGCTTTGTCGGTCGCCAGCGTGTCGCGGTATTCACGCGGGGTTTCGGCCTGGAAATGAAGCTGGAAAACGGCGCCCTCGCCGGTCGTTACAGCGGGAACGCCCTTCGCCCGCAGCGCCTCCTCCAGACCGCGACGTAGTTCATCGCCCAGCCGGTGAAGCCGTTCATAGACGTTCGGACCCAACGATTGCAGCGTGGCCAAAGTAGCCGCCAGCGCGAGTGGATTGCCGTTCAGCGTGCCCGCATGGACAACACGGCCCTCGGCGATCCAGCTCATGTATTTATCGCGCCCGGCCAGCACCGAGACCGGCAAACCGGCGCCACAGGCCTTGGCGAACGTGGCCAGATCCGGCGTCACGTTATAGTAAGCTTGCCCGCCGCCGAGGGCCAAGCGGAAACCGGTGATCACTTCGTCAAAGATGAGCAGCGCCCCTTCCGCCGTCGCCGTTTCCCTTAGAAATTCGAGAAATCCATCGAGCGGCGGCAGGCAGCCGCTGTTGCAAAGCATCGGCTCGCAGATGATGGCGGAAATTGCGCCGGGATACTCGGCGAAGGCCGCCGCAACGCTCTCGCGGTCATTCCAGCGGGCGACCACGGCGCCGGACCATGGCCGCTGGCCCTTTCCAACCGGGACCGGCGACATGGAACCGCAGTCGGCCGCCGCCGGCTTGTAACTTACCAACACACTATCGTCCCAGCCATGATAGTGACCCTCAAATTTGAGATACAAAGACCGGCCGGTCACCGCGCGCGCCAGCCGCATCGCCACCTGCACAATCTCCGTCCCACTGTTAGCGAACGCAACTTTTTCGGCGCACGGAATGGCTTCGCAAAGTAACTCGGCGGCTTGATACTCCAAGGCGTGCTGCGCGCCGAAGGTATGCCCTTGGGTCAACTGCGCCGTCACCGCTTCATTGACCGCCGCGGGAGCATGGCCCAGAATAAGCGGGCCCCACGCGAGCGTGTAGTCGATGAAGCGGTTTCCGTCCACGTCGACGATCCATGGGCCTTCGCCGTGGGAATAGAACATCGGGTATGGCTTAGCCGCGGCTCGGAGCGCCGTCGAAACGCCTCCAGCGAGGCTTTTCCGGGAACGTTCGTAAGCCGCGAGCGAGCCCGGCGTGTTGGCCCGGACGCGCGCTTCGCGCTCCGCGACTTGAAAATCGTAGGGAGTCATTCTTCGTTTTTCCGGCTGTGCCTTGCGGCTGAATGTGTGTTTATGGACAGTAGCTCCGCAGACGCCGCGCTGGCGCATTCCAGCAGTTTCATCCTGCTATCCGGCGGGAGGAGTTGGGCTTCCGTGCTCGATTCCGGCGTGATATCGCCGGCCTTGCGACCGGTCGCCCGGCGGGTGAAGCCTTCCCCTGTCATCTTTGTGACCATCGCCGAACAGGCTATCACGCGCTAGGATCATGGCATGAACATTGCACTGCAGAACAAACGCGCGATCGTTACGGGCGGCACACGAGGAATCGGGCGGGCTATTGTGGAGGCGCTGCTGGCCGACGGCGCTCTGGTTACGCTTTGCGGGCGGACGGCGGAATCGACCGCGGCGGCGGTGGAGGAGTTGGATTCGGCGAAGGCGTTCGGAGTGGCGGCGGATGTGTCGAGAGAGGAGGACGTCGCCGGGCTCTTCCGGTTCGCCGGGGAGCGGATGGGAGGCGTGGACATACTTGTGGCGAACGCCGGAATCGGCATCTTTCAGCCGGCCGGAGAAATGCCGCTGGAAGATTGGAAGCGGACGATAGATGTTAATTTAACCGGCGCGTTCCTGTGTTCGCGCTACGCGATTCAGGCGATGCGCGGCGGTGGAGGAGGGTTCATCGTCCATTTGAGCAGCTTGGCGGCCAAGAATCCTTTTGCGGGAGGCGCGGCGTACAACGCGTCCAAATTCGGGCTTAACGGGATGAGCGAAGCTATGATGCTCGACCATCGGCATGATGGGATTCGAGTGACGACGATCATGCCGGGGAGCGTGGATACGGAGTTTTCGCCACGGTCTCCCGGAAAGGCGTCGGAGTGGAAGATTGCGCCGCAGGATGTGGCTGCGATGGTGGTCGCGGTTCTCTCTATGCCGGAGCGGACACTGGTGAGCCGGGTGGAGATTCGTCCGTCTCGTCCGCCGAAGTAACGGGCCTCGGAATAATCCGACGGCGAGAAGAACTGGAATCGGCACGCAACGTGCTCATACTTCCGCAAAGGAAGCCGAAAGGTTATGTAGCGGAGAGAACGTACATGACGCGCTGGCTGACGGACAGGAAAGACCAAGAGAAAAAAGATGCCGAGAAGACCCGGAATTCCCCTGCCAAAAGCCCGTCCCGCGTTACGGCCGGCGCCGCCGCATGGCAACCATGGGAGCCACAGTATCAGTCGCAAAGGAGTAGCGCAGCGATGATGTCGAATTCCACTTTTGAAACTACCGGGAAAGAGTCCGTGCCGCTGGATCCATCACGCACCGGGCGTGACGCCGAGTCGCTCGACGCCAATCTTCGGCGGCTTGTTGTGGGGCAGCCGGAGGCGATCGAACAGATCGTTAACATCTATCAAATGCATCTGACCGGAATGAACCCGCCGGGCCGTCCGATCGGCAACTTCCTGTTTTTGGGGCCTACGGGGACCGGAAAAACGCGAATCGTGGAGGCCACGTCGGAAGCGCTGATCCAAAATCCTCGCGGGGTGATCAAGATCGACTGCGCTGAATTCCAGCATTCGCACGAGATCGCCAAGCTGATTGGGTCGCCTCCGGGGTACCTCGGCCACCGGGAAACGCACCCGCTGCTGAGCCAGGAAGTGATCAATCAGTATCACACCGAGAAGTACAAGATCAGTTTTATCCTGTTCGACGAGATCGAAAAAGCGTCGGACGCACTGTGGAACCTGTTGCTCGGAATCCTCGACAAGGCGACGCTGACGTTGGGAGATAACCGGAAGGTGGACTTCTCGCGGGCGATGATTTTCATGACTTCGAATCTCGGATCGACGGAAATGAGTTCCATCTTGAACCCCAAAATGGGATTCGGGCTGAGCGCGATGGGGCCGGCGGCGGAGGGAACGGCCATCGACGACAAGACCGCGTCGAAAATCGCCAAAAGCGGAGCGGATGCGGCGCGGAAGAAATTCACGCCCGAATTTATGAACCGGCTCGATAAAGTAGTGGTGTTCCAACCCCTTGGGGAAAACGAGATTCGGCGGATTCTCGACATCGAATTACAGCATGTGCAGCAGCGGATATTCACCTCGTCGGCGGAGCGATCCTTTGTGTTCAACGCAACGGGAGAGGCCAAGGACCTCATCCTAAAACAGGGAATTGACGCCAAGTACGGCGCGAGGCATTTGAAGCGAGCCATCGAGAGGCTGCTGGTGCAGCCGCTGTCGAACCTGATCGCTACCGGCCAGGTCCGCCCTGGAGACCTGGTACGCGTCGACTGCGAGGAGGGGGCACTGCGATTCCATCGGCAGGACGAGGGTATGTCTCCGGCGGCCATGGTGCAGTATGGCGAATCGTCCATGCTGTTACCGCCCGCGGCGGCGACCGCATCGGCGATTTTCGAGAATTCGCGGGCGCAGATCGCTAAGTCATCCCGGAGGAGCTGAGAATTTAACTGTAGGACGTCCGCCACGATGCTACGTTGGGAAGGTAGGGCTTATTCGGTTTCGAAAGGAGGCCGCCTCCCTGAAGAGTTCAGAGATAGTACGTGCATGGGGCAAGATACTGCGAGGACAGGCTCCGTCGCTTTCCATTGAAGTGACGCGCGAATGTCCGTTGCGATGTCCCGGATGTTACGCCTACGATGATAATCATCTTGGCGGCGAAACGACTTTGCGGCAGTTACGAGATCGCAAGGGTCAGGAGTTGATCGACGGCATTCTGGATGTTGTCGACCGGCATCGCCCGTTGCATCTCTCGCTTGTCGGCGGTGATCCGCTCGTGCGCTACCGGGAGATGGACGCGGTGATTCCGCTTATTCTCGCCAAAGGCGTGCATATTCAGTTGGTGACGAGTGCGTTCCGTCCCTTGCCGGCGGAATGGGCGGACGTCGCCGGTCTGAATGTAGTTGTTTCGATAGATGGTTTGCGCGAAGAGCACGACATACGGCGGAAGCCGGCAACCTATGAGCGCATCCTGAAGAACATCGAGGGGCAAAACATCACGGTTCATTGCACGATAACCGCGCAAATGATGCAACGGGACGGCTATTTGGAAGAGTTTTTGCGGTTTTGGACACCACGGACGGAGATAAAACGGGTGTGGTTCTCGATCTTCACGCCGCAACGCGGAGATGTACTGCCGGAGATTCTCTCGCCGAAGGAGCGGAAAAAGGCGGTCGGGGAAATGCTGGCCTTGCGGAAGACATTTCCGAAACTGGATATGCACGCGAGAATGATCGAGGAATATTTGACGCCTCCGGCCTCGCCGGAAACCTGTATTTTCTCGCAGACGACAAAGACGATTTCCGCCGATTTGAAGACGTTAATTCAGCCGTGCCAGTTTGGGGGCGACCCGGATTGCAGCTCATGCGGGTGTATTGCGTCGGCCGGGTTGAAGGCGATTGCCGATCATAAGCTGGGCGGACTGGTTCAAATCAATCCCATTTTCCGGACTTCGGTTGCGATAGGACGTTTAGTTTCCGGGCACGAGCGGCCGGTGGCTTCGGCGAAGGCGAGTTTTCCGATTCTGCGGTGAGAGTAGCGGGAGATAATTTACCCGCGCGTCGACCTGGTGGCGGTTGGGACGGAAGCAAACGAACCCACCCAATACGAGTTCCGTCCGTTGGTTCGTTTGCGACTTGGGTGGCCGCGGCACCGAAGTGAAGGGGACACGTGGGCCGGCGCTTCAAGGCCGCGGCCGCCGTTCGCGGTCTGGCGCATGTGTTGGTTCGTTTGCGCCTTCGGTGGCCGCAGCACCTAAGTGAAGGGGACACGTAGGCCGGCGCTTCAAGGCCGCGGCCGCCGTTCGCGACCCGGCGCATGTGTTGGTTCGTTTTCGACTTGGGTGGCCGCCGCACCTAAGTGAAGGGGACACGTAGGCCGACGCTTCAAGGCCACCGCCGCCATTCGCGACCCGGTGCATGTGTTGGTTCGTTTGCGACTTGGGTGGCCGTAGCACCTAAGTGAAGGGGACACGTAGGCCGACGAGACTGGCACCGCACTGTTCCATGCGGATGCCCAAACTATCAGAGGATTTCCTGGATGCGGCGGCCGCCGAGGTCGGTCAGCCGCCGGTTGCGGCCGGCGAAGTAATAGGTAAGGCGCATGTCGTTGAGGCCCATCAGATGCAGGATGGTCGCGTGGACATCGTGCATGTGATAGATATCTTCCACGGCTTTGTGCCCGATTTCGTCGGTGGTTCCGATGATAGTTCCACCCTGCGCGCCGCCGCCGGCGAACCACATGCTTTGGCAGCGCGTATTGTGATCGCGTCCGGGCGTCTCCTGTTCCGCGGGCGTATCCGGCGTGCGGCCGAATTCGCCCATGTAGACCACGAGCGTCCGGGCGAGCATGCCGCGTTCCTTGAGATCCTTGAGCAGCGCGGCAATGGGCTTATCGGTCTCACGAGCGTTCTTCTCGTGGTTCTTTTTGATGTCGCCGTGCGCGTCCCAGCTTTGAGAGGGCGTGAACACTTCCACGAAACGGACGCCGGCTTCAACCAGCTTGCGGGCCATTAGGCAGCGGCGGCCGAAAGAGGCGGTGACGGGATCGTTGAGACCGTATGCCTCCTTCACCGCTTCGGGTTCGCTGTCGATCGAGAGCACGCGGGGGACTTCCATTTGCATGCGATAGGCGAGTTCGTAGGAGTCGATCCGGGCTTGGAGATCGGCGTTGTCCGGACGGGCCTGCTGGTAGGCGCTATTGAGGCCGCGAAGGGCTTCGCGTTCGGCTGTGATGAGTGTCGGGTCGATGCCGGCGGGAGAGGCCAAGTCGCGAATGGGCTCGGCGGCGGCGCGGAGCACGGTGCCTTGGTACTCGGCCGGCAGGTAGCCGCTGCCCCACTGTTGCGCGCCGCTGAAAGGGATCGAGCGGAAATCGGGCATGGCGACGAAGGCGGGAAGGTTCTTGTTAGCCGTGCCAAGGCCGTAGATGACCCAGGCGCCCACGGCGGGGTTACCCGGGATGATGAAGCCGGTGTTCATTTGAAACACGGCGGCGGGATGGTTCCCATTGTCCGACTGCACGCTGCGGACGACGGCGAGATCATCGACACACTGCGCGGTATGGGGGAGCAGTTCGGAAACCTCGCGACCGCACTTGCCGTAGCGTTGGAATTTGAAGGGGCTGGCGACGAACTTTCGTGGCTTGGCGAAGAGGTTGGGTTGATCGGTTTTCTTCTCCTTCGACCAGTCCATGATTTTGCCGTTGAGTTCGGCGAGTTTGGGCTTGGGATCGAAAGTATCGACCTGACTGACGCCGCCCAGCATGCCGAGAAAGATGCAGGCGTCGGCTTTGGGCGGGTGGTGAGGGCGCTTCCCCGCCCCATCTCCTTCGGCCGCGAGCAACTGGCCCAGCGCGGCGCCGCCGAGGCCAAATGCGCTTTGATAAATCCATTGGCGACGGTGCATGGTGTTACTCCACATAAAGGAATTCGTTGAGGTTAAAGAGTACGGCCGCGAGGGAAGCCAGTCCGTCGGGGCCTTGGCCGACAAGAGTCTGGGCTGTTTGCTTTTCGGTGGGCGTGGGCGGGCGGCTTAACGTCAGCCAGAAGGCTTCCTGGATGGGGTCGGCGGCCTTCCGCACGCGAGCGGCGAGATGCTGGGCCTCGGTGCGGGTGAGTGCGCCGTTCAACAGAGTCAACGCTTGCGGAGCGACGATCGTTGTCAGGCGGCGGGCGCAGGAGGTGCTTAAGTTTGGCGCGTCGAAGATTTCGGCCATGGGCAGCAGCACGCTGCGGCGCTGGATCAAATAGACGCTACGGCGGCGTTGCTCCTCTTCCGAAGACGGGAACCACTTGAAGAACTCGAAGCCTTGGGCGACGTCTTCAGGGACGTTGAAAAGCACGGGCGGTCCGCCGGGTGTTTGATTGAGGCGACCGCTGACGGCGAGGATGGAATCGCGGAGCGCTTCGGCATCGAGACGTTGCCAGTTCATACGCCACAGAAGGCGATTCGTGGGGTCGGCGGCGGCATATTCGGTTTGCTTGGGGTGAAGGGTCGATTGGCGGTAGGCGGCGGAAGTGAGCATCAGCTTGTGCATGGCTTTGACGCTCCACTTGTTTTCGATGAACTGCGTGGCGAGCCAATCGAGTAACTCGGGATGCGTGGGCAGTTCGCCGTTGCGGCCGAAATCGCTGGGCGTGCGGATTAGACCTTCGCCGAAGTGCCGGTGCCAGAGGCGATTGACCATGACGCGGGCCGCGAAAGGGTTTTGCTCCGATGAGATCCATTCGGCGAGGGCGAGGCGGCGGCCGTTGCTGCCGCCGGCGAAAGGAATTTCGGCGTTGGCGGAGGTGAAGAGGAAACCGGGGTCCACTTTCTCGCCCCGGGCATAGAGGTCGCCGCCGGAGAGGATGTAGGTGTCGGGCACGTCGGGAGCGGCTGGCGGGGCGATGTCTTTTACCGCGTAAGCGAGGGCTTGATAGCGGCGGACGAGTTCCTGTTCCCGCTGCATGCGGTCGCGCGTATCGAAGTAAGCTTTCAGCGGCTGGCGCCATTCGGGCTCTTTGACGAGAGGGAGATCCTGATCGAGGAAGAAGAGATTCTTCGTGTTGAGCTTGCCGAGGAATTGCTTGACTTTGGGATCGTCGTCCTTGACGTGGAAGAGCGACATGTAGAGCTGTTTAAGGGCATCGCGCTGGCGGTCCAGTTCCCGCTCCGCGACTTCGGCTTCGTCCTCGTGCAAGCGCATTTGGCGTTTCATTTCGTTAGGATTCTCAACGGCGTCGAAACCGATGGGAAGGTCCGCGGTGGCGGTGCCGGCGAAGAAGGCCTGGAGGCGGTAATAATCCTTTTGCTTGATGGGATCGTACTTGTGATCGTGGCACTGGGCGCAGCCGGTGGTAAGGCCGAGGAAGACGCTGCCGACAGTGCCGGTAACGTCGTTGAGGAAGTCCTGCCGAAGCTGCTTCTTCGAGTTGGCGTCGGCCTCCCAAGGCGCGAAGCGGAGGAAGCCGAGAGCCACTATACGGTCGGCGAGCGGGCTGGCCTTTTTGCCGCGGTATTCGTCTCCGGCGATTTGTTCCTGCATGAACACGTCGTAGGGTTTGTCGTTGTTGAAGGCGCGGATGACGTAGTCGCGGTAGCGCCAGGCGGTGGGACGTTCGCCGTCAATGGCGAAGCCGTCGGATTCGGCATAGCGAACGAGATCGAGCCAGTGGCGGCCCCAGCGCTCGCCATAACGGGGATCGGCCAGGAGACGATCAATCTGTTTTTCGTAGGCTCGCGGGTCGGCGTCGGCGAGGAAGGCGCTGGTTTCTTCGGGGGTGGGTGGAATGCCGATCAGATCGAAATAGATACGGCGGAGGAGGGTGCGGCGGTCGGCTTCGGGGGCGGGAGTGAGATTTTGCTTTTCGAGTTTAGAGAGGACATAGGCATCGATGGGGTTGCGAGGCCAATTGGCGTTTTGGACGGTGGGCGGGGTGGGCTTTGTTGGGGTTTGGAGGAGCCAGGTCCAGTGTTCATCCTGCTTTGGGACCTTTGGCTGAACGGGAAGGCTCTTTATGGCGGCTTTGATTTCGTCGATGACAGCGGCTGAAAGTTCGCCGCCGAGGGGCATTCGCGGAGTCTTTTCGCCGGTAATGTGAGGAACGATGAGTTCCAACGCCGGGCCGTGCTTACCGCCTTTGTGAAGCGATTCGATGGAGTTGACACTAAGACCGCCTTGCGCCTGGACGCCGCCGTGGCAGGAGCCGCAGTGCCGACTAAGTAAAGGGAGCAGGCGGCCATCGGCCCAGGCGAGTGCCGTGACGCTCAAAAACAGCCAGATCCGCATAATGGCGATGCTATCAAAATTTGATAAGCTGCGGTCAGGCAAACGTGAGGTTTTACGCCTTATTACTCGGACTACCGTTGGCGGCGCAAGGTCCCGACTTTGCGGCGCGTGTTTATCCGTTACTGGAGAAAGCGCAGTGCCGGGCGTGCCATAACGAGAATGGCGTCGGATCGGCGAGCCGTTTAGCGTTCCCGGGCGAGGGGGCGCCAGCGGAGGAAGTTCGGCGATTTGGGCTCTCGTTGCAGAAGCTGGTGAACCGGGCGCGGCCCGCCGATTCCTTGCTAGTGTTGAAGCCGACGAACCGGGTGACCCATCCGGGCGGCGAGCGGTTGAAACAGGGGTCGCCGGAGGAAGCGGCGTTGCGGGAGTGGGCTGTCTATTTGGCGTCGTTGCCGGAGAGTGCGGTGGCGGCGGGGCCGGCTAAGCCTCTATCGGTTGTGCTGCGACGGTTGACACACAGCCAGTACAACAACACGGTAGCCGATCTGCTGGGCGACCGGACACGGCCGGCCAACCGGTTTCCGCCGGAGGACTTTGTAAACGGATTTACAAACCAGGCGGACGGACAAAGCATTTCACCATTGCTGGCGGAGGACTACGCGAGGGCGGCGGCGAAGCTGGCGCGGGATGCCGCGCGGTCGGGCGCCTTGGCCCGGTCGATCCCATGCGACAAGAAGGACTCGGCGTGCGGGGCAAAGTTTGTTCGAGTGTTTGGCGAGCGGGCGTTCCGGAGACCTTTGACGGCGCGCGAGGCGGCGAGTTTCGAGAGGCTTTTGATGAACTCGCGCAAAACGGACTCGGTCGCGGCTGGGGTTGGGCGAGAGTCCGTGAACGGTTCGGGGCCGCGACCGGCCTTTGCGCTTTTGGGACCGGGGTTTGATGCGCAAACAGCGGTGGAGGCGATGTTGCAGTCGCCCGCATTCCTGTTTCACACGGGAACGGGTTCGTATGCGACGGCGGCGCGACTGTCCTATTTACTCTGGGATACGGCGCCGGATGAGGCATTGCGGGCGGCGGCGGCGAAGGGCCAGTTGGTCACGCGGGCGCAGATCGAACAACAGGCGCGGCGGCTGATGCAGGACGGGCGGGCGCGGCAGGCGATGAATCAGTTCCTGGCGGAGTGGCTGCGGTTTGACCGTGTAAAGGGCGCACTTCGGGAGAGAAGACTGTTTCCGGAATTTGGGCCGGAACTGATTCAATCCATGTTGGAAGAGACCACGCGGTTCTTTTCTTATCTGGTGTGGGAAGACAAGCCGTTTCTGGAGTTCTTCACGGCCGATTACAGCTTTTTGAATTTACCGTTGGCGCAGCTCTATGGGGCGCCGGCGCCGGAGAGCGAGTTTGCATTGACGCGGTTTTCGGCTGGTGAGAAACGTTCAGGAATTTTGGGGCACGCTTCGTTTTTAACACTGACGTCGAAGCCATCGGAAACTGCGCCGACCGAGCGCGGACTGTTTGTGCGGGAACATTTTCTGTGCCAGATCGTCCCGCCGCCACCGCCGGGCGTGAGCACAACGCTGCCGGCGTTTTCAGACGATCAGCCGATGACAAATCGCGACCGGCTGGCGATGCATTTATCGAACGCGAGTTGCGCGTCGTGCCACCGGCTGGTGGACCCGATCGGATTCGGCTTTGAACAGTTCGATGCGATTGGCCGGTACCGTGAGAAGCAGGTGGCACTGACTTATCCAAAGATGGATAAAGCGAAGAAGGGCCTGCGGCGGGACGGGGTACCCGTAGAACTGGTTGTGGACACGAAGGCGACCATCCTGGGCATTCCAAATTCGGATTTTTCGAGTCCGGCGGAGGCGGGGCGCATATTGGCATCGACGCCGGCTTGCCAGCGATGTGTTGTGAAGCAGTTTTTTCGTTATGCTCTAGGCAGAGCCGAGACGGAGGCGGACCGGCCGCATCTCGACGAGGCCTACGAGCGATTCGTTAAGTCCGGCTTCCGCTTCCGGGAGTTGGTGCTGGCGATTGTCACCTCTCGCCCCTTTCTGGAGGAATCCTTACATGCCAATTGATACTCGACTTGCCCGGCGAACCTTCCTGCGCGGAGTGGGCGTGGCGGGATCCTTTATCCGGCTGGGATTGCCGCCGCTGGAGGCTATGTTCAATACGAGCGGGACGGCGTATGCGGCGGGCGTCTCGAAGACGGTACCGAAGCGTTTCGTATTTTGGTTCAACGGCAATGGGATTCCGGAAAAGTATTGGGTGCCGAGGGAGACTGGCGCCGATTACATCATGCCGTCTTGTCTGCAACCGCTGGCGGCGTATCGCGAAGACATGCATATCGTCACCGGGTTGGACAGCGCGGCGGCGCGCCTCCCGGGGCCTGGCAACAGCCACTATCCGTCGATGAGCGCGGTGGTGTCATGCAAGACTTACACGGGGCGCGGCGCGGGCGGCCCATCGATAGACCAAGTGATTGCGCAGAAAATTGGCGGCGACACGCGGTTCCGGTCTTTGCAGGTGGGCGTGTGCCAGGAGTCGTTTGGGGAGAGTATTCAGCGGAATTTGAGTTGGGCGGACCGGGATCGTCCGCTGCCGCCGGAGATGATTCCGCACCGGCTGTTTGAACGCTTGTTTGGAGTAAAGGAAGCGGCCTGGGTGACGCGGCAGAAGAGCATTCTCGATGCCGTTAAGGAGCAGACGCAGGCGTTGCAAGGACAGTTGGGCGCGACGGACCGGCGTAAGCTCGACGAGTACTTGCAGTCGGTGCGGGAGTTGGAGACTTCCATTGCGACTTTGCCTCGGGAATACGGGCAACATGTGGAGCGGCCGGCGGAGGCTGTGGACTTGCGCGATTATCCGCGGATTGCCAAACTGCAGAGCGATTTGCTGGTGCATGCGCTGGCGTCGCAGCAGACGCAGGTGGCGTCCTACATGTTGACGAAGTGCCAGGGATTGACGCGATTCCCGTGGCTGGGACATACCGCGCAACGGCACCATGAGTACACGCACGGAGACGTGGAGACGCCGCGCGGGATGCGGATTCTGCGCGATATCTGCCGGTGGCATGTAGAGGAGTTTGCGTACCTGGTGGGCCGGCTGAAGGCGACGCCGGAGGGGGATCGAACCCTGTTGGATAACACGGCGCTGATCATGGCGCATGAACACGCCGAGGCCAACGCCCACAAGAACAATAACCTGGCGCTGATTCTGGCCGGCCACGCCGGCGGCTGGAAAACGGGCCTGCACACGCATACCACCGGGACATTGGGCGATTTGTATTTGACGGTGGCGAATGAGGTGATGGGCGCGCAAGTGAAGGCGTTTCCGACGGCCGAGCGTAGACTTAGCGAGATTGTCTGATGCGCGGGTTGGCGTTATGGGCGTTGGCTGTAACGGCCATTGCCGGCCCGGCGGATCAGGCGGTGGCGCGCTGGACGCTGATTGAGGGCGGGCGCGTGGGGATCGGCGGACAGGTGATTCAAGGGCTGGCGGAACTGCCGGCGGGCGATTACCAGGTTGAAATGGTGGACTGGGTGGCGGTGAACGCGGTTCCGGAAGACCTGGAGCGAATGACGGGCTTGCGGCACTTGCGTGAGTTGCGGTTGCCTGGACCGCTATGGAATCGCAACGTCGATGGCGGCAAGGATTTGAGTAAGCTACTTAAGTTTCTAGCTCCGGTAACTTCACTGGAGAAGCTAACGTTTAGCGATCACTTTCTGGACCGGATCCGGTTCAGGGACTCGGGGCTGGTCGAGATCGCTTCCCTTACGCAGTTGCGGGAATTGGCGCTTCGGCAGGCGGAGGTGAAGGGTCCGGGACTGCGATACTTCGTGAACTTGCAGTCGCTGGATGTGACGCTTTGCCCGGTCGCGGATTTGGAGGCGCTAGCGGGTATGAAAGGGTTGCGCAGACTGTGGGCGGGGGACACATTCGTGTCCGATTTAGCACCGCTGGCGGGCTTGACGGAACTGGAAGATCTGGACCTGCATGGGACAGGCGTCCGGGATGAGTCCGTGGTGCACCTGGCGCGGCTGCGCGCACTGCGGCGGCTGGATCTGCAGGGGACTTCGATTTCCGACGCGGCGGTGGCGACGCTGGAGCAATTGACTAACTTAGAGACCTTGAACTTATACCGGACGAAGATATCGAACGCGGGGTTGGCGCGGCTGAGTACGTTGACGAAGTTACGGGACATCGATATCCGGTACACGCGAGTGACCGCGGCCGGGTATGACGCATTACGGGCGGCGCTGCCGCGGGCGCGGGTTCAGTATGCCGGGGGAGGCGCGCGGGAGATATCGAAGCTGGCGACGCCGAAGGGCCGTGACCCGGCGGCATTAAACGCGTGGGTGCGAGCGATCGGCGGGACGATTCGACCGGAAGATGGCTTCGTATCGCTGCGAGGCGTACCGCTGGATGCGGGCGCGATTGCGGCGCTGACGCGGATGCCCGGGCTTCGCGTATTGGATCTGGAAGCGACGGACCTGGGCGATGCGGCGATGGCTACATTGGCCGGTATCGGCACGCTGGAGGAGTTGACGCTGAACAACACGCAGGTTTCGGATGCGGGACTGGCGGCGCTGGGCGGCCTGCGGAACTTAAGGCGGCTGCGGCTGAACAATACATATGTGGAGGGCGCGGCTTTCGCGGAATGGCCGGAGGGTTCGGCGTTGGAAGAGTTGAGTTTGCTGGGGACGCCGGCAAACGATGTGTCAATTGCCGGCGTGGCGCGGTTGGGCCGGTTGCAGCGGCTGGTGCTGGCGGAAAGCGACGTGACGGGACCGGGTCTGGCGGCATTGACGGCGCTGCCGCTTGTGCATTTGGATTTGTCGGCCGCAGACGTTAGCGACAACGCGCCGCTGGACAAATTTGCGAGACTGCGATCGCTACGCTTGCGGGATACGCGGATCACCGATTTGACGCTGGTCCGGAAGCTGGGAACACTAAAGGAGTTGGAGAGTTTGGACTTGGCGCGGACACGTATCTCGAACGTGGGGATGGAAGGGATAGCGAAGCTAACGGCGCTGCGCGAGTTGGATTTGTCCTACGCGGAGTTGGATGACACGGGCCTGGAAAAGTTGGCCGCGTTGCAACAGTTAGAGACATTGAACCTGGACAGCACCAATGTTACGGACGGAGGTGTCGGGCTATTAACGGGATTCGCAAAATTGCGGCAACTGGATTTGTACCACTCGCTTCTGACGGCGAAAGGGTTGGAGAAGTTGCGCGCGGCGCTCCCCCATTTACGAGTGGTTTGGGATAAAGAAGGCGGGATGCCGCATCGGAGGCGAGCGTGAGAATTATCTGCCTAATCGCGGCGTTGACGCTGCAAGGCCAGACGGCGCTCGATTTAACAGCCGGCTGGACCACGGACTCCGATCTGGATCGCGTGGCGGGAATGGCGTCATTGGAACGGCTGAGCCTGGCGCAGACGCGTGTGACCGATGCCGGGTTGGAGCGGCTGCGGGGGTTACATTCGCTACGGGACCTGGACCTTTACTTCGCGGAGTTTTTCACGGACGACGGCATGGCGGCGTTGAAGGGCTTGCAGCGATTAGAGCGGCTCAACCTGCGCGGGACGAAGGTGACGAGCCGCGTGTTTGAGCATTTGTCAAGCCTCGGCGCATTGCGTTCGCTGGACATTAGCTACTCTCAGATTGACGATGCGGGTGTTGAGTTACTGGCGGAGTTGCCGCAACTGGAGCGGCTGGCGATTGGCGGGACGCGGATCGGCGTGGTGGCGCTTTCCTCGCTGAAGTTACTGCCGGCGTTGCGGCACCTGGATGTGAGCGGAATGCAGCGGGTGGATTCCGGACACTGGGGATTGACGTTGAATGGGATGGTATTGGGGGAGTTGGGAACGCTCGAAAATCTGGTCTCACTGAACCTTAGCGGCGCAATATTGAATGACATTGGCGCGGATAAGCCGGGGTTGAAGGAAGAACAGCGGCAGACGTTGGAAGGGTTGGAAAAGTTGGCGGGACTGAAGAAGTTGGAGATGCTGGACCTGAGCCGGACGCCGGTGAATGCGGCGGGACTGCGGGCATTGCGGGGATTGGGCAATCTGCGCGAACTGCGATTGGCGCTGGCGAAAAATATCGACGATTCGGTGGTGCCGCTCCTAGCGGAATGGATATCGCTGCGAGTGGTGACGCTGGAGGGGACGCGAGTTACGGGCGATGGAATAGAGCGGCTACGGGCGGCGCGGCCGGATTTGAAGCTGCCCGGCCCCTCTTAGTAGATTCTGAAGTAGAATATTTGATCGTGGGTTCGGCATAGAGTCGAACTCGAGAAGGAGTTTACTCTTATGTACGTTGTCAGTTGCCGGCGTAACTTTGATTCCAACGTTTTTATAGCGAAAGAGAACCAGTATCGAAATTACACGAACCCCGGCTCGCACACGGCGTTCAAGGACGTCCCGCTGGAGGCGATTCTAAAGGGGGCCGCAAACAAACATGTATGCGTGCTGGTGCACGGGTTCAACAATCCGATCGAAAACGTCACGAAAGCTTATTGGGAACTGGTGAAGGGAATGGACCAGCCGGGATTGAACGGACCCACCGGGTACGGGCTGATCGTGGGTTTTACGTGGCCGGGATCGCGGACGCCGGTCGGCTATTTCGGGGCGGTCCCGAAAGCGGGTCGTTCGGGACCGTTCTTGCGGGATCTGGTGAACGCTCTGCGCACGGTGGCTATGACCGTGGACGTTCAAACGCACAGCTTGGGAGCGCGCGTGGCGCTTAAGGCGCTGGCGGATCCGAAGAAAACTTTCGTCGATAACCTGATCCTGACGGCGGCGGCGACGGACAACAACATTCTGGAGCCGGGCGGGACCTTTTTCGATTCCGTATCGTCGTGCAACCGGTGTTTCGTCTACCACTCGAATAAAGACCCGGTGCTGAGCGGGAGCTTCTGGATTGGCGACATTCTGGACGGCATTCATGCAGCGCTGGGATTGAAGGCGCCGCGAAATAAAAAGATCACGTTGGAGAAGACGCCGAACATCTACGTGGTGGATTGCACCAAGCGCGTGGCGTCGCACGGCGGCTACCGCCGCACGGTCCAGTATTACGATCACTGGAAGGACGTGCTGGGCGGAGGACCGATGAGCCGTTACGACGAATTGAGTTAGCCGCGATGTATACTAAGATGGCTATTTTTCCGGTGTCTAGATGAGCTCGATACGATTCGGTCGCGGACGGGAATACCAGTTCTTCCGGCGGGAAGATCTTCGCATGCGTTGGGACCTCCGGTCGGCGGTCCAGTTTCTGAATGGGTTTCGCACCGACACGGTGGCAATGGCGAGTTTCCGGCGGCAAGCGGCGGCGACGGGATCCGCGGCGGCGACGGCGAATTTGTCCGATGAGCAAGTGATCCAGAGCTTGGCGCGAATGCTCGAGTCGGGAGAGTTCCTGGTGGCCATGCCGCAACGGGAGCGGCGGCCGGGAAATCTATTGGGGCAGACTCCTGTGGCGCCCGTCGCCGCGGAGAGAAGATCGCAGACGCCGGCGGAGGTTGCGGAGGATGAGCCCACCTTCGAGGGCGGCCACGACGGCGTGGCCCAGGCGGCGGTACTGCTGGCGGCGGCCAGGGCCGCATTTCCGTTCTGCGAAGAATGCGCGCAACACGCCGCAAGGCAGGCGGCGCTGCAATGAAGGAAGAATTGCAACGCGTACTTTGGCCCAAGGGCCATCGCCCGGATATCTGGGCGATCGTGGACGCCGCGCAGGATCAACAGGTCTACTGGACGCTGACGAATTCGTTTCTCCCCCATAGCTGCCTGTTCGCCGGCGCCCTGCCGGAGGCCCTGGAAATGGCGGCGCCATATCTGGTGCAACTGGACCCCGAGGACAAGTTCACGACGTATCTGGCCAAGAACCTGGGCCGCAATCTTGGCATCTTCCTGCAATGCGACACCTCGCTTCAAGAACTGCGGCGTCATCTGCGAACCTTTCTAACGGTGAAGGACACATCGGGACGGCGGATGTTGTTCCGCTACTATGACCCGCGGGTGCTGCGCGTCTATTTGCCAACGTGCAGCACGACGGAATTGCAGACTGTGTTCGGACCGGTGAAGTCGTTTTGGACGGTATCCGATGAATCGCGAACGTTGACGCAATTCGAGTTTCGGGGCAAGGATTTGCGGGTCACGCCGCAGGCATTGGGGACGGCGCCGGACGCGGGGGAAGAGTTGGCGCCCGTGATCGTCCCGGCGCAGCGCGTTCTGGCCGTAGCCAAAGGGATGGCGGCGCGCCAACGGGTGCCGGTCCTGTTGCAAGGCGCTGGACAGGGTGGGACGTTGCGCAGATCCTCCGCGGCGGTACGATTCTTTCGCACCGTCACGGCAGCGGAAGAGTTACCCTTTTTGGGTGGAAGCTACTCGATTCCGCCGGCCCATTTGGAGCCTGACATTACGATTTACGCCGAAGCCGCCACCGCCGGAGAGGTGACGTTGACGTTGGAGCCGTTGCGTGGGGGGAAGACGGAGACGACGATGCTGGCGGTGGAACTAACCCTGGACGGAGGCCCCGGGGAGATATGCGTGGGACTGGCGGGAACGCGGCGGCGCATTGCGGTGCGGCCGGTGGAACCGAGCTCATTTTCAGGTCGATTGACGATTCGATCCACTCCGGGCGGGCCGTCCTTGAAGCTGTTCGCCACGGAAACTTCGACGGACGGCCATGCCCTCTCCGAGGGCTTTAGTTTCGACGCTCCGGGAGAGGCCGTCAACTTCTGGCTGGAAGGCGCGGCGCCCAGCAAAGCGCCGGGAGACGCGGGCGTGCAGTTGTCGGTTGAGAACAGCAACGCGGCCGGCGACGGTGTCGCGGCGACCGTTGTGTCGATAACTCCGATCGCCGCGGAAATCGCAGGCACGCCGTCCAAAACGAAGCGCCTGCCCGAGACCGCCGGCGTTACGACGACGAGCGCGAATCCGCTCGTCCTGTTGGCGGGCGCCGCGGATGCGGACGGCGCGGTGCGATTGCGGGCCGAAGTGGCGCCGAAGGGGGTTGGACTGCGTTGGACAGTTTCTCGAAATGCCGACGACGCCGGCGCCGTTCGCAAACTTTCGGCCAATCCGCTACCGGCGCTGAAGGAGACGGCCGAGGGCGCGACGATGTTGACGGACGCGGCCGGCACGTTTCACCTGCGGGCGACGGCGGGAGACGCGGAAGGGTGGGGCGGCCCTTCGGTGGAGTTGGAAATCACATTGGTGCACGCCGCGATGACGGAAAATACGAGCGCTTTCAACGGGCGATTCTGCGCCTGTGCGCGGGTGCCCGGCACCGATCAATTCCGGCTGCATAGCGGCAAGGACGCCGCGATAAATCTACAGGCGGCCGTGACCCTTACGGGCGGGGGGCCGGATGGGCGCCGGGGCGTGGAGGCCATTCACGGCGGCTGGATCAATAACATTGTGAGCGACAACTCGGGCGCGCGCTACAAGGGCGGCAAAGCGTTGCGCGCCGGCTACCGTTATGACGCGGACGGAACTGAAAAGACCGTGGATTTCGATGAAGGCCCATTACTCGACGCGCCATCCGGCGGCCGTTGTTTGCCGGGAAGCGCTCCGGAGGGGCCGTTAGCGTCGAGCGCCGGAGAGCCGATTATCGTTCGCGCGCGGATTGCGCCCACGTCGAGTTGGAAGGTGCAGGATGGAGGCGCGATCGAACAGATATGGCGGTATTTGGAGTGCCGCTCGTACCTGGCGTTATGGTCCGCGCACGCGCCGGGACAGTTGGGAATTCTATTGCAAACCGGCTGGTCCTTCACCGGAGACTACGCCTGCAATGCGACGAAAACGACGCGGACGATTGTGCCGGCGCGGCTGGCGTCGACGGGTACGGCCGCGTTTCCGGCGCTGATTCCCGCGGCGCGCACGGACATCGAAGCGCATCCCCCGGCCAGCGGAGATCGAGGGACCGCATGATTGGCAGGACGATCGAGCAATACCTGGTTCTGGAAAAGCTGGCGACCGCGGAGACGAGCACGGTCTATAAGGCGAAAGATCTGAAATTGGATCGCATCGTCTTGTTGAAGGCGATCGACATTCCCGAGAATGACGCGGACGCGCTTACGTCCTTTATAAAAGAGACGCGCGCGGGCGTGTCTCTAAGTCATCCGAATATCTCCTCGATTTTCGACGTCATCGACGGTGAGGGCGGACGGTTTCTTATATATGAGTATCTACCGGGCGGGACGTTGCGCGACCGGCTGCGGCGGGCCATCACTTCGGGTGAAATGATTCCCGTCGACCGGTGCGTGGAGTATGTTCTGTCGGTGGCGCAGGGACTGGCGGAGGCCCACCGTCACGGCGTCGTTCACCGGGATGTAAACGCGGATAACATCGTGGTCACGCCGACACACGCGGTGAAAATCACGAACTTCGGCAAGGCCCGGTTCCTGGATGGGCCGACGTTCGCCGGGGGCGGATCGGTGACGGGAGCGTTCGGCACGTTTGTACCGGAGAAGTTACAGGGCTCGCCGGTGGATCATCGCGGCGACATTTATTCATTGAGCGCGCTGTTGTTCGAGTTACTCACCGGAGAGAAGGCCTTCCGCTCGAAGAACGCGGCGGCGTTCCTGCAGGAGGTGATGTACAACGCGGTGCCGCGGATTAGCGAACAGCGTCCGGGGGTCTCCGACGGATTGCAGAAGATCGTGGAAAAGGGCATGGCCAAGCGCCCCGAGGACCGTTATCCGACGATGGACTTAATGGTGGAGGATCTGCGCGCCGAGTTGCGGGAAGGTTTGCAACAATCGGAGCCGCTGCCGGAGGAACCGGCCATCGCCGTGCTCCCCTTTACCAGCGCGAGCGGTGACGAAAAACTGGCGGCCTTCTGCGACGGGTTGACGGAAGAGATCGCGTATCAACTGCAAAGCGTGGTGGGATTGCAGGTTGCGGCCACCACGTCGGCGGCGCGCTTCAAAGGGAAGACCGAAGATCTTCGCAAAGTGGGCGCGCAGTTGAACGTGAATCTGTTGTTGGAGGGCAGCGCGCGAGGGACTGGGACGATGGTCCGCGTGATCATCAAGCTGACGGATGCCGGTAGCGGGTATCAGGTTTGGTCGGAGCGGTTTGACCGCGACTTGGCAAACGCCCTGGCGGTGCAGGATGAGTTGGCGCAAGCGGTGACGGGGGTGCTGCGGCAGCGCGTGGATGGGGAGCCCATTGCGGCGGCGACGTCCTCCGTGTCCGACTCCCAGTTCGCGGCCACTGCGGTAAGCGCGGCGATACCGGCGCGGCCGCTGGCGCTGGCTGAAGTTCTGGAAGCCGCCCGAGGCTTACTGTCGCCGCAAGAAGTTTTGGGCGACGCGATTCGAGCCGCGCTGGCTCTTCCGGCCGATTCGGTGGACGCGCAAGTGGCGCTTGGATACGCCTACGCCGTGCTGGGTAAGGCGCCCGGCGCGGCGGAGCAGGCGTTTCTGCGAGCGCTGGAACTAGACCCGTCCCGCATCGACGCATTGACGGGGCTGGCCACGCACGTCCTGGCACCGCAGGGACGAATGGACGATGCGGCCGCAACGCTGGCTAAGGCGGACCCGGCGTCGCTGGAGGCGATTCTGGCGGCGGGGTGGCTGAAGTTTTGGCGAGGCGACTTTGCGGGAGCCGTCGGCCAGTGCCGGCAGGCGTTCAAGGTGGATTCGAACCACCCGGAGGTCTATCTGCTTCTGGGGCGAGCATATGCGGCGCTGGGACAGTACCGGGAAGCGATCATCGCGTGCGGCCGGGGGCGGGTGTTGGCGCCGGACGATCCGCGCATCGCCGCCGCGCTTAGCTATAGCTACGGCCGCTCGGGAGACGCTGAAGAAGCGAACCGGTTGGCGGATGAGTTGGGCAGCCTGTCGAAGCGGCGCTATGTGTCGGTATTGGACGTAGCGATTCCGTACGCGGGCCTGGGGCTGGGCGAGTGGGTGGCATGCTGCCTGGAACGGGCGCGGGAGGAGCGGCCGGCGGAGTTGTTGTGGTGGGATCTATCGCCGGAGTGGGCGCCTTACCGTGACGCGGCGGCGGCAATGTAGGCGAGTTTTTTGTCGCGAGCATTGAACGGCCTAAGTCGTTTATTTGCGGCGTTTCCGTTGGTTCGTTCCCAGTAAAACGTTGGTTTGTTCCTTGGTTTGTTTCAGGTGTCCGCTGGATATAATACGGGCCTAAAGATATTGTGGCGTTGACTGGGTAATTCTAGTACTCCAGCGATTCTCTAATACTACCACAATTCTCAAGTTTCCGCTGGATAAGTCTTGGGTGCCGGCGGTGATGCGGCTGCGCGACTTAGCGCCGCGATTGGCGATGTGCGCCGCCGCTCAGCACGCCTAGATCAATAATCACGGCGATTAACAGCCACAGTAGATTAATTCCCGCCGTTGGCATGCCGCTATTGAGTTCCCATGCGTACACTATCGTGGTGAGCGGCAGGAAAATGAAACCGAGTACCGGCAGCACCAGATCACCATGAAATGCGCGTTCCAGGTAGGTCGAGAAGAACCACAGGTACGCGAGCGTGACGCGCGGAAACAGGAGAATTACGAGGAAGAATAAGCAAGGCATAGTCAGCCTTAAGCCGGGCGAACGTTAAAACAAAAGCTTGAGAGCCAGTTGGATCTCGCGGCCATTAATTCGCGTGCCGCGTATCAGGCCGAATTGCGCGGTGCCGGCGTTCATGTTTGGATCGCCGAAAGAGGCGTGGTTGAAACCGTTAAAGAACTCGGCGCGGAATTGCAGTGTCACCGGTTCTTGCCCGCGTTTGGCGATGGCGGTGTTCTTCATCAGCGCGAAATCGACGTTGTTGACGCCGGGTCCGATAATGACTCCGTTGCCGGATGTGCCAAAGGCGCCGAAGGCGTGATTGACGAAGCAGGTCGTGTCGAACCAGCGATCCATGGAGCGGGTGCCGCCGCCCAGATTGCCGTCGCATAATCGGTTGGCCCGATTGACATCCTGGCGTCCCACGTTCGAGGAGACCGTGGAAGCCGGCGTGAGCGGAAAGCCGGTGTGTGCCGTATAGGCGCCCTGGAGGGACCAGCCGGAGACCAGCTTTTCGCCAACGCCGGAGAGGCTGTTTCCAATGAATCGACCCTTGCCGAAAGGCAGGTCGTAGATCCAGGCCAGGGTGAGGCGTTGCTTCTGGTCGAACTCCAACGGCGCGAACTCCGCGCGGCGATTGCGGGCGTCCTGCTGCCGGGACTGATCGCCGAAGAGCGCTCCGCCAATGCCCATCACCTTCGAATAGGTATAGGAGCCAAGGATGGACAGGCCGGTAGAGAAACGTTTATTGAGTTTGACGCTGAGCGCATGATAGTTGGAGTTATCAATGGAACTCACGTAACTTACATCCCCGATGTTGGGATTTGGGCGGCGGTTGATGACCGCCGTGGGGCGGGAGAGGTCGACGTCCGGAAAGGCCTGATTGGGTAGATCGCGCCCGGTGAGTTTGTGGGCGCCGTTACCGAGGTAGGCAGTTTCGAATAAGATGCCGCGCAGCAGTTCGCGCTGGATGCCGAAGTTCCACTGATAGGTGTAGTTGGTGCGGAAACCGGGATCGAGCGAGAAGACGTTGGTGTTGGCGGACAGAAGGATCTTGCCGGTGGAATCGCGCACTTGCGGCCTCGGGAAGAGGCGCCCGGGAAGGTCCGGAATCAGCGGATTCGAGGTGAGAGTGGAATCGATGACGAATGGAGGCGAGAGTTGGAAGGAGGAGAATTCGGAGCCGCGCGGTTGACCGAAGAAGACGCCGGCGCCGGCTCGTAGAACTGTCTTGGAATTCAGGGAGTACGCAAAGCCGACGCGCGGCGCGAAGTTATTGCGGTCCGCTTCATGCAGCGTATCGATGTTCTCCTTCAATTTCAGGAATCGGGCGTTCTTCAGATCGAAGATAGCCAGATCGCCGAACCGTTCCTGGAACGGCGTTTGGTATTCATAACGCAGCCCGAGGTTCATGGTGAACTTTGACGTGAGCCTTAATTCATCCTGCACGTAGAAGCCGTAGTAGTAATATTTCAAGGTCACCCAGCCGTTGCTTTCGGCGAACTGGGTGGCGCGGCCAGTGTAGGGGTAGCCGAGCACGAGGTCGGCGGCGGCGCTGCCGGTTCCGGCGACTCCAGGTTGATTGGTGAAGCGATTCTCGAATGTAAGAATGCTATTCGGCGTTTGCTGAACCAGCGCGGCCGGACGGTAGTATCTACCATCGAAACCGAACTTCAAGGAGTGACGGCCGGTGACCCAACTGAGGTCGTTGGCGAGACTGAAAAGGTTCTCGCGCGGACCGCTTGGCTGAAAGGCGTTGGCGCCGATGGTGCTAAGACCGGCAACAACCAGTTGCGGAAGGCCGAAGGCCGATTTGGCGGGGGTGAGATTGAGAAGCCCGAACTCTTCGGCGGCGAGATTCTTGTCCGCCAGCGGAAAGCTGCCGGCGTCTTTGAAGTAGGTCCAAGCGAGGCGGAGTTGATTGACGATCGACGGGCTGAAGGTGTGGGATTCCTGAATCGTGACGCTGTTGGCCTTGCCTTCCTGCAAGCCGCCGGTGAGGGGCAGGCCGGCGGGCGAGGCGCTTTTGCCGCGGCTGAAAGAGTAACGCCCAAACAGCAGATCCTTGTCGCCGATCATATGGTCGACGCGGCCGTGAAACTGATCCGAGTCGCTGAGCGCGGAAGCGCTGGTGACGTTATTGAACGCGGGCGAGCCGGGGGAGTTAGGTGTGGGATAGTACTTGAGGCTGGCGTTACCGATGAGGCCGAATCGGGACTTGGGAATGACGTTGCCGACGAAGGGTTGGCGGCGATTGGCGGCGGCGTCGAAGGTGAGCGGGTCGAAGATTTGGCCGCTCGAGGTGAAGTTGCCTTCACGCTGCTCGCTGGTTGGGAGGCTCTGGTAAAGCGTGTTGGCGCGGCGGGTGCGGAGCGCTTCGAAGTTGGCCATGAAGAATGTCTTGTTGCGCAGGATGGGACCACTGACAACGGCTCCGAACTGGTTGCGGCGGAGGGGATCGACCTGGCGCGCGAAGAAGCTACGGGCGTCGAGTTCGTTGTTCCGCAGGAACTCGAATGCGCTGCCGTGAAACTCGTTGGTGCCGGGGCGGAGCGTGAGATTGATGGCGGCCGGACTGCGGCCGTATTCCGCGGCAAAGGCGTTCTGCTGAATCTTGAATTCCTGCACCGCTTCAATGGAAGGAGAGAAGGCCGGCTTGCCGCTGGTTTCGGTGCGAGTATCGACGCCATCGAAGAAGAAGCCGATTTGATTGGCGCGCTGGCCGTTGATGGCGAGGCCGTTGCTTTGCGTGGTGCCGGGGAGTTCGGCGACTCCGGGGACCAGTTTAGCGAGGTCGAGGAAGTTGCGGCCGTTGAGCGGCAGAGTGACGACTTCGCGCTGGCCGATGACTTGGCCGACTTCCGCGCTGCGCTGGTCGAGGACCGGAGCGGTGGCGACGACTTCAAGCTTGGTGGCGGTGTCGCCTACTTCGAGCTGGATGTTTGCGGTGACCTGCTGGGCGACCTGCACTTCGAGGCCGGAGATCTCGTTCGACTTGAAACCCTGGGCCGCGACACGGAGTTTATAGAATCCGGGGACGACCAGGGGGAAAATGTAGTTGCCAGTGGAATCGGTGGTTGCGGAGCGAGCGGCGCCCGTGCCCTGATTGATGAGTGTGACCGTAATGGAGGGAATGGCGGCCCGGGATTGATCGGTGAGTTGGCCGGCTATGCTGCCGTTCGAGACTTGGGCGTGGAGGAGGGCGAAGGCAAAGAATGCGGTACAAATATTGCGGATGGCACTGATCACTATTATGGTTCTCCCGATGGTGTGGCGTGACCGCCTAGGTTGGAACAAGACTATCGCCTTTGAGGGGGTTGGGCAAGAGCAAGGGAGAGGACGGCGGCTCCCGTGATTTGTCTGTGGCTCCCGGTGTCGTCATGCACGACCGATCGAAACCGCCCGTCCTATCCGCGTCGAAGACGGCGCCCTGTGTTTCACGGGTATTTCCGGCGTGATTCGCTTGTACGCTTCCCGCTCTCGGAGCGGCAAGCGCGCCATCCGGTATAAAATTCAAGATCGACGAGGAGTTGACGCCGGATGGTTGAAGCCAACAGGACTACCCGAAGTTCCGATCCCCAATCGAGCCGCAGAGGGTTTCTAGCCGCGGCGGGCGCCGCGGCTGCATCCACGGTGGCCGGAGCGCAAGGAGTTCCGATCCCGATCATCGACACTCATTTTCATCTTTACGACCAGACCCGCCCGCAGGGGGCTCCCTTTCCCTTTACCCCGAACGCGCCTCCATTTCTACCGCAACACTTTCGCGAGACGGCAACGCCTCTCGGTATCGTCGGAGGCATTAAGGTGGAAGCCAGCCCCTGGGTCGAGGACAATCTTTGGGTACTGACGATCATTGAGAACGAGCCGATGATCACCGGCATGATCGGTAATCTGGATCCGATGAAACCGGAGTTTCGCGAGTATCTGGACAGGTACCGGCGGAATAAGCTGTTTCTCGGGATCCGGTACGGCAACGTGTGGCCGAATCATGATCTGGTCACGGCGGTGGACCGGCCGGAATTCATCGCCAACATGAAGGCATTTGCCGAGACGGGCCTGACGTTGGAGGTGGCCAACCCGCGGCTAGACCTGATCGAGGCGACGGTGCGCCTTACCGGCAAAGTGCCTGCGCTGCGGGTGGTCCTCGGTCATCTGCAGGCGCTTGCGCTCCCTACCGCTCCGGAGGTTTTGAAGCGATACTCGGATAATCTCAGGGAACTCAAGAATCGAAATGTGTTTGTGAAGGTTTCGGGGCTACACCGGCCCCGGACTAGCGCGGAGGCGCCTTTGGATCCGGCTGCGTATAAACCGGTGATGGACTTTATCTGGGATATCTTCGGGGAAGATTCGATTGTGTATGCCGGTCGAAATAAGGCTGCGCTGGAGACCCTGCACGCGTACTTTACGGCGAAGGGGCGCCCGGCGGCGGAGAAGTTCTTCTGGAAGAACTCCGTGGCCGCTTTCAAATGGATTAGGCGCGATCCCAAACAGCCGCGGTTGGTTTGACGGCCAACAGCGCCGGTCGCCTTGTCTACTTCGGGCCCCTTCTCATCGGGACGAAGCGCACGGGAATCACCGACCTGCTTGTTGTTTTGCCGCTCGCGGATTTGTCCACGACGACGAGGTCCTGAACTCCCACTCCAACCGGCGCGACAAGCCTGCCTCCGGGCTTCAACTCATCCAGAAGCACCGCGGGGATTTCAGGCGGGGCCGCCGTCAAGATGATGCGGTCGAAAGGCGCCCGTTCAGGCCAGCCGCGATACCCATCTCCTTCGCGGACCGTAACGTTATGAAATCCCAGGGCGCTCAACGTCGCGGCGGAGGAGCGAGCCAATTCCGGTACAATCTCGATGCTGTATATCGAGTCGACGAGCGCGGACAGAACGGCGGCCTGATATCCCGATCCCGTTCCGATTTCGAGAACGCGATGATGCTTTTCCGGACCTAACAGTTCGGTCATCAAACCGACGATGTAAGGCTGCGAAATAGTCTGGTCGAAACCGATCGGCAGCGGATGATCTTCATACGCCTGGGAACGGACGCCTTCCGGCACGAATAGTTCCCGTGGAACGGCGCGCATGGCGGCGAGCACGGCCGGGTTTTTTACGCTACGAGATTCGATTTGTTCCTTCACCATGTTCAGTCTGCGGCTTCGGTACCGGTCGGCCGGAGCCGGCGCCTGGGCAAGCGCGTTCGAAAGTACTAGCGCGGAGAGCCAGGGAGCCAGTGCCGGCAGGGACCAAGCTTGAATAGACGCGAAGCGGCGTGGACGGGTCATCGCTCTTTTCCTTTTTAGGTTGGGGCCGCGACCGGCCTTTGCGCTTATCCACATTGTCGCGCGGGCACGAGCCTGTGGTCTACGCGTTTACCGGCATGCGTTTACCGGCACCCCGGCGCCTCTTCCCAGTGTGATAAAAAACTACCGGGGTTGTCGATCCCGATTGACCGTGAAGAATGACAGTCGATGGCAATCTCTAGATTGGATTACATCCAGGAGGTCAAAATTATGAATATAAATGTGGTTACCGACAACGATGAGTACGCAAAGTGGCTGGCCACGACTGGAACGAATCGTTGGCGAACAGTCTCCGATATTGAATTGCGAAAGCTCCCCAAAGGGGCCTACATCCTGACTGGAAACAAAACGAAAGAATGGGGTGAAGGGCTGCCGAGCCCCGACGGTTTTGTGATCGTTGACGGAAAGCTCGCCGGACGACTTCGAATCCAGGGTCGGGTACATAACGATAAATTAGTCTTGTAGAGGGCAAACTAGCCCAACGTAGGAGGTCCTCGGCTTTGCCGCGGAGGCAGTAAGAGTTTGACATTTCCGGCAGTCCATCGGACAAGCTTTCGGTACGTGGGCCGCCAAGCACAGGAAAAGGAAAAAGCCGGTGAGCACCGACGGGATTTTGCAGGTGGGTAATATTGGACATTCGAACGGCCACGCGGCAGGTAGCCCGATCGAAATGGCACCAAGCCGCATCCGGTGACAAGACCGACATGCACGCCGATCTGACGACGTCAGGTGCGACACAGCAGAACGGGTTAGTCTGGGCCTGCCGGTGAAGCGGAGACGGGATCCGGTGGCGACTAACCCGATCAAGGAATAGCCGGCCGGAACTCATCGGGACGATGGGTAGAACGCGTTCCTGCCGGCGCTTGTTCGACTACAAAGGCGAAGGCCTCTCGTGCCGGTTAGGGCGGCGAGAGGCCTTCGCAAAGTCAGAGATGTTTGTTCGGGCGCGATGCGCGCCTCGACTTAAATAGTAGCGGATTGGACTGCGATTCCGGCTCGGCGGAATTTCCGGCCGGTTCTATATCCTTGGTTGGGCCAAGACGGCCTTTAGCATCTCGGCGATGGCGGCTTCCACGGCTTTGGATTGGTCGCTCTCGCCGGTGGGATTTGAAGCTAGCGACGGCATGGCGTTGCCCGACTGGGTGAACGCCAACATGCGGAGACCCATTAGCGACGGGTCGACGCCGACTCGCGGTGGGACGGCCATGCCACCCACTCCACTCATTCCGCCCATTCCGCCCGGTCCCATCATGCCCGGTCCGAACAGGCCGCCCTGCCCGTTCATCTGCGTAAACATGCCGCCGAGATTGCCGCGCATCATGTTGGCGCCCATCGGGCCAAGCATCATCATGACGCCAACGTTGGTGGCGAGACTGATCGCCCCGCGGACATTAAAGGTACTGCCGCCCGTCTTGCCCGACGACGACGATGCCAATATCGTGGCCCCGTCGGCGGGCGAAATCAACCTGTAATCAACGCGCGCCTCCCACGCCTCCTTGGCGTTCACGAGGCCGGTCGCCCGCGAAACCATTCCGCCGAAACGCTTTACACCGCCGCCGCCGGCCGGTTTGGCTTGCGGCTGCTTCATTTCAACGACCTCGGCCGCCAGGAGGAAGTCCGCCTGGACGGCGTTCGCCTTGGCCAGTTGATCGACCAAGGCGCCGGAACTTATTTGAACTGTCTCCACTTTGGCCTGGCCGAGATCCTTGAAGATTCGCTGGGTATAGGCCGCGCCGCCCGGGCCGGTCCTGTCGTTCACCGGGGCCACGGCGACGCGGAGTATGCCCGCTTTCTTCGCCTTGGCGTCGGTCCATCCCTCGGGCGCGTCGAACAGGGCGGCTGGGAGTTCCTTTACTTCGAGCTCAGTCACCAGCATGGATATAGATTCCGCCGGGGCGTCGCCGGTCTTCGTCGTGATGATGTAGGCGACGGGGTAGCCGAGCTTCGCCTTGCCTTGTACTTCCGCCGTTACTTGATCCTGGCAGGCGGCGGATGGCGCGGCGGGCTCCAGGGTGCAGGCGAGAGTGCCGCCGGGAAGATCGATGTACCAGCCGTCCGTCTCGACGGTGGTGGCGGTTTTGTCGCAGGCTTGGGGGGAGGGCGTCCGGGTGACGACGGACTTGATGTGGCGGGCCTTATAGCCGAACATCATCTTGGTTTCCGCGGTGTCGGTGAGTGTTGTCTTCACGGTAACGGGGCCGCCCGGTTGCGGTGTTTGAGGCACGGCCGGGGCCGAGGTATCGATGGTCTGGAACGTGGACGTGACGGCGTCGAGTTGGAGCAGCCGCTTGCGGTCGCACTGTTGAACCAACGTGGCGTCGGTTCCATACTCCAGACGCTGGCGGGCGCCCTTGGTAAGAACAGTGGTTTCGGTGGTGGAGCCGGCGGCGGTTAGCGTGGATTTGACACGAATGTCGGCGAGGAGGGAGATGGAAACGGATAGGGCGATCAATGTAATCTTCATAGGAAAAGACCTCTCTACTCATCGCTGCGGAATGGTCCGGCAATGCGGGCCAGTTATTTTCGAGATTTGTAATAGGCTGAGAGGGCGAGGGCAGAGCCGTGGCGGAGCATGCGATTACCGAACTGCTGGCACAATGGCGGAGAGGCGACGCGGGTGCGTTGGATGAACTGATGCCGCTGGTATACGACGAGCTGCGGCGGGTGGCGGAACGTTGTTTACGCGCGGAGAGCCCCGGGCATACGCTGCAGAGCACGGCACTGGCGAACGAGGCGTATCTGCGGCTGGCGCAGGGCGCGGCGGTGGATTGGGAAAGCCGCGCGCATTTTTTCGGGATCGCTTCGCGGCTGATCCGGCAGATTCTGGTGGACCACGCGCGGGCGCGGAGCGCGGGGAAGCGCGACGCCGGGCTACGGGTGGCGTTCGACGATGCGTTGGAGTTTGCCGGGACCGCCGACGTGGACCTGCTGGGATTGGACGACGCGCTGGCGGGGCTCTCGAAAATGGACGAGCGGCAGGGACGAATCGTGGAACTGCGGTTCTTCGGGGGGCTATCGATAGAGGAGTGCGCGGCGGTGACGGGCGTATCGCCGCGGACGGTCAAACGCGAATGGGCGACGGCGCGGGCTTGGCTCTACCGGGAATTGAGCCGCAAATGGAAATGAGTCCGGATGCCTGGCGGCGAGTAAAAAGCGTGGTGGCGGAGTGCCTGGAACTGGAGGAAAGGGAGCGGGGGACCCATCTGGAGCGGGCTTGCGGGGACGACGGGGAATTGCGGCGGGAAGCGGAGTCGCTACTGGCATCGCATCGGGACGCGGGGGAGTTCCTGGAGCGGCCGGCGATTGGGGAGCCGGAGGCCGGGATGCGATTGGGGCCGTGGCTGTTGGAAGCCGAGGTGGGACATGGCGGAATGGGGCGTATCTATCGTGCGTCCCGCGCCGACGGACAGTACGAGCAGAAGGCGGCGGTGAAGGTGCTGCGGCGGGGTATGGATACCGATGTGATCCTGTCCCATTTCCAGGCGGAACGGCAGATTCTGGCATCGTTGAACCACCCGAATGTGGCGCGGTTGCTGGATGGGGGCGCGACACCGGACGGGCGGCCGTTCTTTGTAATGGAGTTCATCGACGGGCGGCCATTGGACCAGTATGTGAATGAGCGTGAGCCGGCGATCGGCGAGCGTCTGCGGCTGTTCCAACTGGTTTGCGGCGCGGTGCAATACGCGCATCAGCGGCTGGTGGTACACCGGGATATCAAGCCGGCGAACATCCTGGTGACCGATGAGGGAGTGCCGAAGCTGGTGGACTTCGGGATCGCGAAGTTGATTGGGCAGGGAACGGCGGTGACGATAGCGGCCGAGCGGATGCTGACGCCGGCCTATGCCAGCCCGGAGCAGTTGGCGGGGGAGGAGGTGACCACCGCTTCGGACGTCTATTCGCTGGGAGTCGTTTTGTACCAGTTGCTGGCCGGGCACGCTCCCTACGCGCCGGATTCGAGGGACCGGAGTGGAGAGCCGGAGATGCCATCGACAGCGGCGGGGGAGGCGCGGGACCCGGCCGGGGGCAGGTTGCGCGAACTTCTGCGCGGAGATCTGGATAACATCGTCTTGAAGGCGCTGGAGCATGATCCCGCGCGCCGGTACGAGTCGGCCGCGCAGTTATCGGAAGATATTCAGCGGTACCTGGAAGGCCATCCGGTGGCGGCGCGGAAGCAGACGTTCACCTACCGGGCGTCCCGATTTGTTCGGCGGAACCGCGTGTTGGTTGGCGCTGCAGCGCTGGTGGCGGTGGCGCTGGCGGGCGGATTTGCGGCGACGCTGTGGCAGTACCGGATCGCACAGGGGGAGCGGAGGCAGGCGGAGCAGCGGTTTGGGAAGCTGCGGAAGCTGGCGAACTCGGTGATTCACGAGTTTCACGACTCGATCGCGGACCTGCCGGGGGCGACCGAGGCGCGGGCGCTGATGTTGACCCGGGCGCTGGAATATCTGGACGGGCTGGCGGCGGAGGCGGGCAACGATGTGGCGTTGCGACTGGAATTGGCGGCGGCCTACCAGCGGGTGGGGGACGTGCAGGGAGGCGCGGGACGACCGAACCTGGGGCAATCGGCCGCGTCGGAGCGGAGTTACACGAAGGCGGTCCAGATTCTGCAAGGGATGACGGGCGAGGCGGCGGGATCCACCGAGGCGCGGACGGCGCTGGCGCGGGCGTTGATCCGGGTCGGGGGAGACGAGAACACTCGACGGGCGGTGGAGATCGCCGGCGGGCTCGGGCGGGCGGGCGTGTTGGCCGATACCTATTTTGCGCGGGCGAATTTTTTGACCGAGTCGGGGGATATGGAGGGCGCCACGGCGATCCGGCGAAAGGACTTGGAGATACGCCGGGAGTTACTCGCGGCGGACCCGGGCAACCGGTCGCTGAGGCGTAATCTGGCGTTGGTCTCGAAACGGCTGGGCGGACTGCTGATACGGTTGGGGCGGCTGGATGAGGCATATACACACTACGCGGCGGCGATGGAGATTGAGAAGGCGCTGGTGGCGGAGGCGCCGTTGAGCCTGGAGGCGAGGACAGCGCTATCTTTCAGCAAAAGCGACATCGGCTACATACGGAGGCAACAGGGGAGGCTGGCGGAGGCGTTGGGGCATTACCGGGAGACGGTGGCGCTGCGGGAGACGCTGTATGCGGCGGACGCGAAGAACTATCGAACGCGACTCGTGCTGGCGTCGGCATGTTGGCGGACCGGGGAACTGCTGGTGCGGATGGGGCGCGCGGCGGAAGCGGTTCCGATGCTGGACCGCGCGGAGGAACTGTTGACCGGTCCGGGGGCGCCGCCCGTGGAGACGTTCACGCAGCGGGAGGAGGCGGCCAATGTGCATCACAGTTCGGCGAGGGCGAACCTGGGAGTCGGACGGCGGGAGGCGGCGCTGGGTTTGTTTGAGCGGGCGCGGGCGGAGTTCGCTCAATTGGCTCGGGAGGCGACGGGGCGGGAGGATCTGCGGTCGCGGGTGAGTGAGATTGAGAAAGACATACGGCGGCTGCGGAGGTAGGGAGTCCATGGCATAGCTTGTGTGTCATGAGGATGGCACGCTTTATAACGAGGATGTGGCGAACCCGGCGGCCTATTAGCAGGATATGATTGCGATAGGAAGTGCGATTCTGAACCAATGGGATATAAATAGCGGGTTGATAAGCGCTTATAACGGGCAATGCGAGCCTGTCCTCTTGGGAATGGCCGAACGGCGTTCGTATCCGACGGAAGAGGGTTTCGGGACGCTCATAGGTGCATATCAGTGAGCGGGCTACGTCGCCGCCGCCGGTCTCTACACGCGTCCCGTACTTGGCCCGCAGCACGGGAACGTGGTCATGAGAAGACCAAATTGCAGTGTTTGGAATCCAATGTGACGGCGTCCAACGTTGTCTTCGCCGCCGCGGCCGCGCCCGGCTTCAACTCCACCATGAAGGAGTCCGAAGCCGTGCCGGAAAGATTCTCATAGGCGCATTCTGGGAACTTCCCGTTGTATAGCCCAGGCATCATGCCCGCTGGAGGACGTGAAACCGACTTCGTTTCGCGGACCCGAGCGCCGCCCCTGCGCCAATTTGAAGGTTGCTATTATCGATTCACGCACTGTCTTGATCGACAGTCGGAAGCAAACGAAAGGAGCCACCTAATGCGAGCAGACGACATTAGCGTGCGAGTCCCGGTCAAGAAACTGCTGATTGGACTCAGCCTGACCGCGGTACCGCTGAGCATCCTCGGCGTGTACATTGTGAACCGTGCGGACCGCGAAATACGCGAGGTGATGGAAAGGAACTGCGAAACCATCGCGGCCTCGAGCGCGAGCCGTATCTCGAACTACGTTCACGACCGGGTAATTCAAGTGGGCGCTCTTGCCCAAATGCCGACGGTGGTGGACGCGGTGACCGCCGCCAATCGAGCCAGCGCGGGCATTAATGACGCGGCCTTTCAGGAAAAGGTCAATCGGATCGAGAAAGTCTGGAGTACGCCGGCGGCCGAGGAGATGGTAAAGCAGATGCTCGGATCCGAGGCGGCCCGCGTGCTGAGATCTCAAGTGGCGGCGGATCGAAGGTTGCTGCGCATCACGCTCACAGACGGACGCGGCGCAGTGATCGGGGCCACTCACAAGACACTGGACTACTATCAGGCAGACGAGGACTTCTGGCAGAAGATCCATGCGCAGGGCCGTGGCGCGTTGAACTTGACCGACATTCTGTACGACGAGGTGACCAAGGCGAACTACATCGGAATTGGGGTGCCGGTCATGGATCCCGCGACAAACACTTTCATCGGCGCGCTTGACGTGCTGATGGAGCTGTCGATGATTTTCCCGGACGCGGCAACGCGGCAGGCGGGCTCTTCTATGCAGATGATGCTGGTGAAGCAAGATGGCACGGTCATCACAGGGCCGGGGACCACTCTTTCGATGAACGTGAAGGCCCCGGAATGGCAGGCGCTGACATCAACGGGCGCGTCGCTCCCTTTGGCGGGCAGCCAAACGCTCCGCTTGCCTGGCGGCGGCGAGAAGTTGGTCGCCTACGCCGACACCGGGCTCAGAGGCGACTACCAAAATCTCGCCTGGAGTGTGCTCGTGGCGCAAGACTCCCGCGAGGCGTTGGCGCCCACGCGGGCTATCGTCCGGCTGTCCTTCTTTTTTATGTTGGCCGCGGTGGTGGCGCTGGCGCTGCTCGCCGTCTATTTCTCGTTGCGTCGCACGGTGCACTACGAAGACGTCACCGACCCGATGGAGCAACAGGGGGTGAAGCCGCAGGCGAAGGAATAGCAACTTTCCCCAAACTCGCTTCGTTTCCACCGCGAGCTCTTCGATATCGGTGATCGGCATCTTGCGATGCAGCGAGAAGTACACCGCCAGGAAGGTGACCATGGCCAACCCACTTTCGGATAGGCGGTCTTGAACTGTATCCGCGAAACCGGTCAGGGCCGCGCGGCGGCACTGCCGACCGGTCCGGGGGCGCCGCCCGTGGAGACGTTCACGCAACGGCGGGAGGCGGCGGCCAATGTGCATTACAGTTCGGCGAGGGCGAACCTGGGAGTGGGACGGCGGGAAGCGGCGGGTGTGTTATTTGAGCGGGCGCGGGCGGAGTTCGCTCAATTGGCCCGGGAGGCGACAGGGCGGGAGGATCTGCGGTCGCGGGTGAGTGAGATTGAGAAAGACATACGGCGGCTGCGGAGGTAAGCCGCGGCCGGTTGGCCCTTCCGTCCCATCACTCACTGTGATAGGTTTTCTCCGGACGCCGCACAAAAAGGACCCCACCTCATGTATCTCCGCCTCGCTTTACTTATCCCGCTGATCTCAACAACCGTATTGGCGCAGACCGAAAAAGCGCAATTGAATGGCAGCGTGACCGACTCCACGCAGGCCTCCGTCGCGGGCGTGCAAGTGGTTGCCCTCAGTACCGTCACCGGCACGCGCCGGACGGTGACAACCAACGAACAGGGACTGTACTCGATTCCGTTTCTCGACCCCGGCATCTACGACATTCAAGTGCAAAAGGAAGGCTTCCGGACGCTGCAACGCTCAGGCGTGAAGCTCGACGTCGCGCAGACCGCAACGCTAAATTTCTCCCTTGAAGTTGGGGCGGTCTCCGATCAGATTACCGTTACCGCGCAGGCCGTCACGCTGGACACGGGCTCGGCTTCGCTCGCGCACACGGTGGAGAACCAGCGCATTGTGAACTTGCCGACCAACGGGCGAAACAGCTACGGCTTTGCGATGCTGGTCCCCGGCGTGCGCGCATCGAGAGGATTCAGCGAGGTCGCCTATGGCATGTACAACGACCAGTTCGTGTCCATCAACGGTTCGCGACCCAATCAGAATTCGTTCCTGTTGGACGGCGGCGCCAACTCGAACCCGGCCTTTAACGGTCCGGCGATGTTTCCGTCGCTAGATGGCGTGGAAGAGTACAAGGTTCAGACCAACAACTACAGCGCCGAGTTCAGCAACTCGGCGGGCGGCGTTATTAACCTGGTAACGAAGTCGGGCACGAATCAATTGCACGGGTCGCTGTTCGAATTTTTGCGCAACGATAAGCTGCTCGCCAACGACTTCTTCATTAATCGAGCCGGCCGCAGCAAAGCGCCGCTCCGGTTCAATCAGTTTGGAGTGGCGGCCGGCGCGCCGCTGATTATCCCCGGCGTCTACAACGGCCGGGACAAGACGTTTTTCTTCGCCTCGTATGAAGGTCTGCGCTGGGTGCGAGGCCTGATTACGACGGGGACGATGCCGACCGCGCTCGAGCGTGAAGGTGATTTCTCGGCCAGCCGTAACGCCGCCGGGCAAGTGATCACGGTATTCGATCCGGTCAGCACGGGCGCCGATCCCGCACGTCCGGGCCGGTCCATCCGCCAGCCGTTCCCGGGCAACGTAATTCCGGTGAATCGTTTCGATCCCGTGTCGCGCAATCTGCTGCGGTTTTACCCGCTTGCGAACGCCCCGGGCAACCCGTTCACGAGCGTCGGTAATTTCGCCGCCAACCCGTCGGCGCCTATTATCAAAAACACGGTCTCCGCGCGGATCGACCATCATTTGAACGAACGGCAGCGCATCTACGGGCGTTTCGCGATGAACAACACCCCGCACAACCGTCCACCGATCTATGGCGATACGCCCGACCTGCGCGTGTCCTCGCCGGTACTCGGCAACGATCAACTGAATCAGCGGTCGATGGTGCTGAACTATAACAACGTGCTGCGCCCAACACTGGTGGTTGAGCTGAGTTCGAGCTTCCTACGCTACTCGATCGCGCGGAAGGGCCCCGCGTTGGATTACGATCCGCGGCAACTGGGCCTGCCCAGTTATCTAGGCGAACTTTATGGGTCATTGCGTCCGTGCTTTCCAAACGTGGCCGTGACGGGTCTGGGCGTGACGATTCAGGCGCCCGATTCCGGCGGCGGATTGCTCGCCAGTTGCGGGCTGCTGCAGGATGGCTACGAGACGTTTCACCAGTACGCGAACACCACCAACATCCGCGGGAGCCACACGTTGAAATTCGGCGGGAACATGGGCGTCAACCGGCTGGGGACGGGGCGCTACGGTCAGGCGGTGTTCGGGACGACCTTCGCTCCGAACTTCACGCAAGGGCCGGATCCGGTGGTCGCGTCGGCGACGGCTGGCTTGGCATTCGCTTCCTTCCTGCTGGGCACGGGCAGCGGCCAGATCAACAGCGACGGACCCGGACAGAATCATCTGTTCCGTTACTACGGCCTTTATTTCCAGGACGACTGGAAAGTGAACAAGCGGCTGACGTTGAACGTAGGACTGCGTTATGACGAGAATCTGCCGTGGACGGAGCGATTCAATCGCCAGACGACCTTCGACTACTCCAGTCCCTCACCCCTTTCGACCAGCGCTTTTCCGGTGCGCGGCGGATTGACGTTTCCCGGTGAGGGCGGCGCGCCTCGAGCCGCCTTCGATAGAGACCGCAACAACTTCGCGCCCCGCTTTGGCTTCTCGATCCTGGTAACGCAGAACACCGTGTTGCGCGGCGGATATGGCATCTTCTTCGCGCCGATTACCGGCGGCGGGTACAATGGCGCGGCGATGCCGATTAGCGGCTATCAGACGCAGACCCAGTGGGTGGGGACTCTGGACGGCATCACGCCGTTGGCCTATCTCTCCAATCCGTTTCCATCGGGATTTATCCGCGCGACGGGAAGCCGCGAGGGGCTTGGCACGCTGCTGGGCCAGAATGTGACGGCGATGGATCGCAGCCGGATCAATCCTTACGCGCAGCAGTGGAACCTCAATATCCAGCGGACGCTGCCCGCCAACTTCCTGATTGACGTGGCCTATGCCGGCAGCCGCGGCTTGCATCTGTTCGGCAATCTAAACGCCAACTCCATCGCGAACGAGAATCTCTCGCTCGGCGACGGATTGCGCACTCTGGTACCCAATCCATTTTTCGGCAGGATTACAACCGGTGCGGTGTCCGGCGCGACGGTCACCCGCAATCAGTTGCTGCGTCCATATCCGCAGTTCGCGGGCGTTACTATCGGCAACATTTCCTATGGCGCATCCACTTATCACGCGCTGCAGGGGAAGATTGAGCGCCGTTTTTCAGCGGGGCTGAGCCTGCTGTTCTCCTACACATTCTCGAAGCTGATGGACGACGTTGCCGCCACCACCACCGGCTTCCCCGGGGAGCCTTTCGCCGGGGACAATTTGCAGGACTTCAACAATCGCCGCAATGAACGGTCCGTCGCCTCCTACGACACGCCTCACTTTGCGGCGATCAACGGTGTGTGGGAACTGCCGTTTGGCCGGGGAAAGCGCCGCTTGGCCGACCCGGGAATCGCGCGCGCGGTGCTGGGCAACTGGCAGATCAACGGGATCACGACAATGCGCACGGGTGTCCCATTAAGCCTTTCGATGGCCTCGAACACGCTCTTCAATTTCGGCGGTCTCCAGCGTCCGAACTGGACGGGCCAGAGTGGAGAAAGGGATGGCCGTATCGCGAGCCGCGTCAATAATTACTTCGATCCACTGGTCTACAGCGCGCCTCAGCCTTATACGTTCGGCAACACGCCACGCTTCATGGCTGGCCTGCGCGGCCCGGGTACGATGAACTTCGACGTATCGGTGTTTAAGAACTTCCCGATTGTGGAGCGGCTTACCTTGCAGTTTCGCGCCGAGGCGTTTAATGTCGCTAATCGCGCGGAGTTCGGTTTGCCGAACACGTCCATCGGCTCGCCGGCGGCGGGGGTGATTACGAGCCAGGCCAATCCGCCGCGAGACATTCAGTTTGGTTTGAAGCTGTTGTTTTAGCGGACGGGCGACCGTCGCGCCGCCGCACCCCCCTTGACACTAGGTTCCCCAACGGGTATCTCTGTTTGTCACAAGGACCTTTATGAATCATCGAGCGCCGATTCTTGTCTCTCTCCTTTTGCTCTCGACCGGTATCGGCCGTGGGCAAACGACATTCGCCACGATCACCGGAACCGTCGCCGATCCAACTGGCGCGGCGGTGCCTAACGTCACCGTAACAGCCACACATACGGCGACAAACGGCAGAACCTCTACGCAATCCAATGAGGCGGGCGTATACACGCTCGCACAGCTCAAGGAAGGCGAGTACATAGTTCGAGCCCGTGCCGCGGGATTCAAGGAATATGTGGCTCAAAATATCGTACTGGTGGCGCGCGACTACAGGCGGCTGGATGCGCGCCTTGAAGTGGGCGCGGTAGAGACTTCCGTAGAGGTCTCCGGGGGCGCCACGCTCATCGAGACGGAGTCCGCGCGAATCTCCGACACGAAGAGCGCCGAGTTACTCAAGTCCATCCCACTCAACACACGCGGCATCTGGGCGTTCCTGTCGCTCTCTCCGAATGTGCTTCAATCCAGCACGGGCTCGACCATACGTTTCGCGGGCAGCCGGGGAAATCAGTCGCACTGGGCGATCGATGGGACGACGATGAGCGACGGAGTGGACGAAACACAGATCGGACCGCTGGGTAACTACATTGAGTCGTTTCAGGAAATCAAACTGGACATCGCGAACAATACGGCCGAATTCGGTTCCATCGGCCAAGTCACGATGATATCCAAATCGGGGACGAACCGGTTTACGGGCAACATATTCGATTACTACAGCACACCGTGGTTCCGGGCCCGCAATCCGTTTGCGCTGGCCAGAGGCACGGGCGTGACCCATACGCCCGGCGGGAGCGTGGGCGGACCGGTGATCCTGCCGAAACTTTATAACGGCAAGGACAAGACGTTCTTCTTTTATTCGTTTGAAACGGGACGCGGCAGCCCGCCTACAACGGTGCTGAATCCAACCGTGCCGCTGGCCGCGTGGAGGCAAGGCGATTTCACAGGCCAGCCAAACGTTACAGATCCGCTGACCGGAACCCCCTTCCCCGGCAATCGGATTCCGGCGGCGCGGCTGAATGCGACTGCGCTGAAGATCCAGGAGCGGTTTTACCCGCTGCCGAATTTTGGACCGGCCAATCAATTGGTCACGCAGAATTACCGCCAGAATCTAACTTCGCCTTTTGCCCCTTCCAATTACTGGACGGTGAGAGGGGACCATCGCTTTTCGGATAAAGATTCGATCTATGGCCGGTTTACGCTGCAAGATGTCAAGATCCAGGCTTGGCAGGGGAATATGCCGACGATCGGTTTGCACAATCAGCATCGTTATAACCGCGCCTTAACCATCGCTTACACGCACACGTTTCGACCGACGCTGCTGAATGAGTTTCGGTATGGCATGGTGTTCAACAACAACACGATTGAAGCCCCGCTGAATGGCCCGCGGATCGTTCAGGAACTCGGGCTGCAGGGCCTGGCGCCCAATCTGCCGGATATTACCGGGATACCGAAGCTAAGCTGGACGGGCCTGGGGCTGACGGGCCTCACCTCGCTCGATTTCCGCAATCCGGGTTTCCTGAATTACCTGCAGGATTTCCAGGATCACGTGAGCTGGTTCAAGGGGCGGCACAACATGAAGTTCGGCGTCAATATCGGACGCGTGGAGTGGGACGACGGCGCGGCGAACGCGAACCTGTTCGGCAGCCTGAACTTTTCCACGCGCTTCACCGGCCACGCTTATGGCGATTTTCTTCTGGGAATTCCGACGACGACGGCGCGCGCGTTTGCGCCCGTTCGCGTCGACCGTTTGCGGACACAGTACGACTTCTTCGCCGTGGACGACTTCAAGGTGAATTCCCGGCTGACGGTTAATTTGGGTATCCGCTACGAGTATCATCCGCTTTGGACCGAGGAACACGGGATGGGCGCGATGTTCGATATCGGAAGCGGGAAGATCGTGGTGCAGGACGGTTCGCTGGATCTGGTCAGCCCGCTGTTTCCGCGGTCGTACGTCGATGTGGTGGAAGCGAAGAGCCTGGGCTTGAACGGCAAGACCATCGTCAGGAGCGACCGCAATAACTTTACCCCGCGTGTGGGCGTGGCTTGGCGGCCGTGGGGCAACCAGACGGTATTTCGCGCGGGGTATGGGATCTTCTTCGACGTGGTGCCGCGCAACATCAATCAAGGCGGACTGCCCTTCGTATTGAATGAACCGGCTTACACGAACCCGGCAGTGAATCCGGATGTCATCCTGCCGCGTGTTTTCCCGTCGACCGGCAGCGCCGGTCCGAGCACCGTGGGCATTCCCGCGGCAATCAATACCAACCTGCAGATGCCGTACAGCATGCAGTACAGCATGACGATCGAACATTCCCGTTTCGATACCGGCTTCCGGCTTTCGTACGTGGGAACAAACACACGGAAAGGAGACTGGTCTTACAACATCAACGCGCCAGTGCCGGATGGGCGGCCGTATGTGGACAAGCCGCGACGATTCCCGGCTTATCCGGAGATCAGCTATTTCACGAACGGCGCGGGTCACCAGTATAATGGGCTGACCGCCGAAGCCGAGCGCAAAATGGCTCGCGGGCTTTATTTCCAAAGCTCATGGGTATGGGCGCGGGACATTGGCGATCTGGAGCGGGGCGCGTCTCCGGAAAATCCATTTGACCGGGCGCGCGAGCGAACCGTGTGGGCCGACATTCCCACACACCGATTCACGACAAATCTTTACTATCAACTGCCAATGGGCCGGGGCCGGAGTTTGCTGGGCAACGCGAACCGGTTGACGAACCTGCTCGCCGGCGGGTGGGATCTCAGCACGATCTATAGCTATCACTCCGGCCAGTTTCTGACGCCCGCATGGTCCGGCCCCGACCCGGTTGGAATCGCATTCACGAATTCCAGAACGCCCGCAAACGTCACGCTCCGTCCCGATCATTTGCGGGATGCAAATCTACCCGGCAGCGAGCGCAGTGTGGGCCGATGGTTCGATGCGTCCGCATTCGGCAATCTGGCGGCGGGCCTCGGCCGCTTCGGCACGTCGTCAAGAGGCGTCATTAAGGGCCCTGCCGTGAATGTATGGCATGTCGGGTTATACAAGACGCTTCCGATAACTGAGCGGGTGCTGCTGCGGTGGGAGGCCACGGCGACGAACTTCTTCAACCACCCGAACTATTCCAATCCGGCGACGAACATCAGCCAGGCTGCAAATGTAGGCGTAATCAGCGGCGTGGGCGGCGTGAACGGGTCGTCCACCGGAGACCAGCCGTTCGCGCGGGCTTTCCGCATGGGACTACGTTTCGAGTTCTGAACCTCAAGACCAGCCGCGGATTCGGCGACGACGGCGAACTACAGTTTTTTCGCCGAGCCCAGATACAGCGCGTTCAGCAGTAATTTGAAAGTCCCAAACGGCTGCCCGCGGTGCTGTACGCGGAACCCGTATAGCAACACCCGGCCCTTGCCATAGGCCGCGTCGACCAGGATGCTCTTTCCGAGCACCGAGCGCTCCCCGCTTAGCCAGCCGCTCGCCAGAAGGTCCTTCCTCGCGAAATTCACCACCGATTTCGCCCCCGCGCCGGACACGTCCATTACCGGTCCGCCGTTCGAGAACACCACCGTCTCCTTCGGCATTCCAAACGCCAATGGGCTCGTCGTATCCACCGTCGCTCGTAGCAGCGACCCCGGCGAGTAGAAGCCCGTCTCCGAGCCGCGCGCCACGCCTCGCACCGGCAGGGGAAAGAACTGCATCGGCAGATCCGCCGCGGTCGAAAGCGCCACCAGCGTCCCGCCCTCGCGCACAAACGCGTCCAGCGCCGCCACTCCCTGCGCCCCGATTCCGCCTACATGTTCCGGCCGCGGCCGCGGCCGCCCCCGGTTCGGATTGTTCATATCGCCGTCTTCACTGGCCGCGCCGCCATCCCGGAGCCCGTGCAGGATAGACTCGGTCGATTGTTGCGCGAACAGCACCGTGTCAAAGCGCTCCCGCAACCCGCCCTTCTGGAAATCCGCGTCGTGTAGCACCGTGTACGGCACCTGGAACGTATCGAGCAGCCACTGGGTCCAACCCAGGTCCATGTTGGCTGTATAAGGCTCATAGATCGCCAGGCGAGGCTTCCGAAGCTCCCAGGCATAGCCGGACGCGACCAACTTCCCATCCGCCGCCCAGCCCACCTTCTCGCCCGCGCCCAGCATCTGCGCCAGCTTCAGGTACGACGAATTGTCCTTGCCGTCGAGTTGCCAAGCCGCGGCCGGCACCTCCTTCAGCGACTCCAGACCCGAGGTATCGAACCGGTCGTTGATCCGCTCAACGCGCACGCCCATCTGCATCGGCAGCGTCCAGCCGGCCACGTCGTAGGGGCGCTTCGTCGGCCCGGTCGTCCCGCTTCGCAGCTCCGGGTAGGCTTGCGGCTCCATCAGGTCCACCAGATAGGATCGGAACGCCTGGCCCGCCAGCATCACGTGCGAGCCCGCCGGATAGGACTTATCGCCCATTCGGATCTCGGCCGTCGCCCGCTTCACCTCAATGCCTCCCAATTGCAACCGGCGCAGCATCTCGGTGGCCGTCCAACGGTCCCACTGGTCCGGAGGAACGATATATGCGAATGGCTTGGCGGTATCGGCGAGGGCGATGTTCTTCGTCGCCAGGTCCCATGCCTTATAAATCCAATGCTCGGGCATTGACGCGGCCAGATTCAGAATCGCGAAATCCGCGGTCAGCATGTACTCGATGGCGTCCCGCGCACCCCAATGGCCGCCCATCCAGGGCGAATAGAAAATGGTTGGCTGTTTGGTCGGAATGCCGTTAGAAAACCGGTCCGGCAGATCGCTCAACTTGTAGTCTTTCGGAATGGCGTATGGCTGCATGGCCGTCTCGGTCAGAATGCCGTGCATATTGTGGAAGGCTGGCGTCGAACGCAGCCCGCCATTCCACCAGCCGTCGAAGCCGACATAGCTCAGTACGCCCGTCTTGCCCTCCATCGCGAAGCGCTCGCGCATGGCGGAACCGATCAGCGTGATCCCCTCCATCACGGGCGCGGGGATCGACGGGTTCAGCGGCTCGGCGTAGGGCGGCACGAAGATCCGCGCCGGGAAGGCCGGCGCCTGGTGTTGGTTGTACATGATCTGCGGGAACCATTCCTGGAACAGCAGCTTGCCCGTGTGACGGGTCTCGTCAAGGTTGAACATGAACCAGTCGCGGTTGTTGTCGTGGCCGGCGTACTTCTGGTACAACTCCGGCAAGGATGCCTCCTGGTATGGCGTGCCGACGTTCTTCCGGAACCAGTGCGAGATCAGATCCTGTCCGTCCGGATTCGTCACCGGCACATGGACCAGGATGACTCGTTCGCGGATCCGCCGGACCTCGTCGCTCTCGCCGGTCACCATCCGGTAAGCCAATTCCGGCGAGCCTTGCGGGCAGGCCGCTTCCGACGAGTGCATGCCGGCGTCGATCCACACAAACACCCGGCCTTCCTTGGCGATTCGAGCCGCTTCTTCCTTCGACGCCAGACCCAGCGCCATGCGACGGTTCATCTCCTTGTACTTGTCCACGGCGCGGATGTTGTCTTCCGAGGAGATCAGCGCCACGTACATCGGTTTACCCGACGACGTTTTGCCGTATTGCTGCAATTTGAGCCGCGGCGAGGCTTTTTCGAGCTTCTGGTAATAGGTGACGATGTCGTTGTAATCGGCCAACTTATAATCGGCTCCGGGGCTATAACCGAGGTGCTCGGTGGGCGTCGGAACGGCAGCCGCGAACGAGGAGACTGCAAGCGGGATCAGAAATAAAACGCGCCGAAATGACATGAGAGAATCTTACTATGACCCCTGTATCGCAGAGGCCGTTCCGGGTTGGGCTGGTGCAGTCCACGTGCTCTCCCGACACCGCTGAAAACCTTGAAAAAGCGGCGGAAAAGGTGCGTGAGGCGGCCAAAGCCGGCGCCCAAATTATTTGTTTTCAAGAGTTGTTCCGCTCCCAGTATTTCTGCCGGAAAGAGGATGCCGGCCTCTTCGATCTGGCTGAGCCGATCCCCGGTGAATCGACGGCCGTAATGGCGAAATTGGCCAAGGAGCACAACGTCGTCATCATCGCCTCGCTGTTCGAGAAGCGGGCCGAAGGGCTCTATCACAACACCGCCGCCATCCTCGACGCCGATGGGGAGATGCTGGGTATATACCGGAAGATGCACATCCCGGACGACCCGCTCTACTACGAGAAGTTTTACTTCACTCCGGGGGACTTGGGCTTCAAAGCATGGGATACGAAGTACGGGCGGATTGGCGTGCTGGTCTGTTGGGATCAGTGGTATCCGGAGGGCGCCCGGTTAACGGCCATGCAGGGGGCGAACATCCTGTTCTATCCGACGGCCATCGGATGGCACCCGGGGGAGAAGGCGGAGTACGGTCCGCGGCAGCTCGACGCATGGCTGACGATTCAACGCAGCCATGCCATCGCGAATGGCGTCTATGTAGCCGCGGTGAATCGCGTCGGCTTCGAGCGAGGGCCGGATGATACCGGCATCGAATTCTGGGGCAACTCGTTCCTGGCCGATCCGCAGGGGCAAGTCATCGCCCAGGGATCGAGCGACCGGGAGGAGATCCTGATTCACGAGTGCGATCCGCGAGAGATCGACACGGTGCGGCGCAACTGGCCGTTCTTCCGCGACCGGCGGATTGACCACTACGGAGACATCACGAAGCGATGGCTGGACAGGTAGCCCGTTGGCGGATGCCGGCCGAATGGGAGCCGCACGAAGGCACGTGGCTCGCCTGGCCGCATGAGAAATCGGATTGGCCCGGCAAGTTCGCGACCATCCCGTTTGTGTATGGAAAGATCATCGCGCGGCTTTCCCGGAATGAGCGCGTCCACATTCTGTGCCAGTCGGACGCGGAAATCAAGTTAGCCACGCGACTGGCGCGGCGCGAAGGCGCGCTGATGGCGAATATCGATTTCCACATCTGTCCGACTGATCGAAGCTGGGTCCGCGATACGGCGCCGATCTTTACGGTCGATGGCGCGGGCGGGCTGCGCGCGACCGACTGGCACTTCAACGGCTGGGCGAAGTACCCCAACTGGAAGCACGATGACAAGGTGCCTGCGTTCATAGCCAAGACCCTGAAGTGCCAGCGCGTGACGCCAGCCGCGGCTGGGAAGCGGTTCGTGCTGGAAGGCGGATCGATCGACGTCAACGGGCTGGGTTCGTTATTGACGACCGAAGAGTGCCTGCTTAGCCCGATCCAGGCTCGCAATCCGCATCTCGACCGCGAGCAAATTGAGGCGGTGCTGAAAGAGCGTCTGGGTCTGGACCGGATCATCTGGCTGCTCAATGGAATTGATGGTGATGACACGCATGGTCACATCGACGATCTGGCTCGGTTCGTTTCCGCGGACACGGTGGTGATCGCCACCGGAGACGCGAAGAATGATCCGAACGTGAAGGCGCTGCAAGCGGCCGGGGGCTTGAACGTCGCGACGCTGCCAATGCCGAGCCCCGTTTTCTATGACGGCCAGCTTCTACCGGCCAGCTACGCCAACTTCTACATCGCCAACGGGCAGGTGCTGGTCCCGACCTTCAACGACGCTAAGGACCGGATCGCGCTGAATACGCTGGCCAAGCTCCTCCCGGACCGCGAGGCGGTGGGCATCGACTGCACTGATCTCGTCCTCGGCCTTGGCACGCTGCACTGCATGACGCAGCAACAGCCGGGCGTGTGAGTTGCGATTACCTGAAACAAATTGCGGGACGACCGGTTCTATACATCAAGGAATCAACCAACTCTAACAGTCGTTCCGGGCGTGCGCGGAATGACCCAGGGGCGGGAGTTACCTCAACACCATATGGACTGGCTCACAGACCCGCAAGCGTGGATTGCGTTCGTGACGCTGACCGCCCTCGAACTCGTTCTTGGCGTCGATAACGTCATCTTCATTTCCATTCTGGCGGGAAAGCTGCCCGCCGATCAGCAAAAAAACGCGCGCACGCTTGGGTTGGCGCTGGCGATGGTGATGCGTGTCGGCCTACTCTTCTCGCTGTCCTGGGTGATTCGTCTCACCGCGCCGCTGTTCTCCGTAGTCGGCAATGAAATCTCCGGTCGCGATCTGATATTGATCGCCGGGGGGCTGTTTCTCCTCGGCAAGAGCACGCACGAAATTCACAGCCGGCTGGAAGGCGATGAAGGACGCTCCTCCACCCGCGTCAAGCCATCGTTCGCCGGCGTTATCATTCAGATACTTCTGCTCGATGTTGTCTTCTCGCTTGATTCCGTCATCACGGCCGTCGGCATGGTAGACAGCATCGAGATCATGATCGCCGCCGTCGCGGTCTCCGTGGCGTTCATGATGATGTTCGCCGGCTCGATCAGCCGTTTCGTCGAGCGCCGTCCGACGGTGAAGATGCTCGCGCTCAGCTTCCTCCTGCTGATCGGTATGACGCTAGTCGCCGAGGGCTTCGATCAACACATTCCCAAAGGCTATGTCTATTTCGCCATGGCTTTCTCCGTCTTCGTCGAGATACTGCACCTGAAGTCCAAAACGCCCCATGTCGCGCCGGTGGCGCTGCGCCGTCCCTACATTCCTAAAGCCGCCGGGGAGGCGCCGGGCGAACCGAACTAACGGCGTCGGATTGCCTCAGGTGACGAGCGCCATCGTCGATCATTCCCCCACCGAGCGCCACCTCGCGTGTTGTTGCGCGACTCGCCCGATGGTACCTGCTCGGGCAGGCGGAGAGCTACGGCAACCGGGATGGATTCTCAGATTGCATGTACTTCTATCGTCCGGACTTACGGAAGCAATGGACGGTCAGGGAAAATACGCGGAGGCGGAGCGCACGGTCGAGAATGCCCTCCGCTTAGCGGACCAACTGCTCCCACCGCAGCATCGGTCCGCGCTGGCGCGCACGGCGCGGCGGCGAACACTTTTTGGATGATGGGCAAGCTATCACGCGCGGATTTCGAGTTCAAGAAGGCGATAAGTCTATGTCGCGGTCGGATTGTCGCAGCTAGCTGTTCGGTACAAGGTACCCGAGCCGCATGATCGCCACCTTCACCGCCAGCCTCCGCTCGGATCGCCAGCCCCTCCCGTGTCAGCCTCTGTTCAGTTGGAGCATTTTCAGAAAGAAGGTGATGGCGGAAAAACCGCTTGCCGGGAAGATCTGAATTAATGCCCAAAAATGGAAGCCCTTCCGCGTGGGGGATTCGAACCTGTTAGCCGATGCGCTGTAGCGCGTTGTAGGGCATCTGGCGGGGCCGTTGTCTGTGGAAAAGCGGCTCAGGTTCTGCGCGACTCAGTTCCGGGCCGCCACGTGCACGGACATACGTGGGGACAGCGCGCGAAGGCCGGGTGAAAGTTCGTGAATGGTTGGGGGCCGCGACCGGCTTTTGGGCTCCTATGCGCCCGCCGCGCTAGGGCCGGTTCGCAGCGGGTGCGATCCGTTGAAGATCCCGCTCAAGATCGCGCGTTGAGAACCCATAGGGTCCCGGCGCGGACTTGAACGCGACACGCCCGTTTTTTTCGATCAGGTATATGCGGTCGGGCCAAGCCGTATAGGCGCGCTCCGTTCGATTATCGATGTTATCCAGAACGGCCGGGATCCGAATACCGAGATTGCGCACGCACGCCAAAGCGGTGGAGGTGCGCTCGTCATCGGATTGCGGCGAAGCGAACAGAACGCCATCCTTGACGTTCGATGGCAACTGCCACAGATCGACCGGATGCGCTTCCTGGATGTATACAACGTAGAATGCCACGCGACCCTCGTATGACTCGTACAGCCGATTGAGCTCGGGAACCTCCCGGCGAAATGGCGGTCAAGTGTAACTGCCGAAAATCAGGACTACCGGCCGTTCCCGCCACTCCTCCGATAGCTTGACGACGCGGCCGCGGTCCGCCGTAGGCAACGCGAAATCGGGAGCGGCGTCTCCCACCGCAAGCTGGTCCGCGCGTGCCGACATCCACAATGGCTTGAAAGGAAGAATCATCATCGCAGGCATTGGAAGCCTCGACATGATCGCTCCGAAGCGTTCCGGCGGCTGGCACATCGCGACATAAAAGCCGGCCAATACGAGGATGTAGAGCGACGCCAGTCCGGCCAGGGTGATTCCAACAAGTTTCAGTGGGCGCATTCAACCTCCGCGAAAAACCGAAGCCGAACTCGCCCCGAAGGCGGGCGCTCGTCGACGATTGATTATCGCGCATCGGGTATAAGCGCTGCGTGTTAACGACGTTGAGCGGTTTACGCAGACATATGGACCCGCCTGTGGCGGACATTAATTTGCGGGCGGCATGACTCGCGCAGCCCCTGCCATCATGGAACATAGGCACCGAGGTAGGCGTTTTTTGAACAGTGCACGCTTACTGCGAATTTGGCAAGGCCCCAATGTTCGTCACTTAGCGATCTTTATGGCCGAGTGAATGTCGAGACGGGGCAAGATGGCTATCTTGCGACGGACGGTGAAGTGGGCCATCGGCGGGCTATGGCGCTCCTGCCGTACCAAGTCCGGCGTCTTGCTGCGCAGGATGATCCGCGTTCCCCGCGGATGAGTCTTGAACTCGTCGAAAGTGGTTTGGGGCTGGCGCGGTACTCGGCGGCCCGTTTCCAGCCCAGGCCCATAAGAACTGAGCGTGAAGTTAGAGCGCGTCAAATAAGACTCCGTGTTCGCGATCGGCGCTCCCGCATACCCGCCATCGGCCCGGATTCCCCGCGGTCGACGCATACGGGTACCCGGCGGGGTTCCAGCGCCATCGCGATCTTGTGTCCGCGACTCGGAAGCCGGAATACTTCAAGTCAATCCCAAAGGACGGCTAGCCGTCCATACGCCGGGAAGCGGTCATCGCTCGACACAACGGAAAACCCCTCGGCGAGTGCCTGGGAAATCAGAACGCGGTCGAACGGGTCCTTATGATCGCCGTGCGCGGGCAAGCGGGATAGCTCGTCCAGATGCCGGATCCGGATCGGAAGAAGCACCGCGCCCATCTCGTGAATCGCCTCTTCCACTTGCAAGGCGGATATTCCCAACCGCGGCTTCATCACGATTTCCCAGACGGATACGACGCTCAAATAGATCTTCGTATCCGCCTTTTGTATAACCCGCTCCGCCCGCTTTGGTAAGGGTACACCGGTCATCCATCGGATGAACGCATTGGTGTCCAACAGGACGTTCACTTCGCGCCGGCCGCCGTGGCGGACTCGAAAAGGTCTTGGATTCGCAGATCCTCGTCCCGCGAGTCCCATCCGGCATAAAGCACGGCCTTGTCTTTCCAAGCGCCTCGGCCCCGATTCGGATCGCCCGCTTTCGGCGCGGGAACCAACTGTATCATCCGCTCCCCCCGATTCGTCAGGAAAACTTCTTCCCCTTCCATTACCGCGTCGACGAGCTTGGACAAATTGTTCTTCGCGTCCTTGATCCCAATCTCCATTTCCCTCTCCCCTTCCCCACCATAGTAGCTCTCTTAAGTAGCCACTGTCAAGACCATCCCCGCATATTTCCCCAACCAGGCCGATTCTCGGACGAAGTTCAAATACCGCGGACGATGCCTGACACAAAAGTCGTCGCCCCGCAAAACACGTTCCAAAGAGCCACTTGCAAAACTAGCCCGCCGCCAAATCGCTGATTACAAAGGCTCCGCCAAAGAAAAAACAAAGCCCGCCAAGAATGTTTTTAAAATGGGGTTAGACCGAGGCAATCTGTTGTCGCCAAACAAAACCGGCGCCAAGGACCCAACCCCACCACCATGCAGCTTACCCCGCTCGCCGTTATCACCCAATTCGCCCACGTGCTTCAACAGGAACTGTTTCCGGAACTCGAAGTCGCCGTGGGTCCGTTGGATAAGAAAATGGAGCTTTTAACCGCTGTCATGACGATGACACCGCTGGAGCCAATGCTGTCGGCCCACCGCTCCTTCACCGGCCGTCCGGCGAAAGACAGAACGGCCTTGGCCACCGCTTTCCTTGCCAAAGCCGTATTCAACCTTCCCACCACACGGGACCTGATCGCGCGTCTCCGTGTCGATGCCGCCCTCCGGCGCTTCTGCGGCTGGTACAGCGTGGACCGTTTGCCGCATGAATCCAAATTCTCTCGCGCCAACGCCCGAGTTCGCCGCCACCGAACTGCCCCAGCAACTGCACGCAGCCATAGTCGCCGCCACCCAGAGTCAACGGCTCATCGGTCATATCACCCGCGATTCCACCGCTATTGAAGCCCGTGAGCATGTTCCCCAAGCCGTCCTCGACCAGAAGAAGGCCAACGAAGAAACCGCTAGAAAAAGGAAGCAAGCAAGGCGGAAGAAGCGCGCCAAAGCCAAAAGCCGGCGCCAGATCAAAGCCCAACTCAAGCAAAAAGCCCAGTCCCAACGCCAGACCAAAGCCAAGCCCAAACGCAAGCATACCAAGGGCTCATTTGCCCGCGCCAAAGCCACCGAACGCGGTCCCCGGATCCAGCGCCAGCGGCTGGAGTCCCTGGACCAAATGCTCACCGGCCTCCCGCGCCATTGCGATATCGGAGCCAAAGGGAACAGCCAGGGGAACATCGATTACTGGCGCGGCTACAAGCTCCATCTGGACACCGCCGACGGGCAGATTCCCATCAGCGCCGTCCTCACCAGCGCCAGCGTTCACGATTCGCAGGTAGCCATTCCCCTCATGACGATGAGCTCCAATCGAGTCGTGCATCTCTACGAACTGATGGATTCGGCCTACGACGCCGATGAGATCCACGCCCACAGCCGCCAACTCAACCATGTGCCGGTGATCGCTCCGCACCCGCGGCGAGGCGCCAAGAAGACCTCGCAAGTACCGAAAGTCCATCCGGATACGCCGGCCCCGGAACTGTGCCCGGCCAAGCGGGAACGGTTCAAAATACGAACCATGAGCGAGCGGGTGAACGCGCGGTTGAAGGATGAGTTCGGGGCTAGCCAAATTCGCGTCCGAGGCGCGGCCAAGGTCATGGCCCATCTGATGTTTGGTGTGGTGGCCCTAACAGTGGACCAATGGCTGCGGCTGGCTCCTCCCCTCAGCGGCTGAGGAAGCCGGGCGCGGACGCTTCGCCGCGAAAAAACTGGGTCCTGCAAAGCAGGCCAAGCCGCCGCATGACTGTTTTGAGCAAAAAACACCACTTTTATGTTTTAGACCCACCCAAACCAGCCCCGGCACACACGTTCCCAGTTGTCAACCCTGTTTTGGACGAGTTTTGCAAGTGGGTCACGCTAGATCGACATTTATATTTCCCGCCAAATCAACCATTTACAAACTGCCTGCGCCGAAAACCGTTGACACGTATGGTAGAGTGAGAGTGAGGGGAGTTATCTGCGCCGGCAGTTAGCTCCCCTCACTGTATTTTGCGCGGCAAACCGGCGCCAATCTTGAATTCACCAAATCAAAGCCAATTCCCGAAGGGCCTGGCGGATTTACCAAATCGAAGCCAATCGCCCGGTCCCAATTAAAAAGAATCGCCGCCCGGCGCAACGGCGGCACCCGTTATTACCAAATCGAAGCCAATTCCCGCAGGCGCGGCGGATTTACCAAATCGAAGCAAATCGCCCGGCGCAACGGCGACGCCCGTTATAACCAAATCGAAGCCAATTCCCGCAGGCGCGGCGGATTTACCAAATCGAAGCCAATCGGCCCCGCCCAATGGCGGCGCTTGCTGTTACCCCAATCGGCAATCGCACCCGCTGAGGCCTACCGCGCGAGCACCCGCACCGTTACGCTACTACCGCCCACCGGCCCGAAATACACGCGCTGCGTGGCTTTCTGGAAATCGGCCGGCTTCGCCTTCGGAATGTCGATGAACTTCTGCGGGTTACGATCCACCAGCGGAAACCACGAACTCTGCACCTGAATCATCACCCGGTGACCGCGCCGGAAAGTGTGAAACACGTCCGGCATGCGGAAGTTGATTTTTTCCAATTGTCCCGGCGTGAATGGCTCCGGTTTCTCAAAACTCTTGCGGAACTTACCGCGGAACGGCTCACCGCGAACCAATTGCTGATACCCGCCCATGCGGACGCGCTTCGGGTTGGGGTCCGGATCGGGAAAGTCGTTCGGATAGACGTCGATCAGCTTCACCACAAAGTCGGAATCGGTGCCGGTGGTCGATACCTGCAGGGCTACATCCAGCGGCCCGGCCAGCGTCAGGTCTTCGTCTAACTCCGGCATTTCGAACACCAACACGTCGGGGCGTGTCGCCGCTTGCCGCTGATCGTCCAGCATGTATTCGACCGTCATCGTGTTCGCCGTGTACGGCACCGAGGGCACGGGTTTCGCCGGGTCGCTGACATATTCGGCAAAGCCGCCGCGCGACGACGGATTCCACCCCAGCCTGCCGTCCACCTGTAAGTGGATCGTCTTTTCCACCGCTTCCGTCGGCGGCCACGCCGGCAGATGACGCCATTGATTCGCGCCCGTTTCGTAGACGATCGCCTCGGCCAGTCCGGCGGGCTTTTCTTCTCGCAGCAACCTCTCAAAAAACGGGAATTCCACGTGTTCCCGATACCAGCGCGAGGTTTTCTGGTGGAACGGAACGTCGCCCAGACGGTCGCCGTCGCCATTCGCCCACTGGCCGTGATACCACGGCCCCATCACTAAGATATTGTAAGTCCCGGGGTTATTCGCCTCGGCTTTCTTGTAAGTCTCCAGCGTGCCGAACAGGTCCTCGGCGTCGAACCATCCCCCTACCGTCATGACGGCCGGCTTGATATTTCGTAAGTGGGGCCGGACGTCTCTTTCCTTCCAAAATGAGTCGTAAGTCGAATGGTCCATCAGGTCGCGCCAGTACGGCACGCGGTTCTTCAGCAACTGCTCATTAATCTCCTCAAGCGTGCCCATCTTAAGGAACAGCGAGTAGCCGTCCGGCGAGGGATATTCGGGGTTTTTCCGCACCTCCGTTGGGTTTGCCTGCGTATCTTTGTCATTCGAGTACATCCAGCGGGCCGCGTGCGCCAGGAAAAACGCGCCGTTGTGCCGCCAGTCGTCGCCGATGAACCAATCGCCCACGGGAGCTTGCGGAGAGACCGCCTTCAACGCCGGATGTGCGTCCAGCATACCCATCGTCGAATAGAAACCGGGATACGAAATGCCCCACATGCCCACGCGCCCATTGTGGTTCGGCAGTTTCTTCAGCAGCCAGTCAATCGAATCGTAGGTGTCGGTGGCTTCGTCGAAGTCGTTCGGGCCGCTTTTCGTTGGCTTGTATGGCCGCACCTGCTCGAATTTCCCCTCGCTCTTGAACCGTCCGCGGACGTCCTGGTAGACAAAGATGTAGCCCGCGTTTTGCGTAAACTCCGATGGGCCCAGCGTCGCCCGGAACAGGTCCGCGCCATAGGGCTGGCAACTGTAGGGCGTCCGCGTCATCAGCACCGGATGTTTCTTCGCGGCGTCCTTTGGCTGATAGACGGCCGTATAAAGCTTCACCCCGTCGCGCATCGGAATCATATATTCGTACTTGGTGTACTGCTCCCGGACGGGCTTGGGCTTCAGCGGTTTGTCGGCGGCGAACGCGGCGACGGTGGCGAGAAAAAGTAGGAGTACGCGCATGGGTTGTTGATTATGGTGGCACAATATGCGGATGGAGCTGCGCGAATTCCTCGTCGCGTGGGGCCGTGTCGACATCGTCGAGTTGTTGGCCGCCCAAGTGCATGACCGTGGTCCCAACGGGGCCACGCCCCTCCACTTCGCCTCCACCGTCGCCGTCGCGGAGCGCCTGCTCGCTCACGGTACCCGGCTCGACACCTTCGACAAGCACGGTCGCCCGCCCGCCCAATCTGTCGCCGGCGACATTGATCTCGCTCGTGCCGTGGCACTCGACGAACTCGCCGAGGTCCGCCGCCTTTTTGACCCCGGCGCGACTGTACTGCCCGATGCCGCTCTCCACGGCCACATCGCTATCGTCGAGTTTCTTCTGGCCAACGGCGCCGATCCAAACGCCGGCTTCCCGCTCCATCGGGCCGCCCGCAACAGCCACGTTGATGCCGCCCGCCTTCTACTCGAACACGGCGCCGATCCGCGCCTGCTCGACGAATGGCATCAGTCGACTCCTCTGGGCTGGGCCGAATTCCAAGGCCGGGAGGAGATCGCCGAGTTCCTGCGCACTCAGCTAAAATGAGGGCTACACCGTCCGGAGGTACTTTCTATGCGTGTCGCCTTGACTCTTTTAATCACGGCCTGCTTGCCGCTCGCCGTCGCCCAAGACAAACCAATAGACAAACCGAAAAATATCCGCGTCAGTACATGGGTTCGCGAAGACCTCTTCGCCGGATTCCTGGAAGGCGATATGGCGCGGCACGCGCAAGGGGAGAAGAAACTCGACAGTATTCTGGCCGGGAATCCCAACGCCGCCGATGCGTGGGGCTGGAAGGGCGGCGCTGAACTTCTCCACGCCGTTCGCGCCTATGAAGCGGGTGACATTGCCGGTTTCGAGGCGGGCTATGCAAAAGCGAAGGTGGCCTTCGCCCGCACCGCCGAAATCGCGAAACAAATTCCGCAATACGGCGTCGCTCTCCACGCCATTGCCGGCGGCTCCTTCACCGTTTTTGGGGATCGCATGCCGCCTCAGTACCGCCGCGAGGCTTGGCAGAATGTGCGCGCGCACTACACTGCCCTTCGCGCGATCCAGAAGGACGAATTCGACAAGCTGCCCGTTCACTTTCGCGGCGAAATAATGGCCGGCCTCGCCCAGGCCGCCCAGCGTCTCGGCGAAGCGGAGAACGCCAAAACGCTCACCCAGGAATTGGCGACCGCGTTGCCGGGAACACCTTACGCCGTCTTCGCGAAACGCTGGCTCGACCAGCCGGAGACCATGGCCAAATCGAAGGTAACATGCGCCACCTGCCACGACGCCGGGCGTCTCCAGGCGGTCCTTAACGCCGCGCCGGGGAATTAGGATACGACGACTTTTTTTCCGGCGCCGGCGACTGGCTGTCCCCGATCACCCGGCACAATTGCACCAGTCCGGACTGCCGCTCAAAACTGGGCACCGACCGCGTCAGAAAGATTTCCACCAGCAGCCGGTCAAAGTGCGTCCCCGCGCCGTCTCCCAGAATCTTGTGCACCTCTTCCGTCGACATGCGCTTGCGGTACGGGCGGTCCGTGTTCAGCGCGTCATAGACATCGGCCACTTTCACAATCCGCGCCGACATCGGGATCTGCTCACCGCGCAATCCGCGCGGATAGCCCGTGCCGTCCAGATTCTCGTGGTGCAACTCCACCGCATCGAGATACTTCTCAAATTGCACGACCTGCTCCAGCACCTTGCGTCCGATCGTCGGGTGCTGTTTCATCAGGTCAAACTCTTCCTTGGTCAGCCGCTCGTGCTTGCGCAACACTTCGTCGGGTACGCCAATCTTGCCGATGTCGTGTAACAACGCTCCCACGCGGATATCGTCGATCTGCCCTTGCGGCAGTCCGGAATCCCGCGCCAGCGCTTCGGAATAGGCCGAAACACGATGGCTATGCCCAGCCGTATACGCGTCGCGCGCGTCGAGCAGAGCCACAATCGCGCCCATGAACTGGAAGTACGCCTGGGTCAACTTCGTCTGGCCGTCGTCGACGGAGCGAACGGCCGCTTGAAGTCGCCTGCCCAGCGCGTTCACTTCCGCAATCCGGCTCCGTGGAATTTCGATGTCAAACAACTGCCCCGTATCTTGCGCCCGCTCGCACGAGTCGGAAATGCACTGCAATGGCCGCGAGATCGCTCGCCCGGTCAAAAGCGCCAAGCCGAGCGCACCTAGAATACTCAGAAATGCGCCGGCCAGCATGATGCCGCGAGTCATTCCCATAAGCGGACTCGCCATCAGATCGAATGACCGCACCATGTATACCGCGAGATCCTGATTTTTTCCAGAGACCGCCGATCGCAGCAAAACGTGCTGGCGATTATGGATCTCCACTTCGCACGCCGCGCCTCCTCCCGGGCACTCCGGTAGGCTGTTTCCAGCCGCCAGGCTAGCCTGCGCCTCGGTTCCGGCGACCTGGACCACTTTGCCCTTATTAACAAGCAGATACGATCCCTCACCCAATGGCATATCCCGCAGCCAGTGGCGGCCCGCGACTACCCATCCCACCGGTTTCCCGTCTCGCACCAGCGGATGGCTCGTCAGGAAATAGTACTGGCCGTCGAGTTCGGTCAGCGTCCGCCCGTCGGGCACCGGCGCCTGATGCGCCGTGCGAATCATCTCGTTACCTTCGCGGCGCATCGTCACAAGCGGCTTTTTGTCCAGGCCGGCGATAGCGAAAACATCCTCATCGAGCGACCTTCCCAAGCGTTGAATCCGCGCCTGCGGCGTGCCTGCCGCCTCCGCCAAAACGCTCAACGAGCGGCTCAGCCGTGCATCCCCTTTTACGTTCGCCTGATGTGTTTGCGTATCCCGGGACAACAACTCCTCCTTGATGTGATCCCGCAACTGGTTTTGCACAAGCCGGTCGAGTAGCGAGAAGCAGCCAAGGAAGACAATGCCTACCGGGAACGCGACCCGCACGAAAATGTGCCGGACCAGCGATGTCGGTCTGATGCCGGCTGTTTTCGATTCCGTTGGTGGGGGTGGAGGGCGCATGCGCGGACGGTGGGCTGCGAGTCGGCCTATGAGTTCCATCGGTAGTACGCCCGGAATAGTTTAGTGTCTATGTCTTAAGATTCCGCACGTTACTGGCAGGACTTTTTTTACCATGTGCTTGGCGGCCAATATCCATAAGGGTTTGGAAGCGTTTTTCCCTCTTTGGTTCCGGCTACGCCCGGTTAGGGTGTTTTCGCGACTAACTCGGGCACCGTATCGACTATTCGAACCTTATGCGTCCGCAGCTTCCGCAGCGAAAAACCCTTGAATTCAGCTTCCACTACCAATCCGTCATTCGTTCCCGGCGCCGTTTGGTCAAAAACCAGGTTGCCTAGCGAGTAACAGATTACACCCGTCTGATACTCCTCGCACGGTTGAACGACATGCGGATGATGCCCAATCACGAGCGTTGCGCCGGCTTCAATCGCGGCCCGCGCAAACTGTTGTTGCGAAGGGTGGGGCGTCCTGGCGTACTCCACTCCGGCATGCATCGAAACGACGGTGACATTCGATATTTTCCGCATCGCCGCAATGTCTTCCCGCAGCCGGACAATGTCCAATCCGTTGATCCGCGCGTCGTCGTCTTTGTGATTCCCGTTGCGCTGGTCGTACGTGTAGCCCAGCACCCCGAACTTGACCGTGTTCGCGGTCAACACCACGCCACGCCGCGTGGCGGCCTCATCGCGGCCCGTGCCCGTCGCGGCGATCTTGTTCTTCTCCAGCCAGTCGAGCGTGTATAGAATCCCGTACTCATGTTGGTCGCGCGTGTGATTGTTAGCCGTTGACACCACATCGATCCCGGCCAGTTGCAAGCCCGCAATCGCTTCCGGCGGCGCCTTGAACACCATGCCCGCGGTGGGCGGCGCGCCTTTGTCGGAGAACGGCGACTCCAGATTCACAAACGCCAGATCGGCGCCTTGAAAGAAGGGCGCAATCTTCCGGAAAGGCAGCGCCGGGTCCTTCGCCGCCCGCATCCGCGCGGCCACATGGCGCGAGAGCATCACGTCCCCGCCGAAGACCAACCGGTTCACCGGCGGCGGCACTTCCACGTCTTGCTTTCGCGCGACCGGCGCCTCTTTCCGCTGTGACGAATTCCCCCCGCCGCAGGCCGCCAGAAATACGGTCGCCAACGCCGCCGTCAACCGCCGCATCGGCCTACCGGAGCCCCGCCGCCGCGGCCTCGTCCAGAAACCATGTCACTTGGCCCTCATGCCGCCGCGTCAACTGTGCCGGCGCTTCCAATAGCGCCTCCGGCGCGCTCCAAACCGTCTTCAGCGCCGCCGCCTTGTCCGCTCCCGTGACCAGCATCAGCGTTTGCCGCGCCCGCGTCAGCACGCCCGGCAGCAGCGTAATTCGCGCCGCCTTCAGCTTCTCCACATACACGGCCGCGGCGATACCGCGGCGGTCCAGAATCAGCGGTTCGCCGGGGAACAGACTGGCGGTATGTACATCGGATCCCATTCCCTGCTGAATGATATCGAAGACCGGAAAAGCTTCCCCGTGCAGGTGGAAGTGACCGCGAATCTCATCGGCGTACCGTTCGGCCGCTTCCGACACCGGCAACTCCGCTTGCATGCGGTGGATGTTACTTACCGGGAAGCCCGACGGCGCCAGCCAATTATCATGAGCTAACGTATAGTTACTTTGTGGATCTCCGGGCGGTACCGCCCGCTCGTCCACCCAGAACAAGTGGACACGCGACCAATCGGCCTCCGCTTGCGACAAATATTCAAACAGCAGCTTTGGCGTGGAGCCGCCGGAAACCGCGATGGTCGCCGTTTCACGTTCGCCGAGCGCCTCGTTCAGGATCTGAAGAAGACGCTCGCCGCAAGCTTCCGCGGCGGCCCTGGGGCCGGCGCTCAAAACGGTCCTAAAGTTCATGTTGGTTGATTACTCGCGCCACCGCATGAAGCGTTGCATCGTAGGTCGCGTCCGCGCCCAGAATGCTCAGCTCTTCTCCCAGCAGTTCGGCATCGCTGCGCGCGGGGTCGGCCACGCGCGTTACCATGCCATCCAGGCTGGTCGCCACCAGCGCCTCGCCGGCGTCTCTCACTTCCAACCGCTGGCCGCCCGCCAACAGCCGGATTCGCTGCACGCCGCTTCCGGTGGCCGCAATCTGGGCCTCCGGCAACCGTTGACCAAGCCACGCCGCCAAGTACTGTACATCGGTCCCGGTGGGGCCGAACCGGCCTTTCACTTCCACCCGGTCGATCTTGCTCAACAGCTTGTGACACGCGCCGGTTTCGAACATCTGCGCAATCGTCTCTCGCCACACCGTCATCCGGCTCCAGTTCAAATCCTTTATGCGCCACCCCGCCCGCCGGCGGCGCTCCATTTCCAGCAGTCCGGCGCCCGCGTCCACGAACTGCGCCGAATCCAGGATCACGGGCCGCGCCAACGGCAGCAGCGTCTGAAAGCCCGGGTCCAGCACCAACTGCGCGTCGCGGATCCAAAGAAGCACTGGTAGGTCGGCGACCGTCAACCCCAGCGCAACCGCGTGGAAATCCGGGATCCGGTCACGCGTGGCGGTGAATTCAATCTGCTCGCAGCACAACTGCTGCCGCCGCCCGAAGGCCATCTGGCACTGCGCGAAAACACGGGCGTTGAACTCCGGCTCGGGCTTATCCACCAGCCGCAGAACCACGTACCGGCTCGGATGGCTGTGCATCAGGTCGCCCAGGGTGCCCGCTAAATCCTGTTCGTCGCCAACGCCCGTCGTCGCCACCAGCAGCGTCATGGAACAGGCGCGGACGACGGCGTAATCCTTCTCGGTTTGCCCCAACTCTTTCCAAACGGTGGCCAGATCCTTCAATAGCTTTTCGGCGCGAATCTCTTCAATCGCGGCGGGCATTACGGTACCCTCCATTCATGGCCGCGGCGGGCGAGCATTTCGTCGGAAGCCTTCGGTCCCCACGTTCCAGCCGGATAGTTCGGGAAGGGATCTTCCTTGCGTTCCGACCACACATTCAGGATCGGCTGCACCGCCGCCCAACTCGCCTCCACCATGTCCTGACGCGTATAGAGCGTCGCGTCGTCCACCATCGCGTCCACCAGCAGCGTCTCATATGCCGTTGGCGTCCGCATGCCGAACGAGGTGCCGTAGTTGAAGTCCATCGAAACCGGCCGCAGCTTCATCCCCGCGCCGGGCTGCTTCGACGAAAAGCGCAGTGAAATGCCCTCTTCCGGCTGGATGCGCAGGATCAGCATGTTGGGCCGGGCCGTGTCGATCGATTCGCCGCCATCGCCCTCGGTCATGAAGAGCGAGTGCGGAACCGGGTTGAAACGGATGGCGATGTCGGTCACGCGCTTCGGCATACGCTTGCCGCTTCTGACGTAGAAGGGCACGCCGGCCCAGCGCCAGTTTTCGATCTCGAAGGTCACCGCGGCGTACGTATCGGTCATCGCTTTGGGGTCGACGCCCGGCTCCTCGCGGAAGCCCGGCAGGTCCTTGCCGCCGACGCGCGCCGGTCCGTACTGGCCGGCGATGGCGTGGTCGTTCACTTCATTCGGCTTGTAGACGCGGATGGAGCGAAGGAGCTTGGCGCGCTCGTCGCGAACGGCGGTCGGCTCGAACACCGCGCTCGGCTCCATGGCCACCGTGGCCAAAACCTGCAGCAGGTGATTCTGGATCATATCCCGCAATGCGCCCGCTTCCTGATAGTAGGCGCCGCGGCCTTCCACGCCAATCGATTCGGCCGCCGTGATCTGCACATGCCGGATGTAGCGACGGTTCCATAGCGGCTCAAATAGCGGGTTGCCAAAACGGAACGCCAGAATGTTCTGGACCGTTTCCTTACCCAGGTAATGGTCGATGCGGTAAAGCTGCTCTTCGGCGAAATGCTCGTGGAGCTGATTCTCCAGTTCGCGAGCGCTGGCTTGATCGTGGCCGAACGGCTTCTCGACAACCAGCCGCCGCCAAGCGCCGTTGGCCGATTTCGCCAATCCGGCCCGGCCAAGGCCGCCAGCCGCGGGCCCGTAGTGGCTCGGCTGCGTCGACAGGTAGAAGAGTGCGTTTCCGGCCGTCTGCCGCGCCTTTGCAATTTCTTCGAGCCTCGCGCTCAGCCGCTGGTACAGCCCGTCGTCGGCCACATCGCCCGATATGTAGAACAGGCCGCGGGCAAAGTCGTCCCAGAGCGCCTGATCGAACGGGCTGTTTTCCAGGAACTCCTTGACGGAAGCCTCCATTTTCGACCGGAAGTCGTCGTCGCTCATCGCCGTTCGCGAAATGCCAATCACGGCGAAGCCCTGTGGCAGCCTTCGCTCAAACGCCAGCCTATATAAGGAGGGCAGTAACTTGCGCTTGGTCAGGTCGCCATTGGCGCCGAAGATAACTACGGCGCAGGAAGGGACGCGGCGCTCAAACCGGAGCGGGTCCTGAAAGGGATTGGCTTGCGCCATACCCTTCAATCTAGCATCCGGCGCGCCTCCGCGTCCGTTGCCCGCCAGCTACACTGGTGGCTGATCGCATGTTTATTGTCCTCATTTCGCTCTTAGGATTCCTACTTTCGGGCCAGCCGCCCGACACGGCGACGCTGTCCAAACAAGCCCGGCAGGCGCTCACCGCCGGCCAATTTGACGAGGCCGCGCGGATCTACCGGCAACTCATTTCGCTAGTGCCAGGTTCCGGCGGACTGCGAATGAATTTGGGCCTGGCCTTGTTCAACGCCGGCCGGCACCGCGCGGCGGCGGCCGAACTGCAAACCGCCTTGAAACTGGATCCCGGTCTGGCCCCGGCGGCCATGATGTTGGGCCTTTGCCATGTCAAGCTCGGTGAGCCGCTGGCGGCCATTCCGCTCTTGGAACAGGCGCTCAAAACAGAGCCTGGGAACACCGTTGTCCTGCTGGAGTTGGCGGACGCTTTCTACGCCACCGGGCGATTCGTACCGGCCATTCAGCACTTCCGGCGGCTGACTGAGTTGCAGCCTTCGAACCCCACCGCTTGGCGCGGCTTAGGGTTAAGTCTTACCGAGCATTCACAGTCGCTCTTTACTAAGTTGGCTCCGGCGTCGGCCGAAGCTTTGACGCTGCTGGCCCGGGCGCGGTTGGCGGCGGACGAGCCGAAGGCGGCATTCGCGCTGTTGCGCCAGGCGCTCGAACGCGACCCGAATTTCGGGCCGGCGCACGGCTATCTGGCGGAGCTATACAAGAAGACCGGTCACGCCGATTGGGCCACCCCCGAGTTGGCGAAGGCCGGGCCGGGGTCCGGGACGTTTGCCGAAGTTGTGACAGCCTCCGAGCGGGCGTTGGAAGCTTTCGCGCGGCTGGCCGCTTTACCCCCGAGTTCCGAGTTGTACGAGACTGAGGCCGAAGCGGCGCGGGCGCGCGGCGCGCATCCAGACGCGATTGTCGCTTGGCGCAAGGCGCTGGGGCTTAAGCCAGGCGCCGCTAACTTGGAGCGCGGGTTGGCGCGGGCGCTGTTTCTCGGCCGCAACTATGACGAGGCACTGCCGTTGTTAGTCAAGCATAACCTCACTTATGAGTTAGGCGAGTCGCTGCTCGAAACGGGAAAGGCGGCGGAGGCGATTCCCCACTTACTAAAGGTTCGGACACCGGCGGCACAAGCGGCGCTGGGCCGGGCGTATCTGGAGTCAGATCAGCCGGCGAAGGCCATTGGCCCGCTACGGGCGGCGCTAACCACCGACACCGACGGCTCACTGCACTTCCAGTTGGCGCGAGCGCTACAGCGGACCGGCGCCGCGGCGCAGGCGCGCGATATGGATCGTCTTTCCCAGCAAATCCGCCAAAAGACGACCGAACAGCGCGACGCCGTGAGCGCCTTGGTGATTACTCCCCCTTAACTTATGCGATTCCTCTTTCATTCCGTTGCGGCGTTTGGCATTACCTTCGCCCCGGCGGCCGGGCCGGGGTTTGTGTTGGAACATTCTCCCGGCCCGGAAAAGTATCTAGCTTCCACGATGCCGGGCGGCTTCGCCGTGTTCGACTATAATAACGATGGGCGGCTCGACTTGTTCTTCGCGAATGGCGCCGAGCTGCCGTCCTATCGTAAATCCGGTCCCAAGTATTGGAACCGATTGTATCGGAACGACGGTAACTTCCAGTTCACCGACGTGACGGAGAAGGCCGGGCTGACGGGCGAAGGGTTTGCCTTCGGCGCGGCGGCGGCCGACTACGATAACGACGGTTTCGTCGACCTTTTCGTGCCGGCCCTGCCGGGTTCGAAGCTGTATCGGAACAAGGGCGACGGAACGTTCGCCGAGACACCGCTGCCCGCGAGCGGGCCGTGGACCATCGCCGGCGGATGGTTCGACTTCGACCGCGACGGGCGGCAGGATCTGTTTGTCGTGAACTATCTTAACTGGTCTCCTTCCAATAACCCGTGGTGCGGGGACCGGGCGAAGAATCTCCGCGTTTACTGCCATCCGCGCCACTTTCAGCCGGCCGCCAATCAACTCTTTCGTAACAAGGCCGACGGTACTTTTGAAGATGTCGGCAAGTCCGCCGGGATATACAAGTTTCCCGGTAAGGGCATGAGTGTCGCCATTGCGGACTACGACGCCGATGGCTATCTGGATGCCTTTGTAACTAACGACGGCCTTCCGAACTCGCTCTTTCGGAACAAGGGTAACGGCACGTTTGAAGAAACCGCATTCGCGGCCGGCGTGGCGTTGCCGGACCGCGGCCTGGCTATCTCCAGCATGGGGACCGACTTCCGCGATTACGATAACGATGGGCGACCCGACTTGATTGTGACCGCGCTGGCCGGCGAGTCCTTTCCATTATTTCGCAACCTGGGCAAAGGTCAGTTTCAGGAGTCGACTTCGACGGCGCGATTGGCGCCATTGGTTGCCCGCAAGAGCGGATGGGGCGTCGCCATCGCCGACTTCGACAACGACGGGAACAAGGATCTGTTTACCGCCAATTCGCATGTCAACGACATGATCGCTTCGACCTCCTCCGATAAGTACTTACTGTCTAACTCGGTCTTTCGGAACAAAGATGGCAAGAGCTTTGCGGACGTCACCGGCGACAGCCAGGAACTAGCTACCAGGTCGGCTGCGCACCGCGGCGCGGTGACAGCCGACCTTGATGGCGACGGCCGGTTGGATGTGATTGTCACCGCGCTCGGCGGGCCCGCTCAGATCTGGCGGAACACGACCGTTAACGGGAACCACTGGGCGGCGGTACCGGCTCCGTTGAACGCTGTCGTCGCGATTGGCAACCAGACGAATCCGGCTTCGTCGTCCACCGGTTATTCGTCATCGGCCATCGGGCCCGTGCACTTTGGCCTAGGTGCGGCCGCCAGCCCGGTAGAAGCTTCGATTACGGTACCGGGGCAAACGGCCAAGAAAATCCGATTGACACCGCAATAGGAATTCATCGTCTGTTGTTTTGTTTCGCGGTCTGTTCGCGGCACACGGCGCCAATTGCGCAGCGTGCCGCCGTTTGTATACGACCCTACTGTACCGCCACCGTCACAGTGGACGGGCTAGCGTTAGCCCCCACCGTGATTACCACGGGCTGGTTTCCAGACGGTACATTTTCAGCTATCCGGAGATTCGCCTGCATTACGCCGGACACAATACCCGGCGATGAACCGGCATACTCAACGACAGCGGGAATTCCCCCGATCGTAGCCGTCACCGGAAGCAACGGCCGCTTCAGTTGGGTTCCGTCAATGGGAGTCACTCTGCCATCCTGTCCGCCAGGGTTCGTTTGTCCTTCACCCGTAAGATAGACGGTGATTACCGAACCTTTGGCCGCCGGGTTATTGGCGGTGTTCACGGTGTTGTTCTGATTGACGATCGCACCCTGATTGGAGCCCGCGACCGCGAAGATCGCGGGCGCGGCGTCCGCAACACGCAGTTCAATCGACGACGATACTTGACCGCGGTAGGCGACTGTCATCCGCACCGACAGGCGGCCGAAGATCCCGTAGGGAACCACGACGTTAATCTGCGATTGCGATGTGTACAGCACGGTACCGGGCAGGCTGTCGAACAGCACCTGCGTGTCGGACAGAGTCGGATCGATCGTTCCTACGGAATTCAACCGGAAAAATGCGGGCGTGGCCGGCCCCAGGTTGGTTCCCACGATGCTTACCACTTCACCGGGGGCGATCGGTCCAGGCGCAAAACTGGCGGCGTTCCCGACCGCCGATGGCGACGGAGTGGCCACGGCGGCGATGGTAAGCGTTACGGACACGGTTTGCGGACTGTTGCTCGCTCCCGGAGCCGTGATGGTAACGGTTCCGGTGTAGGTTCCCGCCGCCAATCCGGCCGGATTGACGCCAATAGTTACCGTCGCACCCGTGGTGCCGCTGGCTGGTGTCGCGGTCAGCCACGCGCCTCCGCTGGCGGTGGTGGCCGCCGTCGTGAAGTTCAGAGCCGTCCCGCTCGACGAGAGCGAGACAGTCTGCGTGGCGGGAGCCGCGGCGCCTAATTGATGACTAAACGTAAGCGTGGTCGGCGAGACCGTGAGCGTTTGTTGCGGCCCGACGGTAAGCGTCACCGGTATGTTCAACGGGCTGTTTGACGCGCCCGCCGCCGTTAGAGTCACGGTACCGGAATAGGTGCCGGCGGCCAGACCCGAACCATTCACCGATACAGTTACCGCCCCGGGAGTCGCGGCGCTTGCCGGAGATACCGAAAGCCACGAACCTATCGAGGTGGTAGCCGTGGCGGAGTAATTCAACGCCGGCCCGTTGCTGGTAACGTTGATTGTCTGCGGTGGAGGCGCGTTGCCTCCCTGCGCTTGTAGAAACGTAAGGCTTGCGGGAGTTGCCGCTAATGTGCCCGCGCTAATCGTGAGCGTGACCGGGACCGTGATTGGACTATTTAGGGTTGCGCCCACATTGGGAATAGTCGCGACGACGGTGATAGTCCCGTTGTAGGTGCCCGGGAGAAGTCCCAACGGAGTTACCTGCACCGTGACGTTCGCCGGAGTGGAAGCGGTGGAGGGGCCCACCGTCAGCCATCCGCCGGTGCTTGAACTCGACACAGTGAGGTTGACCGGGTCGCCCGAACTGGTAAGTGAAAGGAACTGCGGCGGCGGCAGAGCGCCGCTTCCTTGAAAGTTGAAGGATAACGACGTCTGGCTTACGTTCACGAGCGTGGTCTCGCTCAACACCAACGTCAACGGAATGACAAGAGGGCTGTTCGCGGCTCCCGGCGCGGTTAATGTAATTCTGGCCGAATAAATGCCCTGGAGACCGGTCATGAGCACGGAGGGAACCATGCTCACGGTGAAGCTTCCCGGAGTCGTGCCGCCCGCCGAGTTGACGCTCAGATAACCGGCGCCGCTGATCGTCTCGGCCGTGATCGTGTAATTGAACGGGCTGCCGGTGCTGTTGACATTCACGACCTGGGCTCCGGGAATGTCCCGCCCGCGCTGATAATTGAAGGTCAATGACGCCGTCGAAACGGTTAGAATCGGGTTATTCGTGATCGTTAGAGTGACCGGAACCGATTGGGCGGCGTTGCCCGTCCCGGTTCCCGTCACGGTGACAGTTCCGGTGTAAGTCCCCGCCGCGAGGCCCGACGGATCGACGCCCACGCTAATTGGATTGGGAGTCGCGCCCGCGGCCGGATTCACGATCAGCCAGTTTCCTCCGGTGGCCTGTGGTACGACGCTGTAACTGATCGCCGAACTGGTGCTGGACGGCGTAATGGTTTGAGAAGCCGGAAGCGTGCCGCCAACTTGATATGTGAACTGGAGCGCGTTAGGCGCAAGGCTTAGCAGGGGGCTGTTGCTAACGGTTAGAGTGACGCGAATCGTCAGCGACGTGCCAACGCCCGAAGGGCTGGCGACGACAATCGTCCCGTTATAAACTCCAGGCGGCAAGGAGGAAGGCTGCTGTACGCCTACTGTCAAGGTGGTGGGCGTGACGCCCGATAGCGGGGTAACCACCAGCCAGTTTCCGCCCTGACTGGTGCCGAGAGTAATCGTGAAATTCCCCACGCCGCCCAGGAGTCCAAGATTGATCGTCTGCTGCGGAGGATTCGCCTGGCCGGTCTGATAGTTGAAGGAGATCGCGGACGGAATGGCCGTGAATTGGGGTGTGCCGGTCACGTTCAATGTCACCGGGACCTGCACGGCGGTTCCGCCACCGGACGTGGGCGTCAGCACGACGAATCCCGTGTAGACACCCGGGGCGGCGCCGCTTAGGATCGCCGCCGGCGAGCTCACCGTTACATTAGCGGGGGTGGTTCCGCTTGTCGGGCTCAGTTCCAGCCAACCCGCGCCGCTGACAAGCAGCGGCGCCGCCGTGAAACTCACCGGCTGCCCTCCACTGGTGACAGACATCGTTTGGGCGGGCGGGAAGGTTCCGCCGAGTTGGTAGTTAAAGGTTAGGGAGGCGGGGGCGGAAACCAGTTGGCTGCCGCCGCCGACAACGAATGTCACGGGGACGCTTACCGGGCTGTTACTTGTTCCCGCAGCGGTAATTTGAACGAGTCCACTGTATGTACCGGCCCCCAAAGCCGCGGCGTTGGCCGACACCAGGACCGCGCTGGGCGTCGTTCCGCTCAAGCGGTCAACGCTTAGCCAACTGCCCCCCGAGGGCGTAGTGACGGAGGTGGTCACCTGAAATCCGAATGCGGCGCCGTTGCTGGTTACCGTAATGGCCTGGGATACGGGCGAAGAGTTGCCCGGCTGCGAAGTCAGTTGGATCCCGGTCGAGTTAACAACGATGGAGGTTTGTGCATGCACCCCGCTTATGGCGAATAACGACAGGACCATTGGGATAATCGATCTGTTCAGCGTCGAAGTGATATGCATTTTTTCTCCTATGCCCGAAAGTTTGGGCGCGTGCCATTGCCAACGCGGTGGTTGCATTTTTGATGCCATCGCCCGCGTCGTAAATCATAATGTACTATTTCTGTTTTATTTGCAATACCGTTCGAAGGAGTTAGAGGGACGGACGAGTGGACCGGCGATCCACTCGAATAGCGTTTACAGTCCCCGTCTGACACAGAGGTGTAGCGGTTAGGGCACAGATTATCGGAGGCGTACGGCGCCGATCAGCGGCGACGGCTCACTAAACTCCTGATAGAAACGTCAACGAGTTTCTCGGCCGGTTAGCCGCCGCGATGGCAACATCTAGCAGCAGCAGCACGGGCGCACGGCCAACCCCCACTGGGTCAGCGAGTTCTTTCCAACTAAAGTCGCCTGGCCCGTGGCTGCATTTATGTCCAGTAGCGCCCCGCCGCTCGAAGCGCCCAGCAATCGGCAGCAGCAGAAGGCCAGCCCATACATATCGCTCACACCAGTGGATCCTATGGAAGTCGCAACACCGGTAGTGCGATCAATGCGAGCGAGAATCCCATTGGTGCCGGACATTAGCGCTCCATACAAAACATCGTTCGAATCAAACGCCAAGTCGCCGCTGGAGACCAAGCCCCCGCCGAAGTTTCCCACGAGCGTGCCCGCGCCCGTCACCGGATTGATTGTGATCAACTGCCCTCCGGCTCCCGCGTAAATTCGGCCGTCGGACGCGACAGCCAGTCCATTGGCGGAGAAGCCAGTGGGGCCGACGACGGTTCCCGCTCCGGTGTCCGGGTTCAACCGCAGAAACAACGTGAAGGTTAGGCCATAGAGGGTCGGGCCGTGGAACGCAATGTCAGTAACACTAGCAATACCCACTGGCCCAACCAAACTCGATGAACCGGTCGCGGCATCCAGCTTGTACAATCGACTGACGGGATCGACAACATAGAGACATCTACACATAGTAAATACTTTCCGGTCGTTGTAGCCGAGATTGGCTTGCGACCAGATCGAAAATAACCTAATCGGTGACCGAAGTCAATACCTATTTAAGCGTTTATTTAAGTATCCTTCGTCTTTATCGTGAGCCGCTAACGACGGGGGCCGGCTCGCGGTTAAGAGCGTCATTAGGCCAGGAGCGCGGGGACGACTTCGCCATGCACGTCGGGGAGGGTGACGTCGCGGCCGCCGAATCTGTACGTTAACTTCTTGTGGTCTATGCCGAGCAGGTGGAGCACCGTGGCGTGGAGGTCGTGCACGGTCATGACGTTTTCGACGGCGTGGTTGCCCAGTTCGTCGGTGGATCCATAGATGAGTCCCGGCTTGGCGCCGCCGCCGGCCATCCAGATGGTGAAGCCGAAAGGGTGATGGTCGCGGCCGTCGCCGTTGCCGGTGTCGGGCGTACGTCCGAATTCGCCGGCCCATATGATCAATGTTTCGTCGAGGAGGCCGCGGGATTTCAGATCCTTGATCAGGGCGGTGACGGCTTGGTCCGTTACTTGCGCGTTGGTTTGGTGGCCCTCTTTTAGCTTGTCGTGCTGGTCCCAGGTACCGTTGTTGCCGCCGAATAGGTTGGGCGGAGTGATTTCCACGAACCGTACTCCGGACTCGACTAGCTTTCTGGCTCGCAGGCACTGAAGGCTGTAGGAGCGCTGGTGCGGGTTCTTACCGTTCAGGCCGTAGAGTTCCTTGGTCGCTTCGGATTCCTTGTCGAGGTTGAGGACGTCCGGAGTGAGGGCCTGCATGCGATACGCCATTTCGAAGTTTTTGATGGCGGCTTCGATTGCGTCATTGTTTCCGGTTTTGGCGAGGAACGCTCTGTCCTGGGCGGCGAGGGCTTCCATTTGGCCGCGTTGGATGGGGTCGGCGGCGGCGGGGACGATGTTTTCGACGGGGACGCCGTCGGCTCTGACGGACATCGCCTGATGGGTGGCCGGAAGGAAGCCGTTGGAAAAGTTTTCGAGGCCGCCGGGCGGGTTGTCGCCGTGGTTTAGGAGTAAGTAGCCGGGCAAGTTCTTGTTGTCGCTGCCGAGTCCGTAGTTGACCCAGGAGCCGAGGCTGGGGAAGCCGCCGAAGTTGCGTCCGGTATGGAGGAAGACGTTCGCTCTGGCATGGAGTGGGAACTCCGATTTCATGCTGCGGATGACACATAACTCGTCGGCGACTTGGGCAATGTGTGGGAAGAGTTCGCTGACGGCGAGGCCGGATTGGCCGTATTGCTTGAACTTCCAGGGGGAGCCGAGGTATTTGCGTTTGGGGCCGGCGACGTAGCTTTCGAGTTTCGCCTGTTGACCGTCGAGTTCGGTGAGCTTCGGTTTGGGGTCGAAGCTGTCCATGTGGGAGACGCCGCCGGGCATGAAGCAGAAGATGACGTTCTTGGCTTTGGCTTTGATGGCGGGTTGGGCGGCGAGGGCTTGCCAGGCGAGGTAGCCGAAGCCGTTAGAGGCGGATTGGAGAAGGCGGCGGCGGGTCATGGTCCGTTGTTATTGTATGCCGATCGGGGGGACGGTTGAACCGGCCGTCTACGTTTCCGGCAGTTCGATGTGCTGATCCCTCATCGGCCAAGTCCCGTAAGCTGCAAACTGGTACGATGAACGATGAGGGAGGGTGAACACCATGAAGGAGCAAGCGACTACAACAGAGCCCTCTCTTGTGCCTCTGGCCGGCGCACGCTTGGCCACCGGCGCAATTGACACCGAGACTCTGGAACTTCTAGAATCCTGGGGGCTTGAAGATGCCACGGACGACCCGGAGAAGTTAAAAGACGCGCAGAAGGAACTCGACGAGTTCAAGAAGGCGATGAACGAAAACCGCGCCGCTTGCGGCGAGCGAATCCTTTATCCGTGAGCCAATGCATTTGAACTGCTTCGAGCAAAAAAGCCGTTTAGCGTTGGCAGACTCGATGTGTTCAGCAGAGCATCGAATCGCTACATTCCCCTTACCGATGAAGCTCTCCGCTTGTCAGCCGAATTGTGGGCCAAGGCTCGACGGGAAGGGCGACCGATCGCAGATTCAAAAGAACTCGACATTGATGTTATTCTCGCTGCGCAGGCCTTATCATTCGGCTCGCCTGCAAGCGACGTTGTGGTCGCGACGACGAACGCCAAGCACCTAGCGCAGTTCGTGGCCGCAAAACACTGGACCGAAATTCTTCCTTGACCGGGATGCGTTCCCCTCCTGGAACTCCGCGACTCGCGCCCGGGTGAGCCGAGAGTCGTTGTTTGGCGGCTTTTACCGCAGGTAAAGGAACTCTTTGCCATTGAAGAGGGTGTGAGCTAGTTTTTGCCATTGGGAGACATCGGTGAGGCTGGGCTTTCCAAGGGCGGTTAGCAGTCTTTTGTAGGCGGTGAGTTCAGCGGCGGTGGGGGGGCGGGTTAGGGCTTCGTTGAACATCGCGGTCAGGCGGGATTCGATGGTGTCGTCCTTGCGTGCGACTAGTTTTTCAGCCCAGACTTTGGCTTGATCGTGGACGAAGGGGTCGTTCAACATGGCTAGGGACTGGGTGGGGACGTTGGTTACGTCGCGGTTGCCGCGGGTCTGGAGCGGGGCGGGAAAGTCGAAGATTTCCAGGAATTTGGGGCCTTCCATGCGGGTTATCTTAAGGTAGACGCTGCGGCGGCCGTCGCCGTCGAGCGGGCCTTGGAAGAGGCGGCGGTGGTCCGTCGGTTCGTGGCGGCGGGGTTGGATGCTGGGGCCGTACATTGTTTCATCCAGGCGGCCGGATATAAACAACAGGCTGTCGCGGACGGATTCGGCGTCCAGGCGGCGGACTTGGTTTTCATTTTGGAAGGCCTGGGATAACAGGAGTTCCTTTATTAGCCGCTTGGTGGACCAGTCGTTTTTCATGAACTCGCCGGCCAGGTGGTCGAGTAAGTCCCGGTTCGAAGGGGGATCGCTGAGACGGCCGAAGTTATCGGTGGTTTCAACGATGCCGCGGCCGAAGACGTGATGCCAGATTCGGTTGACGTACACTCTCGCCGTTAACGGGTTTTCGGGGCTGGCGATGGCTTCGGCCATTTCCTGGCGGCCGGAGCCTTTGAGATTCACTTGCTTGAGGTTCTCCGGCATCAAGCTAATGAAGTGGCGGGGGGCGGGGCGGCCGGGGTTAAGAGCTTGGCCGGATAAGAGGATGGGGTAGTCGGCGCCGGGGTCGAGGTCGGCCAGGGTGTTGGCGACGGCGGGGGTCTCCAGTTTGGCTTCGACGGCGCGGTATTCGGCGATTAGTTTTTCCAGGGCTGGGTTGGCGGTGCGGTTGTTCGATAGGAGGTGGTTTTCCAGGGCCCAATTCAGCACGAATACGTCATCATCGGTGGCTTGGCCGGCGCTCCAGCGGCGAATGGCGTCCGGCAGCGCCGCTTCGCCGCGGGCGGGAGCGGCGGCGGGCTTGGGAGCGTCGTCCTCATTGTGGAACCAGGCATTTGTGACGACGAACCAGGAACTTTGGGCGGTTTCACTGGGGTTGGTTTTGAACTTGCCGGGGCGCTCCGGAAGGCGGGGATTGTCGGTGATGGTGTTGAGTTCGAGATAGGTCTGGAGCGGCTGATCGTTACGGGTAGGCACCTTCTCCAAATGCAGGCCGGGAGACTCGATGAGTTTGTGGTCTTCGCCGATGACGCAGTGGTCCATGACGGTGCGGTGCGCGGCGGCGTTGGCGCCGCCTAGTTGGAATGTCAGGAACTTCTTGTCGCGGGGAAGGATGGGGGAACGGAGGGTGCCATTCCATTTGCCGGTGGCGGCATTTGTAGCGAGGCCGTTGGGAAAGATAATCTCGACGGCGGTTGGGCCCTGGGTGGAGAGGGCGAAGTCGCCGGCCTTCACCGCTTCAAGCCCGAGGCCGGAGGCGGACCATCCGGGGGGAACACCATTGGCGAAGCTGACGGATGGGGCGGGCGACTGGGTGGCGGAGGGGATCTGCTTGCCGGAGAGGCCGGCGGCTTCGCGGAGCCAGATGGCGGCAAGTTCGGCACGGACTTTGGACTTGATGGGTTCGAGGTTCGGTTTGGGGGCGGCGTTGAGCGTTTGAGTGATGGGGCGGGAGCTGTTTAGAATGCCGTAAAGGGCGTAGTAGTCTTCGGTGGGAATGGGGTCGAATTTGTGGTCGTGGCAGCGGGCGCAGGAGACGGTTAGGCCCTGGAACGCCTTGGTTAGCGTGTCGATCTGGTTGTCGACTACGTCGGTGCGAATTTCGCGGAACTGGTTGCAGTTGTCGTGGCCCATTTCACCGAAGCGGTAGAAGGCCGTCGCCAGGACGGATTCGTTTTGGTTGTTATAAGTACGGGGTTGCGGGAGTAAGTCGCCGGCGACGTGTTCCTTGATGAATTGGTTATAGGGGAGGTCCTGGTTGAAGGCCCGGATCAGGTAGTCGCGATAGCGCCAGGCGCCGTGGATTTCGTAGTTCCACTCGTAGCCGTAGGTTTCGGCGAATCTTACGACATCGAGCCAGTGGCGGGCCCAGCGTTCGCCGTAGCGGGGGCTTTTTAATAGCTCGTCGATGTAGTTGGGCCATGCGGATTTTGTGGTGTCCGCGAGGAAGCGGTTGAGCGGTTCCGGCGACGGCGGGAGGCCGGTTACGACGTAGGCCGCGCGGCGGGCGAGGGTGCGTTTATCGGCGGGTCCGGCGACGGTTTGGAGGAATTGATCGATGGTTTTCGGGGCGGGGCGAGTTAACGGTTGGAAGGCCCAGTGGGGGGCCATTCGCTCCTTGGCCACTTTGGCGTTGGGCCAAGGGAAGCCTTTGGCTATCCACTGGTCGAGGGCGGCGATTTCGTCCGCGGAGAGCTTGCCGGTTGGGGGCATCTTGAGTGCACCGTCGTGGCGAATGGCGGCCCGGATCAAGTCCGGCGCGGGGCCGCGTTGGCCACCTTTCAAAATAGCCTCGCGCGAGTCCAATCGAAGATCGGAAAATTGGCGGTCGGGGCCATGGCAGCTATAGCACTTGGCCGCCAAAACGGGGCGGACCCGGCTTTCGAAATTTGAGTCCTGGGCGATCGCGAGCGCGGCGCCGAGAGCGACCGGGACGAGTGAGCGCATACCTAGAATTGTAAGTTCAAACCTAGTTTCAAAAAACGGGGCAGATTGCCCTGCACCGGATTCAGGCGGCCGAACTGGGGGTTAGTTACATCGACGGAAGCGATAGCGGTGTACCAGGGGTGGTTCATGGCGTTGACGGCTTCAAAGCGGAACTGCGCCTTCAGGCGTTCGTGAATTGGAAAGAACTTGGACACGGACGCATCCCAGTTCTGGTAGCCGGGAACGCGGACATCGGAGAAGCGGAGCGGGAAGGTGCGCAAGGTGAAGGGCTCTTGCGCGCGGACGCGAGTGCCCGCGGAATCGTTCCAGAGGCTGGTGTTGAAGTACTGAGCGACGGTGGGATTATCGAGCGCCGCGCTACCGGGATTGACCTGAGCGGCATTGGGATAAGCGATGTTCCAGCCCTTCATGTAGGTCATGTTGACGTTGAGTTCCCAGCCGCCGACGAGGAAATCGGCGGCGCGGTTGACGCCGGAAGCGAAGGGCTTGCCTTGGCCGAAAGGGAGTTCCCAAACCGCGGCGAGGTTGAATTTGCGGGGGATGTCGATATTGTCGGCGGACTGCTTAACGAGCGGCGAACCGGCGGGGTCCGAAACATTGAAATCCTGAATGTTGAGGAAGCCGACCTGTTCCAGGGTTTTGGCCCCGGTGTAGCTGGCGAGGAAAGTGAGGCCGGCGGCGAATCGTTTGGAGGCTTTCAATTGAAAGCTATCGTAGCGCTGTTTGCCGATGGGAAGATTGTTGATAGTCAGCGGCGTGTATTGCGGGAATGTGAAGAGCAGCGTCTGGCGGGTGACGGTGGCGCCATTGAGCGCGGCGTTGTTGGGGATGAGTCCCCGCATGGGGTTGGGGATTTGCGCGTTGTAGTAAGCGTTGTCGATGGCTCCGGCGGCGGTGCGGCGGTTCAACTCATTCGCCGGGACGTAGTTGGCGTTGGAGTTGATGGGCAGCTTGCGGGTCTGGTTGCCGACGTAGGCGGCTTCGACGAGCACGCCGCCGGGAAGTTCGCGCTGGATGTCGAACGAGTACTGGTGGGAGTAGGGAAGCGGGCGATCCTGCCAGTTGACGGCGAGGCCTTGTCCGAGGAAGCTGGCGGGGCCTTCGGAATTGCCGACGGCGGCGAGGAGGCGGCCACCGGCCTGATTAGTGAAGGCGTTGGCAAGAGTGACTGCGGGGCGGAGGTTATCGACGGTCACGATGGCGTTGGTGCGCTGGCTGAAGCCCTGGTTGGAGCCGGTGGCGCTCTGGCCGAGGAAGTAGAGCCCGTAGCCGCCGCGGACAACCCAATTCGAACCGATGCGGTACGCGAAGCCGGCGCGCGGCGCCCAGTTATTGCGGTCCCGCTGGAACGAACCGCGGGGAGCGCCGCCGGTATTGGCGAAGAGGACGGCGCCCTTGAGATTCAGACCGGCGGCCTGGGCGGCGATGGGGCTGGCGGCGTTGAAATCGAGCGCTTGGACCATGCGGTCATAGCGTTCGTAGGCGGGCGTCTCATAGTCCCAGCGGAGGCCCAGGTTGAGGGTGAGGCGGCTGTTGACTTTGAAGTCGTCCTGGAAGAAGCCGGCGTAGAAATAGTGGACGAAAGCGGGATCGATGTTGCGGTCCACGCTGGCCGACGAGGGGTAGCCCAACAGGAATGTGGCGAGTTCATTGCCCGAGGCGGCGTCGGCTTGATTGGAGATCCGCTGCGTCCAGTTTTTGAGGAAACCGTATTGGCCCGATGCAAGACCGGGACTCTGCGAGTTGTCGTTGTAACGACGAGCTTCGACGCCGAACTTGAGAAAGTGACGGCCGACGACTTTGTTGATGTTGGGTTGGATGGTGTAGACGTCGTTAGTGCCGGCGCTCAGGAGGGTGCCGGGTCCCATTGACTGGTAGGTAGGGGCGTTTCCCGGACCGAAATCAAAACGGGGAAAAGCGAGGCGGGTGAACTGGCTGACGAGGTTGCCATCGAAGCCGAGTTGACGGGGATCGTAACCGGTGCCGTAGGAACTGCCCGAAGACTCTTCCCAGCGGTTGAGGCCGAGACGGAGGTCGAACGTGGTGGTGGGGGAAAGGGTAGACGTCCAGTTGAACCCGATGGTTCGGCCATTGCGGCGAAGGGGCGCGTTGCCGGTCGGTTCGGCGGGGTTGACGTCGTTCACATCCTTTACGAAGACGAGGCCGCGGTACTCGCTAAAGGGGTTTTGGCCGTAGCGGAAGTTGGTGTTGTTGGCGCTGTTGACCTGATAGTCGAGGCGGCCATTCCATTGATCGAGGTCGCCGATCCAGCGGGAGGGGTAGGGGTAATTCTGGATCTTGGCGGGACCGTTGCCCTCGGAAGCCGGCGGGGGATAGAACTTCAGGGCCGCCGCGGCGATGGGGCTGATGCGATTAGCGGGGAGCCGGTTGTCGGCGAAAGGCTGGCGGACGCCGTCGGCGAGAGTGGTGAGGGGATCGTAGATGGAAACGAGCTGGTTCTGGGCGTTGCGAAGAGTGGAGAAGTCTCCAGTGCGCCATTCCATTGTGGGGACGGTTTGCAGGCCAGGGTCGGCGGAGCGCTGGCGCATGACTTCATACGCGAGGGTCCAGAAAAGTTTGTTGCGGCCGTCAAAGACCTTGGGGACGAACATCGGCCCGGATAGGAAGAAGCCATAGGCGTTGATATTGTTGGGCGATTTCCCGATGCCGGCGGCGTTCAGTTCCGTCTGATTGGCGTTCAGCTTGTCGTTCTGAAAGTATTCGAAGAGATTGCCGTGGAACTGGTTGGAGCCGGATTTGGTGACGATGGTAACAATTCCGCCGCCGGTGCGGCCGTATTGGGCGTCGTAGGTGTTCGACAGGATCTTGAACTCCTGCACCGATTCCATGGTGGGGACATTCATGACGGTTCGGCTGGAGCGGACGTTGCTCATGCCGTCCATGAGAACTTCGTTTTCACCGCTGCGGCCGCCATTGACGGAGAAGCCGGTGGTCCCGCCGATGTCGAAGGAGCGGAGGTAGCGCCAGCCGCCGGCCTTGAAGACGCCGGGCGCGGCCCAGGCGATTTGGAAGGGGTTGCGGCCCTGCGTCGGGAGGTTGGCGATGAGCTGACTATTGAGCGACGTATCGCGGTTGGCGGTCTCGGTTTGCAACTGGGAAATGGAGGAGGAAACGGTGATGGAGTCGGCGACGGCGCCGACTTGGAGCTGGATGTCGAGGCGGGCTTTGTCGAGGGACTGGAGGACGACGTTCTCGCGTACGACGCGACGGAAACCATCCTTTTCAACGGCGATAGTGTAACCGGTGGGTTCGAGCAGCGGGGTGCTGTAGACGCCGCTTTCGTTGGTTGAAGTGACGATGCGGGTATTTTTTGCGAGGTTGGTGACGGTCACCTGGGCGTCCGGAATGGGGGCGCCGGAAGGGTCGGACACGATGCCGGAAAGACTGGCGCGGACTTCCTGGGCGGGAACGGCCGCGAGGCTCGCCAAAAGGATTAACAACAGGGATTTTCGACTCATAGGGACTCCAAAGCGATGTGGCTTGAAGAATGATAGCTCATTCTTGCGGCCGACCCGGCCCGTCTCTATCCCTTAATTTCGAAAATCACTTCCACTTCCACGGCCGCGCCCGTGGGCAGCGAAGCAAACCCCAGCGCCGACCGGGCGTGATACCCGTCGCCCGTCTTGCCGAAAACCTCATGCAACAAATCGGAAGCGCCGTTGATCACCAGGTGCTGCTCAATAAACTCGGGATAGGAATTCACGCACCCGAGAACTTTAATCACACGCAACCCGTCCAGCGTGCCATGCGCGTTCCAAACGGAGTTCAGAATTTTAGCGATGCACTCCCGCGCGGCCCCGTAGCCTTCCTCGGTTGTCAAACCCGCGCCCAGCGTGCCTTTCAGCGTGCTGACGTGACCGGAGCTGAACAATAGATTGCCCGAGCGAATGCAGAGATTCAGGAAGCCCGGAGTCTGTTTTTCAAATGTGAGTCCCAGGAGTTGGGCGGTTTCTTGAGGAGTCATACCTGAATCCGGAGTATAGCATCGCGGTCCGGACCGTCCGAGCTTACCAAACGCTTACGAATCCCTTACGCTTAGCTGATTACTTCCGCCGCGTTACTCCCTATGCTGATTAAGGCGAACGGATAAGAACCCCAATCCACCTTGTCACACGCAAGAAGATTGGTTCCGGAAATAGCGCCAAATCCAAACAGGAGAAAGTAAAGATGTTCAAGAATGTTTCATTGGGCGTAGGGGCCCTGACAATCGCTCTGACCGCTGGTATGCTCGCAATGCCGCAAAAGGCCGAGGCGCGATACTGCCAGCCGACCATTATTCCTTACGGCTTCGTGCCGACGACGACACCTTGCGGCAGCCCGGGCTGCTTGGGCTTGTATTACGAGCGCGATGGTTTCCCAGACAAGTGCGTACTAGGAGGAGATCCTACCTTCTGACAGCCGCGGAACGGAACGCCGGAATTTTCCTCCGGCGTTCCGTTCCAGGAGTCGATTTATGCAAACCCGGTCCGATTATCTCCTGGCGGCGCTCTTGCTGGCGTCCGCTAGCCTCAACCTGTTCCAACTGCACCAGCTTCAGTCCGTTCGCGCGCACGAAGAGCTGCAGCCTGGCGTCGCGGTTCCACCCATAACCGCATCCACTCTCGACGGCCGCCGCACCGTCATCCCCGTCTCCGGAGAACTCCCGACGATGCTGTATGTCTTCAGTCCACAGTGCGGATGGTGCGAGCGGAATCACGCGAGTGTAGTCCGGCTGGAAACGTTGCTGCGCGGACGCTACCGCTTTGCCGGGATTTCACTTTCCGAGAGCGGCCTGCGGGAATATCTGGCGGCGCGGCCATTTCCGTTTCCCGTCTACCAGAATCCTTCCGTGGAGGCGTTGATGGCTTACAGAATGGGTTCGACGCCGCGGACCATTTTCCTATCGAAGGACGGGAAAATAGAGCGGGCGTGGAACGGAGCCTTCGTCGACGATCTGAAGAAAGAGATCGAGGAGTTCTTGAAAGTCAAAGATCTTTAGAGTTGGAACACTTCGGAAGGCCGAGCGGCTAACCGCGGGGCCGGCTCGCGCTATTATGAACCAATGAAACTCCAACGCCTCGCACTGTTTGCACTAGCCACCGCCGCCCTGTCACTTGCCGCCGGCATCGACGGCAAATGGACCGGCGAAATCAACACCCCCAACGGCGCCGTGCAACTCACCATGCAGCTAAAGGCGGAAGGCGATACCCTCACGGGCACCATCGGCACACACATGGGTGAGCAGGTGATCAAGGAAGGCAAAATCAAGGGCGACGAACTAAGCTGGTTCACCGTCTTCGAGCGCGACGGCAATTCGATGAAGATCATGAACACGGCGAAGGTCTCCGGCTCGGAAATGAAAGTGACGATTACGGTCGAAGGCCGCGACGGCCCGCCGATGGAATATACCGCCAAGAAGGCGTCTTGACCGGCGGTAAGAAGTGGCGCTCGTCGTCGGCGTGTCGCCTATTGATCTCCATTGACGAGCATATTGAAGGATGCGGAACGGGCTCCCGTGGACGCCGCCCACGGACTGCCGTCTCCCCACAGCACAGAGTATGCGCCGGAACTCAGCGTTCCCCACGGCACTGAATCGCCCCACAGAACCGAATCGCCCCAAAGTACGGAGTCACCCCACAAAACCGATTCGCCCCAGAGAACGGAGTCGCCCCAAAGGACCGAACCTTCGAACACCAGCGAGAACTTTCCGGTTACCGGGTGCAGCGCGACGCGCGGCGAGGGGGCCGGTCCGATAAGGCGCGAGGTATCGGCAAGTGCGGCGCCAACATTCAGGTACCCCGCGCCGATGGCGAAAAGATCCTGCTGCAAAGGGAAGATTTGGCCGGTTTCCGGATCCACCGCGGTGGTCTGGAGCGGCAAGCCCTTTGAAGCGGTCTTCATTAATCTCGCTTTCACTTGGTCCGGCGTGAGGAGCGGATCCTTTTGCAGAATCAGGGCTGCCGTGCCAGCCACCAGGGGAGCGGCCATGCTGGTGCCGCTCAGGCGGTAGTAGTGCGGCGACAAGCTGGAACTTGACGACTCATAGAGCGAGTAGGGGATGCGGTTGACCGTGACCGCGTTGTAGATGTAGGTATTTGCCGCCAGCAACGAAATCAGCCGGTTGCCCGGCGCTACCAGGTCCGGCTTGGCCACGTGATCGATCACCGTCGGTCCCTTTGAACTGTAGCTTGCCAGGCCGTCATCGAAGCGCGAAACGGTGTAGTTGGTCCGCATGGCGCCTACCGTGATCACGTAGGGAGAGTTGCCGGGAGCCATGATGGTGCCATACCCGCGATTGCCGAATGAGTTGTTCCGCCCCTCGTTACCGGCCGCTACCACCACAACGATGCCGCTGTTCCAGGCCCGTTTCACCGCGAGACACAATGGATCCACCATATGGCTCTGGTAGACCGGCCGGCCGACGGAGAGATTGATGATGCGGACGTTATAGACCGCCTTGAGCGCGATAGCGCGGTCAATGGCCGCGATCACGGCACTGTCGCTGCCGACGCCGTTGGCGTTGAGAACTTTCAGATTGAGGATTTTTACATCCGGCGCCAGGCCGCGAAAGGTTTGGGTAGTGCCGCCGCCACTGGACAATTGGCCGTTGCCCGCCAGCAGGCCGGCGACGTGGGTCCCGTGACCGTAGTTGTCTTTGGTGTCGCCGTCGATGAATGTCTGCTCATAGACAATGATGTTGTTGCCCCAGTTTGTGCCTTTCAGATCATTATGGTCGAAAACACCGCTGTCGATGATGGCCACGCCGATGCCCCGGCCGGTGAGGCCGGTACGGTTACCGGCGCCACCGTCGATGGTTTCGTAAGCGTAGTCCAGCCCAGGCGCGGCGGCGGCCGCGTATACCGGCAGATCGGGGGAGATGTTCTCGACGCCGGGGTCTTGGGACAAGCGCTCCAACTCTTCACGCGTGACCCGCATGGCCAAACCATGCATTCCATCTAGTGGCCGAGCCCCGCGACGCTGCCGTTGTTGCGCGGCCCGAGCGTTCCTGCCCGCTTCCGATGATCGATAGCTGACAATGATATCCACTCCGCCATCCGTGATAGGACCGGCGTCCACGGTGGGATACACCTGTCCTAATACGACGCATAGAGTGCCGAACAGTGCAACTCCCGTTAGCCGAATGTAGCCCCAGATCCCAAAACACGCCGTTGTTTTCATGTTTCCGTTAGTCATTTAGTCGCCCTCACCTTGATTTTTCGTCTTGGAGCCGGTTTCCGCCGGATTCAACCCGGAACAAGGTACTTGGTCTCAAAGATATGCTTTATGAACTAATCGTAGTGGGCCTAACGGATTGGGTTGATCGTACATAAGTACCGATTTGAAGTGGTACGGAGCGGCTACTCCATCGAGAAAAATGCTCTACTCCAGAAGTGGAAACCTTTGCGGGAGCAGACCGCCGCAACCATCTGTGACAAGATGAAGGTGGCCTCTTCACAGGCACACTGTTCCGGCGTTAGGAGGTAATAGCAATGAGTTTATGGCGGCTATTCATTCCGATATCGCTGAATCTCGCTCTCCAAGCCCAGGACGTTCCGAATACGGCCACCGTCGACCTATACCGTGATCAAGCGAGCCGCCTCGGGGTCAATCTCACCAACGGCGAACTTGGCGACGCCTCCGCAAGAGTTCGAATAGCCCTGCGAGCGCCGCTTTTGGCCGATCCGAACCTATCGGCCGCCGAACTTCAATCCGCTCAAACGGCGCTCCTGCGTTTAACGGACCTGCTGGCCGCCGATGCCGAGCGGGCCGCGCTAGCGAATGTTTCTCCCTTGGACGCGGGCGTGCCGCTTCAATTGATAACTCCCGGCCGTTCCGTCCGGAGTATTTCGGACGCCCGGCTGGCCGCGTTGCGCGCGGAGGCCAAGCGTTACAGTCAGCCGCAAATCGCCGTCAATCCCCCGCCGATTCCGCCGCCCGCCGGCCACCCGGAAAATCTCGCTCTTGGCAAACGCACCCGTCAGAGCAGTTTCCGTTTCCTTGGCTCCCAAGGCGGTGTCGATGGCGTCAAAACCGGCAGCTTCGGCTTCTATACGGAAGTGCAACCCAATGTTTGGTGGGAAGTCGATCTGCAACGAACCGCCCCCATTGTCGAAGTGCGCATCTATAACAGCAGGATAAACCCGGAGCGCGCGCGCACTTTACAAGTCCTGCTCAGTGTCGACGGCGCAAAATGGACCCGTGTCTACACCCACGATGGTTCCGTGTTTGGCGCCGATGGCCAACCGCTTCGTGTCCCCGTGCCGCACGGCGTAACGGCGCGGTGGGTGCGTCTGCAACTCGTCGAGACGAACTATCTCCACCTGAACGAAGTCGAAGTTTATTGACGCGCAACTCTCCGTTCGCCTCCCACTTGCTTTGTTGCGAGCGAGAACTACGCCAGCAGCGGCTTAACAACATTCCCGTGCACGTCCGTCAGGCGGAACCAACGGCCCTGAAACTTGTAAGTAAGGCGCGTATGGTCCACGCCCAGGCAGTGCAGCAGCGTGGCCTGGATGTCGTGAATATGCACCGGGTCGCGAACGATGTTGTAGCTGTAGTCGTCGGTCTCACCCATCTGGAAACCCCGCTTTACGCCGCCGCCGGCCATCCACATGGTGAAGTTGCGCGGGTGGTGATCGCGCCCGTAATCGACGTCGGTCAGCTTGCCTTGGCAGTAGACGGTGCGTCCGAATTCGCCGCCCCATACGACCAGCGTGTCGTTCAACATGCCGCGCTGTTTCAGATCCTGCACCAGCGCGGCCGCACCCTGGTCGCTGGCTTTGCATTGCAGCGCCAGGTCCCGCGGCAGGTTGCCATGTTGATCCCAGCCCTTGTGATAGAGCTGGACGAAACGCACGCCGCGTTCGACCAGGCGGCGCGCCAGCAGGCAGTTGGCGGCATATGTGCCCGGCTTGCGCGCGTCTTCCCCGTAGAGCGCGAAGGTGCTCGCCGGTTCCTTCGCGAGATCGGTTAACTCCGGCACCGACGCTTGCATCTTGTACGCCATTTCGTACTGTTGAATGCGCGTGTCGATCTCGGGATCGTGATAGGCCTCTTCGCGCATTTTGTTCAACGCCTGCAACGCGTCCAGCATTTCGCGGCGGCCTTCGCGTTCAATGCCCGCGGGATCGGCCAGGTACAGCACTGGGTCCTTGCCGCTTCGCAGCCGCACGCCTTGGTAGCGGGAGGGAAGGAAGCCCGCGCCCCACAAGCGCGAGAACAGCGGTTGGTCCGCATTGACCGAATTCTGCTGCGAGAGCAGAACGACAAACGACGGCAACTCCTGCGTTTCACTACCCAGGCCGTAGGAAACCCAGGCGCCGATGCTCGGCCGGCCGGGCTGCTGGCTACCGCTTTGGATGAACGTGATGGCCGGATCGTGATTAATGGCGTCCGTGTGCACGGACTTCACCAAGCAAATATCGTCGGCGATTTTCTTGTGGTGCGGGATCAACTCGCTCATCCACATCCCGGCTTTGCCGGCCTGTTCAAACTTGAAGATGGACGAGGCACAAGGGAACGAAGACTGTCCCGATGTCATCCCGGTAATGCGCTGGCCCATTCGTATCGAGCCCGGCAACTCGCTGCCGTGGTATTTCTTCAACTGCGGCTTGTAGTCGAATAGGTCGAGTTGGGAAGGGCCGCCCGATTGGTGCAGCCAGATAACTCGCTTCGCCGTTGCCGCAAAGTGCGGCAGGCCAGGCTGTCCCCCGGTTGGCGCGGCCGATGCGTCGCCCTCCATCAACGATGCGAGCGCCGCCACGCTCAGTCCCTTCGCTCCGCGACCGAAGAACTGGCGCCGGGTTTCGAGCAATTGCATTTCACGTTTCCAGTCCATTTTGCTACTCCTTCGTCATCGCTTCGTCCATGTTCAACAGGACCGTTGCAACATTCGTCCACGCCGCCAACTCGACCGCCGGAATCTTCTTGTCCACCGGCGTATTGCCGATCTCGATCAACGCCTGCGCCGCTTTCACATCGCGGCTGTAACGCGCCATCTGCTTCGCCGCCAATTCGCCCAGAAGCTTCGCTTCCCTGGTATCCGGAGCGCGGCCCGTGACGCGGCGGAACGCGAGCGTCAGCCGCTTCGACGGATCGCCGCCCGCTTCGAGCAGGACATTCTGAGCTAACACGCGCGAGGCTTCAATATACGTCGGATCGTTCATCAATACCAGCGCCTGCAGCGGTGTATTCGTGACGGAACGCCGGGCCACGCATTTCTCGCGGTCCGGCGCGTCGAAGATGGACAACGACGCCGGCGGCGCCGTGCGCTTCCAGAACCAATACATGCCTCGCCGATAGAGATCCTCGCCCTTGCTCTCTTTATAGATCTGCGCGGAGAAAATCTCGCCGCGCGATATCTCCTCCCAGATGCCCGGTGGCTGATAAGGGTAGGAACTCTGTCCGCCAATCTTGGTGTTGAGCAAGCCGCTGACCGCCAGCGCGTTGTCGCGCACCAGTTCCGCGGGCAGCCGGAAGCGCGACATACGGGCCAGCAGCCGGTTTTCCGGATCGCGTTCCACCAGCGCCGGCGAGGCCTTGGAGGACTGCCGGTAGGTAGCCGATGTCACGATCAGCCGTTGCATGGCCTTCACGTCCCAACCGGTGCGCTGGAACTCGGTGGCCAGCCAATCGAGCAATTCCGGATGGCTTGGCGGGTCCCCCTGGGTCCCGAAATTCTCGCTGGATTTGACAAGGCCGACGCTGAAGTAGTTTTGCCAGTAGCGATTCACGGCGACACGCGCCGTTAACGGATGCCGCGGGTCGACGAGCCAGCGGGCCAGCGCGAGGCGGTCCGCTTTCGCGCTCGCCTCGAGCGGCGGCAGCACGGCTGGAACGTTGGGCGTGACCTTCTCGCCGTGATTGCGGTAGTCACCGCGGTTCAGCATGAAAGTGTCGCGGGGCTTGTCCATCTCAAACATCACCATCGTGTTCGGAATGGCGTCATCGAGTATCGCCTTTTGCTCTCGTAATTCTTTTAGCTCCGCCCAGGCGGCCTTGATTTCAGCGGGTGCGACATTGGCCAGATAATGCTCGCGTAAGCGCTGCGTCAACTCTTTCGTCCGCTGCTTGGCCGGCACGGTCAACATGTGCGGAAGACGATGTTCAACGGCGAGGTACTTGAGCTCTTCTTCGCCGAGAACACGTCGATAAATGCGCAGGTCGGCGATGCGTCCGCGGAAGCCGTTGCGGTCGTCGGTGTCTTTCTCCTCACCAATGGTCAATACGTCGCCGGCGCCGGGCTTCACGCCGCTTTCCGTCTCTCGAACGACGGGCACCGCTTGGCCATTGATGCGGATCGCCAGTCCGCCCGCCTGCGAGCGAAGAATCGCAACGTGATACTGCTCGTTCTGCACCAATCGGTCGCGAGTTCGCAGATGCATCCCGGGCTCCTCCACATGAAGGTGCGCGCCGCGGCGCAGGTGCGGCAGCGGTTCGGAGGCGTCCCACCAAACTTGCAGCCGGCCCGCCTGTTGCAGAACGGTCTGCGGCTCATGATGGCCCTGCACGAGCCAAGCCGTAATCGCGTAATCCGGGCCGAGGTCCAGCTTTCCCAACGAAACATGCGACGTCGTTTTGAACAGCGTGGCCTTGCCGACGCTTGTCTGCACCATCTCCGGTTCGCCGCGCAGAATCTGTGCGTGACGGTAGGCGCCGGAGTGGTCATTGACCGTGCCGTCCATCTCATAATGCGCCACCAGACCTTCCCGCAAGCCCGCGCGCGGGTTGTAGTCCAACAGCGCCAGCCGTTGATTCTCCCACTGGTCGAGTGCCGGCCTGATCTTCTCGTCGGCCAACTCCGCCTCGCGCGCCTTAATACGCGCCGTTACCTCGTCCAGCCGCTTCCGCTGCTCGCCGCTCGGCAGGCGGAGGAACGGATCGGCGTTGCCGTCGCGGCCATCCAGCCCCTTCTCCTTCACGCCGTTGAAGAAGGCGAACATGCGGTAATAGTCCTTTTGCTTGATCGGATCGTATTTGTGGTCGTGGCAGCGCGCGCAAGCCATGGTCATCGCCATCCAAACGGTGGACGTGGTCTCGGACCGGTCGGCGACGTACTCTACCAAATACTCCTCGGGAATCGCGCCGCCCTCATAATTGATCATGTGATTGCGGTTGAACCCGCTGGCGATTTTCTGATCGAGCGTGGCGTTGGGCAGCAGGTCGCCGGCCAGTTGTTCGACGGTGAAGCGGTCGAACGGCATGTTGCTATTGAACGCGCCGATCACCCAGTCGCGCCAGGGCCACATGTCGCGATGCGAATCGATGTGAAAGCCGTGCGTGTCGGCATAGCGGGCCAGATCCAGCCAAGGCATCGCCATCCGCTCGCCATAGTGTGGCGAGGCGAGGAGCCTGTCAACCTGCTTTTCGTACGCAGTCACCGCCTTGTCCTTCACGAATGTGTCGACCTCCGCAGGCGTCGGCGGCAGGCCCGTCAAATCGAAGCTCAAACGACGTAGCAGCGTGACGCGGTCGGCTTCGGCGCTTGGCGCCAGGTTTTCCTGTTCCAGGCGCGCGAGCACGAAGTTGTCGATCCCATTCCGTGCCCACTTCCTGTTTTTAACTACTGGAAGCTCGCGCCGCTCGGGCTTCTCATATGCCCAGTGCATCTTCCATTCCGCACCGCTCGCGATCCATTTTTGAATCAGATCCACCTGCTGCGCGGTTAAAGTCCGGTCACTGGAGGGCGGCGGCATTCGCCGCTTTGGATCGGCGTGGGCCACGCGAAGATAGATGCGGCTCGTCTCCGGCTTGCCCGGCGTCAACGCGGCCAGCACGCCTTCCTTCGTATCCAAGCGGATTCCCGCCATGCGCTTGCTGTCGTCCGGGCCGTGACAGGCAAAGCAGGTGTCGGAGAGAATCGGGCGGATATCGCGGTTGAAATCGATTCCCTTGGCGTCGGCGGCAAGCAGCGCCGGCAAGCCGGCAAAGAGAAGAGCGAGAGACTTACGCGGGAGCACGTTCCTATTTCATCAAAACTGAATGATAAAGTCCCGCGGGTGCGTCGCTTTTCGGTTCTCCCTCCGTCTTCCTCAACATCCAACTCACCGCCGCGGCCATCAGGATGAACCCAATGGCCACATGGTCCACCACGTTCGCAATCCCGTTGGGATGAATTCCAAACTTCACCGTGGCGTCCACTACGCACGCCCACATCAATAGCTCCAGCGTGCGCCGCGTATCGCTACTCCAGCGAATCACGTACCAGCCAAAGATTATCGATGCCATGATCGCCAACGCATAGGCCGGCTCGGGCGCGCCGCGTTTATACTCGCGGCTCCAGTACCGCGCCAGGTCCAGCGCGACCGCCGTGAAAGTAACCGTGCAGGCGATATGCTTCGCCGCCCAGCGATACTTCGTCAACAGATAGAGCACCGCACTACCCGCCAAAAGATATCCAAATCGAACCGGCAGATTCCAGGACAACCAGAACAGCCCGGCGGCCAATACGGCCGCCGCTGCCATCTCAAGACCCACGGCCGGCCCCGCGGCCGGGGCGGACTCGTCCTCCGGCAGCGCCGAATGCGCCCACGCCCAGGCGAGAGCCCAGCCGAAGCAGAAACCGAAGAAGAACTCCATGTACTTCCACCAATGCAGATTTAACTCGGGCGTGAAAATCCTCCCCAGACCCTGAATCGCGCCACCGCCGCCAAACCCGATTCCGCCGCCGACAAATCCGGCAATCGCGAATCGCGCGGCCGGCTGCATCTTCCCCCGCCATCCCAAGTAGCCCACCAGGGCCAACGCCGCCAGCAGGAAGCCGGCCCAAATCTCCGGCCGCGGCCGGTCCAGTGGATTGGAGAAGTAGATCACCTTCGGTTCGTTGATCAGCTTCCAGCCCACCCAGGTCGCGAATGCCATCACGGCTCCGCCGCCCAGCATCAGCATCGGCCGGGGCGTGAACGCCATGCCGATGACCGCGCCCGCCAACGCTCCCCAAATCGCGCCCTTCAGCGCCAAGCCCAGCAGTCCCCACCAGAACGTATCCGCCTTCACAATAAACCCCACCGTCTGCCCATAAGTCATCTCGCCGCCGAACCCGACGCCGATGGCCGCAAAGGCCGCGAGCATCGCCACGTCGCGCCGCGGATAGAGCCAGCACAGCGCCAAGGCCACCATCGCGCCCGGAATCATCGCGCCAAACGGCCCTCCGCCGATGAAGCCGCGCAGACCCCACCCCAGCATCATCGCCACCGCCGGCAACAGATATGAGAACCGCCGATTTTCTCTCACCGGAATAGCATACAGCTATACTCTAAGTTTGTGTCGGACACCCACGCTCACAAGGCAAGCTTTAAAGGACTGGCGCTCGGCGCACTAGGCGTCGTCTTCGGAGATATTGGAACCAGCCCGCTTTATACGCTTAAGGAATGCCTCCACGCCGCCGGTCACGATAAGGCCACGGAGGCCGATCTGTATGGCATTCTGTCCCTCATTTTCTGGGCGCTGACGCTGGTCGTCACCGTCAAATATCTGACCTTCATCATGAAGGCCGATAACAAAGGCGAAGGCGGCATCTTCGCTCTCCTCGCGCTGGTTCCGGAACAGTTGCGCACCGCCAAGCCGGGCCGCATTTCCGCCGTGGCGTTGTTTGCCGTCATGGGCGCGGCGTTGCTCTACGGAGACGGCATCATTACGCCGGCGGTCACGGTACTTGGCGCCGTGGAAGGATTGGCGGTTGCGGACCCCCGCCTGGCCCCGGCCATCGTGCCCATTAGTTGTCTAATTCTCATCGGTCTTTTCGCTATACAAAGCCACGGCACGGGCCTGGTCGGCAGGCTCTTCGGTCCCGTAATGATCATATGGTTCACGACGCTCGGGGTGCTGGGCACCTATCACATTTCGCACAATCCGGAGATTATCGGCGCGCTCCTGCCGCACCACGCCATTCAGTACTTCCTGCACCACGGATTCTCCGGTTTGCATATCCTGGCCGCGGTCGTGCTGGCCGTCACCGGCGGCGAAGCGCTATATGCCGACATGGGCCACTTCGGCATCAAGCCCATCCGCGCCGTCTGGCTTTGCTTCGTCATGCCAACCCTGCTCCTCGCCTACCTCGGCCAGGGCGCCAACGCGCTGCGCGATCCCAGCAGCATGGCTAACCCCTTCTACAGCATGGTGCCCGCCGGTTGGGCGACCTATGCGCTAGTTGTCCTTTCCAGCATGGCCGCCGTCATCGCCAGCCAGGCGCTGATTTCCGGCGCATTCTCCCTCACTCGCCAAGCCATGCAACTTGGCTTCTTCCCGCGCGTCCAGGTGCAGCACACCGCGCACCAAATGGAGGGCCAGATCTACATTCCGCAGGTCAACTATTTTCTTGCCGCCGGCTGCCTGGCGCTGGTGATCGCATTCGGCGCTGCTTCCCGGCTGGCCGCCGCGTATGGCATCGCCGTCACCGGGACCATGGCGATTACGTCGGTCATGTACTTCCTGGTGGTCCGCAAGAAGTGGAACTGGACGCTAAGCCGCGCCCTGGCTCTGTTGCTGCTCTTCCTTTCCTTCGATATTCCATTCCTATGGGCCAATCTGGGCAAGTTCATGGATGGCGGCTGGGTTCCGATCCTGATCGGCGCGGGCGTGTTGACGATTATGGTTTTGTGGAACCGCGGCCGGACATTGATCGCTTATAAATACCGCCTTCGCTTTCCATCCAAGGAATCGGCCCGGGAGAGAGTGGATGCGCGCCTGGCGGCTCGCGTTCCCGGCACAGCCGTATTCATGGCATCCAGCGTCGACATACTGCCCCCGGTGCTGGTCCATCATGTCGAGCGCAGCCGCGCCCTGCAGGAGACCGTAGTACTACTAACAATTCAAATTGCCGGCGAACCCGTCGTCGAGGACGATCACCGCTATTCAGTCACGCACCTGGAGGATGGTTTCCACCGGATTGTCGTCCGTTTCGGATTCATGGAAGAGCCGAACGTGCTGCCCATTCTAGTAAAGGCGGTCCACGAAGCTAAGATCCCGTTCAACGACCGCGATGTTACCTACTATCTGGGCCGCGAAAATTTCGTGGCGACATCGAGAGGCCACATGGGCGTATTCTCGGAAACGATATTCTCGATCCTCCAGAAGAACGCTGTCGCCGCCGACAGGTTCTTCGGGCTGCCGCACCGACACGTGGTGGAAATCGGCACGCAGATGGATCTCTAAAAAAGGATTTACTTCGCCTTTTTCTGCTTCTGCTGACCGACGCGTACCTTATTCATGGACGCTTTTTCTTCGTTCCAGGATTTCCAGTCGAAGCGGGTTGAAGCTTCCTTCAGATACACGTTCAGGTCCGTACCCTTGGGTACCACGGCCATCATTGTGGCGGTGTCGTTGCCATCCGGGCTTGTGATCCGGAAGCGCTTCACATTCGGAATTCCCATAACTATCCTAGGATAGCACATCCCGGAGTGCCGGGCCTAATTCCGGATAGCGGAATTGAAATCCGGCCGCCAATGGCGCGGCCGGTATGCAGCGCTGCGAGAAGAACAGGATCTCCGCCATTTCGCCCGCCGCCAGCTTCACCAGGAATTCGGGCGCCGCGAACACGGCCGGCCGATGCACCGCCGACGCCAACTGCCGTGTGAACTCCGCATTCGTCACCGGGTTGGGCGCCACACCGTTCCATGGGCCGCGCGCCGCGTCCCGCTCCAGCGCGAACAGTATCATCCCCACCAGGTCGTCCAGGTGAATCCAACTCATCCACTGCGAGCCGTCGCCGAGCTTGGCGCCAAGGCCCAGCCGGAACGGCGGCAGCATTTTCGGCAGCGCGCCGCCACCCCGCCCCAACACGAGTCCGATACGAATCTTGACGACGCGCACGCCAAGATCCGCGGCCCGGTCCGCTTCCACTTCCCACCCGCGGCAGACATCCGCCAGGAATCCGGGCGCGGCGCCGGCGGTTTCATCGAGCAACTGCTCTCCGCGCTCGCCGTACAAGCCTACGGCGGAAGCGTTTACCAGCACCCGCGGCTTCGTTTCCAGTTTCGCGAGTCCGCGCACCAGGTTCCGTGTGCCGAGGATGCGCGAATCCCGGATCTTCCGTTTCACCGCCTCGTTCCAGCGCTGGGATACCGGCTCCCCCGCCAAATGCACAACCGCATCGAGAGGCGGATCGGTTCGCAGATCCGGCTCCTCCTTCATGGGATCCCATTGCCTTTGGCCGGATTTCGCCGGGCCACGCGTCAATTTCAGAACGGTGTGCTTGCCGTCTTCGAGAACTCGTATCAGACGGCGGCCGATAAACCCGCTCGCGCCACTAATCGCAACGTGCATTTGCTGTCCTCAGTTTATTCGGAAAAGGTCGGTCCCCGTCCGTTCTAGATGATCGATCTCGCGGATGTAACCCGGAACATCCGTTTTGCGTTTCATGCCGTCATAGCCCATATAGCGTATGGTGCCGAAAACGGGCCGTTCGCCCCATGGACGGTCGTGCAGCCCGAAGCACCACAGAACGCTGGTATAGGTATTCGGATCCCGCCCATCCAGCGCATAACGGTCGTGGATGTGGAGCATCGTCCGATGGGCCTCTTCAAAAGAAGGCGACCATTCCATGATTTTCTTGCCCCAGTACATGCGGTAATAGCCGTGGATCTTCCCGCGCAGCAGCATCTCCTTTTGGCAGGCGTTCCAGAGCGGATCATGCGTCCCCGCCAACTCAAATTCCTCCGGTGTGTAGAGGAAGTCGCGGCGGTCGGCGGCATGCTTCCGCATCGTAATTTGCACCCAATCGGGCAGCGCCTCCAGCGAATCGAAACTATCGCAAAACCGCGTGAAATTGAAGGACAGCTCACGCCGTACAATCAGTTCTTCCAGAAACTCGGTCGCGATCAGCTTGTGCTCTTCGGCATAACCCTCGGCCGCCAGCGCCATTTCCAACGCCGAGATCTGCCCGAAATGAAGGTACGGGCTGAGGTCCGATGTCGCGTGATTACTGGGCGAGTTGCGCTCACCCGCATAGCGCCGCAACCGGCTGCCGAGGAATGCGTGGAGTTGCTTCTCCGCCGCAAGCCTTCCTCCGGTAAAGCTAAGCGATGGTTTCACGGAATGGTCAATTTCGCACTCGGCCACCAGCGCGGCCACATTGCTGTCCGTCACCGCTGTGTGCCACTTCGGCCGCGACAGCCGCCAGCGGTGCTGAAGCTTGATCGCGGGAACGGGCCGCAGGTGCTCCCGCAGGACACGCTGGATTTTCGGACGAATCGTGTAAGCGGCCCACTCACGTTTCGTGAAATGGTTCATCGGCACCACGCAACTCGAATCCACCGCATGAAAGGCCACGCCGATGCGGACCGGAACGCTTGCATTGTGCTGCGCCGCGATGAAAGTGGGGTAGTCGTCGGTAACGACCAACGCCGCATCCGCAGCCAGTTGGTACACCACACTGTTGTCATCCCGCCGCCGCTTGCGCAGATAGAAACAGTAGCCGGCGCCGAGCGCTTCCAGCCGCCGTTGCTGCTCCGCAACTCCCTCCAACATGAAGGTGTGCATCCGGTCGTTCGCTTGCCGGTAAGTACACGTCAGCCCCTCGTACACCAAGAGCGGCAAGCCCAACGCATTCGCCCGCTCCGCCGCGTACGCCAGCGCGTGATTGCTGTCGGCGCGCCGGTTCATCTGAGTCCAATAGAGCACGTACTTCGCCGGCTGCCGCTCCGGCAGGGTGTTCAACAGACGAATTCGAAGATCCACTTCCATCTCCTTTCCGGATGCCAACGATTAATGAAACGCTACAATATCGTGTAGATGCGCCTTTGGAATCGCGCCAAACTTCTGGCCGCCTACCTGGGGCGTCGCACGCGTGTGGGCGCGCTGCCGGTCGAGTACATTGTCGAAACCACGGCCAAGTGCAACCTCTACTGTCCGATGTGTCCGCGGGAAACGCACAAGCAGCCGAAAGAGGACATGACCGATTCGGTGTACCAGCGCCTGGTTAGCGCCGCCGGCGAATCGGCCGAACACATGATGTTGATCGGTCTGGGCGAGCCGCTGCTCGATCCGAAGATCTTCGAACGAATCGAATTCTGCGACCGGCACCGGGTATACACGCTACTCTCGACCAACGGCACGCTGCTCGATAGCGAGGCCACCGAACGGCTGCTCGATACCAAGCTCGAACACATTACGCTGAGCTTTGACGGCTCCACGAAAGAGAGCTTTGAGTTCTACCGCAAAGGCGCGCGCTTCGAAAAAGTGCGCGACAACTTTGTCCATTTTGCAAAGCGCAAGCGGGAACGTGGATCGAAGATGCAGGTGGTCGTCCAGATGGTTCGCATGGAGCGCAACTGGGACGAGGTGGAGGAGTTCTCCCGCTTCTGGAAAGCCGTCCCCGGCGTGGATGACGTGCGGGTGAAAGCCGACGAAACGGAACTGATGCGGCCCGATGCCGCGCACGCCCCGCAGGACTGGCGGCACCCTTGTCACTACCTATGGCGCGGCGCGATGTACGTGAAGCACAACGGCGATATCTACCCCTGTTGCCAGAGCTACAACCTTGGCGGCGCGCCGGTGGGGAATATCGGTCAGACCGGTCTCCCCGGGATCTTCAACTCTCCCGAGATGATGCGGATGCGCGAGGCCCACGTCAACGGGCGGGCCGGCGATATTCCCGTCTGCGCCAACTGCCGGACGGCGATCCCGCATCCGCTGCTGGTAGCCGGCAGCCTGCTCCTGCACGGTCGAACCGTGCGCAAGCTGCTGCCATGGGTGGAACGGCTGGCCTACTTCGGGCGCTGGTCGGGCCTACTTCGCCCGGTGGACGACCAGCGCCAGTTGAAGGCGGATTTGGTACAGATCAAGACAGAGTAGGCCCGGCGTGCTTTAGTTGAACCCGACCGTTTTGGACGATCCCGCGGCGTACGAAAAGAATGCGAAATCGACATTGCCTCCCGCCGTCAGCGGGGCCGAAAAGCCGCCCTGACCCTTACTAGCGTCAGCCACCGCGAGCACGCCAATGTTTCCGATCGCGCCGCTTGTGATGTCCGCGGAGACCACCGGCAGTTGCTGCAGCACCGAGGACGGAACCGTCAGGCTGCCGGCCGAGGCCTGAGCGATGCAAGTGAACACGGTGGCCTCGAATGTAGGATTGGTTTGGGTTCCGCCTACCTGCGTGCCCGCGAAGCCGGTCACCGCCACGAGTCCATCCCCTCCGCCCGACCAAGTGATGGGCAGATTCTGGCTGCGCGGGATGACGGCGGGCACGGCACTCTCGTTTGTCCAGGTAAATGCGCCCGGGAAGTTGATACTGGCCGAGAAAGCGCCGACATCCGCGCCTCCGGTACCGGCGATCGTGTACGACCCCTGCGTCAGAGTTGGGCTGCCGGAGCCGCCGATCCCTCCAAATCCGCTCGAATAGAGGGTGGCTGCGTAAGCCCCTCCAGAAAAAGGAAGCTGCCTATTCGATACGTTGGGGCCGTTGAGGGTCAACGCATTCCCGGCGTTCAGCGGCTCGGAAGCTGTTCCTGTCAGGATCGATGTCTGGTCGCCTGTCCGGCGGAAAACAGAGCAGGCGCCCACCTGGTTGACGGAGAAGCTCGCATCCGCGATCTGCGAGATTCCATAACGGCTGAAGGCGCCACTCGCTGTCTCGGAGGTCGAATCGAACGCCCCCAGACCTGGCACCGTGAGCTTGGTCGTTATCTTCGCAATACTCAGCGCTCCGGCGGTCAACTTGCCGCCCGCATCCAGGCTCGTCAGTTGCGATTGAGATAACGTCGGGTGTGTGCACTGGGTCTGACCGGAACTTGCGATCGCCACCGAGCCGAGATTACTTAAACGTCCGCCCGCGCGCAATCTGAGGTTCACGGTACAGCCAAGCGTTACATCCGCCGGCAACGTGAAGTTGATCTGATCGAGGCCCGGCGAACCGCTCGATCGACCCGCGTAGGCCGGCGTGATTTCAGTATTGCCGACAATCACCCGGATACTCCCGGCGGCGGTTTGATCGCCCGTGGTTCCCCCCGTGATGTCGGACTGCGCGTCGGCGCCGAGGCCCGTGCCCCACAGAATCAACGTTTCGGTTGGATAGGCTGGCCGGTATTGCCAGTTGCGGCCGCTGAAGTTGATGGTTCCGGAAGTAAAACGGACGAGGCTTACACCGCCGTTAAGACTCGCGTTTGTCGCCTGCGCCGGACCCGCTCCATCCTGTGTAATGGTAGCGAATCCGAAGTTCCGCTCGACGACGTTCACTCGCCGGGCTGCGCTGGTCTGGCTGTTATAGATCACTCGGACGTCATAGGCGCCGGCCGTCGCGCTCGACGGCAACAAGCCCGCTAGCTGGCCCGATAGGCTGTACCAGAGGCGGGCGTCGATCGCCGAGCCTCCCGTGGCGGGAGTGAACGTAACTCTCGTGCCCGAAAGCTCGGTCGGGAAGGGCGCGCCGGAAGCCAAGGCGATACTCGCCGGTCCCATGTTGCTCCCGAAGATCACAAACCATGACCCACGGGCAATCTCCGCCTGATACGAACTCGCGTTGAGCACTCCGTTCTCCGCTCGAATCGAGGGCTGCGCCAAGGCCGGAACCATGGCCACAAGTCCTCCGATCAGCAAAAGCGATTTCCGTCCGCAGTTTAAGCGGCTCCAATTTGTATTAAGGCAATTGTTCATTGAATAGCGACTTTCCATTTTGATTCATTCCTGTGGACGCGGCGTTCGTCCCCCACGGATTGTGGCGGAAACGATTCACTCGTCTGTTGTAAGTAACCGTCAAGCGGCGGGTGGCCCAGGCACGTTCGACGGCACGAGCGTCCCCACGCTGTGTCGCGCGAGCGGCCCGGCCATCACGAGACGAATTGCTTGCCAAGCCGCCATGTTCCTCGCCGTGTGACATACATTATTCCTTTGCGATCGTGGGGATCCCGAGCGAGCGCATCTTCTTATAGAGATGACTGCGCTCGAGCCCCAGTAGTTCCGCGGCGCGGCTGATGTTGCCTTTCGCCTCTTCCAACTTTTTGGCGATATATTCGCGCTCGGCCGCCTCGCGCACTTCCTGTAAACTCGAAAACTGCGGCATCTCCGCGTCGAACATCGAACGTCGCGATGGGTTAATCGGTATATGACGGGCATCAATCCGAATCTGTGGATTCATTATAACGATACGCTCAATCATGTTGCGTAATTCGCGTACATTTCCGGGCCAGGAAAAATCCTCCAGCATCCGCATGGCCTCCGGCGATAACTCTTTGCGCTTCCTTCCATAGGCGGAGGTGAACTCGTTCATGAAATGCTCGGCCAGCAAGGCGATGTCCTCCCGCCGGTCGCGCAACGGCGGGACATGGAATGGGATCACGTTCAAGCGGTAGAAAAGATCTTCCCGAAAGTTTCCCCGCTCAATCTCTTCCTCCAGATTCTTGTTCGTCGCCGCCACCACCCGCACATCCACTTTGCTCGACTCGCTCGCCCCCAGCGGCTCAAAGCGCTGTTCGTCCAGCGCCCGCAAGACCTTCGCCTGCGTCTTCAGGCTCATGTCCCCGACCTCGTCGAGGAACAGCGTCCCGCCGTCGGCTTTCCGCAGCTTGCCCGTCTTGTCCTCATGCGCGCCCGGAAACGCGCCCTTTACATGGCCGAACAGTTCGCTTTCGATCAGGTTGTCCGGTATCGCCGCGCAGTTCACTTCCACAAACGCCTCATGCGCGCGCAGGCTCAAAGCGTGGATCGCATGAGCGACCAACTCCTTGCCGGTACCCGATTCGCCGTAGATCAACACCCGCCCATTCGTCGCCGCCATCAATCCCAACTGCTGGCGCAACGCCTTCATCGGTACGCTCTCGCCGACAATCGGATAACTGGACGGCTCCCCGGCACCCAGCCGATTCAACTCCAACGCCATGCGGCGCTGCTCGATCGCGTTCTTCACCACTACCAACACCTTATCGATCGTCAACGGCTTTTCAATGAAATCAAATGCGCCCATGCGCGTGGCCCGAAGCGCCGTCTCAATCGTTCCATGCCCGGAGATCATCACCACGGCCGGCCGCTCATCGCCCACGCGCTCCTGAATCCGGTTTAACACTTCCATCCCATCCATGCCCGGCAGCCACACGTCCAGCAGCACGCACTCGAACGTCTGGCGTTCCAGCCGTTCCAGGCAGGCCTCCCCGTCGGGAACGGTTTCCACCGGATAGCCCTCGTCCTCCAAAACGGCCCCAAGAGAAGTTCGAATGCCGGGTTCATCGTCCACAATCAGAATTCGCCGTGTCTTCATACCTTGACCTGCGAAGGCGCCAGGGGCGTGACAGCCGCGGGGACTTCGATGGTGAACCGCGCGCCGGCGGGGGTATTATCCTCCACCCGAATCTGAGCGCCATGGTCGGTCAAAATATGGGCGACAATGGCCAATCCCAGGCCTGTCCCCCGTTCCTTCGTGGAAAAATAGGGCAAAAACAGCTTCTCGCGATCTTCCTGCGATATCCCGCTTCCAGAGTCCGCCACCACCAACTCTACCGTATCGGGCGTCGGCGACTGCGTCCGGATGGACAAGTGCCGCCACGGCACCTCTTTCATCGCCTCCGCCGCATTGTCAATCAGGTTCACCACCACGCGTTTGAACTGCTCCCGGTCCAGATTCACCACCGGTAAATCCGCCGCTAGCGACTTGTGAATAGTAATACCGTCCAACCGGCCTGAGAACACCGCCAATGCCGACTCCACTACATCGTTCAAATCCGAAGGCTGCGGCTGAGCCGCGGGAAAGCGCGCGAACTGCGAGAACTCGTCCACCAGCGACTTCACGCTCACCACTTCTTCCTGGATTATCCGCGTGCAATCACGCACTACTCTCGCAAATTCGGGCGTTGTCGAACTGCGCTCCAAATGCCGGGCGATTCGTTCCGCGCTCAACGAAATGGGTGTCAGTGGATTCTTGATCTCATGCGCGATGCGCCGGGCCACTTCATGCCAGGCCGCCGCCTTTTGCGCCCGCAACAGTTCCGACGTGTCCTCCAACACGATCACATACCCCGACGTCACCCGCTCGTCGATCGGTGCCACGGTTACCGAAAGATGCAGCGTTTGCCGGTCGTGCGGAACGTCGAGTTGACGGGCCGCGACGCCGGTGCGCCGCGCGCGGTTCATCAGGTACCGGATTTCAATTACGTCCTCGGTCTGAAAAAGCTGCTCCAGCCGGGTGGCCCCGCGCACGCGCTCCTCACCGAACATCCGCAGCAGCGCTCGATTCACGGTCTGTATCCGGCCATCGGCGGAGACGGAGATCACGCCCGTCGGAATCGATTCCAGAATCGTCTCGGTGAACCGCCGCCGGGCTTCCAGTTCGCGGCTCGAAGATTCCAAGTCCTGCGTCATCTCATTGAACTGCCGCACCAGCGTGCCCAACTCGTCCACCGCGCCCACCTGCACCCGATGCCGCAAATTCCCTTTACGCACCTCGCGCGCGGCCTCCAGCAGCGCCGCGATGGGGACCGTAATCTGCCGCGCCAGGAACAGCGCCACCCAGGTCGCCACGAACAGAATGAACAGCGTAATCAACGCCAGATACAGCAGGTAAAACCGGCGCGTCTCCTGCCGGTCCAGGCCAAGTTGATTGTACTCGCTTACATAACCCGAAATCTCACGCTCCTTTTGTTCCAGATCCACCGGGAGATGCGTGGTCAACACCAGCTTGCCGCCCGTGCGAATGGCCGCCGTCTCCACAATCCGCCGGGCCGAGTTGGACCGGTTCCGCGCGTTCCATGAACAGACCGTTAGCTTGCCGCGCGACGGCGACTGAATGTGGACTTCGACGATATCGTTGTCTTCGCACAGCTTTTCGAACAGATCGCCGTTAGCCGGACCGCCATGCGCGAATACTTCCACTTCCGGCATGGAGGCCAGCCAGTTCGCCTGGGCCCGCGTCCGAATCTGCGACTCGCGAAGCAGCGCGACACCGGTATCGGAAAGCGCGAGTTTCACGTTCTCCGCCGGGCGCGAGAACCACTGCTTGATGTTCATGTTGAGCACTTGGTAACTCCACAGAACCATGAACAACACCGGCAGAAACGATAGCAGCAACGCTCCGGTTACCAGCTTCGTTTTGATATGCGAACCCTCGCGGTCGCGGCTGCGCTCAATGTAAAGCTTCACCATCAGCCGGAACAGCATGAAGGCCAGCCAGACCATGAGCAGGAACACGAGGGTCGACATGGCCCAATACAGATAGACCTGCCCGACGTTGGCGGGACCGAGCCTACCCATGTTGAATGAGCCCTGCCAGATCACGAGGCCGAGAAGGATCAGCAAGGTGATGACGGCAGCCGCATTGAGCAGACGCTTCCGCATGGTTACTTCGATTATAGGCGCAGAAACGATTTTTCTTTTTTCGAGGCCGTTTTGTTTGTTTTCAACGCGTTGCGGCGAAATTTGTTGGGTTCGTTCGGTGCGCTTCCGGGCGAAAATGGAAAAGGCCCCGTAGACGTGCGGGGGCCTGTCTATTTCAGACTACTTCAGATGGGCATGCGTTGTCAAGCGATTTTCAGGATAAGTTATTTGTTTTCAATGTGGGAGGTGTTGGGAACGGGTTATCGGATGGCATTTAGAACGCTCGCGGCCTGGATTGGAGCCCGCCCGAACCGCGACAACTTTATGGCCGGACAGGAATAGCTGCGGATCGACGGCACCGCTGGAAAGTGCCGGGCCTCCCCGGGATGGGATAACACGATACCGAGAGTTTGAGGTACGCTGACGGTATGGACTTGGTCGTTGTTCGCGATCCCGCCATTATGTCCGGTGAACCGACTTTTCGTGGCACACGAGTATTGGTGCGCACCCTGTTTGACTACATCGAAGCGGGACACAGCCTGGAACGATTTCTGGAAGGGTTCCCCACCGTAAGTCGCGAGATGGCCCTGCATGCGCTGGAAGAAGCGAAGGAGTCCTTGTTCGCCAACCGTTGAATGCGACTCCTCCTGGACGAGTGCATAGACGAAGCGCTTCGACACCGCTTTAGCAGCCACGACTGCCAAACCTGCCGCTACGCTGGGCTCAGGGGCTTAACCAACGGACGACTATTAACCGCCGCCGAGCAAGAAGGCTTCGAAGTACTCATCACGGTGGATCAAAATATGCCGCATCAGCAGAGCCTGCGGGGCCGCGCGATTTCGGTTGTAGTCCTTCTGGCTCGAACGACTACCTTCGATGATCTTGTGGCTCTCGTCCCGGATGCGCTCGACGCGCTTGAGGTTATCAAGCCGGGTAACGTCATACGAATTGGTATTTGCTAAAGCGGAACTGGTTTGCTCCGCATCGTGGGCGCCTAGGCTGGCCTTCTCGAATCACTCTAAGACCGGAGTTGTGTCACCCGCGGAGCATTCCGGCCGCAACGTTGAATCAAGCGCACACGTGGAAGGAGTTAGTCTGAACGCGCGCCGGCTATTACCGCGGCTTCGCCCGCAAGAATTTTTCATGCGGGCTAAAAAATCCGCGAGCGAACTTCTGAAATTAAGTCCTAAAAATACAACTTAGCCGCTACCATAATCCGTCTTGGACTCCCCGTCTGCCCGGTAATCATCCCAATCGTCCGCGACAGAATCGCGTTACCCGGCGTACCCGGGTTCATAGTATTGAATAGGTTCTGCGCCTCCATGCGGAGCTGCACCGTCTTCCCCTCCCACGGCAGGCGAACGCTCTTCAACAACGACAAATCCCATTGTGAGAATCCCGGTCCCCGGAAGTTCGGCTGCGTCGACGGCGCGTCGCCAATCTCAAAATCGCGCACCACGCGAATCGCGTTCGCATTCAGATACGGCGTGTAACCGGCCGCGCCTTCCAGCGCCGTCTTCCCGCTCACACGATTGTCCAGTTCGACACCCGGCACCAGCACCGGCTGCGAGTCACGCCCGTGGCCGATGTTATACCAGTTCGAACCTAGTCCACCTACCGTGTTGGACGGAGTACGCACGGTAATCGGAAAACCGCTGCGCAGCGTTGTAGTGCCCGCAAGTGTCCATCCGCCAACCATTTGGTCCGCCATTTTCGCGCCGAACGAATCGCCGTCATTCAAATACTTCCGTCCCCGGCCGAACGGCAGGTCGATCGAGTAATTAAACAACAGCTTGTGCGTGATATCGCTTGTCGCAATGCCATACGTATTCGAGACAGGCAATCCGGCCTGGGGATAGGGCATGCCAAATCCCCCGTCATAGGACCCTACGTCATTCAGTAGCTTCGAAAACGTGTAGTTGATCAGGAAGCCGAAACCGCGCGCAAAGCGATGCTCGGCCTGCAAATATCCCGCATGATAGTTTGACGTCCCAAGCGGCTCGCCCAGTGTCCAGATCTCCGTCCACAGCGGGTTCCGCTGAAACAGCCGCCCAAACGGTATGTTACTCGATCCGACCCCCGTAAATGCGGGAACGAATCCAAAATAGGGATTTGTCACTTGATTATTCAGTTTCAGTCCAAGCGGGCCGATCTTGTGATACGCGTCCGGCAGGATATGCTCTCCCGTGCCGAGATAGTAGGGCAGCGTGCGGCCCAGATTACCCGTGTAATTCGCTTCCGCCAGCCAGGCGTTTGGGCCGGAGCCGATCTCCCGCTGAATGCCTAAGTGGAACGCATGCTCATAACCCGGACTAAGATTGGTTGCAGAGGATACAAACCAGTTACCCATCACGCTGCGATTCAGCGCATCCACATCCCGTGTTAACCGAACCAGCCCGGCCCCTCCCGGCATGGGGTTCGAAAACCGCAGCGGGAACGTCACGCCGCCGTCCGCCGTCCCGCCTTGGATCAGTCGCGCCGCGTCGCCGTACCCGATGTTCCACGGCGAGCCGTTCAAATGGAAACTACCCGTCAGCGTCATCCAAATCAAGCCATACCCCGCGCGCACCACCGTCTTCGGATTCACGGACCAAGCCACGCCCAGCCGGGGACCGAAGTGGTTCTTCGGCACCTGTTGCATGGTGCGCCCAGGGTATTCCTTCGTGCCCATCAGCGCCACCCGGCCCCGGATGCCCTGCTGCGTCGTCCATTCGGGCGTCGGAGCGTTGGCGCCAACCGCCTGCGCCTCCGTCAGCGCCTGATTCCAGTTCCAGTTCGGTATTACGCTCACGGGCCACTTGTAGTCGCGATCCCAAAACGTTTGCCGGTCGTATCTTTCCGTTCGCGCCGGCTCAATGTCCCATCGCAGGCCCAAATTCACCGTCAGGTTCTTTCGCACCTTGAAATCGTCCTGGACAAAAGCCCCATGGTAGCGCTGCAATGACGCCGGTCCCGCCAACTGCGTGCCGCTGCCTCCTCCCACCACGCCCAGCATCCACGAAGCGAGCCCCGACCCGAAACCGTTGTTGGGCGCGTCGAAGTATTGCGACGTCGCGCTGCGAATACTCGCCGTCGAGAACGACCCGCCGGAGTAGATGTTCGAATAGTACCGGCGGTGCTCGTAGCCCGCCTTCACCGTATGCCGGCCCGCCTGCTTCTGCACGCTGAACTGGCCCGAGTATGTGGTGTCCCTGTTGTCCGTCACGCTCCCGCCGCCGATACCGGTCACCGTGTCCGCCGTGCCGAGCGTGGGAACGCGGCCCTTCGAAGTTCCGATCAGGTCCCGCACCTCCGCGGCGAGTTGCCAGCCCGCCGAGTCCGCGTCCACCTGACTGCCCGCGAACGAAGTGGATCGAACCGCCCCGAGCTTGAAATTGAAGATCGTCGTGGGATTGAGCAGATAGCTATGGTCAAACGCCGTCGTGAACGCTACGTCATCGTTCGTGTTAACGGGCTGTAGCGCCGATAGCCACCGGCGGCTTGCCGAAAACTGGTCGAACTGGGTGAGCGTGAAATGGCTGTTCTGTTTCGACGACCAGTTTTGGTCGATCCGCCCGGTCCAGCGGTTATTATCGAGCGGCGTAGTGGCCGAGCCGACGAAATTCTGGTCGTGCGACGAATTCGGGCGCGCCGCCTGATTGGCCTTCGGATAAAATCCCATGTAGATTTTCGACAGCGGGTCAATCCGGCTCGCGGGGATCCGGTTCCCCGGAAAAGCGTCGCGAACAACGCGTCCGTCCGCCGCTCGCGCGGTCAGCGGGTCGAAGATCTTCGCCGGTATGCCGGCGTCTATTAAAGTCTGCGAAAAATCGCCTTCGCGCTCCAGGTCGCTCGGCACGCTGGCCAACTGCGCGTTGGAGCCGGTCCGCCGCCGCGTGGCTTCGTAGTTCAGAAAGAAAAACGTCTTATCCTTGCCGCTATAAAGCTTGGGTATCGAGACCGGTCCGCCGATCGCGCCGCCGAAAACGTTGTCGTGAAATACCCCCTTGGCCCGCCCAAACCGGTTAGAGTTCCAATCGTTGGCGTTCAGCTTGTCGTTGCGGAAAAACTCATACAGGGAACCGTGATATTGGTTCGTGCCGCCTCGCGTGACCAGCGTCACCACGCCGCCCGAAAGCCGGCCAAATTCCGCCGCCAGCCCATTGGTGATCACCTTGAATTCGCCTACCGCTTCCATGGAGGGAATCGATGGCGGCACGTCGTGCCGATAACCGGTGGTGACCGCGACGCCGTCGATTATGTACTCCGCCTTTGCGGTCCGGCCCCCGTTGATTCGGAAGTCGGATGAATAGCCCTGCTGATCGGCGGTTCCATTCACGTTGGGCGCCAGTTGGGCGAACGCCAGCGGATTGCGGTTGTACTGGGGAAGCTCCTGAATGCGGCGGTTGTCGATCACCAGCCCGGTTTGGGCGTCGTCCACGCGCAACAGCGGCGTCTCCGCGCTCACCTCCACCGTTTGCGCTTGGGCGCCCACTTCCAGGCTCAGGTCGATTCGAACGCGGTCGTCGACTCGCAGTTGCAGATTGCGCTGTGTGATCGGGCGAAATCCTTCCTTCTGAGTCGTCAGCGTGTACGCGCCCGGCTGCAGCAGCGGGATCACGAACAGGCCTTGTTCGTTGGACGTGGCGGTCCGGGTGACGCCGGTCTTTTCGCTGTTAACGGTGACGATCGTATTCGGGACAACGGCACCGGTCGCGTCCGTCACCTGCCCCGATATCTGAGCTTGTTGCCCGAACGCCATCGCGCCCGTCAGGCTGAGTAGAATTATTTGGCGGATCCCATGAAAATTCATATGACCCGCTTCATATCAACTACAGAATTCAGAGTCAATGGGGTAGGCATTTATCTTCAAATATCTTGAATTCTTCACGAAATAAAAGACGTTCCGATTTACAAAACGTCCGGAAAGCTTGGCCGCAGCTTCCGGAACACGGCGTACCCAAAGTAGAACGCCGCCAAGCCCATTAACAGCAGTTGCCCGTAGATCTTCCAGTCCGGGGCGTCGCCCACGATCAGCAACAGCCGATACTCCGCCACCAGCTTGTAGATGGGGCTCTTCTGCAACAGCGGCACCAACTCCGGGGGGAGCGACTTCTCCGGATAACAGATCGGCGTCAGGAAGAACACGGCGGTGAGCAGGAACCCATTCACCTGCGCTAGATCGCGCGCGAATAGCCCTACCGCGGCCCAAGCCCAGCAAACGCCCGCCGCCAACAGAAACTGAGTCACCACGATCAACGGCAGCCACAGGATCGTCCACGGAAACCACTCCAGAATCCCGCGCACGAAAAACAGGTAAACGAGTATCGCCACCGACCCGGTGGTCAGCGCGGAGAACACCAGATTGAGGGGCAGAATCTCCACCGGGAACACCAGCTTCTTCACCAGATTGCGGTGCTCCAGAATCACGTTCGGCGCCCTCCCAACGGCTTCGCTAAAGGCCAGCCACGGCAGCATTCCACACAGGAAATGGAGCACGTAGATGGCCGGGTTCGGATCGTCGTTGAACCGCGTCTTCAGCACCACGCCAAACACGAACCAGTAGGTGACCATCAACAGCAGCGGCTGCGCCACCGCCCACAGCCGGTCCCCAAACGAGCCCCTGTACCGGCCCTGCAGGTCGCGGCCGACCATGGCCGCGATCAGGCTCCGGTTCCGCCAAAGGATCGTCCACGGTTCCACCGCAAACGCCGCCGCCCGGGCGGGCAGCCCCTCCCAGCGAAGGGCGGCCAGCGTCATCCGCCGGTCGCGAGCCACCGTCATCCGCCCGCCCCGCATGGCCACGTCCAACACCCGCATCTTCGCTCCGCGCTCGTAAGCCCAGCCGCGCTCCGGGCTTATCGTCGACACCAGCACCCGGTAGTCGCCATCGTCCGTGGGCACGGGCACCGCCGACTCCACGGCCTCTTTCACCCAAGGCCCTTCCTCGATCAACGCCCCCGTCCGCGCATCCAGCAACTGCCATCCCGCCGCCTCATCCCGAGCCGGCTCCAACGCCACGCGCAGCATCGACGAACCTTCACTCATAGCGCCGACACTCCCCGGCCGCCATTTGCCCCAACGTCCAAACCGGCCCGCGACATCTCAGTCACCGCCCTCATACAGCCACGCCGGATAGCGCTTCGCCAGCGGCCCGGTCTTCGTGCCGACGGCATAAATCCCGTCGCCCCGCAGGTCCTTCGCCAACTGGTAGCGCTCCAGCAGGTGCACAATCCAACGCTCCTCCGGCCGCGGCCTTTCCAGAAACTCGCCCGTCTCCAACCGCTCCACCGCAAAGCCGCTATCGGTCAGTAGGCTATGAATCTCCCGCGGCGTGTACTCGCGAGCGTGCCGCGCCTCCACCTCCGCGCCGGCTTCCGCCGGGCGTATGTAGGCTGGGAAGAACCCCGGATGATAACCCTCCAGGATCGCCCGCAACGCCCGCATCGAAGCCAGGTTCGGCGTCGTAATCACCAGGTGCCCGCCCGGCCGCAGTATCCGGTTGATCTCGGCCATCATGAACATCGGGTCCGACGGAAGATGCTCCAGCAGCTCACAACACAGCACCGTCGCAAAGTGCCCGTCAGGATACGGGAACGCGTCCTTCTCGGCGTCGAACAGGTCCACCTCGCACCGGAACACCTCCCCGTTCGCCGACCTCACTTCGCGATGATCCACCTGTCCCGCCAGCCCGTAATAACAGCCCCGGACTTCCCCATACCCCAGTTTCCCGCGCAAGGCGGGCGTCATCTGCATATAGGCGCCCATCTCCAGCACCCGGTCTTCCGGTCCACCCGGCGGCGTGATGTTCAGCGTCCGTTCCAGCCTTGTAATATGGGTCTCGGCATAGGAGGTCGATTCCGCGTCCACCGCCCAGCCCAGAATGTAAGCCGACTCCACTTGCGCCGCAGCCGCGGCTGGCGCGGGCGGGTCCACCACGGACTCGACAGGAATCTCCTCGGCATCGGCGGTCTCCGGCGCCGCCGCTTGCAAATTCACCCACGGAGACCCATCCCGAACCGCGCACGCAAAGTCCCGGTACATCCCCGCCACTCGCGCCCAGTTGCACTCTTCCGCCACCCACCGCCGCGCCCGCGCGCCTATTGCCCGCGCCACCGCGGGCCGCGCAACCAGCAGGTTCAGGTATTCGTACAGCGTGTCCTCTTCGCCCGCGCCTACCGGCGCCTTCAGGCAGATCGAATCCGGATACTCGGCGAAGCTCCCCACGTCGCTCACCACCACCGCGCGCCCCAGTCCCAGCGAACGCAGCAGCGTCCCGGAACTCTCGCCAACCGTCGGAAACCGCAGGTTCAGAACGATGTCGCACGCGGAAATGTAGCCCGTAAAATCTTCGATCGGAACGTAGCCCATCATCCGGACGTTCTCTTCCAGGCCCATCCCCCGAATCATCGACGCCACCGGAAAATCCGGATGCGCCTCGCCGCAGAGGATCAGCTTCGCGTCCGGCCGCACCCGCACCAGCCGCCGCATCGCGCGCAGGCACTCGGCGATCCGCTTGTATGGCTTCAGGAACCCGAATACGCCGATGAGCGGCGTCCGCTCATCCAACCCAAGCCGGTCCCGAAAGCCCATACGGTCCCCGTCGGGTAGCCATGCGCCATGGGGAATCCTCGCTACTGGACCGGTAAAACCGGCGCGCCGTACGTCGGCCTCCACCGCCCGGCTATGGACCACCACCGCCTTCGCCGTATCGAGCAGCCGCCGCAGCATCGGCACGCCCTCGTAATCGGGGCCCACTTCCAGTCGCCGGACCCGCTCCGCGAATGCCCGCGCCGCCTCGCCGCCGTCATAAGCGCAGGCCTCCACATACCCGTCCCAATCCTCCCGCCGGATCGTCAGGTCCGTCACCAGATGATGCAGGTTCGACTCGTGGAGCACCACGATTCCCGGATGCGCCACGGCCATCTCGTACACGTAGTCGTGGTAGCCGTTATTGCCGATCTGGTAAATCGCCGCATCGTACGCCCGGCTGTCGAATCCCGGCCGCGAGCCCGGGACAACGTCCACGTCCGCGCCCTTCCGAAGATGCTCCACCAGCACCGCCGAGTAGTCGGCGATCCCGCTCTTCGCCGGCGGCATCGGGGAAAAGTAGGCGATCTTCAGCGGACCCACTCCATAGAGAAATTGCCCATTGCGAACGGCACCCGCACCAGGGCCGGTGTCCGCTCTTCGTCCCGGGCCAGAAACAAATCCAGTTCCAGTTTACCGGTCGTTGTCGTCACGCTTACCCGCAGCTTATCGGCTTCCAACGGCGCCTCGGAAACCTTCACTTGCTCCGCACCGGCAAACTGCACTCGCACTTCGTAGCCCGATCCGAAATAGAGCTTTTGCGGTCCCGGAATCCGGCCGCGCGCCACTTCCTCCCGCACGAAGAACAGGTACGCCAACGCGTCCCGCGGACAGGCCGGCACCGCAAACTCGCTTGTCCCGCCGCCGCCCGCCGTGACCCGCTTCGCCTTCCCGTTGGCGAACGTGGTCGTCTCCTTGCCCTTCCGCGATCCGTGTTCAAACTCCTTCTCGAACTCCACCGTGCAGAACTTGTCGTCGACGATGGACCGGTACCGATCCATCACCCGGAAACCAGGCACCGAGGCTTCAATCTGAAACTCCAGCACCCACCGGCCCCCATCCCGCGCCGCGCTCATCTGCGCTTCCCCCAGCCCCAGCCCGCTTGGCCATTTCACCTCATACTGGAACCGCTCCTCGCGCGGCCCGGCGCCCTTCGCCCCCGCGGCGAATAGCAGCAACGCCGCCACCGGACACATCCCGCGATTCATCTATCGCCGTCCCACTGACGTCGCGCGCTGGCCCTGTTTCGCGTTTATGCCCGCCACTTCATAGTAGACGTCCAAGGTTTGCCTCGCCGTTCCCTTCCAACTGAACCGGGACGCATTCTGTTGCCCCATCCGCTCCTTGCGCGCCCGCAACTCGTTGTTCCGCAGCAGATCCCGCATGGACATCATCATCTCTTCCGTCGAGTGTGGATTGAACAACACCGCCGCCGACCCGGCCACCTCCGGCATCGCCGACGTATTCGCGCACGCCACCGCCCGTCCGCACGCCATCGCCTCGAGTATCGGAATGCCAAACCCTTCGTAGAAGGATGGAAACACGAAGATGTCGCAAGCGTTATAAAGCTGCAGCAACTCGGCATCGTCCACGTATCCCGTAAAGTGGATCCGGTTCCCGAACGGTGAGTGCTCCGCCGCCTGATGCACCTTCGACGCGTACCACGTATCCTTGCCCACCATAACCAGATGATGCGGCAGTTCCGGACAGTTCCCCACCAACTCCTCGAACGCCCGGATCAAGCCCAATGGATTCTTGCGCGGTTGCAGGTCGCCGACGCACAGCACGAACGGATGAGCCACCTGGAATCGGCCTTCCACGAATGCCTTCGCCTTCGCCCGCGATACCGGCTTGAAGATGGACGAACAAGCCGCCGGAACAACCGCGATCTTGTCCGGGTCCATCCCGTATGATCGCGCGATGCCCTGCCGGGAAAACTCGCTCAGCGTCAGAATCTTCGCCGCGCGCCGCACAGTCCGTTCCACGCTGATCTTCAACTGCACCCGCCGCGCCATCGGGAAGAACTCCGGATGCTCCAAGTAACTCACGTCATGGATGCTTACCACCACCGGCGCCGGACAGAAGAGCGGAGCCGTATACTGCACGTGCAGCAGGTCCGGCGCATCCGTGCGTACGTGTCGCGCCAAGTCAAGTCCCAATCGAATGAAGGGATTCTCGCTCACCCGTTTCGTGCGGATGCGCGACGGCACGTGCTCCTCCGCGCCACGCACGGAAGTGTAGGCGATGAACTCCGATTTCTTGTCGAGCGACGCGAAACCTTCTAGCAGGCTGCGAACATACACTTCGTTCCCCGTTAGGTGCCTGCCGATTGCATGAGCGTCAATGCTGAACCGCATGAACGTATTCCCAGTATAGTACCCAGGGTTAACTTACGGTTTCGTTTAGCTCTCGGCCCGGCCCTTCGACGTCCAGAACGTTCCAGCCGGCCTGCCGGTGAAACCGCTCCTCATACGTCTTCCGGCCGGCCGCTTCCAGGCGCCGACGCTCCCCGGCGTCGCCCAGCAACTCGACCACCGCCCGCTCGAACGCCTCCGCGCCGTCGGCAATCCGCAGGCAGCCGGGCAAACCTTCAGCCCCGAGCGTGGTGGAGACAACGGCCGTTCCCGCCGCCCACGCCTCCAGGATCTTAATCCGCGTTCCGCTCCCAGCCAGCAATGGCACCACCGCCAGTTGAGCCTGCCCGATCTCGCTCATGGCGTCCGCGACGGTACCGGTCATTTCAATCCGCGAGTCCCCGCACACCACGCCCCGTACCGCCTCCGGATTCATCCCGACCAGCCGCCACCGCAGCTCTGGAAACCGGCTCCGCAGTTTCGGCCAGATACTCCCATGGAACCACCGCACCGCCTGCTGGTTCGGGTGATACTCCATATTGCCCGAAAACACGAGCATCCGGCTCTTCTCCCGTTCCGTCCGCTCATACCACGCAATCGTGTTCGGGTAGACCACGACGCGCGCGTCTCGCACCAGCCGCGCATCTTCTTCCGAACAGACCAGACACCCATCGAACTTTGGCAGCAACTCCGCTTCCAGCTTCTCGTTCAATCGCGCGAAGCGCCGATGCGCCCACGCCGCTCCCGGGCCCGCCGCCGCCGCCATCGTCCGGAAAAAGCGCGATTCAATGTTCTGCAAGTCGCACCACACCCGCTCCGCGTAGCCCCGGATCAAGTCCACATACGGGGCCACCCAGAGGTGTTCCAGCACCGCCAGATCGTATCGCCGGCTTCCCAACACCGCCCGGACGCCCGCATCGAATCCCGCCAGCCGATCGATCAACGGCGGCACGCCGCGCGCCAGCCGGCTTGCATTGCGGAGAACCCGTGCCGGTAGCGAACGGCCATTAGCCGGTAACGGAACGCATAGCACCTCCCGTACCATGTCGGCCGGCGCCTCGCAGGGGATGAACGTCAGCACATCCACGGCGCATCCGCGGGCCACGAAGTACTCGATCAAGGACACCATTCGCTGCGCGCCCCCGCCTAGTGCCGGATAGGGAGCCTCCGGACAAACCAGCAACACCTGCTTCATCACTTGGCCGCTTTCTTCGCCTCCTCCGCGGCTTTCCTTTCGGCGGCTTCTTTAGCAATGGCGGCGCGCTCCGCTTGCGTACGCAGGTGTTCCGGCTCGGCCACGCGCCGGTTGGAAATCTTGTTCGGCTTCCCGTTCATCTTGGTCAGAGTGAAGGCGTCATAGAGCACGCCGCGCGCCGTGCGCGCTTCATACTCCAACCGCTCTCCGTCCACCCGGATGATCTGGTAAAGCTGCGTATCCTCGGCGGCTCGCTGCATCCACGGCTCGTGCTCCAGACTATACATCTTCGGCCCGGAAACGGAGACGACGTACACCGTCCCGCCCTGCACGCCGCTCGCTCCAGTGGCGACATTGCTTCGGCCATACGTATGGTCATGCCCGGTCAGCACCATGTCTACCCGGTATTTGTCGAATACGGGCTGCCACATTTCGCGGAGTTCCTTGTTATCGCGGCCCTTCGCCGTCGAAAGGATCGGATGGTGAAACGTCAGAATGGTCCACTTGTTGTGGTTATCCGCCAACAGCTTGTCGAGCCATGCCGCCTGCTCCTTCTGCCGCTCATTCGAATTCATCGAAACGATCCGGACGCCCTGGATATCGAGCCAATAGTTGGACTCGTCCAATCCCGCCACTCCGTTTTCCGGTAGCGTGAACTGCTTGCGCCAGTGCCCGGTCAACCGCCGCTTCTTGTCGTCGCCGGCCGGGTACTCATGATTTCCCGGTGTCGGCACCGAGAACACCGACCGGTTGATCCACCCCGCCGCCGCATGCCATTCGCCCCATTCCGAATCCACCACGCCGCGGTTCACCAGGTCGCCCGCATGCACGATGAATCGCGCCTTCGGCGCCTCCGAGTACCCATTGCGAATCAGCCGCGACCACATCGAGTAGATATCGTTCTGCGCGTCGCCGACGTAGATGAACTCGAGCGGCGCCGGACCGGCCGCGGCGGTCCGAAATTGGTTCCAATCGCTCCAGTTGGCTCCATCGCCAACGCGGTAGACGTACTGCGTGTTGGGCTGCAAGCCGCTGAACTGCACGGAATGCACATGCGCCGCGCCGGAAGTGACTTCGAGCGATTCCGTGTTGGCGTTTTGATTCCTAGCCTTCTTTACGAACAGCGGTCCGTCTTCGGCCACGGCGATCTGCGCCACTCCGGCCGCGACGCTGCTATCCGTGCGCCAAGTGACGGCGGCCGTCGTGGCCGGGTCGCCCGCCCACGTGAGGATAATGCGGTCAGGGACCGGGGTAGGCCGGTAAATCACCTCCTCGGCGACCTTCTTGCCCTTCTGCCCGGCCACGCGATAGCCGAGCACGAGAACTAGAGCGCAAAGCCCAATACCAATCCAGCGAATTTGAGAGTCCTTCATGTGCCTCTATCCATTCCAGCACAGGAAGACGCCATTGCACCGAGTTCAGAAGGTTAGCTTCAGCGCCAGTTGAAACAGCCGCGACGGACCCGCTTCCAGGATGCGGCCGAAATTGGCGGAGTTCAGGTCGCTTACCGGAACGGCGAAGTTGGCGTGGTTGGCCACATTGAAGCATTCGGCCCGGAATTGCAGGCGCGTGCGCTCGCCGAGCGAAAACAGTTTCAGCAACGAAAGATCGAGGTTGCCGAAACCCGGACCCCGGGCGATATTGCGGCCGGCATTGCCGAAGCGCCCGGCCTCCGTCGCCGGGTCCAAGCGCCGGAACGCGGAACGGCTCAGCCACTGCTCCACGGTACGCGGGCCATTGTTGGGATTGGCGATTAGATCCGGCCGGCTCCCGCTGTAGCCGGAGATCGGCGGGTGAGAGGCCTGCAACGAAACGTTGGTCGTGTCAAAGACGGTGAATGGCGTCCCGGAGTGCAGCGACGCAATGCCGTTCACTTGCCAGCCATGCCCAACCTCCGACGTACCGCTGAGAACTACCCGATGGCGAGCGTCAAACAGAGACGGCCCGTGCTCGGCGCGCAGATCGAACGGGTTCTGCGCGATGTCGTTCTCTCCGGCCAATGGGCGTGCCGCCGCGCCGCCGAGATTCATCGCGGAGAGGTAGTCGAGCGTCTTCGAAAACCAGTAGGACGCGTTGAAACCAAGACCGGAGCTATAGCGGCGGCTCAGGCTGATCTGCCCGGCGTGATACGTGGAATTGGTGACGAAGCTGAGCATGGCGACGTGCGTGAAATCGCAATTCCCCACGGCGGGGCAGTTGGCATACAGGCGCCGGCGATCGGCGTTGCCGGATGTTGCGCCGAGGCCTGGAACGGCGGGGTTCGCCTCAATATTTCGCGGCAGCCGCGTACCTTTGCTGCCGACGTAACGCGCATCCAGCAGGTAATCCTTAAACAGCGAACGCTGGATGGAGAAGTTCCAATTCTGCGCGTACGGCGGGCGCGCTTTGCCGTCCATTACCACCAGTGTTAGAGGGTGCGGGAAGGAACCGGCAGGCGGGCGTCCCTGGCCGGAGTAGGGATCGACAAAGTTCACGCCCGGGCCGCTGAACTGCACGAGTTGCGTGGACGGCAGCGAACTCACCGGCACCTGGGACGCGACGCCGGAGCCGTTGGCCAGGGGGTCGAAGAAAATGCCGTAGCTCGCGCGGATGCTCGTCAACCCGCGGCCGTCCGGATTCCAAGCCAGGCCCAGGCGCGGCATCAGCCCTTTATAGAAAATCGGCGCGATGCCGGAGCCGACGCCAGGATCTCCCGGAAACAGAAGCCCCGCCGGAGCGCTGGGGAATACGCCCGACTGCACGCCAGGCACAAACGCATTGAGCCGCCCCCGCACCTCGGTGAACGGCGTGTTCACCTCCCAGCGCAGGCCGTAGTTCAGCGCGAGTTTCCGGTGGACGCGCCACTCATCTTGCAAGAACAGCGCGGACTCCCACGAGCGCACTCCGCGCGAGAGATCGCCTAGCCCTTGATAGAACACCAGCGGCCGTCCCAGCAGCAGATTGGCGAAAGCGTCGTTGGTGGGGAACGAAGGCGCGAAGATAAAGAAGGCGTTGGGGGCGATGGCCTGGAACATGTTCAGATGAACCCGCCGCAGTTCGCCGCCGAACTTCCAGGAATGGGCGCCGCGCACCCAGTTGAGCGCATCGTAGACCTCCAGGCTCGTCTGCGCGGACGTACGCGGGCCGGTGATCGCGCCGCCCACCGGCGAGTAACCGTTAACGTTGAAGAACGGGACGCTTTGGCCTTGTGCGGAAGCCGAGTCGTAGTTGAATCCGAACTCGCGCGGCGACGTGCGGTTCAGCCGCTGATCGAATAGGAAAACATGGCGAAAGAAGGCCGCGCGAATCGCGTTCACGACGTTCGGCGACACCACGTGCGTCTCATTCAGCGCGACGGAATTGGTCCGCAATTCGTCGCGCACGGGAAAGCCCGGGAGGTCAGATCCGCGGATTGAAATCGGGTTTACGTTGTGACCGCCGGAGTAGGAATAGCGGACATAGAACTGGTCGCGCTCCGACGCCAAATAGTCGGCTCGGCCGCCGGCTTGATTCGATTCGTTCTCCGTCACCACCGTGCCGGTATAGACGGAAGGCGTGGTGTTGCCGAGCGGATAGAGCGCCGCGGCGCGCAGGCCCAACGCGCTGAACTGCGCGGCCGGAATCTGATTGTTCGGGTACGGAACGCCCCCGCCCGCCAGATTCAAGAGCGGCGTGCCGCGACCGGAATAGTCGCCGCGGCGCTGCTCCGGTGTTGGTACGTTGCCGGACCGCGTGATGCCCTGCCGATTCCGGAAACCTTCCGCATAGCCGAAGAAGAAGAGCTTGTTGCGCTGGATGGGTCCACCGATGGTGCCGCCGAACTGGTTCTGCTTGAGCGGTTCCACGCCAGCCGAGAAGAAGTTCCGGGCGTCGAACACGTCATTGCGGAAGAACTCGTAGAGTGTGCCGTGCAGATCGTTGCCGCCGGACTTGGTGACCACACTGGTGTTGGCGCCCGCCGTGCCGCCATATTCCGGAGGCGCGGTGTGCGTCAGAATGCGGAACTCGGCGATCGAGTCCACCGGCGGCCGTAGCGCGAATCCGCCGTCCATGCGGTTTACGTTCTTGGCGCCGTCCAGCAGGAAGTTGTTCGACTCCGGCCGCTGGCCGTTCACTGAATAGGCCTGCCCGGCGCGCAGCGATCCGCCAGCCGTCGAGACGCCGTTCGTCAACTGCGCCACTCCCGCCTGCAACAACCCAAGTTGCGTGAAATTGCGGCCGTTCAACGGCAGATCAAGGATTTCACGGGTGGTGACGGTTTTGCCCATGGCATTGCTGGCCGTATCGACCATCGCTCCCTCACCGCTCACGCTGACCGATTCCTTCACGCCCGCCACCTCCATGCGGACATCCACGCGCAACACCTGGCTCACCTCCAACGCCAGCGGCTTTTGTTCGAATGGCGCAAAACCGGCGGCTTGAATCGAAAGCGCGTAGCGTCCCACTGGCAGCATCGAAATGCGGTAGCGGCCCTCCTCCGCGGGCACCGAACTCACCCGGCCCGTGTCGAGGTTCCTCACCGAGACCTGCGCCGCCGTCACGCGGCCACCGGACGAATCGACCACCGTTCCCTCGACGGCGCCTACAGGATCCTGCGCCCGAAGGACGGCTTGGCAAAGAGTGGCGAGGACAAGCGGAAAGCGTTTATTTCGAAGCACGCAAAATGCTAACGGATGCCCGATTGAGGCCGCAATAATCGAAAGCCACTACCGATGATCAAGCGCGCGCGGAGTCTCCCCTTCCACGCAATGGTACGTACGGCCCGTAGCAAGATTCTTGAACTCGTCGGTCCGGCCGCTGGGCCAGTAAATCACTGCTCGCTCGACGCTCGTCGACTTTCCCACGCCGAACGTAGCCGCCAGGGAACTCGCCGACAGATAGCTGGATCCGCTCCTCACCGTCCGCATTTGTTGTCCATCGGCGGCAAAGATTCGGATCACGGCCCCGATGGCGTCCCGATTCGATTGTCTCCCTTCCAGGCGAAACCGAATGGAGCGATTGCCGTTCGTTACATCATTGCGATAGAGATGCGCGGGACCGCCGTTAGTGGTGATGAGAACGTCCAGATCGCCGTCTCGATCAAAGTCCCCGATGGCCAGGCCGCGGGCGACTTTGGGCGCGAAAAAGTCACGGCCCACCTCCGCCGCCACATCGCGAAACTGCCCCGCGCCATTGTTCCGTAATAGGTTTGGCGACTGCGCGTGAACCGCCCCCTTGCTCAGGTTTCGAACCGTCTCATCGATGTGCCCATTGACGGCCAGCAAGTCCAGATGGCCATCCAGATCGGCATCCAAAAACAGGCAGCCGAAGCCTAACCGGGAGCGAGTGGCGGCGCCGGCGCCGGCGGTTTGCGCGCGGTCGACGAAGCCGTTTTCGGCGGGCTCGTAGAGCCCCATCATTTCGTTGTCGAAGTTGGTGACGGCGATCCCTTCGCGTCCTGTCCGGCGGAAATCACCCGCGTCCACGCCCATGCCCGCTCGCGCCCGGCCATCTTCGCCGAACGCCACGCCGTTCCGCACCGCGGCCTCGCGGAACGTACCGTCGCGATTGTTGCGGTAGAGCTTGTTGGGCTGCGTGTCGTTAGCGACAAACAGATCGGGCCAGGAATCGGAATCGAAATCGAGCATGGTGACGCCCAAGGATTTCGACGACGCGTCGAACAGCCCGCTCTTCGCCGTCACTTCTTCGAACGTCCCATTTCCCCGATTGCGGAAGAGCCAGCTAGTAGTGCCGCGGAACGCCTCCGGAGTGCAATAGGACTTCGCTTTTCCGTCCAGACTGCAGAAGACATCCTGCGCCGTCGCCCACCGCACATAGTTGCAGACGAATAGGTCCAGATGTCCGTCGCGATCGAAATCCACCCACATCGCCGAAGTGGAAAAAGACTGCCGATTGCCCAGCCCCGATTTCGCCGTCACGTCCACAAACGAGCCTCGACCAGTATTGCGAAACAGGCGGTTCTGCCCGACGCAGGTAATGTAGAGATCGGGAAAGCCGTCGTTGTCGAAGTCGGCCACGGCTACGCCAAGGCCATACATTTCCACGTCCAGACCGGCGCTTCGCGTCACGTCGGTGAACGTGCCGTTGCGGTTGTTGCGGTACAAATGCGGCGTCGAACGTCGGCGGCGATGGCCCGGCCAGTCCTGCCCGTTCACGAGCAGAATATCCAGCCAGCCGTCGTTGTCGTAATCGAGAAATGCGCAGCCCGGGCCCATCGTTTCCGGCAAATACTTAGCGCCGAAGCCGCCGGTGTTGTGTTGAAAAGAAAGGCCGGCCTGTCCGGTAATTTCGGCCAGTTGAAAGCCCGGCGGCGGCGTAATAGCCGCCATCGCGCCCAACAGCAGATCCCTTCGCGTCATGGCATGCTCACCAGGCCGTGGCGTATGGCGTAGACTACCAGGTCCGCCGTGTTGTGCACCGACAGCGCGTCCATTATGTTGGCGCGGTGAACGGCCACCGTGTTCACGCTGAGTTGCAGCATCGCCGCGATTTCCTTGTTCGGCCGCCCGGCCACGATGTGCTGCAGCACCTCCATTTCCCGCGTCGTAAGCGGCCGTTTACCGGTGGTCGCCGAAGCGGCCTGGGCAAGCCGCGGATCCTGCACCCATTCGCCCGTCGTCACCTGCTTCACGGCTTGAACCAACTCCAGGTCCAGCGCATTCTTCAACAGATAACCCGATGCGCCCGCTCCCCGGCTTTGCGTCACATACGTGGCCTCGGAGTGCATGCTGAGCATGAGAATCTTTACCGCCGGCCGGACAGCCAGAATCTTGCGGGCGGTCAGCGCGCCGTTCTGTCCGGGCAGCGCGTAATCGAGCACGATAACGTCCGGCTTCAGTTGTTGCGCCAACTCCTCCGCCTGAGCGCCGTCGCTCGCTTCGCCTACAACCTCGAGATCCGGATCGTCCTCCAGTAAGCGCCGAAATCCACGTCGCACCAGCGCGTGGTCGTCCACTAGCAACACTCGTATTTTAGCCATTTTGATCTCCTCCCACCGGCAGCGTCAGCGCGATTCGCGTGCCGGTTGGCTCGACAGCGACGATGTTGAGCGTCCCTCCCAGCAGCGCGGCGCGTTCGCGCATTCCAGAAAGTCCGATGCCGGGTTTGAACGGCGCCGGGATACCCGCTCCGCCGTCCTGCACGGTCAGCGTCAATCCCGCCGCCTTCGCCTTCAACTGGACCGTCACTTCCTTCACCTGCGCATGCCGCGCTACGTTGTTTAGCGCCTCTTGCAGAATTCGGAACACGTGAATGGCCGACGAGGCCTCCATCTCCGGCAGTCGCTCCGGCGGATCGTAATGTACCGCGATTCCCGTCTGCCGCTGAAAAACGGACACATGCCACTGAACCGCGGCAGCCAGGCCTTGCTCCTCTAGAATCACCGGCTGAAGCGATTGCGATAGCGCCCGAATCTTCTCTAAAGTCTCTTGCACCACCAGGCTCGTCTCCCGAATCTGTTCGCGGAAATCGGAAGGCGCCAAGCGGTCGGCGCGTTTGAGCATAGCTCCCACAGCGGTGAGAATCTGACCGAACTCGTCATGCAGGTCGCGCGAGATTGTGCGCAGCGTCGACTCCTGCGTTGCGATCAACTGCTGCGCCAACTCGCGACGCTGGTTGGAAAGCTCCGTCACGCGGTCGAACAACTCGCGGTTGGACCGGATCAGCGTCACGCTCACTCCGAGTACGAGAATCACCGAAAGCGCCAGGAACGCATATGCGTTGCGTTCGATCCCGGCAAAGATTCCCAAGATCTCTTCGGCCGCGCGCTGCTCAGCTTCATTGTTCTGCACCAACAGCCGGGCCGTCAGCGCGGTCAACGCCTCCTGCCTTGGCTGGAGCGTTTGGCGTACCAGATCGCGCGCTTTGGATTCGTCGCCGGTCTGGGCGAGTCGCCGCACTTCCGCCGCCGCAGTCCAGAATTGCGTGAACGACGAAAGCAGATACGCGGTCTGCCGCGGATCCCGGCGTGTCCCGGCGAGTTGCGATTCCACGCGGATCGCGTCATCCAGGTTGTCCCTGATCCGGTCAAGTTGACCGGTCCAGGCGGTGAGCGGATAGCCATCCAGATTGTCGAGCATGTCACGCATCGCCAGAGCCAACGCGTTGAGATCGCTCTGGATGCGGATCAACTGCAGCGCCGCCTTTCGATTCTGATCGATGATGCCGGTCTGCACCTGCCGCATCCGGCGAACGGAGTTGAGCGTGTAGGCGGCATAGGCGGCGATCACCAGCAGCGTGAACAACACGCCGGCCAGCAAGCGCGCCGACGGCGAACTCATGCGGCCCGTTCGTAGCGTGGCATCCACAGCATTAGGATCGCTGAAAACAGAGTCGGGATCGAAAGCAGCGTCAGGATATTCGTATAGGACGCGGTCAGGTCGAACATGCGTCCCACCAGCACCGGGCCGATGGCGCCCGCCACTGCGTACAAGGTCCACGTCAAGCCGTAGAGCGTTGAGAACGAATCCAGTCCGAAGTAGCGCGACAACAAATACGGCGTAACATCCGCCTCCCCGCCAAGACCGAAACCGATGAGGATCGCCGCCGCCATACCCCCGCCCCACGAGTCCGCGCCGGCCAACAGCAGGATGCCCGCGGCCATAATAAACAAGAGCAGGAACGAGATGCGCGGACCGAAGAAGCGGTCCAACAATGCGCCCGTCAGCAGCCGGCCGATAAAGCTCGCCCCGCCTAGAGCGGATGTCACCAACGCCGCCTGTCCGGGTGCGATGCCACGGTCGTTGAGCAGGGCGGCCAGGTGCGTGATAGCGCCGTTGGCGGCGATCGAACTCAGAAACAGAGTGGCCACCAGTATCCAGAAGATGCGAGTCCGCAGCGCGGCGGCGACGGATGTCGAAGGAACGGCGCCGATGGTGGCCAGGCCTGGGGCCGCCGGACTGCGGCGCAGGTAGAGCGCCGTCAGCGGCACTCCGGCCAGCAGCACCAGCCCGCCCAGAAACAGATAGGCGTTACGCCAACCAGCCCCGGTGATCAGCGTCTGCGCCAGCGGCGGCAGCACAATGGAACCGATCCCGGTACCCGCCATCACCAGCGCCAACGCCATTCCGCGACGCTGTGAAAACCAACTCGAAACCGCGCCGGAGTAGCCCATCTGGGTGGTCCCATTGCCGACCACACCGAGCACCAGGAACACCGTGTAGAGGTGCCAGAGGTGCGGCGTGAGCAGGCTGAGCGAGCCGAAGGCGAGTCCGAACACCGTGATGCAGAAGAGGACAATCCGCCGCGGCGCGCCGCGGTCCAGCATTCGTCCGAGCACAGGCGAGGCCAGGGCCACGGCCATTGCCGCGATTCCGAACGCGCGCGAAACCTCTTCCCGGCTCCAGCCGAACTCCGCCGTCAACGGTTTCAGAAACACGCTGAACGTGAAGACCAACAGCGAACCGAAACTTACCATCACGCCGAGATGCGCGGCCAGAACTACGCGCCATCCCGGATAACCAAGACTACTTTCGGACGTAACCATTCACGGCCGTCCGCTTGCCGCCGGCCCGGTGCGCTTCGTCCGAAAGAGCATGGACGCCGGCCGCGTCGATCCAGCGGTTGTAGAAATTGAACAGCGCGCAAACGGTGATGGCGTAGTAGATCTGTTCATCGTCCCACCCGTGCTCGTACAGCGGCGTCATGTCTTCGGCGGTTATGCGCGGCGAATCGCCATTCACTTTGTCCACCAGCCGGAACAACGCTTTCTCCGCCGGCGATAGCGGGGACGATTCGAAATCGGCCAGCACCTGCGCCACCAACTCCCGGCTGCCAAGCAGTTCCGCCGCGACCGCGGCGTGCGATTTTATTCAAAACGGGCACTCGTTTCGCGTCGAGACAAAGGCCGCGATCAGCTCGCGTAACCCGCTGGTTAATGGCGCCTCCCCGTGGAGCATCTCATGCGTGAATTTCGCCAGATGCGCTGTGGCGTGCGGTTTGAAAGCGAACAAGTGCCAGATTTGCGGATACTCCGTCCCATTTTGCCGCATACCGTTGATCGCGTCGGCATATGGGCCGGGTTGCGGGTTTGCTTCCACGGCGGGAAGGAACATCGGTTTCATCGGTGCATCTTCGCGCAGACAGGCGGTCGGCGCAATAGTGGAAAGCCACTAGCGATAATGGGCCGGTGCCCACTTTCAATGGAAAAACCGCCATCATCACCGGCGCCAGCCGCGGTATCGGCCGCGCCATCGCCATTCGCCTGGCGAGCGAAGGCGCGAGCGTCGTACTCTGCGCGCGAGACGCAGCCGCATTGGCGACAGTAGCCGATCAGATCGGCGAAGGCGCCGCGGCCGCTCCACTTGACCTGCGCTTGGCGGAATCGCCGGCGGAGTTAGTTCGACTGGCCATGGCGCGATTTGGGCGCTTGGACATTGTGGTCAACAATGCCAGCGCCACGAAACGCGGCGAGTTCATGGAATTGACGGATGACGATTGGGCCGACGGTTACGCCCTGAAGCTGCACGGTGCGGTACGCCTAACCCGCGCGGCCTGGCCGCATTTGCGCGCTTCAGGCGGGTCGCTGATCAACATTGCCGGGACCGGCGGGCGCACGCCGGGCGCGCAGTTTACAATCGGCGGCTCCGTGAACGCCGCTATCCTGTCATTCACCAAAGCGATGGCCGACACCGGTATCCGCGATGGCGTCCAAGTGAACGCTATCAACCCCGGCACGGTACGCACGGACCGCTTCGCGAAACGACTTGAAACACTGGCCGCGAACAGACAGATTCCGCTTACCGACGCCGAGTCCGCCTTCGTCCGCGAGGCCCGCGTCACCCGCATCGGCGAACCCGAAGACATCGCCGCTCTGGTCGCCTTTATTGCCAGCCCGGACGGCCGGTTTCTTCACGGCGCGCTCATCGACATGGACGGCGGTGCAACGAAGTCGCTCTAAGCGCCGGTCACTTCCTTCAACAAGCTGAAGAACGCCTTTTTGCGATTCGAACTGATCCCCCAATTCACCGGGGGGCATTGATAGCCGTCGGAGTAGTCGCTCTTTCCCGGATCGAAATAACCCCAGCCGCAGTACTCGGTCAGGGCGGCCACCATGTTGTTCATCGGCTGGTCGAAATCGAAGTGATCGTCTTCGTTGAACAGGATCGGCATCGGCCGGTAACCCTTCACCTGACGTGTCTGGCGCACCATTTCACTTATACGTTTGGGGTCTTTCACCCCGTTGCCATGCAGCAGCAGATAGTCGGAGGAGGTAACGACATTCGCGAGCGGCACCGCGCCGCCGCCGTAGCTCGTTCCCACTAACAATCGCCGCCCATCCTTGGTCATTGCCTTGGCGGTTTCAATTAACTCGTGCACGCGGTCGGGCATCAGAATCGGATGGTCATAGGCCTTTACGTTGCACTCGTTATCGATCTCCACCAGGACATTCAAATAGCCCTTATCCAACAGCCATTGTGTCGCGTTGACGACACTGCGCTTCACCGCCGCTTCATCCGTTACGCGCTGGTCCTGGCCGAAGTAGTAATAGCCGACGATGGCCACCATGCCAAGTTCATCGGCGCGATTCAGAATCCGTTCCAGCCGTGCCATAAACGCCGGGCGCAACGATCCATCCGGGGCAATGGCTCCCGTCTCCCACGGCTGGCCCTTGGAATAGCCTTCCGGGCTGCCGCCTTGCAGGTTGATCGTAAACGCCAGCAATCCGTGCTTCTTCCAGGCAGGCATCGCCGCCAGGAACTCGCGCACGTTCCGTTCCGCATCCCATTTTTTCGTGTCCGGATAGGCCCAGCGAACGGCGGTTTCCGGGTTTAGATCGTCAAAGATTCCCTGCACCATTCGCGAGTTGAGCAGCAGGCCTTCAATCTTGTGCCCCTTCCACTTCCGCCCGGCATAGGTCGGCTTGCCGTTAATCCGGAACATGTCGCCCTGAATCGAAACAGCCGTCTTGCGCGTTGCGCCCATGGCGGCGGCCGCGGCCAAAAGTCCAATACACTCTCGTCTTCGCATGCGACGATTATGGCGCGTTTTGCCTGATGGAATACAGCCGGGTCTCCGTTCGCAACAGCAGGCGCTCGCCAACCATCGCCGGCGTCGCCTGGGCCATCTCCTCCAACGAATTCACGTGCAGCAGGCGGAACGTTTCACCCGCCGCCACGACAAAAGTCTTTCCCTCCTCGCTCAAGCAAAACAGCTTTCCGTTGTAGGCCCACGGTGACGATGTAAAGTAACCCGCCTCGCTATCCAGGCGCGATTTATAACTCAGCTTCCCGCTCTTTGCGTCGAAGCGGCTTAAGATCCCGGTCTCCGTCAGCGAATAGATCCCGCCCCGATACGCCACCGGTGTCGGCAGATACGTTCCGCCCCGCGCGTCCGACCACGCCACATACTCGTTCGACTTATCCGCTTTACTCAGCGATATATCACCCTTTGCCCCCGGCCGTACCGCAAACAACCCCTTCCCCATCCCCGCGTCTATGTATAACAATCCGTCGTAGGAAAATGGGCTCGGCACTGGCACGCTCGCCATCCCTCCGAGCCGCCATAGCTCGGTCCCGGCCAAGTCGTAGCTCACCGCAAACGCCGGTCCGATCGTTACGATTTCTTTTCGCAACGGATTCACCCATACAAACGGCGTGGTCCACCCGGACCGTCGCGCCTGCCCCCCGCCCGATTCCTTAATGTCCCGATCCGTACGCCAAACAAGCGTCCCCGTTCGTTTATCGAACGATGCCAGAAACTGCTGCTTCTCGTTATCACTCAGGACGATCAGTTGATTCTCATGCAATACGGGAGAACCGCCCGTGCCGAAATCCAGATAGATCGGATTCGCGTCCAGCGCTGTGGTCCAAAGCGGCTTTCCCTTCAAATCAAACGCATACATCCCGAGATTCGCCACATAGACAAATACACTCTTGCCATCGGTCACGGGGGTCTCGGAAGTGAAGCTATTTTTCCTGTGCCGCCCGCCGGGCGGCTGGCCGGAATAAAACTCTTTCTTCCATTCCACGCCGCCCGACTTCAAGTCCAGACAATACAGGAAGTAATGCAGCTTCACCTCCTTCGGCAGCTCAATATCCCGCTCGGTCACTCGCTCCAACACCTGCGCCTGCGTGAGCCCCTGTTTGACTAACTCCGCGACATACTGGTTGCTGTACTCCGTTCCCGTTTGCGGTTGTTTCGATTTGCCCTCCGTCGTGACTGTCGTCAGAAACACCTTGCCGCCGGTAACGACGGGTGACGACCAACCGCGCCCCGGAATCTCCGCCACCCACTCCACGTTCTCCGACTTCGACCACCGGTCCGCCAGCCGCGGATGCGCACCCACCGGATTCGCCTCCGGTCCCCGGAATTGCGGCCATCCCAGTTCGGCGCCGGAAACGGCCAACGACATCCCAAAGCTCAGCAGAATCGTTCTCATAACTACGATCATACGAAGCCGCGGTAAAAATGTTCCGTTTTGCTTTCCTGTACCTCTCCCGCCCGCGCCGAACCGCGTTCCGGCAACGCCGCCACCCATCTTCGGGCGGCCGGCAACCTCGCGATCGCAGTCATACCCAGCCACGGTAAAAACGTTCCGCTTTCCGGTACACCGCCAGCGTCTCCCTTGCCGCCCGTTCCCAATTGAACTCCGCCGCCCGCGCCCACCCCCGCGCCCGCAACTCCGCTCGCCGGGCGGCGTCGTCGATCAGGCGGGTCAACGCCGCCACCCATCTTCGGGCCGCCTCGTATCGCAATGCATCATCGCGCCGCCCGCCACCTCGCGCTCGCAGTCATAGCCAGCCACGGTAAAACCGTTCCGCTTTCCGGTACACCGCCCGCGCCGACCCCCCCGCCCGCAACTCCGCTCGCCGGGCGGCATCGTCAATCAGGCGAGTCAACGCCGGCACCCATCCTCGGGCCGCCTGGCATCGCAATTCATACCCAGCCGCGGTAAAAACGTTCCGCTTTCCGGTACACCGCCAGCGTCTCCCTGGCCGTCCGTTCCCAACTGAACTCCGCCGCCCGCGCCAAACCGCGCGCCCGGAGTTCCGTTCGCCAGGCGGCGTCGTCAATCAGGCGGGTCAACGCGGCCACCCACTCCTCGGGCCTTGTCGCATCGCAATGAACCGCCGCCCCTCCCGCCACCTCCACCACCGATTCATCCGTCGAGGTGACCACCGGTGTCCCGCACTGCATGGCCTCCACCACCGGCAGGCCGAAGCCTTCATAAAAAGTGGGGTAAACCACCGCTAGCGCGCCGGCGTACAACGCCGCCAGCCGCTCCTCCTCCACCGTTCCCAGCACCTCCAACCCGTCGCCCGGCGCAAACACCGGACCATCCTCGCGCCGCCCTCCCGCCAGCACCAGCCGAACCGGATGCCGCGCGCGCACCGCCCGCCACGCATCGACCAACATTGGCAGGTTCTTCCGCGGCTCCAACGTCCCGACGTACAAAAAGTAAGGCTCCGGGACGGGAGAAACGTCTACCGGCCGCAACCCCGCGGAGGCCGCCAGCGGCACCGCCACGACCCGCGCCGGATCCAGCCCAAACCTCGCAATCGCGCGCCGCCGCACGGCTTCGCTTAACGTCAACACCATCGTTGCCAGGCCCAACCGCAAGATCCAAGGCGTCCGGCGCCGTACCCGCTCCACCGCCGGCCCATGCCACCCCGCGTCCATCCATGGCGACAGGTCATGGAGCGACAGCACGGACGCGCACACCGGCACATATGGCACGGCAAACTCCGTTCCATGAAAGACATCCACCCGTTCCCGCCGCAGCGTCATTGGCAGCCCGGCAAGCCACCATTTCCGAGGTAGCCACCCTCCCGGCGGTCCGATCGCCCCGGCAACCCGCTGGTCCGTCACATATACAAACGAATCTCCGCTACTTAGCTCTCCCAACGCCCGCCTTAACTCCCGCACATACCGCGGCACGCCTCCCGTTTCCGCCGCCAATGGCGTTGCGTCCAACGCCACCTTCACTTACACGATCCCCTTCTTCAAGTTACTTACATACGGTCCGGACCGGCCTTTCCCGCCATCCGGCAGTGCCTTCACCTTTGCCCGTATATCGGCCGGCGCCCGCTCGCCCATCGCCGCCAAGCCGTTCAACGCCAGCATCGCTACATACACGCCGTGCCTGGACGCATCTCCGAGTTCCAACAACGCGTCAGCCGCGGCCCGCGCCTGCCCGGTCTCCCCAAAACAACCCACGCCCTCCGCCGCCACCGCCCGCACCGATGGCGAGGCGTCGCCCGCCATCATCCCCGCGCTTTTACCCCGCATAATATGGCCCAATACCGCCCAATACCGTACCGCCGAATCCAGGTCTTTTAACCCATCGGCCGGCGGCGGCCCTTCCATCGATGCCGCCCGGTCCGCCATCGCTTTCACCCTCGTCACATCATACGCCCGCCCCTCGACATGCAACTCCGCTTCCGGAAGGAATCCCCGGTCACCGGACTTGATAATCCACTCATCCAGCGCCTTCCGCATCCGCGTCAGAACGGAACGCTCCCGGCCCGCTATGTTACTAACTTCGTCGCGGTCCCGCGTAGTATCGTATAGCTCCTCGAACGGCTTCCGCTCCCAAAATGCTTTCTGGGCCGCGTTCAACTTACCAGCGTCATACATTTCTTTCCAGACCCGGGTAGTCGGCGTCTCGAACATGTAAGCGATATGCTGCCCGTAGATCTTGTGCGGCATGTAATTGCGGATATACACATATCGCCCGTCAAACGCAGTCCGCACCATATCGTACCGCTCGTCCATTCGCCCCCGGAAACCAAATACATACTCCCGCGCCTTCCCGGCCGTGAAGTCCACTCCCTGGTGATACGGCGCTGGTCCGGCCGCAGCCAGGCGCAGCACCGTCGGAGCCAGGTCGACAAACGAGATCGGCCGCACCGTCTCCCCGCCCGCCTTATATTCCGGGGGCCGCAAAGAGCTCAATTGGTCCGGAACCGATAAAATCAGCGGTACGCGGAGGCCCGAATCATAGGGCCACCGCTTGTTTCGCGGCATCCCGCTCCCATGGTCGGAGTAGAAGAACACGATCGTCCGTTCGGCCAGCCCGTCCTCCTCCAACTCCCGCAGAATCCGTCCCGCCCAGGCGTCCATGACTTCGATGTTGTCGTAATACTGGGCCCAATCCCGTCGAACCTCCGGGGTATCGGGATGATACGCCGGCACCCGCACGCCTTCAAACGAATGCTTCCACTCGTGCGGCCGCGTCCTTATTTGACTTTCATGAGTTCCCACGAAGTTAAACACGCTAAAGAACGGCTGCCCCGGAGCCCGGTGCCGCCAGTGGGCCCGCGGGTTACTCTCGTCCCATACTTTTCCGGTCAATGTCAGGTTGTAGTCTTCCTTGGAGTTATTGGACGTGTAGTAACCCACGTCCCGCAGCAACTGGGGGAACATTTTCCGGCCAGCGCCCATTTCCACTTCGCTTCGCATATGCTCCGCGCCGAGCGCCGGGGGGTACATTCCGCTAATGATCGTCGTCCGGGCGGGCGCGCAAACGGGCGCGTTCGACCAGCATCTCCGGTACCGCAGCCCCCGCGCCGCCAAGTCATCCAGCACCGGTGTCTTGGCAAACGAATCGCCGAAGCACCCGATGTGGGGGCCCATGTCCTCGCAGGTGATCCACAAGATATTCGGCCGCGCCGCCTGAGCCGCCAAGGCTCCGAAAGCTCCCAGAAATCCCCTTCTCGTCGTCACTGGCACCGCTCCTATGCGAAAATCGGTTTGTCCACCGTTGGCTAGCATATAATTATTCTTGATCTCGAACCTGTCGATTTGCGCGAAGAGTTCTTATAGGCTCATGCCGTCGAACTCCGCGTGAGCCAGGGAGAACTTATCTTGAACCCCGCCCAACGCACCGCCCATATCGACGAACTCAACCGCCTCGACGGCGAGATTCGCCAGGCTACCGACGTCTTTACGCTAAGGCCGATCCACGAGCGCCTGGAGGAACTTTCCCTCCTCTATACCGACGACGCGGCCATGCTGAGCACTATCTCCAGACTCCGCGCCGACATGGTTTCCCACGGCCAGCGCCTGATGTCCGGCTCCGGACAGCAATTCTCACACAACCCGCAAGAATCCCTGGCCGCGAGCATGCTGCCGACCCAGGTGATGCCCTCCACCGGTTCTCAACCGCCGCTTCCGGCCCAACCGTCCAACCAGCAACCGCACAGGGCCCCGCCGCCCGCCGCTTTCAACTGGAAACGCGCCGCCGCGGTCGGCGGCGTTATCGGCCTGCTGATCGCCGCCGGTGGAATATACACTTTCCGCAAAACCCGCACGCCGAGCGACCTTCCTCCCGCCTCCGCCAATATCAAAGTCGCGGTGAAGACGACTCCTCCCGGCGCCTCGATACGCGTTAACGGCGAGGTGAAATGCACGTCGGATTGCAACCTGGAACTCGCGCCCGGCGCTTATGAAGTCCAGGCCGTGCTTCCCGGCTACGAGCCTAGCGCATCGAAGCTCGAAGTGGGAGCAAACACCCCGGCTAACGTCGAAATCGCTCTTCAACCGCTCCCCCTGTCCGTTCGCCTCTACACCGATTTCCTCGCCGGCAAGGTCGCGTTTGACGGCGCGCCGTACGGCGACCTACAGGACGGCCAACTCATCCTCGACCGCATCGCCGCCGGCAAACATACCATCAAGGTCACCTCCCAGTCCAACGAAGCGCAGTTCGAATTCGAGGCCCAGCCCGGCCGCCAGCCCGTGATCTCCGGCCCCGTGACCGCTAAAAACACCCTGGCCGTCCTGGTGGCCAACGCCGGACAGCAAACCCGCGTCCACGCCTCCATCCCCGTCCTGAAAGTCGCTATCGACGGCAACCCCGCCGGCGATGCCAACCCCGCGGGCCTCGATGTGAACAACCTGCAGCCCGGCGACCGCGAACTTACCGTCGACGACGGCACGATCAAACGCAACCTCCTTTTCTCGGTCTCCGCCCAGCCCACGTTGACGGCGTACTTGAAACTCGATATCAACGCCGGATCGCTTTTTATCTCCACGGCCGGCGAGGACGATGTGGCCGCGTTTCTTAATGAGCGGCCCGCCAGCGTCAAATCCAAGAACGGCCAGATGCGGATTAGGGGACTTCCCCCCGGGAATTATACAGTCCGCGTCGTGAAGGAGGGGTATTCCACGGACCCGCCCCAGAAAGTAATCATCGCCAAGAGCCAGGAAGCCCGCATGGAGTTCAAGTTCAAGGCCATTCCCCGCCTGGCCGGGCTTCGGCTGCGCGGCGCGGCCGCCGGCACACAGGTTTATCTCGACAGCAACCCGCTCGGCGCCGTCCCCGCCTCCGGGGCGTTTGAATTCGCCCAGGTCCTTCCCGGCGAACGCGTTATAGAACTTCGCCGCGACCGCATGACCCCCAAACGCATTCCCCGCCAGTTCCGTGCCGGCGAAACGATTGAATTGTCCGGCGCCGACGTCACGCTCTCCGCCCTCGGCGGCACCATTCGGGTGAACGTCACGCCCGCGTCGGCCCAACTCTTCATTAAGGGCCCGTCGGACGCCGCTCCGCGGCCCATCACCAGCGCGCCCCTCCAGCTCCCCGAAGGCACCTACGTCGTATCCGCCAAAGCGCCCAACCACGCGGACCGGTCCCAAACCGTCATCGTCGCCAACGGCGACAACAAGACGATCGACATGCCGCTGACGGAACAAAAACAAACCACCCAAAAGAAAGAAGTCCAGGTTAGCCGCACGGGCGGAATGGCCGATTGGGACGAGCCCGGCCTGTGGGTTCCGGAAGGCGCCTGGTACAGGCGAAAGGGCGGCAATCTCGTCACCTATGGCATTACTCCCACGCAAGGTACGTTCCGGTTCAACATCTCCCGCATCGACGGCCGTCGACTCCAATGGGCCGTCGATATCCGGGACCCCAAGAACTACATTCGCTTCCAACTCGAGCGGAAACATTTCATCCGCGGTGAAATGACCAACGGCAGGAGCGGCAACGAGTTTAAGGCCGAGCACAATTTGCCCGACACGAAGACTTATAGCGTTCAAATAGAGATCACTCCCACCACCGTGAGCACGTTCCTCCTCGATGGAACCGAGTGGCGGATGGTCGATTCGTGGTCCACCCAAAGCCGGAACTTAACGCAAGGCAAATTCGGCCTTTATATCCCCGGTGGCGACATCTTTGCCCTCACCAATTTTCGCTTTATTCCGAAATAGGCATTTGGCGTCGGTTGACAAGTAGTTTCAATCACTTACGGGCGCCGGAATTTCCGGATCGTTGGTTTGTTCCTTGGTTTGAACCTTGGTTTGTTTCAGCGTCGCCGGGAACTCTTTCCGGATCGTTTTGAGGAGGCGGAAATGTTGCGCGCGCTCCCGAATGAGGCGTGAGCGTTCGGCGTTAAGGCGCTTCATAAAGTCGCCGCCGGCCCGGCAGGCGAGCGCCCTGGCAGCGCGGGCGTGGAGTTCGTCGACGGTATAGGTATCGTGGCGGCGGTCTTTTTTGCGCTCTTCGAAGAGGGCTTCGATTTCGCGATGTTCATAGGCGAGAACGTGGGTTTCGGCATGATTCCAACGTTCGTAGCGCCACTGGGTGTCGGCGAGGGCGATGGCGAGATCGCGCTCGATGGGCGATTGGGGCTGCAACTGATCGAGGTTGCGGCGGGCGAGTCGGAGAAACCTTTCTTTGTCCTCATGGCCGGCAACCGCGCGGTGGACAGCCGACTCGAGAGCGAGCGTGGCGTAGCGTCCGTGCTTGAGGGCGTTGCGGCTGGTGGCGGCTTTCCCTTCGGCTGTTTTCGGGCCGTGGGATTTCGCGCCGTTGCGGCGGGCGATATCGACCTTTTGTTCAGGCGTCATTTTTCTTTTTCTCCAAAATTAAGATAGCCCCGCGGGTGAACGCGGGGCTTAATCGACCACTACCGTAGCATGGGGAATGGTAGCGATCCGCGGGGCGCATCCCTGTAAGTGGTTGATTTCAGACGAGAAAATATTTTTCGATCTAGCATGACCGCTTTACCGGCCCGGGCGGTTTTTTGCGATTTTCGCCGGTTGCGGGTCTCCTTTCCCTCCTTTCCGCGCCTGCAACTTGGAGACGTCACCCCGCCCAATTGCAACTCTTGCCCCATGAAGCGAAGGCGACTCGTTCAATCCCGCCGAGATCCTCATTCCAGGTGTCGCGCGGGGCTCATCAGCTAGCCTGTCCCGCGCGCTTCGAGCGCGGCCATAGCTCGGCGGAGTTGGGCGTCGCGGGCCGTCGCGGTACGGGTGGTGATGAGGTTCAGAATCACCGCGTACCGCTGGGTCTTGCCGAGCGCTTCGAACGCCCGCGCGGCCGGCGGGCTGGCGGCAAGGGCGGCGGCGAGATCGGGCGGGACGGTGGCGTTGCGCTGCGACTCGTAGGCGACGGCCCACCGCCCGTCGGCCTGGGCGGCGTCGACCTCGGCCTGGCCGGACGGCCGCATCCGCTCGGCCGCGATCAACTCCTCGACCTTGGCCACATTGACTCGCGACCAGCGGCTGCGCGGCCGGCGGGGCACGTACTTCTGCAAGTAATAGACGTCGTCGAGGGCGTTGCGCTGGCCGGAGATCCAGCCGTAGCACAGGCCGATGTCGACCGCCTCACCGTCGGTCAGCGACGGAACGCCCGAGCCCTTCTTCGCGATCTTCAGCCACACGCCGGCCCGCAGGCCGACATGCTCGTTCAGCCAAGACTCGAACTCCGCGGCGTCGCGGAAGGCGATTACCGCGGCCTCGTCGATGGCAGGTTTCGTCGGCACGTTGTGACCTCTACGGCGGGGGAGGGCGACCAACGCCGGCCCGCGCCCGGCGGTGTTCGTAGAGATTATCCCACTCTCCTCAACGCCCGGCGATCCTAACGGGCCGCGGCGCGGATGGCGTTCAGGCGAGGGACGCGGCTGGCGGGCGAGTCGAGGCTGAAGGAGCGGGCGTCGCCGAGTTCGTCTTTGATGAAGGTCTCGGTTACCTTGACGGCGGCGGCGACTTCGCCGGCTGGATTGTCGAAGGTCATCCAGACGATTTCGCCTGCGGCGGGGTCGTACTCCCAGAGGCCGATCAGACGGCCGCGATCGACGATGGCGTGGCTGGGGAGGTCGGCGATGTGGCCGACGTTGGCGTGGAGGTCGTCGGTATTATCCAGCAGCGAGGCGTGGTTGCGGCGATGGTGGATTAGGCCGTCAATGCTGGCGACGAGGCTGATTTGGGGCTTTTTCGGGTATCTGAAGGAGCGGAGCGCGTCGAGGTCTTCGGGGAGGAGAAGCCCAACGTCGTCGAGACTTGCGAGTTTTAGCGGCGCAAGGGCGGCTTGGGCGGCCTTTACGCCGAGGCCGGAAAACCATTGGAATTCCGATATCCTGGCCGGGCCGATCCAGCTAAAAAAGCGTTGGGCGAGTTCGGCGTAGACCTCGGCGTCGTCGATTGTCAGGGGCGGGAGGTTCCAAAGCGTATATTTGTAGCGTTGTTGATCGAGACGGCCATTGGTGGAGACGCGGCGGATGTGGCCGCTGGCCTGGAGTTTCCCGAGGCCGAGCGGGAGGGTGGTCGTCATCCCCTTCTTGACGCCTTCGGGACCGAGGCTACGGCTGGCGGCGCCAGTAGCATCGCGAATGGCGTCGGGGTCGAGCGGGCCATTCTTCAGGGCCTTTAGGATGGCGGCGCAGAGAATGTCGACTTCCTTGTCCGTGACGCCGAGTTTGGCGGCGACTTTGAGCGGTACGTTGGCCGCATCGCGACCGCAGCGGAGCGCGAGGGCGAAATCCGAATTGGGCACAACATAGGTACAGCCGCGGGCGGCGGGCAGTTCGTGAATTTGGATCTGGGCGACGGTGAGGTCGGTCTGTTCACGGCCGGTTCCGGCGCGGGCAAAGAGCGTGAGATATGGATTGACGCCGGCGACCGAGCGAGCCCAGCCGCAGAGTTCCAGTACGCCGGCCGGGGACAGGCCGCGGAGATGTCCGTCAAGACCCTGTCTATACGCCCACCAGGCGCGAAGTATATGTACGTCCATGTGGGTGAGGATAGCAAGGTGTGCACGGTTGGCACAGGTGACACAGCCGGAGGCGGGTTGACGATTGCATTGGCTCCTAGAATCAACGAGTTAGATTTGGCCTGGGAAATGCTATTAGTGTGACATGCGACGCAACACAATTTTGACGAACTCGCGCAAAACGGACTCGGTTGCGATCTTGGCAGGGGAAAGATTCCCGGAGGGGTGGGGATCGCAACCGGCCTTTGCGCGTTTTGGCCGAACGGTCGCCGCGGTATTTCTCGCTGGGTTCCTATTCGGTTTGTTTTCAGCGCGGGCATTCTCTTGGAACCCTAGCGACGAGACTAACGTCAATTCGCGATACACCGTGGAAAGTGTGGAGATCACAGGAGCGAGTGAAGCGCGGTTGTCCCGGGGCCTGCGGGAAGAGTTGCGGCGTTACGTGGGTCAACGGTTTTCGCCGGAGACGTTTGCACGGTTATCCGGGCGGGTGCGGGATGAATTGAAGGCCCGGCTGGTGTCGCCTAAGTTAATGAAGGGGTCGGCGCCGGAGAGTGTCCGGGTAGTGCTGGATGTGATGGGCCGCCGGGTGAATGTATCGACCGACCAATCGCGGGTGGCGTGGCATACACGGCAGGGCTGGACCGGGGACCTGATGTTGACCATTGAAGAGCGGGATAGGCAACGATTGAACTTGAGCGTGTTCTCCGACGGCGATACGCGAACCGAGCGTTCCAGCGGCGCGAAGGCGGGGTATTCGCGCAGTCTATTCAATGGCCGGATCCGGCCGGGGTTTTTCGTTTCGACCGCGCATGCGCAGTATGACGCCCGCACACTGCAAGCCGCCGGAACGAATGAGCTATATCGCAACGCCGACAGTTTCCAACCCACTGTTACGTTCGTCCCGTGGCGTGGTGACGACCGGGAAGAACTAACAGTGGAGAGCGGCGTGCGATTGCAGCGGTTCGCGCTCTTGTCCCCCGAGGCGAATCGCAATGTCGCCTCCCACGCGCTGGTAAATACTCTGCGATACCGGCGCGTGAGAGGTGATGTGGATACCGGGCGTACGGCCTGGACGGGGCTGTATGCGTTGGCGAATGGGATTGGCGGCGACTACTCGTTTACCCGGCAGGAGTTGCGGGGCGGAGGGGAGTATCAGCGGGGCGCGTCGCGGCTAACGATAGATATTACGGGCGGTTCGTTGCGCGGGAACGCCCCGTTTACGGACAGATTCGCGGCGGGGAATTCGCTTTCGCTGCGAGGTTGGAACAAGTTTGAAATCGCGCCGCTGGGCGGGACGCGGCTGGTGGCTTCGAGCGTGGAGTATGGCCGGTCGTTGAAGGGAAAACTCGAGGCGTCGGCGTTTGTGGATTCGGGTTCCATCTGGAACCGCGGCGCCGATCCGGTGGCGAGGACATCGGCCGGGTGCGGATTGCGGACGCGGGACGGATTCTTTTTCTATGTCGCGTTTCCGCTGCGGGATGGGCGGATAGAACCGATGGTGATGACGGGGGCGACCTTTTGAACATCACCACTCGCGTTGCCATCATAGTTGCATTGTTTGCGATGATCCCATTCTTGCGAGGATGGGCGCCGACGTCCTTGGCAATTCGGAACGACGATGGGGTGCTGCGGGTGGCGGCGCCCAATTTGCATTTTTTGACGGGGAAGACGCTGCGGAGGTTGCAGGATGGCGCGGGGCTGGTATTTTCGCTCCAGTTATCCGTATCGAGCGATCAATTTCGAACGGTTTCGCGGCGGCAGGTGGAACGGTTTGTGGTGAGCTTCGATTTGTGGGAGGAGAAGTTCGCGGTGGTGCGGTTGGGTGTAGCGAAGCGGCAGGCTTCGCACTTGTCGCGGGAGGCGGCGGAACGGTGGATGTTCGATCACTCAAGCATGCCCCTCCATGGGCTGACGCCGGACGTGGCGCACTGGGTTCGGGCGGACCTGCGCGCGGACGATCCGCGGGATGCGGGCGGGTTCCTGCTGGATCCAACGGTAACGCTGACGCGGCTGGTCGAATGGTTCGGCCGCGCGCAGCGGGGCGAGACGGAGCGTTGGAGTTTGGAACATGGCCCGTTTCGTCCCGCCGAGCTACAGCGCTAGACTGCAATCGTGAGCCTGCGAACCAAGCTGATCGTCGTCTTTTTGGCCGCCACGCTGGCACCGATGGCGGTGCTGGTGTGGGTGACGATCCAGTTGTTCGAGGCGAGCCTGAGTCACGCGGCGACGGAGGAGTTGGACGAGATCTCGTTAACTTTGCGGGCGACGGGGCGGGAAATGTATCAAACCGCGCGGGAGGTTTTGCGGGCGGACGCCCAGGCCGGGCGGGTGGCGGCGCAAAAGTGGCTGCCCGCGGACGAAGCGCGGTGGCCGGCGGCGGTGACGGAGTTCGCGGCGAGCGAGGAGCCGGAATGGTTTGTCGCCAGCGGGGCCGAAGGAGAGTTGCTGCACTATCTTGTGCGCCGGGATAACGGGGAGATCTGGCTGTACGAGCGGAAGCTTGGCGCCGTCGGAATGAAGCGGCTGACGGATCAGTTCACACAGGCACGGGACCTGGTGGGGAGGTCGCAGAAGACCGATCTGCGGAGAGGATTAACGCTGGCGTTATTGACGACGGCCGGCGTTGTGTATTTAATCGCGCTTTCGATCCTGTTCTGGATTGCCTTCCGGGTGAGCCGGCCGATGCGGGATTTGACTCGTGGGCTACAGACTTTGGCGTCGGGAGATTTAGCGGTGCGGCTGACCGGAGGAGGGCCGGACGAGGCGGGGCAGGCGATTGCGGCTTTCAACGAAACGGCAGCCCAGTTGGCCGAATCGCGCGAGGAGTTGGTGCAGTTGACGCGGGTGGCTTCGTGGCAAACGCTGGCGCGCAAGATGGCCCATGAGGTGAAGAACTCGCTGACACCGATCCGGTTGACGATGGAGGAAATTGGGGCGAGGAACGGTTCGGTGGACGCCGGATTTCTGCGGCAGGCTTCGCAAATAGTGGCCGATGAAGTTACAACGCTCGAAAGGCGCGTGCGGGCCTTTTCGGACTTCGCGGCGGAGCCGCCGGCGCACTTACGATACACGGATTTGAATGCGCTGGTGGAGGAGAGGGTGGCCTTTCTGCGGCCGCTGCATCCGGGCGTGAATTACGAGGTCGATCTGGCGGCGGGCTTGGCGGCGACGGCGGACCCGGACCTGCTGCGCGGGGTGTTGACGAACCTGCTGGAGAACGCGGCGCAGGCGGTGGGGAGCGAGGGGCGGATACTTACGAAGACCTTCGTGGAAGGCGGGCGGCCGGGAATCGCGGTGATGGATTCGGGGCCGGGGTTGAGCGAATTGGCGCGCTCCACGCTGTTTGAACCGTCGATCACGTTTAAGAAAAACGGCATGGGACTGGGGTTGTCGATCGCGCGGCGGAGCGTATTGCTGTGCGGGGGAGAGATCGATCATCGCGAGAGCGAATTGGGCGGGGCGGCATTTGTAGTGACGCTGCCGGCGGCGGAAACGGGAAATGCGAAGAATCTGGATCGTTGACGACGAATCGAATATAGGGCTTTCGCTACGGCTGATATTGGAACGTGAGGGCTTCGCCGTGGCCACATTCACGAGCGCGTCCGACTACCGGCGGGCGGCGGGGCGCGATCAGGTGGCGTTGTTCCTGCTGGATGTGCGGCTACCGGATGCGTCCGGCCTGGATTTGTTGCGGGAGTTGCGGACGGCGAATGTGGCGGCGCCGGTAATTATGATTTCGGGGCATGGGACCATCGCCGATGCGGTGGAGGCCGTGCATGCCGGAGCGTACGACTTTCTGGAAAAGCCGCTGCACAGGGACCGCGTGTTGGTGGCGGTGCGGAACGCGTTGGACCAATCGGTGCTGCGCGAGGAAAATAAGCGGCTGAAGGAAGAGGCGGGGAGCCCTCGGATGTTGGGCGTGTCGCCGGCGTTTCAACGGACGGTGGAGCAGGCGACGCTGGCGGCGAAGAGCGATGTGCGGGTGTTATTGATGGGGGAATCCGGGACCGGGAAAGAGCTGTTGGCGGCGCATATACATGCGAATTCGCCGTTTGCGACGGGGCCGTTTATCAAAGTGAACTGCGCGGCGATTCCGAATGAACTGATGGAGAGTGAGCTGTTCGGGCATGAGAAGGGCGCCTTCACCGGAGCGGCCGGCCTGCGGCGCGGGAAATTTGAATTGGCGGATGGCGGGACGTTGTTTTTGGACGAGGTTGGAGATCTGCCGCAGGCGGCACAGGCCAAGCTGCTGCGTGTTTTGCAGGAGGGCGAGTTTCACCGTTTAGGGGGAGAACTGCCAGTGCGCGTGAGTGTGCGAGTGTTGTCGGCGACGAACAAGGATCTGGCTTCGGAAGTGGCGCAGGCGCGGTTTCGCGAGGATTTGTATTATCGGCTGGCAGTGGTGCCGTTGCGGGTGCCGACGCTACGGGAACGGCCGCAAGATGTGCGAATACTGGCGACGCATTTTCTGGAGGAGTTCTGCGGGCGGAACAATGTGCGGATGAAGCAGTTCGATGAGGCGGCGTTCGCGCTCTTCGAGCGGTACCCGTGGCCGGGGAACGCGCGGGAGCTGCGGAATGTGGTGGAGCGGATGGCGATATTGAGCGTGGGGGAAGTGCTGGACAAGGATGCGACGCCGATTGAACTGCGGCTGGGCCGGGATACGGATGCGCCGAACTCGGTGGAGGAGGCGAGGCGGTCCGCGGAGCGGGATCACATCACGCGGGCGCTCGACGAGGCGAGTTGGAATGTGTCGGCCGCGGCGCGGGCGCTGGGTATGGAACGGACCAGCTTGCACAAGCGAATCCGGGCGCTGGGATTGGCAAGATGATAAGCGCAACGCGTATCATGTTGTTGTGCCGTCCCTGACTCGTTTACTGTTCTTCGGCGTGGGAATGACCGCGTTGAGCGGCGCGGAATTCGACCGGGATGTGCGGCCGCTGCTGGCGGCGAAATGTGTGCGCTGCCATGGCGGGGAACGAACGGAAGCCGGGTTCGATATGACTACGGCCGAGGCGTTTGGCAGGGCCGGCGTTGTTGTGAAGGGCGATCTTGCCGCGAGCAAACTGTATCAACATGTGGCGTCGGGCAAGATGCCGATGGGCGGGCCGCGTTTGAGCGGTGAAGAGGTTGGGCTGATAGGCGAGTGGATTCGCGGCGGGGCTGTGTGGGGTGGTAATTTAACCTCCGCGAAGAAGACTTGGTGGGCGTTTGTGCCGCCCGTGAAGCCGCCCGGCTCCTTGCATTCGATTGACGCATTTTTGCTGGCGAAATTGCAGACGAAGGGCTTGGCGTTTTCGCCACGGGCTTCCGAGCGGGATCTGATTCGGCGACTGCATTTTGGATTAACGGGATTACCGCCCCGCGAGACGGATTATGGCCGGACGTATGAGGAGACGGTGGAGAAATTGTTGGCGTCACCGGAGTACGGCGAGCGCTGGGCGCGGTACTGGCTGGACGTGGTTCGATATGGCGAGACCGATGGCGGCGAGCATAATTTTGAGAGGTTTCATGCGTGGCGGTATCGGGACTACGTGATCGACGCATTCAATACCGACAAGCCGTATACGCAGTTCGTGCGGGAGCAGATTACGGGCGACCTGCTGGCGCCGAAGGATCCGCGGATGGTGGCGGCGACCGGTTTCCTTGTAGCGGGACCGTGGGATTCGGTGAGTTCGGAGTTGAACAAGGACGCGCTGATGAAGAAGACGGCGCGCATGGATGAGCTTGACGATATGGTGACGACGACGTTCCATTCGTTCCAGGCGCTGACGGTGAATTGCGCGCGTTGCCACGATCACAAGTTCGACCCGATTCCGACGAAGGATTATTACTCGCTGACGTCTGTTTTTGGCGGCGTGGGATTTGGCACACGGGAAGTAACCACCGATGAGGCGAAGCGCGATTATGAAGCGGCGGCGAAACCGCTGCAGGCCGAACTGGCGCGGGTGCAGAAGGCCCTGGATGGAATTGAAGCGCCCGTGCGAACCCGGATGATGCGCGAGCGGTACCAGGCTTTGGATGAACGGCGGCGGGCGGAGAAATATCGTGTGCCATTAAGCCCGTTCTTCAATCGCAACGTTTTTGAACCGGTGACGGCCAGCCATTTTCGGCTCGTGATTTCCGGACACGGCGGGAAGCTGCCGAAGATCGATTTGTTGGAATTGAAGCCGGCCGGGTTGACGGTGCGCGACTTCACGGGGGCGGCGGGAGCGCCGGTGATTCTTCCGATTCCCTCCAGCGGGCCGGCGAGGGTGAGCGAGATGGTTTGGTCGGCGGATCGCGTGACGGGAAAGAGCGACGGATCTATTCGCGTCTATTCGCTGGAGGTTTCCGATGACGGCGTGAACTGGCGCGCGGTGGCGAGTTCGTTGGACCATGTGAGCTCGAACGAATTGGAACTGCCGTCGGTGAGCGAGCCGGAACTGGTGGCGGCGCTGCCAATGGAGGAGCGCGAGCGTCGAACGGCGCTGTTAGCGGAGCGCGATAACTGGAAGAAAAAGCTGGACGCGATTCCGCCCCCGGCGATGGTCTATGCGGCCAAGCCGCATCCGGTGGAACCCGCTTATTTACTGGAGCGCGGCAGCGTGGCGAAGGCGAAAGAGGAAGTTTTCCCCGGTGCGCTGTCGGCGGCCGGGCATCGGCCCGCTTCGTTCGGCCTGGATGCGTCGGCGCCCGATAGCGCCCGACGAAATGCGCTGGCGGATTGGATAACGGACGCGAAGAATCCGTTGACGGCGCGGGTGATTGTGAATCGCGTCTGGTACTCCCATTTCGGCAATGGGATCGTGAACACGCCGAGTGATTTTGGGCTGATGGGCGACCGGCCATCGCATCCGGAGTTGTTGGATTGGCTGGCCGTTTCCTTCATGGAAAATGGCTGGAGCCTGAAGTGGCTGCAGCGGCAGATTGTTTCGTCGCAAGCGTATCGGCAGTCGTCGGCGATGAATGAGAAGGCATTTGGCGTAGACGCCGACAACCGGCTGTTGTGGCGCATGCCGCTGCGGCGGATGGATGCCGAGACGCTGCGGGATTCCATGCTGGCGGTGACGGGGAGCCTGAATATGGAGCGCGGCGGCCCGAGCTACCTGCTGCAGAAGAAGGGCGGCGGGGGATCTTACATTTACGATGTGCTGGACAATGACGGGCCACCGGTTTGGCGCCGCGCGGTCTACCGTTTCGTGGTACGCGGCGGCGGACGGATTTTCATGGACAGCTTCGATTGTCCCGATCCTTCGGTGGCGACTCCGCAGCGCAGCAATTCCAACACGCCGGTGCAGGCGCTGACACTTTTGAACAATAGTTTCGTGTTGCGCCAGTCGGAGCGAATGGCCGAACGCGTGCGCAACGAAGCCGGCGGGCAAGCCGCGGCGCAGGTGACGCGGGCGTACTCGCTACTTTACGGGCGCGCGCCGTCGGAGAGGGAATTAAGCGCGGGCGTGGCCTTTATTGGCCGGCATTCGCTTGCCGCTTACGCGCGTGTTCTGTTTAATACCAACGAGTTTTTGTACACGCCATGAAACGTAGAATTACACGCCGGGAAATGTTGTGGGAAGTGGGCGGCGGGCTTGCCGGAGTAGCCTTAGCGCAGATGGAAGCGCAGGCCGCCGCGCGCAAGCCCGGGCCGCACTTCGCGCCGAAAGCGAAGAACGTTATCCTGATTTTTCTTCCCGGCGGCATCAGCCATATCGACACCTTCGACTACAAGCCGGAATTGATCAAACATCACGGCAAGCAGACGAAGGGCGAGAATACCATCACTCCATTTTTCGGTAAGCCGGGCGCGGTGATGAAGTCGCCATGGGAGTTTCGACAGCACGGCCAAACGGGGAAATGGGTTTCCGATCTGCTGCCGCACTTGGCGCAGCGCGTCGATGATTTGACGTTCTTTCACTCCATGGTGGCGCGGAGCAACGCGCATGGGCCGGCGATCTTTCAGATGTCGACGGGCTTCATCTTTCAGGGCTTTCCGTCCGTGGGATCGTGGGTGAGCTATGGCCTGGGGAGTGAGAACCAGAACCTGCCCTCGTTCGTTGTGCTGCCCGATCCGCGCGGGCTGCCGCCCTGCGGCGTGGCGAATTGGGGGAATGGATTTCTGCCCTCGCAGCACCAGGGCGTGATGTTTGGCGATCAAAAGAATCCGATCGCCGATCTGCGTGCCCCGGTGGCCCCGGCGGTGCAGGCGGCGTCGTACGATCTGCTGTCGCAACTAAATGAAGAGCACCTGGGCGCGCATCCAGGGGACGACGCTTTGGCGGGCCGAATCCGCGCGTATGAAATGGCGGCGCGAATGCAGGTGAGCGCGCCGGAGGTTACCGATATCGCCGGTGAGTCCGATGCTACGAAAGAGATGTACGGGCTAAACGAGCCGGCGACGCGGGCGTATGGCTATAACTGCCTGCTCGCGCGGCGGCTGGTGGAACGCGGCGTGCGATGCGTCCAGATGTTCAACGGCGGCCACTTCGGTGCGCCGCGGATTAATTGGGATGGGCACGAGGATTTGCGGGCGAACCACTCGCGCTGCGCCGCGACCATGGATAAGCCGACGGCGGCGCTGTTGGCCGACCTAAAACAGCGGGGAATGTTGGACGATACGGTGGTGGTGTGGACCACTGAATTTGGCCGGCTGCCGATAAGCGAGGGGATCGGCGAGGGCGGCCGCGATCACAATCCGGAAGGCTTCACGGCGTTCATGGCGGGGGCTGGATTGAAGCCGGGTTATTCGTACGGGCGCACGGATGAATTGGGATACAAGGCGGCGGAGAATCCCACGACGCTTTACGATTTCCACGCGACCATGTTTCATCTATTGGGCCTCGATCACACGCGGTTGACCTGGTATCACAATGGCTTGCAGCGGCGGTTGACCGACGTGCACGGGCATGTGATTCGGGAGGTTTTGGCGTAGCGGCGTGTCTCCGCCTGACATGCGTCGTGAAAGGGCCAAAACGCCGCCCACAACCCGGTACCCGTTTGTGTAGAATAGCGTCAGCGGAGAACTCTGTTCGTGATTCGCCTGATCCTGTCTTTCATCACCATCGCCTTGTGCGCTTTGCATGCCGCCCCATCCGGGGATATGCCGGAGATCGCCGTCGTCGTTCAAGCCGACGAAGTATTCTCGCCCCAGGCGTGGGAGGCGATGGAAACGGAATCGAAGAGAATCGCCAAGCGGGCGGGTCTGCGCGTACGATTCGTGGAACGGTCCCAGGCCGCTTCCCAGCAATTCAGCGATTTAGTTGTATTTCGGATGAAGGGCCGTTGCGAGATGGATACGTCCCCGGCGCTGCTCGACGAGCGCGGTCCATTTGCCTGGGCGTTCACCGCGGACGGGAATGTTCTGCCGTTCGGCGAAGTGAAATGCGATCGCGTACGCGAATCGATTAAGACAGCGCTGCGCCCCGCGGATTACCGCCATGCCGACCGCTTGTTTGGCCGCGCGCTTGGCCGCGTTGTCGCGCACGAACTCTATCACATGCTGGCGAACACGACGAAGCACGGGAAATCGGGTATCGCGAAGGATTCGCTCAGCGCCAAGCAATTAATCGGGGAGGAGTTGGATTTTAGCTCGCACGAACGCATTGCGCTCGAATCAAGGCGCGATTTTCGGCGCTAGCGCGCCCAACTCCCGCCCCGCCCCAAGAAACCTCCAATTGATATATCATGGCGTGGCACACGCGCTAGTCCCCGGGAGGTTTCCGTGAGTTTCAACAAAGCGTTCCTTGCCTGCTTCGCGCTCGCCGCGTCGATCCAGGCCCAGACAACGATGGGCGTCATCACCGGCCTGGTGAGTGACGCAACCGGTTCGATCATCGCCGGAGCGGCGGTGGAGGCCCGGAACCTGGACACAGGGACCACCGCTCAGACCGTCAGTTCCAGCACTGGCAACTATGTGCTCCTCAGCCTGCCGATAGGCTCCTACGAGATCTCCGTTTCCGTCGCCGGATTCAAGAGCTGGAAGCGCGGACCGATGACCGTCAAGAGCAGCGACAACATCCGCGCCGACGTTCGTCTGGAAGTAGGCAGCACCACCGAACGCGTCGAAGTGTCCGGCGAGGCTCCGCCGCTCAAAACCGAATCCACCGAGGTCTCCACGGTTATGGAGAACAAGCTGGTGCAGGATCTGCCCATCGCCGTGGCCGGCATCGGCGGCGGTATGCGCAATGCGTTTCAGCTTATGATGATGATGCCGCAGGTCAAGAGCGGGAACGGCGAAAGCGCCTGGGACGATCTCCAGGTCGGTGGCGGCCAGCAGCACGATTTTAACGTCAGCGTGGACGGCATGTCGGTCGAAATGGGCTGGCGCAATCACGTGGGCTACATGAACCGGCTCACCCCCACCCTCGATTCCATTGAGGAGTTCCGCATCGATACCGCGGCCTTCAAAGCGGAAGACAGCCGCGCCAGCGGCGGCAACATTTCCATCTCCACCAAGTCTGGAACCAATGAACTCCACGGATCGCTTTTCGACTACTATCAGTCCCAGCACCTGAACGCCAATACCTGGACCAACAACAAATTCGGGCGTCCCAAGGCGGTCTTCCACCGCAACGACTATGGCGCCACCGTCGGCGGCCCAATCTTTATTCCGAAAGTCTACAACGGCAAAAACAAATCCTACTTCTTCTTCTCCTATGAAGGGTACCGGTTCCCATCGACCTCCGGCGTGAGCGAGCTAACGATTCCGCTGTCGGAAATGCATCGCGGAGACTTTTCCAACTGGACCCCCAACGCTCCCGGCGTCATGGTGCCTATTTTCGACCCCTCCACCACCCGCGTCGAAGGCAACGCAACCGTTCGCGACGCCTTCCCCGGCAACCGCATCCCCGTCAGCCGCATCACCAGGCTCTCGTCCGCCATCGCCTCCTACTTTCCGGCCCCGAACGCCCCCGGCGTCGTGCGTAACTACCGGACTCCCGGAACCGCGCCGCGCAAGCGTATTGAGGACGCCTACGTGACCAAGTTCGACCAGAACTTCGGTGTAAAGAACCGGCTCGCGTTCACTTACACGCAGAATGGCGAGTACTTCCTCAACAACTACGATGTCGCGCCCAACGATGCCAACAACTGGGGCGGATCGCTGCCCTATCCCCTGGCCGGCCGCCAGTATTATCAGGGCGATCAGTATTACGGCAAGGTCGCTCGCCTCAACGATACGCACCTTTTCACTCCCACCCTGGTCAATACCCTCACGCTGGGGTTCCACCGCCTCACTCACCCCGAACACGACGTGACCGCCGAACCTTTCGGCCAGAACTGGGGCGACAAACTCGGCGGCGCCATCCCCAACAATCCTTTTTACAATCAGGCCTTCCCCGCCGTGCGCTTCAACAACGACAACTACTACGGCTGGGAAAGCACCAAGCTATGGGATGAGTATCACACCGTCTTCGGCCTCGACCAGAATCTCAACTGGATCAAGAACTCCCATAGCTTCAAATTCGGCTACAGCGCGCAGTTGATGATGCTGAATACCAATAACCGCAATCGCCAGGCGGGCGACGTTTTCTTCAACCGCCTGGAGACGGCCCGGCCCGGGGATAACACGGGCTTCTCCGGCAATGCCTACGCCAGCTTCCTCCTCGGCGCCGTGGATAACGGCGGCTTTACCATTCCCAATACGCAGATGCTGCGCTTCCCCTATCACGCCTTCTTTGTCCAGGACGATTGGAAGATCACGCCGCGCCTCACCGCGAACCTCGGGCTTCGCTATGAGATGAATCTCTCGGTCTACGAGAAGCACGACCGGCTTTCCTACTTCGATCCGACGCTGGCCAACCCCGCCGCCAATGGCACGCCCGGCGCTCTGCGCTTTCTCGGCAACGGCTCCGGCCGCGAAGGCCGCCGCAATCTGCACGAAGCCGCCAACGGCTGGGGCCCTCGCGCCGGTCTCGCCTACTCGATCAATAACTCCACCGTCGTCCGCGCCGGCGCCGGTATCTTCTATTCCACCGTCAAAGTGCCTGGACTCGCCGGCGCCAATAACGGCTTCACCAATTCGCCCGCCTGGAGCTCCGCCGACCAAGGCGTGACCCCCGCGTTTTATTGGGATAGGGGCTTCCCAGCCTGGCAGAATCCGCCCTTCATCGATCCCGGCTTCAACGCCGGTTTCGGCGTGCCCTGGTTTGGTTCGGGTGAGATCGCCAAGCTTCCGCAGACCGCCAATTGGAATTTCGCCGTCGCTCATTCCCTCAAAAACAACCTGGTGATCGACGTGACCTACACCGGCAGCAAGGGCACCCACCTGGCGTCCGACCGCGTCAACATCATGCAGATCGATCCCAAATACGCCTCGCTCGGCGCGCTGCTTAACCGCCCCATCGACGATCCCGCCGTCGCCGCCGCCGGCTTCCGCGCGCCATTCGCGAACTTCAAACAGTTGCTCGGCGGACAGGCGACTTTGGGACAGGCGTTACGCGTCTTCCCGCAATATACCGGCGTCACCACCGGCGGCATGATGAATCACAGCGGCAACTCCACCTATCACGCCCTGATCGTCAAGGCCACCAAGCGATTCTCCGGCGGTCTGACGCTGTTGACCAGCTACGCCTGGTCGAAACTGCTCACCGACGCCGACTCCTCGGAGCCATGGATCGCCGGCGTTGTCGGCGCGGCCGTCGGTGCCGGCGCCGCGCAGAATCAGTACAATCGCGGGACCGAGAAGTCTTACGGTGTGCTCGATTATCCCAACATGTTCAAGGTCACCGTCAGTTACGACATGCCATTCGGCAAAGGCAAGCGGTTCGTCACCGGCGGAATCGGCGGACACCTGCTGGGCGGCTGGAATCTCAGCAGCTACGCCTTCGCCCAAAGCGGGTATCCGATGGGGGTCGTGGATACCGGTTTCCAGAACAATCTTCGCGCCGGCACTCCCCGGCCGAATGTCTTGTCGTACGACTGGCGGCTGCCGCTGGTTGGCGAAAGGTTTGACCCCGACAAGGACAACTTCTACAACCGCGCGGTTTTCCAGCGGCGAACCAATCCGGCTCTCGATCCGTTCGGCAACGCCCCCAGATTCATTGGCGCCGTGCGTATGTTCCCCACTTACCGGACGAACCTCGCCGTCAACCGCTCTTTCCGAATCAAGGAGAAAATCAGGGCCGATCTGCGGGTCGACATCTTCGATCTGTTTAACCAGAAGACGTGGGGCCGCCCGTCGTCCCAGGATCTCAACAGCACCCAGTTCGGCGTCATCACCGGCGCCAACGGGAACCGGAACATTCAGGGGGGCGTTAAGTTTATTTTCTAGTCCCGGGCGGAATCCATGGCGCGCCGAAGGCCCGAGCGGTATGGCCAAGGATACAATTACAGCAATGCCCGAGATAGTTCACGATGCAAAAAACGACGTACGCGCACTGGCGAGCGGCCGGGCTCGGCCAGGCGACGAAAAGTTCATGCGTCTTGCGATAGAACAGGCCAGGCTCGGCGATCAAGCGCCTGGAGCGGGCGAGGTAGGATGCGTCATTGTCCGGGACGGTGAAGTTCTGGTTGCCTCGCACAATGAAGCCGAGCTTCGTTGCGATCCAACGGCGCATGCGGAAATCGTCGCGCTCCGCAGGCTCGGGGAAAAGCTTCAGGAAGTCGAGTTCAACGGATGTACGATTTTCTGCACGTTGCAACCCTGCACAATGTGTACGGCGGCGTGTATTTGGGCCAAAATCGGCAGAATCGTTTACGGCGCGACTCGCAACGATGTTCATAGCATGTACTTCGATGCCCGGCATTTCAACACCGCCGATTTAGTCGCCGACGCCTTTCGCGACGACCTTGAGATTGTAGCCGGCGTGCTGGCCGAGGAATGCGCCCAGTTTTACTACAAACCGGGCGAGGAACCGCCCGCGGATGAGCAAACAAACAAATGACGCAACCGGCTTTACCGGGTGCGCCGCTCCAAGATTCACAGCGCCGAAGCTTCCTAATAACGATGCGGGAAGCGGCACCGGTTCCTGGTTACGTCTGTCTCGTCTCACAAACTCATGCCGTCGATTTGCCGGACGCGGCCGCCCGCGCATTCGTGCGAGACGCGCGGAAGGTCTCAATAGCCGTGGCGTCCGTCACTCAACCGGTGCCTCGGCCCGGCAAACAAAGGCGCGACGTCTCTGCTAAGAATCGTTCTCAAGACGCAAGCGGCGCTGAACTTTTCGCATAGATACGGACACGAGTTATTTGCTACGACAGAAGGAGCCAATGGAAGAACCAACCCCGAGCACTCAAACCTACACCGCCCTTTTGGCGAGCATCAAGGAACGTATCCAGAGCGCCCAAGTTCGGGCTGCTGTGGCCGTCAACCGTGAGTTGGTGCTTCTCTATTGGGGGGATCGGCACCGAGATTACGCGAAGACAAAAGGCGGAAGGGTGGGGGACGAAGGTCATCGAGACGTTGGGCCGGGATCTGAAGCGTAGCTTTTCCTGAAATGCGTGGCCTGTCCCCTCGCAACTTGAAGTATATGAAGGCTTTTGCCGACGCGTGGCCGGAGGAGACAATTGTGCAGCAGGCTGCTGCACAAATTGCCGGAAGAGTTAAAAGGCCAGTTGCCGACAATCGAGGAGATCGAAGCGGAACTCGGAGCATCTCTGGACGCGGAGGAAAAATAGGCGTGATGATGTTTGCCGAAGTGGCGCTTCAACAGCTCACTGGCGCAATATACAACGTCGATTTTCGCTAAGGACCAAGAGCCGTTTCTGAACAGCTTCTACGAGACACTTGCAGTGATACCTGAACCTCGTCTCTTCAAAACCGAGCATGGGTTCCAAGGTGCACTTCGCCTGTCCTCTTTATGGTCGGCTGGGGATGGAAATCGAACTAACTTCGCCTCAAAGAGCTATCGGCATAGGTGCGGAGCACCGTCTCGAAATTGTCCTCCCAATAAGCGGACTGTTGTTTCAGATAGAACTCGTTATTCTCGAACTGAGTCTTGGGACACCCTCCCATACAGATCGGAAGGTATTGGCATTGACTACATCGATGGTGTGAAAAGGGATCATATTTCTCGTAATCGTGCGCGGCTGAACCTACTGCCGCGGAATTCAGGATTACGAAAGGCCCATCAACGCTCGCGGTTGCCGCTGAACGCTGTGGAAGGGCGGCAAACGCTTTGGCCGCGTGGCCCACATCCAGTCCGCATTTGTACATCATTCCGTCCGGACCGAACACGACGCTGTTCTCTCCTACGGCGGCGCAGTTCATCTTGATCGTCATTGGATAATACTGCAGGTGTTGGATGCCCCTGGGATCGATGTACTTGGAAATCGCGCCTTGGAAATCGTGATTTAGCCGATCAAATTCTTTTTGAAATGACCGGAACTTGGGCGACTCACCCACAAAACCGCAATGCTCCGTCATTGGACCGATGCTCGCCAAGTACGGATACACATGTACTCCGGGCTCAAGCCATCCTTGCTCTTTGAAGTATTCGGGCATGCTCAATACCGACCTGCCGATCGCTGGATCTACGTTAATCCGCAAGTAAATCCGTGTTGCGCCGAGAAGGCGCGTGATCGTTTGCGACACAACGCGAAACGACTCCGCCGCCGGACCATCCGCATCGAAGCGTCGCCTCTTGTCGTGGAACTGCGGAGGTCCGTCCAGGGTGAACTGGACATGCCGAATTCGATTCTTGAGCGCAAACGCCTTGGCGTCGTCGGGCCACAAGGTGCCATTTGAGATCATCGCCGAGCTGTAATCGATTCCGTTCTCGTCGCAATAGGCAATTGCCCTGTCCGAGAAATAATCGATGGCATCTCGATTCAGCATTGGTTCGCCGCCATACCAGTCCGTGTAGAGTTTGTCATGGGCCTTGAACGCAATCTGGCCCTTGATCCAATCCAAAATATCGTCGCACCGGTCGCGGCTCAGGTAGATCGGCGACCTTTCCTCGTAGCAATAGTAACAGTCGAAATTGCAGTCCAGTGTTGTTGTGATCGTCACCAGGAAAGGTTCGTTCTTCTTATAGAACTCCATCCGTTCCCTCAAATGCCGAATCTCGTCGTCCAGCTCGGACACGAAGAAATGGCCTCGTAGCAACTCTGGGAATATCTCCCGCGAGGTATCCGGGAGATCGTCGATGGCGAAGCGCGGGGGATTCCAATTGGCTAAGCCGGTGCCGGCGTCCGGTGACCGCGCTGTCCCGAGAAAAGCCTTGAGTTCATCGCCTATGTCGTTAGGAAGGCGTACCAACCCTGAAGTGACACCGTTAAACAACAGTGTCCAATCGCCGTGAGAGACGGCGCGGGTATAGTACGAGGCCTTGAATCTATCCATGATCAGCCTCCGTCACGCGATCTGCCGGGGTTTTCCAATCTACTGTGCGTTTGAGGGCAGGCTCTTAGGGCTGATCCTCGATAACGGCTAGGCAAACACTCCGGCAGCTGCACAACCGGGCGGCCATCGACAGCTTATCCAGCTTCTCGCTGTCGGGAGTTCTGACCCACAAGTCGTAGGTTTTGGTCTTTTGGCCTGCCAGTTTCGCCGGAATGACCTTTTCGGACTCCGTCGATTCAATGAAGGTGATTTGTGAATTCCGCTTTTTAGCCATGTAGCCTCCTTGAGAACGAACGCGAAAATTGTATCACAGGCTGAGCCGCAATATTCCCGCCTTACGCCGACGGGTGCTTAACCGTTTTGGGGGCTCAATGACCAGGGACCATGTTATACGCTTCGACCGGGTTTAAATCTTTGCGGATGGATACTTCCAGTTCGTCCAAACGGGAGAGAGACCGTTGCGGGAGATTCTGACGGAATCGGGTACAAGCCTCCGGCCGTTGATCCAGGGCGGCCAGGGTATCGCGGAGCATGGCCCGCGGGTCCAGCGTTCCGGGGGGCTGGTCCAAAGCCCAAAGTGCCTCCGCATAGTCGGCATCCAGCTCGAAAAGTTGGCGAATCAGCCGCTGCGGGATTTCGGCGGGCGATAAATCCAGCCCGTCCAGGGCCCGGAACAGCGCCAGCAGATCGAGCCGGGCGGCCTCCAGACGCCGACGCAGATCAACGGGAATGGTTACGGGTGTCCGCGGGGCCATCGCCCGAGCATCGCGCATTAACCTCGCCGTAGTCAACGGCGCCTCACAACCGGTCACCACCGGCGACGCTCAGGCCACCGAAGCCATCCGCATCCGGTCCAACAGCGCCCAGTTATCGTTCAATAGCAATAAACGCAACGCTAACAGGCGGCGCGCTCCCGCTTCGCTCCAGCGCATTCCGGCTTGCCGGAAGCGCGCGTGAACGACTTGTTTATGCGCGCTCTCCACCGCGCCGCTGCCGATCCCATACCCCAGCCGCACGTATTCGTCATAGCGCATCCGGCCGGCATTGTCGCTGTAATAGCGAATGAGCGCTCGCAGACTCGCGCGCATCTCCGGCGTCTTCGGACGCAGCCGCTTCAGTCTCGCGATCCCCTCGTCCACTTTGCCGGCTCGCAGATCTTCGGCGATGCCGTGAACCCAAACGTCGGCTTGCGTGGAATCGGCTCCATAGCGCAGCCGGGCAAATCCCCAGGCATGTTCCAGCGCGTGCCAGAAGTCCAGAATTTCGCAGCGCCGTATAAACATGGTGGCGCGGTTCCAGATCCATTCCGCGCCATCCCCCACGATCACCACGACCGTGTTCTCTCCAACCCAGCCTAACTCCCGGAGTTGTCCATACAGGCGCCGAAAAATGTCGTCGGCGTCCCCGAGGCAGGTGACCAGGAACCGCCGGACCACCGACCGCCGTCCCGGTGACGTTTCCACCCGCTCCTGGGGCAGTAAAAGCACCCCCGTTTTGACCTCCCGGAACTGTCCTTTCTCCACTGGCGGCAGTGCCGGCAGCACCTGCTCGCCCACGCGGCGGCGCCGCTGTGTGCGTACTTGCATTCCCAATACACTCGCCGTCCACCCCTAACACCACCGCCGGTGGCGCATTCTCCCCCGGCGCCCCCTCGCCGCGGCTGTCGGCGTGATACTGGCTCAGGGCATCGCTGTAGCCGGCGGCCGCTTGGCCCAACCGCTGCGCCACTCGCCAGATTCCCATCGTGCTGATGTCGACTCCCAGCAGCAGACCCGCCAATCGCCCCGCCAGTTCATACGGCGCCACGGTGGCAACGCCAACAGTCGCGCCAGCGAACCGCTGATGCGTCCGGGTTCCACGCCGAGCAAGTCCAAAAGTGGCCGGCTCTCCTGTTTGCAAGCCGTGCAACGATAACGGGACGCCGAGGCTTGCAAGCGTCCCCAGTGGGCCAGCCAGGAGATCGGGCGCGTATCGTGATAACTCATCGGTCGAGCGCATTGCGGACACAGGGGTGAAGTGGCTCGCGCTTCCGCGGCTACCGCATTCACCTTCTCCTGCAGCCTCGCCAACATCGGCGAACGGAATTCCTGTTGGACTTCGCGCTCCAGCAGAATGAACTGCGACGGCGATTCGCTCAACCTCGGCCGCACCGGTGGGGGAGCCGGCGGCGGACAAGCCAAACGGGGCTTGGCCATCGGAGCCTACTGCGGAGTCCCGAGACCGAGATCGTTCGATTCCCCCGAAACAAAATGTGCTGATTTTGTTTGATCCATACCTTACGATAAATGGTTTTCAAGGCTATCGGAAACTCGACGACAGAGCAACGTCCCCCCTTGGCAGCGATCAGCCCACGTCGCTTCCCCCAAAACGGTTACGCACCCTACGCCGACGTCGCCGAACCTCGCGGAGTTGGGTTCCGGCCGGCTTCAAAACCACACTCCCTCTTCGTAATCGAGCATAACCGGAGGACGTTGGTACACAACGGGAGCGGGGTTGCGAAACTGCCTCCCCACATTTTTGGTCGGCGGTCTTGTCGGCACGAACCGCCGTAATTCGCGCTCGCGGTCGCCGCTTGCTGTGGGGTAACGACTCGCAATCTTCGCCCGTTTGGTGGGCAGTTTTTCTCACATTAACCTCCGCCCGTTCCTGCCAGGATCGTGACTCGGCGCGGGATCCGGGCATGGCCCACGGGTGTCTGAGCGGCGATCGCTGATATTGAGACGGGTTTCACGCGAAAGAGTTCCCCCAGCTTGCGAGCTTGTTCTCCGCCGATAGTTCGCTCTCCGTCCAGCGACTGCCGCGCTGATCTCGCGCGAGTAGCCAATCTTGCTCCCCCCAGCCTCGGTAAGTAGATCCGATCATGGCCGCTCGCGACCGTGACGGCGAGCCCACACCGGATTGAGCGGGTTGCCCGCCGCCCGGGTTTCGAGCACCCACTGGCGGGCTAATGGCCGCGCCCGTTTCCGTCGATAGACGCGTTGATGCATGTCGCGCTGATCGCCATGGTGCTCGGAACGCTCGTCGGCGTGGTCAATCATATAGCCGTCATCGGCGGCATTCTCGATCCGCCAGCCGGCTTTGAACCGGCCTATGTCATCCGTAACCTCGACGTCCCGCAGTATCTCACTTGGGCCGCGCTGGCCAAGGATCATTGGCTGCTGCCTAACTATCATGCGCCCTGGAAAACCGAGCCCGCTCTCTTTCAGCCGATGTTACAAATCGTCGGTAAGTCGGGTCTATCTCCCATTGTCGCGTACTATGTCTTTCAGTTCTTACTTTACTGGATCGCTGCCTACGCGCTGATCCAGGCGGCGGTGACGTTCTGCCATTCGCGCCGGCAAATGGTCTACGCCGCGATTGTGATGATCGGGGCGCTGCCGCTGAAACTGGTCGGCTGGGCGGCGGCGAAATGGATCGGCGCGGCGCTCCCGTTGCAAATGGGTTTGGCCTATGGAGTGGTCGAATACACCTATGAGACCGCCGACGGATTTTTGCGCGGCGGATTGTCGAACTCGTTCACCCTCACCTTCGGAACGGCCGTTACGCTTGTCAGCTTTACCGCCTTGGCGCGATACGCCCGGACCGGTGACCGAAAGTACTTTATACGCCTGTTGATTTGCACGTTTCTTGGCGCATTCGTCCATCCATTTGAAGTGTTTTTGGTGGTGTTTGGAGCCGTTTTTCCGCTCTGGAAAATGAAACGGCCGTTTGAAATTCTGTGTCTAGGCGCCGCCGCCGGCCTCGGCTTGGCGCCCTATCTCGTCCAGGCGGTGCGCTACCCGTGGTTGCGCGACGCCTCCGATATCGCCCAGTGGCACATGACTTCTCCCGTCTGGGTACTACTCGCATATGGCCTCCCGGCGATCGTCATCTGCTGGCTGATGGCCATGCGTTTCCGGGGACCGGAGCCTGAAGACGACGTGTTGCAAAGCTGGTTCTTGACGACCGCGCTGCTCCCAATGATCCCCGCCATTCCAGTGGCGATCCATTTGTTTGATGGGTTTACCTACTGCCTCGGCTTCCTGTTGGTCCGAAAGATGGCCCAGGATAAACTGTTCCAGCGCTTCCGGCAACGGCTGCGCCCGTTAGCATGGGGCTGGGCGGCGGTCTCACTCGCGGTGCTGTTCACCGTTTATTTTCAACTATATACCGATGGCAAGGCGGTCGATCCGCTCATCGGCCGCCAAGCTGTGATCGCCCGCGATGAGCGCGCCATGCTCGATTGGATGCGTCAAAATCTGCCTCGAGAAAAGCTCGTCCTGGCCCCGCCCGAGATGGCTCCCTGGGTCGCGGCAATCCCGATGGTGGCGATGGCCAGCCACGATGTTTTCAGCATAACGTTCGACGAGCAGCGCGACGCGGCGGCAAAGTTCTATTCGGGAGATCACAGCGTAATCGATAGATTCGGAGTGAGTTACGTTGTTACCGAACAGCGCCTGGCGCCCGGCGTCCTTCTCCATAGGGAAGGTCGGCTATCGCTCTACGAGATGCCGGGCCGGGAGATGAATCCCTATCCTGGAAGGGCGGCCTTGCCCGGTGCCAAGCCTCCAAACAGGTTCCGGCAATTCGTTTTTGAATTGCTCCGACGCGGCACTAACTCCGTCGTTCGATAGCGGCCCGTGCTATACCCAGCCGAGGCCCGGAACAAACCGACGAAAACGCTGCAAATAAAGGGTTTACGTCTTCTTGCTCCGCCAGCGCGGTAGCGCGGCCACACGAAGCGGCGAACACGCTCTAAACTAGAGAAGTTACAACGCCGGATGCGACTGTTCACAGCCATCGATATCGCCGCCGAAGCCAGGGCCGCCCTGGTCGAGTTGCTGAGCCAACTTAAACCGCTCGCCCGCTTTCAATGGAGCCGGCCGGAGTACCTGCACATCACCACCAAGTTCATCGGCGCGTGGCCGGCGGAGAACTACGAATCCATGGTCCAGGCGCTGGCCGGCGTTCCCAAACCTGGCCCCATCGAAATCGCCATTGGCGGCCTCGGCTGGCACCCGAATCCACACAGCCCGCGAGTACTGTTCGCCGGCATCAAAGCGGGTCCTTCGTTGGCTGAACTGCACAAACGAACCGACGCGGCCTGCTCCGCCATCGGCGTCCGCGCGGAGAATCAGAAGTTTAATCCGCATCTGACCCTGGCCCGCATCAAGTCGCCGGATGGCCTCCCCGCAATTCGTCAGCGCATCGCGCAACTGCCGAGCGCCGATTTTGGCCGGTTCACCGCCACCGCCTTCCATCTGTATGAAAGCATTACCTTTCCCGGCGGCTCGCAATATTCGAAACTGGAGGAGTTCCCGCTTCTATGACCTTCCTGCTTCTCCTCGTGGCCTATTTCATTGGCGGCATCCCGTTCGGTTACCTGCTCGTCCGCTGGCGCACCGGTGAGGATGTACGCGCCAAGGGTTCCGGCAACATCGGTGCCACCAACGTTCTTCGCTCCTCCGGCCGGTTGTTGGGCATCGCCACGTTGCTTCTCGATATCGCCAAAGGGTGGATAGCCGTATGGCTGATGGCCAAATACGGCAGCGCCGAGCCGCTCTGGACCTCCCTGGCGGGCATCGCCGTCGTACTCGGTCACGCTTACCCGGCGGTGCTGAAGTTCCAGGGCGGAAAGGCTGTGGCGAGCTTTGTCGGCGCTTTCGCCTTTTTGGCTCCGTTGCCGCTGTTGGCCATTGCCATCGTCTTCGTGCTGGTAGTCGGCTTCACCCGGTTCATCTCGCTGGGCTCCATCGTCGGCGCGGGTCTGTTTCCGCTGGCCATCTGGATGATTGACCATCCCGATACGCCTCTCGTCCTCGCGGCGGTCGCCGGCGGCCTCTTCATCATCTGGCGCCACCGGGCCAATATCGAGCGCCTTCGCGCCGGTACCGAAAACGTCTTCACCTTCGAAAAGAAGAAGGCCGCCTAAATGCAAGAAATGACGGCGGAAACGCGTCTCACCGTCCTGGGCGGCGGCAGTTGGGGAACGGCCCTAGCAATGGTGCTCGCCCCACGGTATACCCGCGTCAGCCTATGGACCTACGAAGCCGACCTCGCCCGCGAAATGGCCGCCGAGCGCGAAAATAAAGTATTCCTGCCCGGCTTCCGACTGCCGCCGAACATTGATGTCACCTCGTCGCTCGAAGAGAGTCTGCGCCAATCCGGCATGATCCTCGGCGTCATGCCCAGCACCGTGTTGCGACAGGTCTATGTCGACGCCAAGGCCTTTATCCCGCCCCACATCCCCATCGTCAGCGCCACCAAGGGCATCGAGCGCGGCACGCAGAAGCGTATGTCGGAGATCATCGCCGAGGTGACCGGGCACACCCGCATTGCCGTCCTGAGCGGTCCGTCCTTCGCCCGCGAAGTGGCCCGCGGCGAACCGACGCTCGTCGTTGTCGCGGCCGCTGAAAAGGCATTGTGCGAAGAAATCCAAAGAGCCTTCACCGGACCGACTTTCCGGCTCTACATGAGCACGGACCCCCTCGGCGCCGAAGTCGGCGCGGCGCTAAAGAACGTGATCGCCATCGCTGCCGGAATTTGCCACGGACTCGGGCTAGGGTCAAACGCCATGGCGGCCTTGATCACCCGGGGCCTGGCCGAGATCACCCGTCTGGCCGTCTCCATGGGCGCGAAGCCCGCGACGCTGGCTGGGTTGGCCGGTTTGGGCGACCTGATTCTAACGTGTACCGGCGAACTTAGCCGCAACCGCCGCGTCGGCGTGGAACTCTCTAAAGGGAAGAATCTACAGGAGATAACCGGTTCGATGCGAATGGTCGCGGAGGGCGTGGAGAACACCTATTCGGCCGTGGAACTCGCGCGCCGCCAGGGGGTCTCCATGCCCATCGCCGAAACGCTCCACGCCATCTTCACCGAAGGGAAAAGTCCCCACGACGCGCTCCGGGAGCTAATGGAGCGTCCGGCCGGGGCCGAAGCGTAGTATAAGTGAGCTAAGTCATTATGTTGCCGCAACCTTTGCCGGACGATAGGGTTCTGAAAGACATGATGGCCGTTGCCACTATTGAGCGCGACGCGGAGTTGATGCTCCGGGTTCGCGAAGGCGACGCGGAAAGCTTCACGTTGCTGCTGGAGCGCCACCGGTCCCCCGTCATTCACTTTCTCTATCGCATGGTGCAGAATCAGCCGGTCGCCGAGGAGTTGGCTCAGGAGGTTTTCCTGCGGGTCTATCGCAGCCGGGCTAACTACGAGCCGACGGCCAAGTTCACCACTTGGCTTTTCCGCATCGCCAGCCATCTGGCGTTGAACTGGATCCGGGACCGGCGCCACGAACGCGGCCAGGAGAGTCTGGATCGGGATACGCCGGATGGGATGGCGCGCCAGGTTTCGGACCGCGGGATGTCAACGGAGCAGGCGATGGTCCGGGAATCGAAATTTGAAGAAATTCGGCGAGCGATCCACGGTCTGCCGGAGAAACAGAAGGCAGCCGTGTTGATGCACAAGTACGAAGAGATGGAGTACTCTCAAATCGCTTCCGTTTTGGAATGTTCGGAGTCGGCGGTGAAATCGCTGTTGTTCCGTGCGTATGAATCCTTGCGCGCCCGTTTGGCGCACATGGCATAGGGGGATGGGATCATGTTGAATACTAAAATGCCCTGCCCGCTACAGACCGAAAACGCGGATGTGCTGCTCGATTACTGCGCCCGCTCGCTCGACCCGGAACGCCAGGCGATGCTCGAAAAGCATATGGAGAACTGCGCCCACTGCCGCGAGATGGCTAGCGCCCAATCGGAAGTATGGTCGGCCATGGATTTGTACGATGCCGAGGCGATCTCGGCGGATTTCGATCGCAAGCTGTATGGCCGCATCGAAGAGTTCGATCTCGATAAAGTCTCCAGTTGGGAGCGGTTCTGGGCTCCGGTGCGGGAGTACCTGCAAGGCCGGCCGGGATTGAAACCTGTTCTCTCCGTCGCCGCCGCTTCGGCTGTCCTCGCTTTCGTGTTCGTGATTCAAAGCGACGTATCGCAGCCCGTGGTTGAGCCGGCGGCCGCCATTGACGTTCGCGAAGTAGAACAAGCCGAACGCGCGCTCGAGGATATTGAGATGCTGCGGCAGTTTGACGTAGCCGTCCCGGCCGACAGTACCGGAGCCAATGCGCAGAAAGAAGTGTTGTGATGCGCGGTCTGTCGATTGTCGCGCTCACCGTCTTTCTGTCCTGCACCGCCGCGGCCGACCCCCAGCCCGCGCTTAAGCGCAAAGGCGGCGGCTTCGTCAGGAAGGGTCCCGATGGCCCTCCGCCGGATGTCGTCGAACGGTTCAGCCGCCTGTCGTCGGCCGAACGGCGCGAGGCGCTCGGCAAGCTGCCCCCGGAGCGAAGGCGGATGATGGAGCGGCGGCTGGAGCAGTGGGCCAACACGCCGCCGGATCAGCGCCGGCGGTTGGAGGGCTCCTACGCGCGTTTCCAGGAGATGACGCCGGAGAAGCAGCAGGAGGTCCGCCAGCTTTTTCGCCGCTTTAGCGAGACGTTCCCGCCGGACCGGCGGCCCACCGCCCATAACGCCATTCGCCGCCTGCGGAAGGCCGATCCCGAAGAGCGCAAGAAGTTCCTGGAATCTCGCCGATTCCAGGACTCTTTCAGCGAGGATGAACGCAAACTCATCGAACAGATGGCCACCGATCTGCCCGAGCGCGAGTAGTCGCTTTACTGACTCGTCTTCACCGCCAGGAACAGCTTCTGCGCGATTGGCTCTGCGCCTTGGGTCACGACCAGCGGCTGGTCGCCGTTAGCGGCATTCGCAGGTACTTCAATGTTGAACTGATATACGCCCACCAACCCCGGGGCTAGTCCGGAGTAGCTGACTTTGGCTTCCGCTTCGCCGATCTTAATCGTCACCGGATTTGTTAGCGATGTCGTTCCCGCTGCGATCCGTCCCGCCAACGCCGGTGAGTTCGGCGTAATCGGACCAAAACCGATTCCATAAAGCGTCAGCGTCTCTCCCGGCACCGCCGGAGCCGCGTCGACATCTGGAATATTTCCGCCGCTGACAAACTTGCCGGTAGCCGCATGTTGCGCCGCAACATACTGCACCTCCCCGACTTTGAACGACGCAGGGGCCAGCAACCCGCCCGCAAACTCGCGAACGGAAATCGTCGCCGGTGCGCCTGGCAAGCCGTTAAAGGTCACCACCACGGGAACCGCATCGCCCGTTGGAATACCCTCCGGCACCTGCGCGTTGATTTGTCCAGGGCTCACAAAATTGACATAGGCCCGTGTGCCATTCACGGTCACCTGCACCTGATCGAGCGTGATCGGCGCGATGTTGCCGCTAAAGTCGGCGCCTGCCCATCCGCGCGTCGTGCCCGCCAAGCCCGCGCCATAAATCTCGATATACGATCCGGCCGCCGCGCGCGTGCCGCCGCCGAAAGCGCTCGCCGCCACGATGCCGTTTGAACTGATAGATGGCGGCGGATCGAGCGAAACTATCGACTGGACGACAATGATGTTCGCCGCCGCAACACTGCCGCCGCGCCAGTTGAACAGCGGCATCGCGTCAAACGGCGACTGGAAAAGCCCGCTCGGCACCGGTTGCGACGCGATCCGGTCCACCACCGCCTGGCTGGCCGCATTCGCCACCCGGCCGAACACCGTGAACCCGCCATTCTGGTTATTCAGGTTCGATGAGTTATCAGCCAGGTTAAAGAAAAATTCACTCGTCGCGCTATTGGGATTGTTCCCCAGCTTCGCCATGGCAACGGTTCCTCGCGTGTTCGACAGATTGTACTCATTGCGGACCGCCGGATCCGGCGGAATTGCAACAAAATTGTTGCCAGACAGCGTGTAGCCGCCGGTCTGAATTATGAACCCCGGCACCGACCGGTGAAAGATTGTGTTGTTGTAGGCGCCCTTGTCCTTGTACTTCAAAAAATTGGCCACCGTCAACGGCGTTATGCTCGTCAGCAGCGTGACATCGATATCCCCCAGGTTCGTCTTCAATCGAACCGTCGGATCCGGCGCCTGCCCGACAAGCGTTGCGGCCAAAAGCAGAATAGATCCCAACAAGCGAGTACTCATTACCCTCAAGTTTATCGCGCCCCGCCGCAACGCGTACAATCGGAAACGATGCATATGTATCGCGGCATCGTCGCGGCCTTATTGGCGGTTTTGCTCGTCACGGCGCAACCCGGACGCCCCGAGCGCCGCTGGGCTATGTACGAACGCGAAATGCAGGACCCCGCCGACGATCCGCCCGACGCCTGGGAAGAAACCGAATTCGCCTTCGCCCGCCTCCGCTACCGCTCCGACCGCGACGGTTCCGGCTTCCGCTTTCGCTCCCGTTCCCGCTGGGGCATCGACGCCAACAAGTCCGACCGCCAATTTCTCGCCGGCCTTCGCCGCCTAACACGTGTTCACGCCCGCTCGGTCGAACACATCATCGACATCGATAGCGAAGAGCTCTTCAACTGGCCCTGGCTCTACGCCGTCGGCATTGGCGATTGGAAGCTCTCCGATGCCCACGCCCAGCGCCTCCGCCAATACTTCGACCGCGGCGGCTTCTTCGTCGTCGACGACTTTCACAACGAGTACGAATGGGCCAGCTTCATGGCCGGCATGCATCAGATCTACCCCGGCTGCGAGGCCGTGGAATTGCAGGACAAAGACGCCATACTCCACACCGTCTTCGATCTCAACGAACGCTTCCGCGTCCCCGGCCTGAACGTCGTCCATGGCGATCAAATCGAACGCAACGGCATCGAGCCGCACTTCCGCGCCGTCCTCGACGACAAAGGCCGCGTCATCGTCGGCATCTTTTTCAACATGGATCTGGGCGACGCCTGGGAGTGGGCCGACATCCCCGAGTACCCCGAGAAATACGCCTCACTCGCTTTCCGTCTCGGGGTCAACTACGTCGTCTATTCCATGACCCACTGATTTATGATTACCCGCCGCGCACTACTCGCCACCCTTCCCTTATTCGCCCAAGAAAAGGCCGACAAAACCACCATAGACCGCTGGATGAAAGAACTCTCCAACTGGGGCCGCTGGGGCAAGGACGATCAACTCGGCGCCGTCAATCTCATCACCGCCGCCAAGCGCAAACAGGCCGCCGCGCTCGTCCGCGAAGGCGTGTCCGTTTCCCTTTCCCGCGACACCGAAAAGGAGAAGGCCGAAGACAATCCCCGCCCCTTCACGCAGGAAATGAACAACACGGGCGGCAATCCCGCCGGGGGCCAGTTCTCCGTCGACACCTACTCGGTCCTCTATCACGGTTATGCCCATACCCACATGGATTCGCTCTGCCACATGTTCTACGAGGGCAAGATGTACAACGGCTTCTCGCAGGACGAAGTAGGCGCCGAAGGCGCGAAGAAACTCGCCATCAACGCCTTCAAGAATGGCATTCTCTCGCGCGGTGTTTTGCTCGACATTCCCTCGCTTAAAGGCGTCCCCTATCTCGAACCCGGCGCGCCCATCTACCCGGAGGATCTCGACGCCTGGGAGAAAAGAGCCGGCCTGAAAGTCACCGCCGGCGACATCGTTTTCGTTCGCACCGGCCGCTGGGCGCGCCGCGCCGCGCTCGGACCCTGGAACGTTGGCCTGCGCTCGGCCGGCCTCCATGCGTCATGCGCGCCGTGGCTCCGCAAGCGGGATGTCGCCATGGTTGGCAGTGATGCCGGTTGCGACGTGATGCCATCCCGCGTGGAAGGCGTCCGCCAACCCATCCATCAGCTCCTCCTGGTCGCCATGGGTACGCCGATCTTCGACAACTGCGATCTGGAAGCTATCAGCGACGCTTCGGCCACCCGCAAACGCTGGACCTTTATGCTCTCCGCGGCGCCCATCTCCGTTAAGGGCGGCACCGGTTCCCCGCTCAACCCCATCGCCACGTTTTAGAGTCAGTCCCGCAGTAGCCGGGCCAGCCGCTGCTGAAGCATAGCCTTCGGCGCTTTCGCTTCGGCAATCAAATTTCGCAACTCGAACGGGTCGTCGCGTAGATCGTAAATCTCATCGGCTCCATCCATGTCCAAATAGTGAATGTACTTCCAGCGCTCGGTGCGCACCGCCTGGTAACCCATCTTTCGCATGCGTGGAAAGACGGTGTCCGAAAAATATTCGATCAACACCGCGTCGCGCTTCGGCACTTTCGGGGCGGCCACGCCGGCCCAGCCGAGACACATCGAGAACAGATCCGTCGACATCGTCATGGCGCTCACTGGCGTCCGCGGCCGGTAGGCGCGCGGGTAGCGGATCAACAGCGGAATACGAATCGTCTCCTCGTACGCCAGCCGCCGCTCCTGGTTCAAGCAGTGTTCGCCGTAGAAATAGCCGTGATCGGACGTGAAAATTATCGCCGTATTGTCCAATGCCCCCATCCGCTCCAACACAGCGACTATCCGTCCCAGCCCTTCGTCAATCGCCTTCGTCATGCGCATCCGGTTGAGAATCGTCGCGTCATCGGTAGCAGTCGTGGCCGACAATGGCGGTACGCCGGGAATAGTCTGCATCAGCGCCGGTTTGTCCTGCGGGAGCACTTTGTAGTTCCCCCGCCGCGGCGGCGTCATACCCGCATACAAATCCTTGTGCCGTTCGGCGACTTTGAAATCTTCCGCCTCTCCGGAACCGGTCGTCTTGCCATCGGGGCCTTGCGTGATATTCGGATGAATCGCCTTGTGCGAAAGATACAAGCAGAATGGCTTCGACCGCTTTTGCTCAATGAACGAAACGGAATGGTCCGTCAGAATGTCGGTAATGTAACCGGAAGTCTTCACGACCTTTCCATTCACATTTAACGGCGGGTCATTCGACTCCCCCTGCCCCGGAAACGAGACCCAGTGATCGAAGCCCGGACGCGGCGAATCATCCACGCCCATATGCCACTTGCCCAGGAAAGCGGTCTCGTAGCCGTTGTCGTGCAGCAGCCGCGGCCATGTGACTAACGCATGGCTCCGCGCCGAGCGATCCGTGTTGTCAACGATCCCATGCTTGTGCGCATACTGCCCGGTCAGAAAGCTAGCCCGGCTCGGTGAACACAGCGGCGTGGCCGCAAACGCATTCGCGAACAGCGCCCCTTCCCGCGCCAACCGGTCCGCATTCGGCGTCCGCGCGAAAGGATGACCCGTGCAGCCCAACTCGTCAAACCGCAAATCATCCACCAGGATGAAGACGATATTCGGTCGCTGCGACTGCGCAGCCGCGAGCCAGAGACTTAAAAAATCCCGGCGTAACATGAACTCTATAATAGGGCCAGTAATCGTAAGGTGTACCCGGCCCGCCGGAGCACTTCTTCGATTATCTTGCCGTGCAGGTTCGCTTAGTTCTGCATTCCGAATCCGCTGACGAGTAATCAGGCCCCGATCGACAGCTTGCCTCACCGCTTGGCGAATAAGTTCTTCTCAACCGTGCCGACTTCAATGAGGTCAACAATCGTTCGCCGAGGCCGGGTGTACTTATAGCCGGGTCCGCTCTGGATATCACTTTCGGGAAGGTCGCCGTAATGAAGCATCAGAATGCCGGGAATCTCACTATTACGCCGGAAACGAGTGGGAACTGTCATATGGAACTTAGCTGGATTCAGGTCGGACAGGTCGTAAAGTTTGCAGCGAGACCGCCGCCGGAACTGATTTCGCCGGTGTGGGAGCCGCAGTTTGCGGCGGCGGGAACAGGCCCGCGTTTCCGCGGGGTGAGCCGTTTGTTATTTTTCCGAAGAGTTAGTTGGGTCAGTCTCGCAGGATGCGGCGCGGATAAGGAGGAGGCCGCGTTCGCGGTTGTTGCGGGTAAGGGCGGCGGCGCGTTCGAACTCGGTGCGGGCTTCGGGATGGCGGCCTAGTTTGTAGAGGAGGTCGGCGCGGACGCTGGGGAGAAGATGGTAGCGCGCTAGAGAGGGTTCGGAGGCAAGGGCGTCTACGAGAGTGAGACCGGCCTGGGGGCCGTGGGCCATGGAGACGGCTATGGCGCGGTTGAGCTCGATGACAGGGGAGGGGATGAGCTGGGCGAGTTCGGTGTAGAGGATGACGATGCGGGGCCAATCGGTTTCGGATGGCGTGCGGGCGCGGGCGTGGCAGGCGGCGATCTCTGCTTGGAGGAGATAGGGTCCGCGGGTGGTGTTGATTTTATGAGCGCGTTCGATTGCAGTTAGGCCGCGATGGATTAGGAGTTGATCCCATTGGGTGCGGTTTTGATCGAAGAGTACGACTGGTTCGCCGGTGGAGGTGATGCGGGCGGGGGTGCGGGAGGCCTGGATTTCCATGAGGGCGACTAGGCCGTGGACCTCGGGCTCCGCGGGTGTGAGTTCGGCTAGGATGCGGCCGAGGCGGAGCGCGTCTTCGCTGAGGGTAGGGCGCATGAGGTCGTCGCCGGTGGTGGCGGAGTAGCCCTCGTTGAAGATGAGGTAGATGACCTCGAGGACGGAGGATAGGCGGGCGGCGAACTCGAGGCCGCGGGGGACCTCGAAGGGGATGTGTTTGTCGGCGAGGGTGCGTTTGGCGCGGACGATGCGCTGGGCGATGGTAGGTTCGGGGGTGAGAAAGGCGCGGGCGATCTCGTGGGTGGTGAGGCCGCCGAGGAGACGGAGGGTGAGGGCGGCGCGGGACGCGGCGGCGAGGATGGGATGGCAGGCGATGAAGACGAGGCGGAGGAGGTCGTCGCCGATGGTGTTGTCGAGGGTGGAGTCGAGGCCGGGAGAGGCTTGTTCGAGGGCTTCGAGTTCGCGGCCGAACTCTTCGTGTTTGCGCTGGGCGACGGCGTTGCGGCGGAAGAGATCGATGGCGCGGCGTTTGGCGGTGGCGGTGAGCCATGCCGCGGGATTCTCGGGAACGCCAGACTGCGGCCACTGTTCGAGTGCGGCGAGAAGCGCCTCTTGCGCGAGGTCTTCGGCGAGGCCGACGTCACGGGTGAGGCGGGTGAGTGCGCCGATGACGCGCGCGGACTCGATGCGCCAGACGGCTTCGATGGTGCGGTGCAGGGCTTGATGTGTGGCGTGCTGTGGATCGGTAGCGGACACTGCTACCGATCACAGCAGCTTTCGATCCGTGGAGGCAAGTGCGGCTATTGATTGGCGGTCTGATTTGGCAGCTCAGCCCGGCGTTCTACTTTGTGCTGGATCTGCTCTTCGGTGAGGATGGATGCGAAATCCTCCATCTCAAAGATCTGGCGGATTTCGACTTCGTAGTCGCTGCCGGGGTTGCAGTTGGGGCTGCGCTTGACCCACTCGATGGCCTCTTCGAGGGACTTGACCTGCAAGATTGTGTAGCCGGCGATGAGCTCCTTGGCCTCGGTGAAGGGGCCGTCGATGACGGTGCGGGAGTTGCCGGAGAATCTGACGCGGGCTCCTTTGGAAGTGGGATGGAGGCCCTCGAGGGCGAGCAGGACGCCCGCCTTCATAAGCTCTTCGTTGTACTTGCCCATTTCGAGCAAGAGCTGTGGATCGGGGAGGGCGCCTGCTTTTTCCGTCTCTGGGGTTGCTTTGCCGATGACCATGAATCGCATTGTGAAATCTCCTTTGGGTGGCTTGTTTTCGGGTTTAGCTATTTGTTGGCTAACCGGTGAACTCGGATTGAGAGCGCGGTTGGATCGCTGTTGCTCGCTTTCGTACTGGCACTCTGCCGATACGTCGAACGGGGGGCGGCCGAATCGACATGAGAGCGGAATTTATTTGCCAGTCGCCTGTATGCGGTACACGCGCCATCGCCGGCGCATTCACTTCCGACACCTTTTGAAATCTGTCTTCGTCAGGGAAGTCGCCTCACTACTTCTTGCTGATGAACCGCCACGCTTCGCTGAGATGCGCGCCGAGTTCGTCGTCGTCGATCTGATCCAACTCAATCCCCACCCAACCTTTCACTCCGACGTAGGGCGGTCGATAAAACGTTTTTGGCCGCGCGCGAATCAGCGCCTCCCGCTCACCGGGAGCGGCGGGAATCCATACGGCGACATGACCGTCGTCGTGATGATTGTTGGAGAACATCGCGTAGACGCCTTTCTTCAAAAAGAAGGTGGGTTCGCCGTGGGAGATCTTCTCCGTGGTGCCCGGCAAGCTGAGGCAAACCTTCCGCACACGCTGCAATTGCCCGTCGCTCGATGCGGACTTGCCTCCGCCTTTACCGGCTTCGCTTTGCCCCATGACACGATTATCGTAGAGTCGATGTGTGACTGGCCATTGCCGGTTACTTGCAAGGTGCGGCGATCCACCAAGTGATTCCGTTTCGATCCACCACTCCGGCGTTGCGATGCCCGTAGGGCTTGTCTTCGGGCGCGGACTGCGACGTCGCGCCAGCCTTGAGTGCGCGCTCATATGCGGCGTCCACATCCGGCAACCAGACATACAACGCGGCCGTTAGGGCTTTCCAGTTCTCTCCGCTTTGGCCGAGCATGATCAGGGAGTTCCCGACGTTCATCTCCGCGTGCATCACGGTTTGATCGCTGTTGCGTTGGCACGATGCCTCAGTCGCGCCAAACGCCTGCGTCAGAAAATTCATTTCCCAATCCGCGTCGGGGACCACAAGATAGGGAGTCAAAGTGCGGTATGTGTCCATGTTGTCAGCCATGGAACGAGTCTACGCAACGGCTCGCTCGTTGGATTGTAAGAAAATGACGTGGTTCTCAAATGGCGTCATGCCTTTGCGGTAGGCGCCTGGTGTGATCCCGGAAAACTGGCGAAACTCGTGAATGAAATGCGCCTGGTCAAAGTAGCCGCATCCCAAGGCCAATTCTGTCCAGTCGATAGATCGCGCGGTATGGGCCCTTCCAATGGCGCGCTGGAAGCGAAGCAACCGGCGGAAGCGCTTTGGTGTCACACCGGCCTCGGACTTGAACCGCTCAATGAAACGCTTGGGACTGAGGCCGACAGCATCGGAGACACCGGCGATCCGTGCACGATCGGGCTCTGAACGAAATGCTTGAAGCGCGAACGCCACGCCTGGATGAATCATGCGGTCTCGCCAAACCCCAAGCAAGCAAGCTTCAAGTACATCCAAAGCCTTTTCCGGAGTCGCGGCTTCCAGCAACCGCTCCCGCATTCGCCTTTCCGCGCCCTGGCCCCAGAGAGTCGCCAGTGGCGTGTCAACATCGCTCAGCTCAACGGCGGGAACCGCGAAAAACGGAAGGGTGCCGCCGGGCTGAAACGCGATTCCCACGACGTACTCCTGCTCGGCCGTGTCGATAATCTGAGCGCGGGTCGTAATCCCGGTAAGGACACTGCCGGGTGATGTGGAGCAGCGTACACCCGAGGCCGATACCTCGTAGAGGCGCGTCCTATCTTCGGCAAGATTGACGATCAACTGCGGGCCGCCGGTGGGCAGCACTCGCTCCAATGCCAGCGCCTGCCGCCGATTGCGGCAAAACCAGACCGAATCGACGAAGGCATCGAGCGGTGGCGCAGGTCTCCTGTGAACGAACGTCATTCGGGACCATGGTGCCACTCTCCTCGCCGTTGAGCAACCCATGGTTTTCGGAGTTCGGGCTGTACTGGAAGTCCGGTTGAAAAAAGCGTTGCGACATCATCTCCTCAACGCCGTTTAGGGTCAACTTCCGTATCGCCGGCGATCCTGGCATGATCGGTAGAGGCTATGCCGATTTGCGTGATTTACCCCTGCGAGGAACCTATACCGGGATCATTTGGAGATTGGCCTGTCATACTTTCGGATCTCGAAGTCGATCCCGGCCAGCGATATGATTCAGAAGGGCGGGACAGGTGGCGACCAATTTGATACGTCGTCCGCGGCCTTCGCCCTTAACGAGCACAAGGAGCACACGAACATGAAGCCAAAGAACACGATCTGCCTCTGGTTCGACAAAGACGCGCATGAGGCGGCGCGCTTCTATGCCGTCACTTTTCCGGACAGTGAAGTAACCGCTGTTCACGAGGCTCCCGGTGACTATCCGGGCGGCAAGAAGGGCGATGTGCTGACGGTGGAATTCACCGTCCTGGGCATTCCCTGTCTCGGTCTCAACGGCGGCCCGGCGTTCAGGCACACCGAGGCCTTTTCGTTCCAGATCGCGACGGAGAATCAAGAAGAGACGGACCGTTACTGGAACGCGATCGTCGGCAATGGCGGCACGGAAAGCGAGTGCGGTTGGTGCAAGGACCGCTGGGGCCTTTCCTGGCAGATCACCCCGCGCGCGCTAATCGATGCGCTTGCGGCTGGTGGCGGTGAGGCAAAGCGTGCCTTCGAGGCGATGATGACGATGAAGAAGATCGACGTCGCCGCCGTCGAGACGGCGCGGCGAGGCTGACGTGAACACGCCGACGGGCCACTATCGGTCTGCGGTCCGGGAGGGCCGCGACCATGGCCAAGAAGCAATCGGAAAATCGGAAAAGAGGCGTTCCCAAGACAGTGTTGCGGCCGCCTGACTTGGACCGGGCGAAGCCGACGGTTCTGAACGGCCTCAGTTCGATCGACGCTCAAGGAGGCTACCGACACGCGATTGACGAATTCATTGAATGGTACCGCTCGGAACCACGGCTCTCGTTCGGCAAGACTGTCGTCCTCCGTTCTCGCATCCACCTGGAGTCTTGGCATCTGGCGCCCGGCACCATCAATCTCCGGCTCGCCTATGAAGCGGCCGATTGTGGGCTGCCAACCTCAGACCTGGCCGCTGGCATCCGACGCGTTAAGGGAGTCGACAAGATCGGCGTAAGACTGGGAAATTGGCTAAGCTGGAAGACCACTGGGCCAGTGTCGACCCGAAAGCCAAAGCCGGCCACACCAGGACAATACCGATGCCGGGCTGGGTCAAGACAATACTCGATGAATGGCTTCAGGCTGCCAACCTGAACGCCGGCAGGCTGTTTCGGCGCGTAAAACCAAGAACGGGGAAGGCCTGGGGTGACGGTTTAACGGAAAAATTCGTCTCAACTCCGTTCGGCCTGGTGCGCTTCGGGATGGCGATAAACAGCGGCAATCTCCTGCAACCCGCCACCGTCGAATTGCTCCAGACATCGTTGTCGTAGCCGTGACGTCGAACATCTCCTATGCCGACACGTTCTCACGTGCCACCCCGGAAGTTATTCAGAAGTCCTTCTGGGAAGTTGCGACCAAACGCGGGTTCGAGACCGATCGCATGCAGCCGAGGACATTTTGGTAGCGGCGTTATTTTAAAGCCTATGGAGCGCAAAGGCTGCTGCCCCAACTGCGGCCGAATTCGTTTTGCGCCAGTCCATGAAGAACGTTTCCGCCTCACACCGCCGCGCCGGCCTGCCCCCCGGTTAGCGGCTCAGTATCACCGCCTCCTGCCGCGGCCGAACCAATTTGAGCCTTGTTGCCCCATTCCCGCTATACTCGTAACAGAGTAAAGTGTCTATTTCTCCGTCCAGGAATTTGTCAACTCACTCGCGAGCGGAAAAACCCAGGTTTCCGCGGCTTTAGACCGCGAAACTGCCCTGCGGTTAGCGGCTCGGAATAAAAACGCCCAGGAGGCCAATGAGTAAAGAGGATTGTATTGAAGTTACCGGAACTGTGGTCGAAAAGTTCCCCAGCGGGCTGTTCAGCGTGCAGTTGGATCAGGAACGGCTCGTACTTGCCCATCTCGCGGGTAAACTCCGCCGGAATCGCATTCGCGTCCTCGCCGGAGATCGCGTCACCATGGAAATGTCGCCCTACGATTTGACCAAGGGCCGCATTACCTATCGGCACAAGTAACCTTCCGCCGGTAGACCATAACCCCCGGGATTCGAGTTCAACCGCTTTGCCCATTCGAACGCTCTTCCTGTTTGGTACGCGGCCGGAGGCCATCAAACTGTGCCCGGTTCTGCGTCAACTTCAGTCCACGCCGGACTTGTTTGACGTAAAAGTGTGTGTCACGGCTCAGCATCGCCAGATGCTCGATCAGGTTCTCCAGGCCTTCCAGGTCGTTCCGGATATCGACCTCGATCTGATGCTGCCGGGCCAGACGCTGTTCCAATCCTCCTCCCGGATGCTGGCCGCGCTCGAACCGGTCTTTCGCGACGTCAAGCCCCATCTCGCCATTGTCCAGGGCGATACAACCACCACTCTCTGCGGCGCCCTGGCCGCTTTCTACGCCCGCGTTCCCATCGGACACGTCGAAGCCGGCCTTCGCACCTGGGACATGTCCCAACCGTTCCCCGAAGAGATGAACCGAGTCCTCACCGGACGCCTCGCCGACATCCACTTTGCCGCCACTCCATGGGCCGCCGCTAACCTTCATCGCGAGGGAATTTCCCCCGAACGAACCCACGTCACCGGCAACTCCGGCATTGACGCCGTGCTCTTCGTCCGCGACGGCCTCGCCAACGGAACACTCTCCAGCGGCGTCGATTGGTCGTTCCTCAACCCTGAAAAACGTCTTATCGTCGTCACCGCCCACCGCCGCGAAAGTTTCGGCCCCGGTTTTGAGCGCATCTGCCTCGCCCTCCGCCGCCTCGCCGCCCGTGAAGATGTCGAGATCGTCTACCCGGTCCATCCCAATCCCAACGTGCAGGATCCCGTCAACCGTTTCCTCGCGAACGAACCGAACATTCACCTCATCGCGCCGCTCGACTATATTCCCTTCGTCGACCTCATGCGCCGCGCTTACCTCCTCATCACCGATTCCGGCGGCGTCCAGGAAGAGGGGCCCTCCCTCGGCAAGCCCATCCTCGTGCTCCGGGAGAAGACCGAACGGCCCGAAGCCGTCGAAGCGGGCACCGTAAAACTCGTCGGCACCGACGAAAATCGGATTGTAAGTGAAGCTGAAATCCTATTAAATGACCCGGATTTGCACACCCGCATGGGACGCGTTCATAACCCTTACGGAGACGGCCACGCAAGCGCCCGGATTTCAACTGCAATCCGTTCATTCTTAAGGAAATAAAAAATCCACTTTATTTCGTAAAGTGCCACTTTTCTGGACCTCGCCGAGCCGTTTTTCCGTGTCGACTTCATACAATGGGGCGTGAAAAACATTTCTTTCACCTCACGCAATCGCCGGAAGGCTTCGTCCTTTACCGGCGCGGCCGGTGCGCGCATGGCGGCCCAGTTGGCGGAACGGATCATCGGTCAGCCCGACTCGCTGGAAGCCATCGTACCCTACGTCCAGATGTACCAGGCCGGCCTCGCGCCGGAAGGCCGCCCCGCCGGCATATTCCTGCTCCTCGGGCCAACCGGCACCGGGAAGACGCGAACCGTCGAAGCGCTCGCGGAGGTCTTACATGGCTCCCCCAAAAATGTCCTCCGCATCGATTGCGGTGAATACCAGATGGAGCACGAGGTCGCCAAACTCATCGGCGCTCCACCGGGCTATCTCGGCCACCGCGAAACCCAGCCCGTGTTGACGCAAATGAAGCTCAACCAGGTCATGAGCGACCGCGCCAACGTCGCCATCGTCCTCTTCGACGAAATCGAAAAGGCCGCGCCCTCGCTCACTCGTCTTCTGCTCGGAATTCTCGACAAGGGAACGCTGCGCCTAGGCGACAACACGACCGTTCAGTTCGAGCGCACGCTGATTTTTCTTACCAGCAATCTTGGCGCCCGCGAAATGGCTCGCGAACTCCGTCCGGATTTTGGCTTTGAATCCATGTCCGGCGGCTCCGGCGAGCCGGAAGACTACTCGCGCCTGGAGGAGGTCGCAATCTCCGCCGTCAAGCGCAAGTTCGCGCCGGAGTTCATCAACCGCATCGACCTGATGCTAACTTACCGTCCGCTCTCCGCCGAAGCGATGGAAAAGATCCTGGAAATCCAGCTTAATGAACTCGCCAACCATATCGCCCGCCGCTTGGGCGACCGCGGCTTCTACCTGGACATCCCGCGCCGCGCCCGGCGCTTCCTGCTCGAAAACGGGACGAGCGTGCAGTACGGCGCCCGGGAACTCAAACGGACCATCCATCGCCACCTGATGCATCCCCTGGCCGCGATGGTGGCCGATGGCGAGGTTCCACCGGGCGCCACCGTCCGCTGCGACCTCCACTCGGGAGGCAAACGGCTCGACCTGATCCCGTTCGAGCGGGCCGCTTAGGATTGCCCTTGGCGCCTGGCGCCACTCAATTTGCTACGAATGGGCGAAGTCGTGAATGTTGTGGGCCGGGCGAACCTGTCAGCCGCTCGGCATTCTGGAGGTTGGGAGCCGACCAGATTGCGTCTCCGCGCCTCGCGACCGGCCGTTCTCCGCGCAACCCGCTACTCATGCGAATGGATTTCAGGCATTCCAAGCTGGCGCGCGGTATCGCCTTCGAAGTCGAATTCGATGAGGATGGCAGTCTCCCCGCCGACCACCCAGCCGTCATGTCCGGGCTCGACCGCCAATACTTGCGGCGCTGTGAATTCGAGCGTGCAGCCGTCCGCGTACCGGACGTGGATGCTGCCGCGGGCGAGAAAACCGGCGTGCGCGTGCATGCACAGGTCCGTGCCGACGAACGGCTTGATGTGCGTGGACCAGCGGAAGCCGGGCGGATAGAGGACCCGCTTTACGCGGCCCTTGCCGATCCGTACGACATCGACCTGAACACCGCCGATTTCGCGCGTCTGTGCATCTGGAATTGCAGCGAGTAGTGGATCCATAACTTTACCTATTCCGTTCCCTGACGCGATACACGCCAGATGTTGCCGGTCCTTTCACCGAGGTTGAATACGAGCGCGTTGCCGGTGACGGAGATCTCCAACGGTCCGAGCCCGACGTTCATTAAAGAACGGCGCGATGTGTGGAAGTGCTGGACGGGAAACGGGCCGCCCGCGGGGAGCTTGGTATCGCGGTGCAGGCGCTGTGCCCAGATACAGCGGAAGCCGTCCCGTTCCGATGTGAAGTAGAGCAAGGAGCCGTCGGGCGACCATCGCGGCTTGTCGTCGAGGGAATCGCCACCCGTGATGGGGATCCATGAAGCGACGTCATGCGCCACCGGACCCTTAAAGGGCGCGACGTAAATGCGGCTGCGGTCCTGGCCGGTTTTGGCCAGAAACGCGAGCCAGCGATCGTCGGGTGAGAACTGCGGCTGATAAAGACTGTATTGGGGATGCGCAATGAGTTCGACTTTCTGGCCGGTTGTGGTTTGCACCATCCCGATGGATACGATGGGCCGCGCGGTGGAATACCAGTAGAGGATCTTCGTACCGTCATGCGATACGTTCCACGTTCCGCAATCGTCGCAGATCTTCGTCGCTTCGCCTCCCGCGGATGACATCGAATATGCCTCGCGCTTGCCGTAGATGGAGTAATAAACCTTGGACCCGTCGGCGGCAATCTGCGGAGCGGACTCGCCGGCGGGCGTCGAGGTGAGCGGCGACTCGCGGCCGGTTTGCAGGTCGAGAACCCAGATGTCCATGTTGCCGGACTTGGTGGCGTAATAGACGACCTTACCGCCATTCCGGGCGGCGGAAGGCTGGCCGTGAAATGCGGCGCCGCGGGTCAATTGCTTCAACTCGCCCGCGCCCTTGCCTTCGTTGGCGTTCAACGGCAACGTCCAGATAGCGGTTTTCGATTCGGCGTTAGCGAAGAGTATGTCTCCCGGCCCCGTGGCGGCGGGGTGCGATTCAAAGGCGGTACCCGAAGTAAGCTGGCGGGCGGGACCGGCCGCTTTCGAGTTCCTGGGCGACAGGGGAACGCTCCAGACATTGATGCTGTCGTGAAAGGAATCGGTGGAGGCGACGGATGCGGAGAAGAGAACGCGATTGCCGGCGGACAGCCAATCGTCCGGCGCGATGCCGGCACCGGAACTGGCCCATACCGAGAGACCCCGCTTCGTGAGTTCGGAGTGGACTTCCGTCTTGATAGCCGGAGTTCCATCAAGGTTCGCGATCCACCAATCCATCCGGTCAACCGGCCGGTTAGAGCCTGTTATCGCCCCTGGCACCGATGGTCCGGACTTGTTGGCGCCGAGGAACAGGAGACGTTTGGCGTCGGGCGACCAGATGGGGTAGAGAGCCGAATCGAAATCCGGCACGAGTTGCTTTGGCGTGCCGCCGTCCGCGGGCACGACGAAGATCTGGTTCGAGCCGGGCGATGTGGGATCGCCCGTACTGAAGCCGGTCCAGTAGGCGAGCCACTTACCGTCGATGGAGAAGCGCGGACGGCGGCCTTTCCGCACGACCAATCTCTCTTCGCCGCCGAGGATGGATTTGAGGTAGACGCCGCCGCCGTCGCGCTCCGAGCGGAATGCGAGCGACGAGCCATCGGGCGAGAACGCGGGCTCGCGGTCGTCGGCGGGATGGCGGGTGAGTTGCACGGGTTGGCCGCCGCTCAACGGCTGAATCCAGATGTCGAGGGAGTCGCCGCCGCGGTCGGATGAGTAGGCGAGAAACTTCCCGTCCGGACTCACGGCGGGATCGGTAGTGAGGCCCTCGTCGGACGTGATGCGCGTGAGCACCGGCGCGTGCGCGGGAGCGTCGTTCCTGGATCGATTCCACAGGAACATCGCTCCGCCCGTTAAGAAAACGGCGAGACCGCAGAGGAGCCAGAGCTTCGGAGATTGCCACGGCGGACGAGGCGGGCGCTGTGTGGCGAGCAATGTCGAGAGGGTATCGGAGTGACGAATGGCTTCGAGCGCTTCCTTCACCTCCGCCATCCGTTGAGGACGCCGATCGGGTTTCTTTTCGAGGCAATTCGCGATGACTTTCTCGAGGGATGCGGGCAGGCCGTCAGCCAAGGTGCGGATCTTCTTCGGATGGTCGCGGACGACGGCGGCGAGCATGTCGACATTGCTCGCGCGCTCAAAGGGCCGTTTGCCGGAGAACATTTCGTACATGACGGCGCCGAGGGAGAAGATATCGGAGCGGGCGTCGGCCTTTTCCGCTTGCGCCTGCTCCGGGGAGAGGTAGGGCGGAGTGCCGAGGATGCGTCCGTCCTGCGTCAGGCGCTCGCCGGCGCCGGACTCTTCGGAGATCTCCATCAGCTTGGCAAGACCGAAGTCGAGGATCTTCACCAGGCCGGTGGTGGTGATCATGATGTTGGAGGGCTTGACGTCGCGATGTACGATGCCGGCGTCGTGCGCCTTGGCGAGGGCATCGGCGATTTCGATCGCGCAACTGAGTCCCCGGCGGAGAGGCATCGGTCCTTGCTCGAGGTGCTTCTCGAGAGTTTCGCCGGTTACGTACTCCATCGCGATGCAGGGCGCGTTGCCGGCATGGAAGATCTCGTAGATGGTGACGATACCGGGATGGTTGAGGGAGGAAGCGGCTTTGGCTTCCTGGATAAATCGGCGCTCGCGGGTGGGATTGGCGAGGTCGGGGTGAAGTATTTTGATGGCCAGGACGCGGTCGAGGACTATGTCGCGCGCTTTGTAGACCGCTCCCATGCCACCGCGTCCGAGTTCTTCGAGAACTTCGTAATGGGAGAGCG
>JBJXFL010000003.1:0-40460 GCA_046155405.1 Bryobacteraceae bacterium | reverse complement strand
TCTGCTTCAGCGCCTCGGCCTACACATGCCTTCTTCTCTTCCCAAACACAATTTGTAGTGAAGACTTTTGAGGCTCCGTGCTGCAAAGACAGGTACTTATTCTTCAAACTGCGGAAGTTGGGGTAGCGACGGCGGTGATTTCCGGCTTGTTAAAGGCCTGCATCATGGCTGTCGGCAACATCGTGGCGAGTTGATAGCCGCCTTTGTTTCCGTAGACAGAGATGCGACAGGGGAGCGCGGTAGATAGGGCGCCGTCCGACTCAAGAACCTTCTTTGCCTGATTTGGGTTGCAGATTTCGAAGATCCTGCACTCCATAGCGAGGTCGACGTGCTTGTTTCGCAGCGTTTGCTGGAGATCGTGCACGGCGATAATGCCGAATTTGTTGCGGACGGCGGAGGCTTCCAGCTCCTTCTGGATTTCGTCCATGGAGCGGGAGGTGGGGAGTTGGAAAAGCATTCTGTTCCTTGAGATGCATTTTGCTGGAAATGGTTACAAAGTGAACGAGCGCCGGGGAACTGTGTAATCATTCTCTCCATGAGTGTTTCCGATCTTAGAAAAGCGTTTACCGGCGAGGTATTCGAACCGGCCGACGCCGGTTATGAAGATGCCCGTAAGATATGGAATGCGAGTGTCGTGAAGAAACCGGCAATTATCGCCCGCTGTTCCGGAGTGGCCGATGTTGTAACCGCGGTGAACCATGCGCGTTCCCGTAACTTACTTACGGCCGTGCGTGGCGGGGGACACAATGTCGGCGGGCGCGCATTGTGCGACGACGGAATTGTGATCGACCTGTCGAGGATGCGCGCGGTGCATGTGGATACGGCGAGCCGGACCGTGCGGGTGCAGGGTGGGGCGACGCTCGGCGACTTGGATCGCGAGACGCATGTGTTCGGGCTCGCAGTGCCGATGGGAATCGTTCCGAAGACCGGCGTGGCGGGGCTGACGCTGGGCGGAGGAGTCGGATGGCTGATTCGCAAGTATGGAATGTCGATTGACAATCTGCTAAGTTGCCAGGTGGTGACGGCGGACGGAATGGTATTGACGGCGAGCGCGCGGGAAAACGAAGATCTGTTCTGGGCGCTACGCGGCGGCGGCGGCAATTTTGGCGTGGTGACATCGTTTGAGTTTCGGGCGCATCCGGTGCATACCGTGCTTGGCGGGTTGCTGGTGTATCCGAGGGCAATGGCATTCGAAGTCATCCGCAATTTTCGCGAGTTCATGAAGACCGCGCCGGACGAACTTACGGCCTACGCGGCCCTGCTCTACTCGCCAGACGGAATGCCGATTGTTGGGGTGATTCCGTGTTATTGCGGAGATATTGCGGAAGGCGAACGCGTGATCGAACCGTTGCGCAGGTTCGGACCGCCGGCGATGGATGCCGTGCAGCCAATGCCGTTTCCGGTGATGCAGGGGATGCTGGCGGGATCGTTCCCGGATGGCAATCACAACTATTGGAAAGGGATGATGCACCAGACGTTACCCGATGAGGCGATCAACGCCGCTATTGATCGAGCGAACAAAGCGGCATCGCCACTTTCGGTTATTGTCTTTGAATTCTATGGCGGCGCCGCGGGACGGATTGCCAATGACGCCACGGCATTTCCGCACCGTCATCTTCCCTGGGATCTGGTCATCGCAGCGCAGTGGACGGACGTGAATGAGACGGCAATCCATCGCGAGTGGGCAAGGGAGACGGCAATGGCTTTGGAACCTTACACAGGGAAATCACAAATTCTGGCGGTACTCGACTTCGACTCGGTGGATACGAGTACTGCGTTTGGCTCCAATATGGAACGTTTGATGGCGGTTAAGAGGAAGTATGATCCGGAGAATTTCTTCCGGGTGAACCAGAATATTCAACCGGCTTAGCGGTAGAAGGGCTGCCACGTGAGCCAACGGGGGCCCCATTTGGTTTCGGGCTTGCCGGTTTCCAGGGCACCGAGATCGGGGGCCTTTCCGGCGAAGTTGTCGTTGACCGTAGGAATTACAACGCCGGCATCCACCGCCTTGCTGTTGGGCTTCAGTTTGAAATTCAAGTCCATCGAGTGGTAGACGGCGTGGCGGTTCGTGGCGGTCGGCGGTTCGAGCTTTTCGAAGATGTCGTAATCGACTTCGATGCCGTGTTGTTCCTGGCCGGTGGCGGCGCTCAACTCCTTGAGCGTGGCGAAGGTTTTCCACTCCGCTTGTTTCGCTTCGTAGACCTTCTGACCTTTCGGCGGGGCGAAGAAGCGGTACTGTCTTTCCACACCCTTGTTGGGCCGGAAGCCATTGTAGTCGGTACTGTAGGCGTCGGAGGCGTTTGCCCAGGTCATGACGCCGACGCCCGGAGCGTTTTTGCCAAGAAAGAGATTGTTGCGCCAGTGGGTGTTGGAATAAGGCTCGCCAACCGCATGTTCGTTGATGATGGTGTTGTGGTAGACGAAAAGGCCGGCGGGGTGGGACGAGAATTTGAAGGCCGTGCTGGAAGTGACGTGATAGAGGATGTTGCCGATGAAATAGACTGGGCCGCCGAAGGTAGGCTGCGAGCTATAGCCGCCGTGGAAGGCGTTGACACCGCGGTTGTTGAAGACGCGGACGTTGTGGACGCCGCCGTCGGTTTCGACGAAATCGTCGTTTAACATGTGGAAGTCGTTGTTGTAGATATCGATGGAAGAGGCACGCCGATCGGGATCGGAAGGCGGCGTGCCGTAGGTGGAAATGCCGAGGGCGTCGTGGAAATAGGCGATGGCGTTGTGGGCGATCACATGGCCGGGACCGTAGACTTTGATGGCGTAGTAACTCTTGAGCTGGTGGGAGCCGTAGTTGCCGACGGGAGCCCACATAAAGCCGGTCCAGCCGACGAGGCGGAAGCGATCGTCGCGGCCGATGAAGAGGTTGTCGGCGATGTAGAAATCGCTGGAGCCGGCGTACTCGGTCCAGACGCCGAAACCGATGTTTTCGAAGCGGCAGTTTTTGACGGTGAGGGCAACGGCGCCGAGAACTTCCTTCTGGCCGGCCATGATACCGATGTCGGTGTTGCGGATAGTGATGCCGTCGAAGATGTGGTGGGTGGAGGCCGTCACGTCGAACATGCTGTGGTTGCCGTCGCCATCGAAGATCACTTCGCCGTCACCGGCGCTCTTGATAGTGATCGGTTTCTCGGCGGTGCCTTTAAGGGTTAGCGACATGGAGCCGTCGAACGGGGTCATCATGTGGTCGACGTAGTTCAGGCGCTCCGGTTTATAGATGCCGGCGTGTACGAGGATGGTGTCGCCGGGTTGAGCGCGGCGCTCCCAGACGACGCTCCAATCGCCGAGTCCGGCACCGTAGTAGGCCTGCATGACGCTGGTGTAGTGGGGTTCGACTTTCGTGCCTTTGAATTCGGGGGAATAGACATGGAGCGTGCGTCCGCCGGCGTAGGGCTGCGGTTCGGTGCGGGTCTTCACCTTGACGGTTTGGGCGGTTTGGCCGGCCGCGCCGTCGGGATCCTTCATCGTGAACTGGCACTCGTATTCAGTGCCGGACTGAAGGTTTAAAATGCTGCCGGCGAAGCCTTCGGGAACGGTGTAGTCGAGATTTTCGCGGCGGCGGTAGATGTTTTCACCGCCGATGCGGACGAGGGGGAGAGCCTGGCGCCAATCGGATTCACCGGTTTTGCGGAACTGGACGTCTACGGTGGCGTTGCGGTTGGTATCGCCGGAGATGGCCCATTCGAAGCCGAGGTTCAGGAGCGTGGGGTGTTCGACATGGAAGCGGCCGGCGGTGGTCGCATTTTGGGCTTGGAGGGCGGTCGCGAGGGTGATGAGCAAACAGAGGCGCATGGTTGGCCGTCATTATATCGACGTTACCAGCGGAGGGCCTTGCGGGTTTCAGAAGTGTTGAATTGAATTCTTGTGCCGAGCAGTTTACCGTCGCGTTTCAGTTCGACGTCGTTGCGCTGATCGGGAAGGTCTTCGATGAGGATGCGGTTGGTTAGGTTCTCCGGCGGCGTGTTGATCCCGGCTTCCAGGAAGACGTCGATGAAGTCGCGGCTGACTTTCATGCCGAGGCATCGGGGGCGAATGTCAGCCAAGTCCAGCGCCTGAACGGTGTAGGCGCAGACAAGGGATTCGGCTTGCTTGTCGCGGTCGAGTTCGAGTTGGGCGTGGGTTTTACGGAGGAATGCTTCTATATCGTCGGCATGGAGTGTGGCGATGATTTCGAGGGTTTTGTTTGCCGTGTTCCAGTTGATTTCCGTTTTGCTGTAGTGGAACTTGTGCGCCTCGAGCGAGGCGTACATTAACAGCATAGCGGCGAGGCGCATCAGGGTTGACCGGCGCCGGAAGGCGCGCCTTTTTCCTTCAATTCGCGCATGGGATTCACCTTGTCGCGGTCTTCCTTGAAGATCTGGAATTTCGACTTGGTTGCCCGGCGCGGCCAGTAGTTGTTGGCCGTGTCCGCGTCGGCGGTTTCCAAATGCGGGTCAAGCACGATCGACTTGAGCTCCTTGCGAGTGGCGATGATCTTTTCGACGTGAAGATTGTTGCGGCGCCAGATTTCAGCGGCGATTCTTAGCTCTTCGCGGGTACCGTCGGTGAATTCGACATGGAGGATGACCGGCGTGACGAGGCCACCGAGATTTTTCAGACCGACGGCATAGAAGCTCATGGAAGGATCGAAGAGTTTGCGCTCGTCCTCCTCGAACTGTTTGACCCAGGTTTCGAAGGCCTTCTTGTCGGAAGGCAGGACGGTGAATTCGTCGTATTTATTATAGAAATCGATCAACTCGGGGTAGTCTTCGACACGTTTGCGCAAAGGCTTATTGCGTTGCGCGGAGAGCGTGACAGGCTCGACGTCCTTTTCCCTCTTCGAGATCGGCTTTTCGACGTCCGGGTTCTGCGTGTCCACCGAGTAGAGCTTCACTTCGTCGACGGAGATGTCGACCAGTTCAGTCGTATAGAACCAGCCGCGCCAGAACCAATCGAGATCGGTGCCGGAGGCGTCTTCGATGGTGCGGAAGAAGTCGGCGGGCATGGGCCGCTTGAACATCCAACGGCGGGCGTATTCCTTGAAAGCAAAGTCGAAACGCTCGCGACCAAGGACGGTTTCTCTCAGGATGTTCAGGGCGGTGGCCGTCTTGTGATAGGCGTTGCCGCCAAGGTCGACGATACTCTCCGAGTTGGTCATGATGGGGTCGTGGCCTTCGCCCTTCATGTACTCGACGATCTTGGCGGGTTCGCCGCGGCGGGAGGGATAATTGTCTTCCCACTCGACTTCGGCGAGGTATTGGAGAAATGAGTTGATGCCTTCGTCGAGCCAGGTCCATTGGCGCTCGTCGTTGTTGACGATCATGGGGAAATAGTTGTGGCCAACTTCGTGGATAACGACGCTGATCAGGCCATATTTGGTGCGGGCGGAGTAGGTTTTGTCATCCTTGGGGCGCGGGCCGTTGAAGCAGATCATCGGATACTCCATGCCGCCCACGGGGCCGTTGACGGAGATGGCGACCGGGTACGGATATTGGAAGGTGTAGCGCGAGTAGATGTTGAGCGTGTGGATGATGGCGTGGGTGGAATAGCGCTCCCAGAGCGGGTTGCCTTCCTTGGGGTAATACGACATGGCCATGACGACCTTGCCGTCCATATTGTGCCCTTGGGCATCCCAGGCGAATTTGCGGGAGGAGGCGAAAGCGAAATCGCGGACGTTTTCGGCGTGGAAGATCCAGGTTTTCTTGGCGGTCGGTTTTGATTTTTCATTTGCCGCGGCTTCGGCCTCGGTGACGATCATCACCGGCTTTTGGGCTGTTCTGGCGATATTCAGGCGTTGGCGCTGCACGGCTGTCAGAACCTGGTCCGGGTTTTGCAGGACTCCGGTGGAGGCGACGATGTGGTCATTGGGAGCGGTGATGCGAACCTTGTAATCGCCGAACTCGAGAGTGAATTCGCCGGTGCCCAAGAACTGTTTGTGCTGCCAGCCGCTGACGTCGTTGTAGGCGGCCATGCGGGGGAACCATTGCGCGATTTCGTAGAGCCAATTGCCGTCCTTGGGGAAGAACTCGGCGCCGGTGCGGCCGCTGATGCGCTTTGAGTTGTTGATCTTGTAGTCCCAATCCTGGGTGAAGACGAACGATTTGCCGGAAGGGAGGGGGGCGGGTAGATCGACACGCATCATGGTGCGATTAACGTGTTTGTTGAGTTCCCTACCATCGGCGTCTTTGACGGGTCCGATGCGATAGCCGCCGGCGAAGGGGTCATCCATGAAGCGGCGGAACGTGGGGAGGGGAAACTTCTTCCAATCGGGAGCGGTTTCGGTTAATCCCGTATCGGAATGCGGCTCCCAGATGTTCTGGTCGAGTTGGAGCCAGAGATAGGTGAGGGTATCTGGCGAGTTGTTGTGATATGTGATGGTCGCGCGGCCGATGATCTTCTGGTTGACGTCATCGAGTTCGACGTCGATTGAGTAGTCGGCCCGCTGCTGCCAGTAGCGATGACCGGGCGCTCCGGAGGCGGTGCGATATTCGTTGGGCGTTGGAAGAATCTCTTCCAACTGGCGGAACTTGTCAATCGGGCTCTTTTTGTTCTGCGCCGCGAGAACCAGAGAGAGCAGAGTGGCCCCAAGAAACAACCTGCGTAACATAACTCAAGCTAACGAAGTTCGCACCCCCCTGCAAGTGCGCATGCTAAGGGCCGTATGCTGGAAGGTGGCAATGCAACCGTCTTTGGAACCCGCCGAATCGAAGTCCAGGGTCAGCCTAGGCATGTTGGGGATGATCCTGGTGCTGGTGGCGATCGGGGCGTTTTTCATCGCGCTGGCGGTTGCTTATGCCTTTGCAATTCAGGATAGGCCGGCGCAATCGAATGTCCACATGAGCGTCTGGTTCTGGATATCGACGGCGCTAATTGGGTTGAGCAGTATCACGCTCCAATGGGCGCGGCGGGACTTGCGAATGGCGCGATTCGCGCACTACCGGATGGGGCTGCGGTTGACGTTGGGGTTGGGGATTCTGTTCCTGGTAACGCAGTTATTGGGTTGCCGCGACTTGGCGTCACAGGGCGTCTACATTGTGGGCAATCCGCGAGGGTCAATGTACTACATGTTTTCGGGTGTACATGCGGTGCACTTGCTTGGCGGGCTAGGCGGGCTTTATTGGCTGATCCAGAAAGCGGCGGGGCTGGCCGATGGCGAGGAGCAACCGCTACGCCGGCACCGGGCGGCGGCGCGGAATACTTCCGCATATTGGCACTTTATGGGCGTGCTGTGGGCAGGGCTGCTGGTGCTACTGGTCGTCTGGCAGTAGTTTCAGGACAGCCAGAAGGGGGCGGTGGTCGGAGGCGACGGTTTCATCGATGACCTTGGCTTCGACGACGGTCCAACGTTTGGCGGGACGGAAGAGAACGTAATCGATTTGGCGTTTGGGATTTTCAGATGGGCTGGTGAGGTAAACGGGGCCCTTGGTAGCGCTGGCCCACTGCTGCATCAGGGTTCCGATGACGAGATCGTCAGGCGGGGCGTTCAGATCGCCGGCGAGGATGGCGGGGAGGCTGATGGGAAGGTTGGCGACCGCGGCTCCGGCCATGCGATCTTCCTCGCTTTTGTGGTCGAAGTGGGTACTGAAAAACGCGATGTCCAATGAGCAGCGGTAGGGGCGCATTTCGACCATCAAAAGCGAGCGTGGCTCCATGCCTTCGCTCGCGCCGATGGGAAAAACACGGGAGCCCAGAACGGTGCCGTTAACGAGAACGGCGTTGCCATAGCCGCCGCCCTCGAACTGCATGGAAGCGCCGAAAATACCGCGCATGCCAGTGAGACGCTCAAGTTCGCGGACGGTGTCGCGGCCCTTGATGCGTTCGGTGCGGACATCGACTTCTTGCAGAGCGACGATGTCGGGGCGGGCGTCGCGAATAACGCGGCCGATGCGGGCGAAGTCGAGTTTGCCGTCGATGCCTTCGCCGTGGTGGATATTCCAGGTGAGAACCCGTAACTCGCAGCCGAAAACGGGCATCGTAATAAGGGGAATCACCGCTAACAAACGCATGTAACGCTATTGTCCCGCTTTGCGGGAACCGGCGGGAACGTGAGAGACTGGGGGTAACATGAAATTTGTACACGGCGTTATCCTCGCGCTCATGTTCTCGGTGATGGTTTACGTCGTAAATCGGGATATGGCGCGGCAGGATTTCAGCTCCGATAGCAGACCCGCCCCGTCTGTTGGATTTGTGCAGGCGGCGTATGCCGCGGAAGAGCCGGCGGCGAAGATGGATTGGCGAATGTTGCGGGAGTTGAACTATCGCACCGGCAAAATTTCGCCGTCGTTGAAAGCGCTGGACGGGAAACTGGTGCGAATTCCGGGATACATGGTTCCCTTGGAAGACGATTCGGAGATTGTGAGCGAGTTCCTGCTCGTGCCATATGTAGGCGCTTGCATCCACACGCCGCCACCGCCGCCGAACCAGATTGTGCAAGTGAAAATGAATAGCCAGAAGAAGGTTAAGATGAGCTTCTGGGATCCGGTATGGGTGCACGGCAAGTTGCAGATTTCCACCGTGAAGAGCCCGTATGGGGACGTCGGCTTTCAGCTCACCGGCATGGTGATTGAACCTTACAAGGACGAATAAACTCGATGCGTTTCGCGCTTGCTCTACTTGCTGTCGGCGCGCTTTTATCCGCCCAGACCCGGAGCCGTAAGGCGCACGAGCATGGGTCGGCGAAGGTGAATATCGCTTTCGAGTCGGCGGCGGGCTCACCGAAAGGCGAGATTGAATTTGAGGCGCCGGCCGACAGCGTGATTGGCTTCGAGTATGAAGCCAAGAGCGCGGCGGATAAGGCGAAGCAGTCTGTGGCGTTGAACATGCTGAAAACGCGATTCGCGGAAATGGTAATCTTCCCGGCCACGGCGGCGTGTAAGCTGACGAACACGTCAGCCAAAGTTGAGGCGAGGCAAGAGCAACATTCGGAGGTGCATGCCAAGTTCGATGTAGAGTGCGCCAAATCGTTGGCAGGCACCGGCATCCGTTTTGGTTTTAAGAAGGTGTTCCCGAAAATTCACGACGTGGATGTCGCGCTGCTGGCCGGCGAGCAGCAGTTGAGTTTGGACGTGGAAGACGATAAGGGCGTTTTGAAGATCGCCAAATGAGCGCAGCGCTTCCCGCGATCCGGCTAACCGAACTGCGCTTCTCCTACGCCAGGGGCTTGGCGGAGGTGCTGAGAATTCCCGCGTTTCAGGTGGAAGCGGGCGAGAAGGTTTTCATATTCGGCCCGAGCGGGAGCGGGAAGACGACGCTGTTAGGCGTTTTGGCGGGCGTGCTGGGCGGCTATACAGGTAAGGTCGAAGTGCTGGGGCGGGACGTCGCCAAGCTCTCCGGATCGCAGCGGGACGCGTTCCGCGGGTCGCACATGGGATATATTTTTCAGTTGTTCAATCTCATCCCATACCTTTCGGTGATGGAGAACATTACCCTGCCGTGCCGATTGAGCCCGGAGCGGCGGGCGCGGCTGCATGGGCTTCCGATGGAACAGGCCGCGCATGAGGTGGCGAAGCGGTTGGGGATCGATGAGCTTTTGTCGAAGCGCGTCACGAACCTGAGCGTCGGGCAGCAGCAGCGGGTGGCGGCCGCGCGTTCCTTGCTGGGCGCGCCGGAGTTGATAATCGCCGATGAGCCGACATCGTCACTGGATTACGATCATCGCGAGAGGTTTTTGGAGTTGCTGTTTGAGTCGTGCCGCCTGGCGGGTTCGACGCTGTTATTTGTCAGTCACGACCGGTCGCTGATGCATCTTTTCGATCGGCAACTTTCGCTCCCCGATATCAACAAGGCGGGCTCCTAGATGGTTTTGCTATCGCTTGCCTATCAATCGCTGAAGAACCGGGTGCTGACGACGACCCTGACTGTTTTTTCGATTGGCTTGAGTATCGCGCTGCTGATTGGCGTGGAGAACGTACGCGTGGGCGCCAGGGAGAGCTTTGCGAACACGATCAGCCAGACGGATCTGATTGTGGGCGCGCGCGGCGGGTCGTTGCAGTTGCTGCTGTATTCGGTTTTTCGCATTGGCGCGGCGACGAACAACATCACTTACCAGACCTACGAACATTGGAAGAATCACCCTGCGGTGGCTTGGACGATCCCCTACTCGCTGGGCGATAGCCATGGTGGGTTTCGGGTTGTCGGCACGACCGAAGAGTTCTACAAGCACTACCGATACAGGCGGGACCGTTCGATCACGTTCGAATCCGGGCGCTCGCCGCAGGATGTCTTCGAAGTGGCGCTGGGATCCGATGTCGCCAAAACGCTGGGTTACAAGACGGGCGACAAAATTGTGATCACGCACGGCGTGGCGTCGGCCGCGGGGCGCGGTATTCTCGATCATAAAGACAAGCCGTTCACGGTGACAGGAGTATTGGCGAAGACGGCGACACCGGTGGATCGATCCATATATATGCCGCTTGAGGGGATCTCCGCCGTTCATATCGATTGGACCGATGGCGCTCCGCCCATGCCGGGCGAAGAAGTGCCGGCGGAGAAGATCACGAAGCAGACGGTGAAAATCGACCAGATTACGTCGTTTTTGCTGCGCAGCAAGTCGCGTATCGACACCCTGCGGCTGCAGCGGGAAATCAGCACGTATACCGAGGAGCCGCTGCAAGCGATTATTCCAGGCTTGACGCTCCAGGAGCTTTGGCGAACGATTGGCTATGCGGAAGACGCGCTGACAGTCGTGACGTTTTTCGTGATTATCGTGGGGCTGCTGGGGATGTTGGTTTCGCTTTACACGTCGCTGAATGAGCGGCGGCGCGAGATGGCGATTCTGCGCGCTATCGGCGCCGGACCGGTGAAGATTATTTCGCTGCTGGTGCTGGAATCGTTCCTTCTAAGCGTTGCCGGATGCGTGCTGGGCGTGGCGCTGGTGTATGTTCTGAGCGTGACGTTCCAACCGATCGTGGAGCGACACTTTGGTCTCTACGTGCCGATTCAAGCACCGACGGCGACGGGCTGGATCTATCTGGGCGCGGTGGCCGTGGCGGGCCTTGTAATTGGATTTATTCCGGCTTGGAAGGCGTATCGCAACACGTTGTCCGATGGATTGAGCGTTCGTTTGTAGCGAGCCCTTGCAATCATACGTGAGAGCGTGTTATCAAATAAGGGAACGCGCATATGCCGGTAGAGAATAGGGAAAGCAATAGTCTGGTAATAGATCGGTACGGAATGGCGCTTTCCATTGGATGCGCGGTCCATTGCGGGGTTTTGCCGATTGCGATGAGCCTGCTGACGGCCTCGAGCCTTGCTTGGATTGCTGGCCCGGAGTTTGAGTGGGCGATTCTGGCTTGCACTTTTATTCTAGGTTCGTGGCGATTGGTCAAGAGCTTTGTGAATCACCGGAATCCCACGTCGCTATTCTTGTTTGGGGCGGGGCTGATTTTCTTTGCCGCGGCGAAAATGGCGTGGTTCAACTTTCCGTATAACGAGGCGTGGTTCATGACGGCGGGCGGACTGTTGGTGGCCACCGCCCATTTCCGCAACTTACGGCTCTGCGCTTGCTGCCACGCACACTCGCACTAATGCGGGAACCGCTGCCATTCCGGACTCGCTTGCGCATTCCGGTCGTCGGCGCGCCGATGTTTATCGTTTCGAATCCGGATCTGGTGCTGGCGCAGTGCAAGGCCGGGGTGATTGGTTCGTTTCCGTCGTTGAATGCGCGGCCGTTGTCGCAGTTGGATGAGTGGCTGCATCAATTGACTTCGGAATTGGCGGTTTGGGATGCGGCGCATCCGGATACGCCGTCGGCGCCATTCGCGGTGAACCTGATTGTTCATAAAAGCAATGGGCGATTGGAAGAGGATCTGGCGCTTTGCGTGAAGTGGAAAGTGCCGATTACCATTACGTCGCTGGGCGCGCGCGAGGATGTGAATCAGGCGATTCGCGGGTATGGCGGGATTACGCTACACGACGTGATTTCTAATCGATTCGCGCGTAAAGCCATTGAAAAGGGCGCGACCGGGTTGATTGCGGTTGCGGCCGGCGCGGGCGGACATGCGGGAACCATTTCGCCGTTCGCGCTGGTAAGCGAGATTCGCGAGTGGTTTGACGGAATTCTGGCCCTGTCGGGCGCTATCGCGAATGGCGCCTCAATCCTGGGGGCGTTGGCGATGGGGGCGGATCTGGCTTATGTCGGCTCGGCATTCATCGCTACCGAGGAAGCCAGGGCTCTGCACGCGTATAAGCAAATGATCGTCGATTCTTCGGCGAGCGACATTCTTTACACGAACCTGTTTACGGGCGTACATGGAAACTATTTGCGGCCGTCGGTGGAAGCGGCGGGATTGGATCCGGACAATTTGCCGGCCGGCAGTGCGGAGAAGATGGATTTCGGTTCCGGCGGAGACAAAGAGTTTCGCGTCTGGCGCGACATATGGAGTAGTGGGCAGGGAATTGGAGCGGTGAAGGCGACGGTGCCGGCGGCGGTGCTGGTAGCGCGATTAGCGGTCGAATTTGATCAGGCGAAAGCGGAATTGAGCAGCAGGAATTGAAAAAGGCGGCACCTTACGGTAGCCGCCTTTCGAGAAAGTTGGAAAGAGTTTAGTAGCGGTTCCCGCGGCGCTGACCGCCGCCACCACCACCGCCGTAGCCGCCGCGACCACCACCACCGCCACCGCCGCCACGATCTTCCTTCGGGCGCGCTTCATTTACATTGATAGCGCGGCCTTCGAGTTCGCGACCGTTTAGGTCATTAATAGCTTGATCGCCTTCGGCGTTGTTCGGCATTTCGACGAAGCCGAAACCACGCGACTGGCCCGTATCACGATCCGTGACGACACTGACACGGTCGACCGTGCCGTATTGCTCAAAAAGAGAGCGGATTGCGCCCTCGGTGGCACCAAAACTGAGGTTACCCACAAAAATATTCTTCATGTTTGTCCTTGAAAGTTGCAGACCGGCGAATTCCGAGCAGGATTAGACAAGGACGGCGTAACCGGACTATCGAAAGATGCCAAAACCAGCAGACTGTCAAACTCTACCTTTAATTCTAACACATCTGATAGGCTAATCAACATTAATAACTATGAATCGACGCATTTTTCTTTCGACCGCGGCCCTACCGCTGGCCGCCGCCGGTGAACCCAAGCGAATTGCCGCCATTATCACCGAATACCGGCCCGGTTCGCATGCCGATGTCGTGATCGGCAAATATCTGGAGGGGTACAAACAGAACGACCGGCCGCCCTATCCGCGGTCGAAGATCGTCTCCATGTTCACCGAACAGGTGCCGAAGGGCGACATGAGCCGGGAGCGAGCGAAAAAATTCGGCGTGCCGATCTACCGCACCGTGCAGGAAGCGCTGACGCTCGGCGGGGATAAATTGGCCGTCGACGGCGTGATCCTTATCGGTGAGCATGGCGACTACCCGATGAACGATAAAGAACAGAAGCTCTATCCCCGGTTTGAGATGTTCTTGAAAATCACCGACGTGTTTCGCCAAAGCGGCCGGGCGGTGCCTGTGTTCAACGATAAACACTTGTCGTGGAGTTGGCGGCAGGCGACGCGGATGGTGGAGATTTCGCGGGAATTGCAGTTTCCTATGCTCGCCGGATCCTCAGTGCCCGTGGCTTGGCGCGTGCCCGCGATCGATACGCCGTTCGGCGCCCGGCAAACGCATGCGGTCGCGATCTCCTATAGCGGGCTGGATATTTACGGTTTTCATGTTTTGGAGGCGCTGCAGTGCCTGACGGAGCGGCGGCGCGGTGGCGAGACTGGGGTACGCTCGGTACAGTGCCTGCAGAAAGACGCGTGCTGGAAATTCATTTCGCAAAACAACTGGGTACAGCGGCTTTTTGACCGGGCGTTGACGCACAGCAATACGCGGAAGACGGGCGATGCGAAGGCGTTAGTGAAGGATCCGACGGTGTTTGTGATCGAGCATTCAGATGGCTTGCAGGCGGCCGCGTTCCTGATGACGGGTATAGTGGAGGACTTTACGGCGGCAATTTCCGTGGAAGGCCGGAGCGAGCCGGTGTCTCTACTGATGAACCTGCAGCCGGGGCGGCCTCATCACCATTTTGGGTGCCTGATAAAGAAGATCGAAGAGATGTTTGAAACCGGGCGGGCGCCCTACCCGGTGGAGCGCACGATGTTGACCAGCGGGATCTTGGATTTTGCACTGGAGTCGCGGTTTCAGGGTTATCGGAAACTAGCAACGCCGGAGTTGGAAAAGGTACGTTACCAGACGCCGAACTCATCGCATTTCTGCACCGAGGGTTGGGGTTAGGCCGCGCGGGGTAGACACACGGCCGCGAAACAAATACGATACGTTTCGATGAAATGGACATCATTCCTCAGACCGTCGCTGGCGACGGGACTGGCTCTGATCTTGATTTGCATCCCGGGAGGCGCGCAGACGGAAGGCGGGGAGTGGCAGTTGACGAATTCGCCGATCAGCAAACTGCTTGATAACAACGACAATTTTTCGCGCGATGGGCGGTTCCTCATCTACGACACGCGCGACACGTTTGGCGGCGGGATTGGGAACGGGACGAATATCATGAAGGTGTCGGTGACGACGGGACTGGAGAACCTCGTTTATGCGCCAGCGTCGGTATTCGGGACGCGATCGGCGCCGGGGCTTGGCGCGGCTTCCTACAACCCGATTGCCGATGAGGTGACGTTTATTCACGGTCCGCTGCTGAGCGAGGTGGACGAATTGGGATACTACGGCGCGACCAACCGCCGGGGCGGCGTGGCAACGGGAGACGGCGCGGGCGATATCCGGTTCTTCGATTGCAGAGACGTGAAGTCGGAAGTGACGCCGCGCGGGGCGCATCGGGGAGGGTCGCACCGGCATGAATATAGCGCCGATGGCAAGCGGATCGGGTTTACCTACGACGACGCGTTGTTCACGCAGCACGGCCGCACGATTGGATTTATGCTGCCGAACGAGAAGGCGCCGTGCCGGGCGTCTCATTGGGTGGCCCTGTTAGTTGCGGTAGTGCCAGCCGCGGAGTCGAAGCCCGGCGATATCGAACGCGCGGCCGACGATTCGTGGGTGGGAGCGGCGGGGCTGATGCGGGCGTTTATTGGGAATGTGAAAGAGGCGGATGGGCGCGTGACTTCGTCACTTTTTGTCGTGGATGTACCGGCGAATGTGGACATCACGACGTCGGATTCGGGTTCAAAGACGCGCTATATGGCTCCGCCGGCCGGAACGGCTATTCGGCGGTTGACGCGCACGCCGGCCGCTGGGATCGTTCGTGGTTCGCTCGACGGAACTCGCATTGGCTATTTTGCGAACGCGGCCGATGCCACGCGGCAGGTATTCATTATTAACTCGCATGGCTTCGACCAGAGCGCCGATCCACAAATGCGGCCGATTCAGGCGACAAGCCTCCCGCGAGGCGCGACGGGCGGACTGCGCTGGCATCCAACCGGCAACTCCATAGCGGTGTTGAGCGATAACGGCGTCGCGACGATTTGCGTGAAGCCGGGAGCGCAGTTTGGAAAGATGCGCTGGTTGACCCAGCGCGGTACGGGGGTTTCGGCGGCGGACGCGCTGGTTTGGTCGCGTGACGGGAAGCGGTTGGCGTTCAATCGGCGGGTACCAACTTACGATGCCGATGGCAAGTTGGTGAAAGACGCCGGCGGGAACGATTTCCGGCAGATTTTTCTGGTCGATTTCCCGGACACGGATGGGGATGGGATTGCCGAAGGGTTGCAATAGATATGTTGAGAGTACTGCTTTTGGCGTTTACCGCAGTGGCGCCGTTGGCGCAAACGCCGGCCACATCGAACGTGCGCGGCGCCGCATTCCCGCAAGTGCATCCGGACCGGCGCGTGACCTTTCAGGTGAAAGCCCCGACGGCGGAGAAAGTGCAAGTGATGCCCGGCGGTGGAAATAATGGGTTGGGAAAAGGTCCGTTCGATATGACGCGAGGCGCGGATGGCGTCTGGACGGCGACGATCGGCCCCGCGCAACCGGGCTTTCACTACTACTGGCTGCTGGTTGACGGAGTGGCGGCGAATGACCCGAATTCTGAAACATATTTCGGCTGGGCGCGGCAATCGAGTGGAATTGATATTCCGGATCCGGCGCTGGATTTCTACGAGCCCAAGGACGTGCCGCATGGCGATGTGCGGATGCACTGGTATCGGTCAAAGGTAACGGGGCTAATGCGGCGGGCCTATGTTTACACGCCGCCCGGCTATGACGGGGATGCGCGGACGCGGTATCCGGCGCTCTATTTGCAGCATGGCTCGGGCGAGAGTGAACGCGGCTGGACGGCGCAGGGGCGGGCGAATTTCATCCTCGATAATTTGATCGCCGCAGGCAGGGCGAAGCCGATGATTGTCGTCATGGACAATGGCTACGCACTACGGCCGGGGGAGACGGGCGGACGTGGGAATGAGGCGTTTCCGGATATGGTGATGCAGGATCTGATTCCGGAGATTGACCGGTCGTATCGCACGTTGACCGATCGGGCACACCGGGCCATCGCGGGGCTATCTATGGGAGGCGGGCAAGCGATGCAGATTGGCCTCGGGAATCTGGACCGGTTCGCGTTCATCGGCAGCTTTAGCGGCGCCGGGGCACGGAATTTTGCTATTGAAACCTCCTACGGCGGCGTGTTCAAGGACGCGGCGGCCTTCAACAAGAAGGTGAAACTGTTCTGGATCGGGTGCGGGCGGGAAGACGCGCTGTTCGCGAGTTCCGTGGCCCTGCACCAGGCGCTGGATAAGGCCGGCATCCGCCACATTTGGTACGAGTCGCCTGGACTGCACGACTGGCAGGTTTGGCGGAATCATCTTCACGAGTTTGCACCGAAACTATTCCAGGATTAGCGGCGCTGCAATATTCACGAAACAGAAATTTGTCACACTAAACCCAATGCGCATCCCCATACTTGTCCTTTCCGCCGCGATCCTTTCCTCCCAGCAGGCGCCGCGCGTGCTCCCAAATAGCGGGTTCGATCTTCCGAACGGGTGGCGAATTACACCGGCCGGTAGACACGTCGTCACCGCCGACTACGTGTTGAACCTAACGACCGCGCCGAGCGACAACCAAATCGTCGCGCTGCACTCGGGCTACAATCCGCACGGGCTTCTGGTGATCGATCCGAAGAATGTGGAGATCACGCAGCGGACGCCCTTGAAGTCGGCGTGGTTCGGCATGGCCTGGGCGCCGGACGGGAAGACGCTTTTCATTTCGGGCGGGAACGCGGAATCGCGGCAGAATCCGACGGCGGCGCCGGTGTATGGTTTCGGTTACGCCAATGGCAAGTTGAGCGAGCGGCCCGCCAAGCAGTTCCAACATCACTTGGCCCGGAATGAGATCTACTGGTCCGGGCTCGCCCATCATCCAAAGCTGCCGATTCTATATGCCGCGAATCGCAACACGAAGGCCGTGCGCGGGCACGTGGTGGCGTTCGACACCAATTCCGGCGAGCGGCTGGCGGAGATGCCCACCGAGATTCACCCCTATGACGTAGTTCTGGATCCGGCGGGCGCGACGCTCTATGTTTCCAACTGGGCGAGCGATTCGATCACGGTGCTCGATACGGCGACCCGAAAGGTGAAGGCCACGATTAAGGTGGGCCGCAATCCGAACGATATGGTGCTGGCGCGCGATGGGCGGCTGTTTGTGGCCTGCTCAAATGAGAACTCTGTGTATGTAATCGATACTCGCCAATTGCGGCCGATTGAAGTAATTTCGACGGCGATGTACAAGATGGCTCCGGTAGGCTCGACGCCGAACGCCCTCGCTCTCGATCCGGCGGAGAAGCTGCTTTTCGTCGCCAATGGGGACAACAATAATGTGGCCGTAATCAATATCGGCGAGGAAGAAGTTTCGCACGTCGAGGGCTTCATTCCGACGGCGTGGTATCCGGCGGCGTTGACGGTTTCGGCGGATGGCCAGTCGCTCTACGTCGGCTCGGCGAAGGGCCTTGGCGGGTACTCGAATATCGACGGGCCGACGAGCCCGCTGGCCAAGCCGGGGGCGGGGTCGCGCCATGTGGGGGCGTTGCAGAAAGGCTCGGTAAGCGTGATTCCGCTTGGGAACTTGAAGAGCCAGATCAAGGCGTACACGCGCGAGGCGATGGCGAATTGTCCTTATAACGATCAGATGTTGACGCGGGCACGGCCGCCGGCAAGCGGGCCGTCGATTGTCCCGCAGCAAGTCGGTGAGGGTTCGCCGATTCGGCATGTAATCTACATCATCAAGGAGAACCGCACCTATGATCAGGTTTTCGGCGATATCGCGAAGGGCAACGGCGATTCACGACTAACGATTTTCGGACGCAAAGTTACGCCGAATCAGCACCGGCTGGCCGAGCAGTTTGTGCTATTCGATAACTTGTACTGCGATGGCGAAGTGTCGGTGGACGGGCATTCCTGGTCGAACTCCGCCTATGCGACCGACTTCAACGAAAAGCGCTGGCCGCCGCAGTACGGCGGCATCTCGGCGGCTGTGAACGGTCCGGCGAATACCCCGGCATCCGGCCACATGTGGGATCTGGCGGCGAAGAAGGGGCTGACGTATCGTTCCTATGGAGAGTATGCGGCGCGTGTTAGCGAAGGCGATCAGATGGTCGCGGCCCCCGGCGTCACGGGGCTTGTCGGGCACGTCGCGCCCAAGTTCAGGCTGCCAGGAATGCGGGATACGGACAACGTGAAGGTGTTTTTCGAGGAGTTCGATAAGTTTGAGGCGGAATTCGAATCGGCGGATCCGTTGAAGCGGCTGCCGAATTTTGTGGTCATGAGCTTGGGCGAGAATCACACGCAGGGGACGCGCGCCGGCGCGCCGACTCCCTCGGCCGCGGTGGCCAGTAACGACTGGGCGGTGGGCCAGTTAGTGGATCGCGTGACGCATTCGAAGTACTGGCCGAATACGGCGATCTTCATTATTGAGGACGACGCGCAGAATGGGCCGGACCATGTGGATTCGCGGCGGACGACCGGGCTGGTGATCTCGCCGTATACCAAGCGAAACGCCGTTGATTCGACGCTCTATACAACCTCCTCCATGCTGCGCACGATGGAACTCCTGCTGGGGTTGCCGCCGATGACGCAGTACGATGCGGCGGCGACGCCGATGTTTGCGGCGTTCATGGATAAGACTGATCTGACCGCGTACACGCACGTGCCGCCGCAGGTGGACGTGAATGCCAAGAACACGGCGCTGGCCTGGGGCGCGAAGGAGTCCGGAGAGATGGACTTTTCCGACTATGATCGCGCGCCGGAATTTGCGTTGAACGAGATTCTGTGGAAGTCGGTGCGGGGGGCTAATTCGCCTATGCCGCTGCCGGTGAGGCATTTTCACTTTCGATATTAGGGCCGACCTCGGCTAGGCATAGGGCAGGACTGGAGCGCCGGATGCACTTCCCGACGGTTCCACGCCGCCGGCATAGCTTTACGAGAAAACCAAACCCTCCTTCCGTGAGGACCGATTCCCGATTCGGCTATCGTTGAGTTATGCGGGCGCTATTCCTACCAATCCTCGCCACCCGCACCCTCTTCGCCCAGTTCTATGACCTCGCGGTCACCGACAGCGGCACCCTCAACTCGCCTGGCTCGTCACCTTCTCCGGCCAACTGCTTCGCGTCCAAACGGTCAGCGGCGACGTCACCGAAGTCGTTCCCAAAACGCCACTAATTTCCGCCCAATCTTTTTCGGTTCTCCCTGGCTCCGTCGTCCGGATGACCGGAACCGGCGTCAGTGCGCGCACCAAAGTGGAAGGGACGGTGTCACCTTCCCAATCGCCGAGGTCACCAGCCCGGGAGGCGCGGCGCAGGTCCCCTGGGAGTTCAACGGCCCGAACGGCCGCTCCCGCCCGCTCACTATTCAGGGGCCTGCCAACCCCTTTCGGCAGCGCCGATATCAAGATCCTGAGACACAAATGCAATGACGCGGATTGACTGGCCCTTGTTTTTCGGCCATGGGACTCCAGAATCCGTTGTTCCCCGATCTGATGGGCCGGTCTCAAATCCTTCGAGCGAAATACCGATTTCTATTGGGCTTGCCGTGTCGCAGTTCGGCCGATACCGGACTCGGTTCAAGCATGAGTGAGTGACATTCCGACACTGGGCCCTCAATCCAGCGTCATCGCATCGCGCCAGAACTGCTTGGTTCGTTCGGGGAAGGCGGTGTCGTATTCGCTGATAGCGTCAAAGAGGATTTGCGCTTCCGCGAAGAGTCCGAGCAGCCGGAGAGAGCGAAAAATTCGAGTGAGACGCAGGTGGTTGTGGTCCGCGGCACAAACCCACGGCTTCGGACGGTCCGCGGTCTCGGCTGTAAGGCCGTAGAAGCGGAGCATGCGTTCGAAGGCCGCCCGGAGGTTAGCCTGGATGGTTTCGTCGGCACGGGCGACGGCTATGTCGCCGCGGGTGAGAATCGGCGCACGGGCGTTAAACATGCTGGGGTCGGGAAGCGGGAAGAGCCACTGAATGTAGTCGTGCACGCCTTCGAGTTGCTTGTCGTTCCAGGCGAGGATTTCGTGAATATACCGGCCTTCGGAATCGGTGGATTTCCCGCGGTAAAAATCGAGCCATGCAGTGGACATCGCCTACATCGTATGCGGGTATTGCGGCGGAGCGCGAGTTGTGATGGAATCGCCGTCTATGCAGATTCGACGCAGAACAGCATTCCGGCAACTGGCGGGCATATTCGGCGCGGCGCCGTTCGCGGCTTTGGCGCAAGAGGCCAGCGTGATGGACCCGGTGAATGTGTTTGACTTCGCGGCATTGGCGAAGAAGAAACTAGACCCGGTGGCCTGGGACTACCTTGAGGGCGGGTCGGAGGACGAACAGGCGCTTCACGACAATCGGGAGGGGTTTAAGCGGATTATTATTCGGCCCCGAATGCTGGTGGACACGCAAAAGATCGACACGTCGTTGACACTGTTCGGGATGAAGCTGGACTACCCGATTCTGTTCGATCCGGCCGGCGGGAAAAACTGCTTTTTCCCGGGTGGGGAGTTGGAAGTTTCGCGCGCCGCCGGGAAATCGAAGACGCTGCACATTACGAATGGAGGCATTGAAACGACGCTCCAGGAAGGGACGGCGGCGGAAAACTGGTGGCAATTGACGACGGGCGGAATTCTGATGAACAAGCCGCAGATGCGATCATTTGTGAAGCGGCTGGAGGCCCAGGGTTGCAAGGGCATCTGCTTCACGGTGGACATCATGCATGTGTCGCAGCGAGAGCGGGAGATCCACAACAAACTGGAGCGTTCGTGGTGCGAGACGGGCTTGCCGAAGCGCGACGCCCAAGGCAAGTTGCCCGAGGCCAAGACACCATGGAAGGCGGGAATCCTGCCGAAAAAATCGTCGCCGCTGCCGACGTGGGACACGTTGGCGGAACTGTGCTCGGCCACGCCGCTGCCGGTGATCGTGAAGGGCATTATGACGGCGGAGGACGGCGACCGGTGCGTGCAGTACGGGGCAAAGGCATGCATCGTTTCGAACCACGGCGCGCGGCAGCAGGATCAAGTGGGCGGCACGATTGAAGCGCTGCCGGAGGTGGTGAAGGCCGTGAATGGGCGCATCCCGGTATTGATGGATGGCGGGATTCGCCGGGGCACGGATGTGTTGAAAGCGTTGGCGCTGGGCGCGACCGCGGTGTGCATTGCGCGGCCGTATTTGTATGGCATGGCGTGTTTCGGGCAGGCCGGGGTGGAGCGGGTGATTCATTTGCTTCATACCGAATTGGCTTTGAATATGGGGATGGCCGGCGTGCCGAATTTGCGATCCATCGACAGAAGTTTGGTGCGAATCCGGGGAGGCTCCTGACGAACTCGCGCAAAACGGACCCGGTCGCGGCTGGGGTTGGGCGAGCAGACGACGGACACCGCGTGCTTGCTCGATTGGAAAATCGGAAAGGTAAAAAGGAAGGTTGAAACCGCGTCGTCAAAGATGAGCGGCATGGCGTTGGGCGGCGGGTATTTGTGGATGGCGGCGGAGTGCATAGGTTGGAGTATGTGGATGGCTGTTTGTGGATGGCGTCGCACAAGTTCACGCGGCTGGCGAAGGTGGACGTAAGGGGTGGCAAGTTCCAGCCGGTGCACGATATTCCGGTCACTTTGGGGCGCTCGCACGGATTGGCATGGGATGCCCCAAATGCGCTGTGGTACGCGTTCTCGACAGACCGCATGATTCACAAACTCGATCGATGGGGCATCGCTACTATTGCAACGCGGGGACAGTCCGTCGTCTGGGTTCGTTTGCCGGATTGATTTATAGGTCAACCCAGCGGTTTTCGCGCGCGGATCGAAACACGGCGTCGATGGTTTGCATGTTGCCCTTGGCGGTCTCGAGCGAAACGGGGACGGGGCGTTCGCCGCGAACGGCGGCGGAGAATGCTTCCCCTTCTATGGTGTATTGGTCGCAAATATCGAACGTTTGGGCGACCGGTCCTGAACCGGTGTCGATGAACACGTTGGTGGGCCGGTCCGGCGGGGCATTGAATGGGATCTCAATTTCGATGCGGCCTTTGGCGCCGTGGAAGTGCATCCGCTGATACGGGTTCAACTGCGTGCCGCAAATGAACTGGCAGTGAACGTCGCCGTAATCGAGGATGGCGGAGGAGAGGCGGTCGGTTTGAAATTGTGGGTCGCGCTCGATTTGGGCGAAAGCGCGGATGGGGTTGCGGCCGAGGATGAAACGGGAAGTAAAGATGGGATAGCAGCCGATGTCCATGATGGCTCCGCCGCCGATATCGGCCTGGTTGCGGATGTTGGCGGGGTCCATGTTGGTATAGCTGAAAAAGCCCTGGATAGCGCGAAGTTGGCCGATTTTGCCTTCTTCGATGGCGGATTTCACCCAGAGCCATTGGGGGTGCGTGGCGACCATAAAGGCTTCGCCGACGACGACGTTGGCGGCATCGCGCGCGGCGATCAATTGATCGACTTCGGCGGCGTTGATCCCGAGCGGTTTTTCGCAGAGGACGTGTTTGCCGGCTTGGGCGGCGCGGATGGACCACGGAACGTGGAGGTGGTTGGGGAGCGGGTTGTAGACGATGTCGATGGCGGGGTCGGCGAGGAGCTCTTCATAGGAGCCATAGGCGGCGGGGACGCCGAAGGAATCGGCGTGGGCGCGGGCGGTGGCGGCGTCTCGCGAGGCGATAGCGGCGACTTCAAGCGTCTTCGCGCGAAGGAGGGCGGGGATCACTTTCGTGCGGGCAAATTTCGAGGAGCTGAGAATGCCCCAGCGGAGACGGGTGGACATGGAGAACAGGATCTCAAATTCCCGAGTCGGTAAAAGAAATACTTCCAGGAACGATTTGGCTGAATCCATTCGTTTATGAGGAATCTCGTCATCGTGTTGGGTGACCAACTGAACGACGATTCGGCGGTTTACGACGGGTTTGAACGCACGAAGGATGCAATATGGATGGCGGAGGTGGCGGAAGAATCCACTCACGTCTGGTCGCACAAAGCACGCATTACGCTGTTCCTCAGCGCCATGCGGCATTATGAGCGGCGGATGACACATCTGGGACGATGTGTCTTTTATCGCCGGTTGGAAGACCGGTCGAATTCCCAATCGTTGCGATCGGAACTACTGAAAGCCATTGCGCAGTTTAAGCCCGAGGGGCTGGTGATGGCGGAGCCCGGGGACTATCGGGTTCGAAAGGAATTGGAAGCGGCGGCGCGGCAGGCGCGGATACCGCTGGAGATTCGGATCGATCGCCACTTTCTATCGACGGTGGACGAATTCCGGGCGCACGCGCAGGGGCGGAAACAATTGCGGATGGAGTACTTCTATCGCGAAATGCGACGGCGGCATGGGGTATTGATGGACGCCGGACGGCCTGTGGGCGGGGAGTGGAACTTGGACAAACGGAACCGGGAACACTTTGGCGCCGATGGGCCCGTTGGCGTCCCAGCGCCATTGACTTTCAAGCCGGATCGGATAACCCGCGAAGTAATAGACGCCGTAGAGTTGCGGTTTCGGGGACATCCGGGTTTGATGTCGGGTTTTGATTGGCCGGTGACCCCGGAAGAAGCGGAGGCGGCGCTTCAGGATTTCATCGCCAACCGGCTGCCATGGTTTGGAGCCTATCAGGACGCAATGTGGACGGAGGAACCGTGGCTGTTCCATTCCCGCCTGGCGGCGGCGATGAACTTGAAGTTACTGGATCCGCGGCGTGTCATTGTGGAGGCGGAAGCGGCATATCATTCGGGCTCGGCTCCGTTGGCCTGTGTCGAAGGATTTATCAGGCAGATACTCGGATGGCGGGAGTATGTGCGCGGTGTCTATTGGACGCAAATGCCGGGATATCTGGGAAAGAATGAATTGGGCGCGACCAATTCCCTGCCCAAGTTCTTCTGGACGGGCAAGACGGAGATGAACTGCCTGCGCCAGGCAATCACTCAAACGCTCGATCTCGGGTATGCGCATCATATACAACGTCTAATGGTCACGGGGCTTTATTGCCTGCTGGCGGGTATTAATCCGAAGGAGGTGCACGAGTGGTATCTGGCGGTGTATGTCGACGCAGTGGAATGGGTGGAGCTTCCGAACACACTGGGTATGTCTCAATACGCCGATGGGGGCATAATGGCGTCGAAGCCTTATGCCGCCAGCGGCAAATACATCGACCGGATGTCGAATTATTGTAAGGGTTGTAAGTACAAACCCAACTCGTGCCCGATGACGGAGATGTACTGGCAGTTTCTGGAAAAGCATGAGACGAAGCTATCGGCGAATCCGCGGATGGCGATACAGTTGAAGAACATGAGAGGACGAAATGCGAATTCTGCTGTATAGCGGTAAGGGCGGCGTTGGCAAGACCAGCGTAGCGGCGGCGACGGGATTGCAATTGGCCCGGCAGGGGGTGAAGACGCTGGTGATGAGCGTGGACCCGGCGCATAGCCTGGCGGATTCGTTTGCGCTGAATACGGGTTTGTTCGATGCGCGGACGGCCGATCCGCTCGCGGTCACGGAGAACCTGGACCTTCAGGAGGTGAATATTCAGTTGGAAGTCAAGCGGCACTGGCGGGAGATTTCCGGCTACATCACGACGGTGCTGCGGACCAGCGGACTGGGCGATGTGGAAGCGGAAGAGATGGCCATTCTGCCGGGCATGGAAGAGCTGAGCGCGATGATGTACGTGAACCAATATCGAAAACGGAACACGTACGAAGTAATTATTCTCGACTGTGCGCCGACGGCGGAATCGCTGCGGTTTATTTCCATGCCGACGACTCTGAACTGGTATATGAAGCACGTGTTTCCAATGGAGCGGAAGATATTGAACGCGGTACGGCCGCTGGCCAACCGGCTGTCGCCGGTGGAGATGCCGCCGGATTCGTATTTCGGGAATATTAAAGACCTGTTCGCAAAGTTGGATGGGATCGACACGATTCTCGAGGATCCGCAATTGACCTCCGTGCGGCTGGTGACGAATCCGGAACGAATGGTGCTGCGCGAGACACAACGGGCGTTTGTATATTTCTCGCTGCACGGGCTAACGGTGGACACGATTGTGGTGAACCGCGTGTTGCCGGATGAGGCACGCGATTCGTATTTCGGCCGGTGGCGAGACGCACAGCAGGAGATTCTGGGGGAAATTGAAACCTACTTCGACCCGGTGCCGGTGCGGCGCGTGCCCATGTTCCAGGACGAGGTGTTGGGCGTGGAGCGGCTGGAGAAGCTGGCATCCGTGCTGTATGCGCCGGATGAGAATCCCTCGTTGGTGTCGCGGGCCGAACGGCCCTATTCGTTTACGCGGGAGGGTGGTGCCTACCAGGTGCGGTTGGAAATGCCATTCGCGGCCAAAGGGGAAGTGGGCTTGTTCAAGAAAGGTGACGAATTGGTGATTGAGGTGGGCACGCTCCGCCGGCATGTGGGGTTGCCGACGACGATGGCATCGTTGCAACCGGCTCGTGCTAGATTCGAAGGGAAGACTCTCATTGTGGACTTGAGGGAGGCAAAGTGAGCCAAGACAAAAGCGATTGCGGATGCCGGGGCGCGGGGCCGCTGCTGAGCGACTTTTTGCGGCGGATGGGACCTACGGAAAACGTCAGCCAGCACTTCCGGGCGGCGCGAATTGAGGTTTTGAAGGGGCTGCGGGCCGTGTTGGACGAGCAGATTGAATCCATGGCGGCCCAGCCGAAGCAGGGGACGAAAATACACGTGGAGTAGCACGGGACATGCCAGAGCCGTCATAATAGCGGCTTCATGTCCATGATCGATCCCACCAAGCTGCGTAGCTACAACTGGTTCAACGGCAAGGAATACTACAACTTCTCGCGGCGCGGAAATCTGCGCTCCATGGGGTTCAGCCGGGAGATTTTCTTCGGCAAGCCGGTGATCGGAATCTGCAACTCCTATAGCGAGTTGAACAACTGCAACGCGCATCTGCGCGGCTTGGCCGACGCGGTGAAACGCGGCGTGTGGGAAGCGGGCGGATTTCCGCTCGAGTTTCCCGTGATTTCATTGGGCGAACAGTTCATGAAGCCGACGACGATGCTGTTCCGCAACCTGATGGCGATGGATGTGGAAGAGTCGATCCGGGCCAATCCGGTGGACGCGGTGGTGCTGTTGTGCGGCTGCGACAAGACGACGCCGGCGATGTTGATGGGCGCCGCGTCAGCGGACATTCCGGCGATCATGGTGACGGGCGGGCCGACGCTTTCAGGCAACTATAAGAACACGCCGTTCGGCACCGGCACGGACGGGCGGAAGATTTTCGACCTGTACCGGATGGGGCAAGTTGGCGCGGAAGAGTTGCAGGAAATCGAAGGCTGCATGGTGCGCGGAGCGGGGCATTGCACGGTGATGGGGACGGCGTCGACAATGGCGTCAATGGCGGAGGCGCTGGGCATGACACTGCCCGGGAATGCGGCGATTCCGGCGGTGGATTCGCGGCGGGCGGCGTTGGCGGAGCGGTCCGGCAAACGCGCCGTTGAGATGGTGGAGGAGGACATGCGGCCATCACGTGTGATGACGCGGCGGGCGTTTGAGAATGCGATCACGGTGGATATGGCCATCGGAGGATCGACCAACGCGGTGGTGCATTTGCTGGCGATTGCGGGGCGTTTGGGGCTGGACCTTGTATTGGACGACTTCGATCAAGTTTCGCGGAAGACACCGTTCCTGGTGAATGTGCGGCCGAGCGGACAACACTTAATGGAAGATTTCTTCTACGCCGGCGGGCTTCCGGCGGTGATGCGCGAGCTGTTGCCGCTGCTCAACCGCGACTGCATTACGGTGAACGGGAAGACGATCGCGGAGAACGTAGCGGACGCGCCGTGCCATAACCGCGATGTGATTCGGGCGCTCGACGCGCCGCTGCATCCGGAGGGCGGGACAGTGGTATTGCGCGGAAATCTGTCTCCGGACGGGGCGGTTTTCAAGCAGACAGCGGCAACTCCCGCGTTGTGCAAACACACCGGCCCGGCATATGTTTTCGAAACCTATCAGCAGATGCACGACACGATCGATTCCATGGATCTACCGGTAGACGCGAATACCATTTTGGTAATGAAGAACGGCGGGCCGAAAGGCGCGCCGGGGTTCCCAGAGTGGGGCCATATTCCGATGCCGAAGGTGCTGCTTGAGAAAGGCGTCTCGGACTGCGTACGCATCTCCGACGCGCGAATGAGCGGCACCAGTTTCGGCACCGTCGTACTGCACGTATCGCCGGAATCGGCCATTGGCGGGCCTTTGAGCATTGTAGAGACGGGCGACAGCATCACGCTCGACGTGGAAGCGCGGAAGCTGACTTTGCATGTGGAGCCGGCGGAAATAGCGCGCCGGCTTGCCGGCCGGCCGTTACCGCCACCGGCTTATTCGCGCGGGTACGGGAAGCTGTTTCTGGATCATGTGACGCAGGCGCACCTGGGTTGTGATTTTGACTTTCTGCACGCTGAGAAACCGAAGGAATGAATAAGCGCTGGGCAACGCCGGGCTTCTTCGCGCTGCTCGGGTGGCTGTTCTATGTGGCGAGCAAAGGGGCCTACAAAGGCTTCTTTTCCTCCGATGATCTCGACAATCTGGCCTGGACGAAGCACGCGGATCTTTCCAGTTTTCTCACCGGGCTGGTGACGCCGCAGTTCTATGTGTCGAACTTCCGGCCAGTGGGGCACTTCTATTTCTGGGCGCTGGGACGCATGGCGGGGCTCGATTTCCGGCCGTATATCGCCGTGCTCCATGTGCTGCATTTGGTGAATCTAGGCTTGCTGTGGTCGCTGTTGGGACGGCTGTCGTTCCCGTGGGCGGCCAAGGCTGCAGGCGTTTTGTTCTTCGCTTTCCATATGGCCGTTTTCGACGCTTATTGGAAGCCAATGTACGTGTTCGATGTCCTGTGCGCGGTGTTCTCGCTTCTTTCGGTTTTGCTGTGGATCGACAAGCGCAAGTGGTTGAGTTTATTGTGTTTCTGGCTCGCGTATAAGTCAAAGGAACTGGCTGTGGCGGTGCCAGTTATATTGGTTTGTTACGAGTATTTGCTTGGTTCGTTTTCAGTTCGTTCCCTGGCTTGGCATTTAGCGGGCGGGGCGTGGTTCACGGTACAGGCCCTGTTTTCACAAGGCGGGAGGACTGGGGACTATGGGCTGCGGCTGACGCCGCTGACGTTGTGGCAGACGGTGGATTTTTACGCCTCGCAAGTGTTGTTGGTGCGGCATGCGGGCTTCGGATTGGCGCTGCTGCCGATATGGATTCGCGACCGGCGTCTGTGGTGGGGGCTGATTGCGGCGGCACTGTGGCTGAGTCCGATGCTGCTGGTGCCGGGCCGACGGTTTGGCGCGTATTTGTATCTGCCGCTCGCGGGTTTGGCGGTGGCGATGGCGGCGCTGACGGAGCGCGTGGGTTGGAAGTGGATCGCCGCGCCGTTGGCGATCTGGCTGGGGTTCAACTATGCCGAAATGCGCGGAAAGCGGCGCGCTGCGTTGGCGGAGGCGGAGGAGACGGCGGCGTATGTTCACTCGCTTGCGGACCTTGCGCGGAATGGGAAGGACATTGACACGGTCCTAATCGACAGCGCGCCAGCGGGACTGCGGCGGTGGGGCGTGGAAGGCGCGCTACGATACACGTTCAACCGCCCCGATCTGGAGTTCATCTACCTGGAAGATAGTGACCATAAGGAGCCGCGGGCGGAGGCCACGCTGGCGATGTTGAGCTGGGACGGGCCATTGAAGAAGCTCTATACAATGCGGCGGACGTCCGCGCTAGGAGACGCTTCCTACGTTGAGATGACGCGGCTGACGCCGGTGTGGCAATTGACCAGGGGCTGGTATCAGCGCGAGGGGAACTACCGTTGGACGATGCCGCGGGCGGAGGCGCGGGTGCGGCGTCCGGCCGGCGCGAATGAGTTTCAAGTGACGGTGAACGTGGGGCCGGACTATATTCGCGCCGTGGGAAAGGTTAAGCTGACCGTGCGCGTGGGGGGGGCCGAGTTGGGTTCCCGGACTTTTGCGCGGCACGGCTGGGTGACAGAACGATTCAACATCGCTCCGGGGCCGGAGGGAAACGTGGACGTGGAGTTCCTGATAGATCCTCCGTTCCGCCCGGAAAACGGCGACCCGCGCCAACTTGGAATTCCGATTGCGGCGTTCGGTTTTCGCTAACTTTTTGCCGGGCCGCGGCGTCTGTACACTGGAGTGATGGGTTCTATTTTGTTGGTATTGATGAGCGGCCTCCTGTTACTGGCGGAGAGCGCTTCCGGCGTGAGGTGGAAAGCCCCGGCGGCCTGGAAGAGCCAGGGCGACCGGCCGATGCGCGCGGCGACCTATTCCGCTCCAGCGGCGGCTGGAGACAAGGAAGCGGGCGAAGTGGCCGTGTTCTATTTCGGCCCCGGCCAGGGCGGCGGCGTACAGGCGAACCTGGATCGCTGGCAAGGCCAGTTCGCGCAAACGACGGGCGCTCCGAAGACGAGCAAGTCAACCGTCGCGGGTATGGCGGTGACGTCGATCGATGTGTCTGGGACCTATGCCGCGTCGAGCGGCCCGATTTCGCAGGAAAAGGTAAACAAGCCTGGATTCCGGATGTTGGGAGCGATTGTGGAAGCGCCGCAAGGCGCTGTGTTCTTCAAGTTCACGGGCCCGGCCAAAACGGTGGGCGCGAATGAAGAGGCGTTTCAGGGAATGATTAAGGCGATCAGCAAGGAGTAGCTCTTCATGATTTCACGTCGAAGTTTTGCGGGTTTGTTTGCAGGCGCGGCGGCGGCCGCAGATTGGCCGCAGTGGCGCGGCATTCACCGCGACGGGCGCACGGCGGAGACGGGCTTGCTGCGCCAGTGGCCTGCGAAGGGTCCGGATCAACTGTGGCGCGTGGACGGACTGGGCGAAGGGTACTCGTCGTTCTCCGTGACGAATGGCAAACTCTACACGCAGACTCAGAAGCAGGGCAAACAGTGGGTGATGGCCCTCGACGCGGCGACCGGAAAGGCGCTGTGGGAAACCGCCGCGGGCGATTCGTTTCCGCAGAACCGCGGCCCGGGGCCGCGCGGAACACCGACGATTGATGGGGACACGTTATACTCGCTTTCCGCCGATGGCACGCTGGTTTCGCTGGTGGCGGCGACGGGAAAGAAGAACTGGGAACTCAATATTCTTCGCGATTTCAATGGTTCGCAGATCAATTGGGGCTTAAGCGAGTCGCCGTTGGTGGACGGGCAGCGGCTGATCGTCACTCCCGGGGGGAAGGACCGCGCGGTGGTGGCGCTCGACAAGAAAACGGGTAAGGCGCTGTGGGGGGGCGGGGACGACGCGGCCGGGTATAGCTCGGCGATCGCGTTTGATTTCGGAGGGCAGCGGCACGTTGTCGTATTTACTTCAAAAGGCGCGATGGGGCTGAACGCGGCCAACGGCTGGGTGATGTGGAAGTACGCCAAAGTCTCCAACCGCACCGCCAACATCGCGACGCCGATCTATCACGACGGGCATGTATTTTTGAGCTCGGACTACGGCACCGGTTGCGCGCTATTGAAACTGACCGCGGCGGGAGACCGGGTGAACGCCACCGAAGTCTACTTCAACGGAGACATGAAGAACCATTACTCTTCCAGCGTTCTGCAAGATAAGCATTTGTACGGGTTCTCGAGCGGCATTCTAACGGCGATGAATTTCATGACGGGCGAAGTGGCATGGAAGGAACGCAGCGTTGGGAAGGGGCAAGTGATTCTTGCCGAAGGCTTGTTGTACTTGCAGGGCGAGGCGGGAACGGTGGCGCTGGCGGAGGCGACGCCAACCGCTTACAAGGAGATTTCGCGCTTTGAATTCGGGCGCGGAGAGTATCCGCTTTGGACGCTGCCGGTGATTGCCGGCGGGCGGTTGTATCTGCGCGATCAGGGCAAGTTGGCTTGCTACAAGATCGCTAAGGGGTAGAGGCCTCTTTACTAACGACGAGGCCATCAATGGAGAATGAATGGGACGAAACGGCGGCTATTGTGCCGATTGAACTTTGGCGGGAGATGGAGTCGGAGCGCGAGACTGGCTATCTCCTTAGTTCCCCCGCTATGCACCGCCGATTGACCGAGGCCCTGAGCCGAATTGAAGGCACCGGTCTGGATACAGCCCTTGAGAAGCTGGGAGTTTGACACGGCGGGATTTGAGGAATTGGCCTGGTGGATCGCCTCCAGACGATCCGGACTCATTGGCGTTCCTGCACGAAGGAGTGACAATAGACACGGGCTCTACTATGTCTGTCGAAGAGGCCATTCTGGACGCGGTCCGCGGGTTACCGGATGACAAACAGCGGGAGATATTGAGGCACGCTACTCGACTACGAGAGGAAACTACCCCCAAGAAGCCGTTCAAGAGTATCAAGGGTCTTTGGGCCGACTTGGGGATTTCGCTTTCGGCGGAAGAGATCGAGGAGAACCAGCGCGAAATGTGGAAGAACTTCCCCAGGGAAGATATCTGATGCCGGCGGTTGCCGTCGATACACACGCCATCGTCTGGTATCTAACCGCCGACTCTCGGCTTTCGGGCGCTGCCGGCGCGGCGCTCGACCGGGCGACCGCCGACGGCGATCCGATTCATGTTCCTTCCGTCTGCTTGGTGGAACTGACTTATTTAATCGAGAAGGGCCGGGTACCGGCGGCAGCGAGGGAACGTCTTCTCCAAGCTCTCTCCAGAAACTTCTCTGCGGATGACCCGGAAAGCCCGGTTTCACGCGCTGATTGGTGGCGGGAGGAAGGGCGGTTATACGGAGCGGGAGGAATAAATCGGTCGGGAGCGGGATCGAATGCGCACACGTCCGCGGCGCTGCCGCCAAGCGGTATCCGCGGCGCGGCGCGTGGTAGCGATCGCGGGCATCTGAACGCCGGCGGCCGCCCGCTAGGCGGGGGGAGCGGCGGGGGAAACTTGAAGTCCGAGAGCGGCGGCCTTCCGCCGCAGGTCGTCGATCTCCCGTTGCCGGTTTTTTTGCTCGAAGTCCTTGGTTCCGCGATCCACCCATTCCGGCCCGTGGGTGAGGATCCGGTACACCAGGCAGCCCAGATAGCGGGCCATTCCCTTGATCGCTTTGGGCGCTCCCCGCCGCGCCCGCAACTTCCGGAATCTGGCCCCTAAGTAACTCTCGCTGCGAAACAACGCGTTCGCCGCCAACCGTAGCGCGGTACCCACACGGTTGGTTACCAGCCGACTTTTTTGGCGGACGACTTTCCCGCCGCTGACATCCCGGCGCGGCGTCAAACCGGCCCACGACACGAAGTGCCGCTCAGTCTCAAAGCGGCTCATAGCGGTGCCTATCTCGGAGAGAATCGTCTCCGCCGTCATGACGTCGATCCCGTCGATCGTCGTTAGGTCCACGCCGTTCACCCGCTTCAGTTCGGCCTTTAAATCGAACTTCGGCATGTTCCCCTTGGGCTTTTTGCCGGTCCGCTTTTTCTTGCCGCCATCGTCGGCCTGTGCGGCGTCCGCTCCCGGCAGACTGCGGCTGGGCAGCGCCGCCATGGATCGCTCTAACTCCCGGTCGCATTCGCCCATCTGCTTTTGCACGAAGTCGTAGGCGTCCACCGCCTGTTGCAACTCGAACAAAACGTCCTCGCGCCAGTTTCCTTCCAAACTTCGCGCGACCTCTTCCCGGCCGGCTTTCACCCGCGCGTCGCGCAGATCGGCTAACACATATATGTCCCGTTCTCCTTTCAGGATCGTGCGGATGATGGTTTGTCCGGTCAGCCCGGTGATGTCGCTGACGGCATTGGCTAACTGGACATTCATCGTGGTCAGCGCCTTCTGCATGTGTTGCACGTAACGAGCGGCGTCTTGGACCAGCCGGTCCCGCATCCGCCAAATAGTTCGCACGGCGCGAATCTCGTCGGGCGGGCGAAAGGAATTCCGCAACAACCCGTAGGTATGCAATTTCCGCAGCCATTGGCTTTCCTGCACGTCGGTCTTGCGCCCCGGCACGTTCCGGGTGTCGCGGGCGTTCACCAGAAATACCTCGAACCCGTGCTTCTCCAGCACATCGTAGGCGGCAATCCAGTACACGCCGGTGGACTGCATGGCCACGGTCTTGATGCCGCACGACTTCAACCAGGCGGCCATCCGCTCCAAATCCGCCGTCCAGGAGCCGAATTCCCGCACCGGTTGCGGGTCGCGGTCCGGCGGCACCGACACAAAATGACTCTCATTGCCGATATCGGTTGCGGCCGCGTCGGGGTGCAGGATCTCCAGCCCCGGATCGTCCGAAAAAATCCGCCGGTGCAGCTCCCGCCGCTCTTTGCGGTTCCAATTCTTGTTCATGAGCCGTTCATAGGTGGACCGCTCTCGCTTGGCCATGTCATAATCTCCTCATCTGTGATGAGGCTGGGCGCGGCTCGGTTCGCGATACTTACACAAGCTCTCCAACGGGGCCGGGCCCGGCCTTTTTTCAAGGCAGTCCGCCACCAATCACACCAACGCCGCAACCGAAACCATACTCTTGAACGGGCACAAAGGCACCAAGAATTTACCGGCTATAGCTTGCCTGCCCAGCCTTGCTTGCAGGATGCCACATCGGACTGCGTCCCAAGTTTCCGGCTCTCACCAACCCGCGCCGCGCGGGTTCGGTTACTCTTGATGATCCGTCGACTCCTTGCCGCCTCGCGCCGCTTGATCGCGCAGTCGCCTTACGTGTACCTTTGGTCAGTCGCGATGGCAAGATCCCCGGGTCGCGGATTGAAACGATCTGGTAGCGGCTTCCGGCCATCGTCCAACAGGTCTATTACTTACAGCGCTGACTATTTTTCGTGAGAGACTGTTGGTTTCTAACCGTCATGCGCTCCCTGGTCCTGCTAACGCTCGTTGTAATCCCGCTCCTTGCGCAGCAACAGGCTCCGGCGCCGTGTTTGGACCGCCCGGTGGCGGACCGGCCATATACAAGGGTGCGGCTGATCGCGGTGGTGCAGGATCAGACGCCGGTGCGGGCGGAGTATCTGATTCGCACGTGTGGGGTTCGGGTCCCGTTTAACGCGGAGTTGGAGGCGGATTTGAAGGAGGCGGGAGCGGAGGAGAAGTTGATCGCGGCGGTGCGGGAGGTGGCGCTGCGGTCGGCGGTGGCAGTGGCGCCGGTTAGGCCGGCCGGGCCGAAGGCGGGGGACATGAAGGTCAACCCGAAAGATGGTTTGCGTTATGCGTATATACCGGCCGGAACGTTCCGGATGGGTTGCGCGACGAGCGCCGATGGGCCGTGCCAAGACGATGAGAAACCGGCGCACGATGTCCAAATCAGTAATGGCTTCTGGATGGGGCAGACGGAAGTTACGGTAACAGCGTACAAGCGGTATGTCCGGGCGGGTGGAAAGGCAAGGGACCCGCGATGGAGTGGCGATGCGCTTCCGATGACGGACGTGGATTGGAACGACGCGCAAGGGTATTGCTCGTGGGCGGGGATGCGGCTGCCGACAGAGGCGGAATGGGAGTACGCCGCGCGTGGCGGTAAGGCCGGAGCGCGGTATGGCGAAATTAGCGCTATCGCCTGGTATAGCGGCACCGCCGGAGGGCAGGCGCATCCGGTGGGGCAAAAGGCGGCGAATGGGTTTGCGCTCCATGACATGCTCGGCAACGTCTGGGAATGGACAGCGGATTGGTACAAGGACAAGTACGAGGGTGCGAGAATGGAGCGGGATCCACAGGGTTCTTCTGGTGGAGACTACCGCGTGTTGCGGGGCGGCTCCTGGAACTACGATGCATCCTTCGTGCGCGCTTCGGGCCGCAGCAGGTACCAACCGTCGGACCGGAACCTCCTTATCGGCTTCCGTTGTATCGGGGAACTACCCGTCCCTTAACTCTTTTTTATTTTTCCTTGACTCTGTGCCTTTCGAGACTGCACAGGGAACGGGATAAAAACCTAAATGGCAGGAACAGCCTGCCACAGCGGCGAAGCCGCCGAAATTTTCCCGCAGAAGGGCAGCACCTCCTCTGCCAAGTCCTTTTTAGCTGCCTCGGAGAACTCGAGGTTTGTAGGGGATGGGGACTTCCGTAAAGCTGCTGGGCACGGCGGCATTCACGGCATCCAAAACGAACCGCACGTGCGGGCGCAGGGCTGGCCATTGCCCTTGGCCGAGCACGACGACCGCGATTTTACGTAGCGTGAAGTTTTGCTGGTAACGGATGTTTTTATCGGATGTCACGAGCACTTCAAAACCGGCCGCTTCGGCTGCCGTGAGTAGATCGCCGTTTTCCAGCCGTTCCCAGCCTCGCTCGACGGCTTCACTTATCTCATGCCCTGGCAGATGGCGGCGCAAAGGCGCGGGCGCACTTTGGTCCAAAATGACGCGCATCCTTAAGCGGGTATCAGGAAGCGGGTATCAGGAAGCGGGTATCAGGGAACGATAGGGCACCGTCGCGTCAAGGCTGCGGGCGGCGAATTCGAGCACCGCAACAATCTGTTCCCGGTTCAGGTGATGCCATTCCATGATTTCTTCGATACTGGCTCCCAACTCGATGTTCTCGAACACGAGAAAGACAGGCATTCGTGTGTCTTTAAAGACCCACGCCCCGCTGACCTTGCCGGGGACGCTTTCGACGGCGGGGCATTGTGACCAGTCCAGTGATGCCATAACTAAAATCCTTTTCTTTCAGAATAAAGGAAATAGCGGTTCTTCTCACTAAAAACGAGCTCTGGCTGGTTTTGTTACTTCGGGCGAATGGGAAAGGGAAACTGCTGGAACATCTGCCCCTAATTTCCAGGTGCCGCCCCACTCCATTTCGCCGGCGATTCACAAATCGCGCAGCTTACCGGCTTCCGTTGTACCGGGGATGCGGAGCCGTGAGAGCCGCGAAGCCAGCCCGTATGGGCGTATTCGCGGGAGTGCAATCCGCTTTCGGGTCGAGTTCCCGGCGTCGCTTTCATAGCGGCCCCAAATACTGACTTGGCCGGTCCTGTGGTAGTCCTTTTGCAGGGTGAAGCCCGACCGGCCTCTTTTTATTGGGAATCGCGGGCCTTCAGGATTCTGGCACGGAGGCGCTGCAGGCGCTGGGAGGCGGGGAAATCTTTCAGCGCATCGTCCACTATTTTGAGGGCATCGGCGAATAGGCCGCGGTCCATTGGGATAGAGGCGCGCTCGTCGGCATCGCCTTCAACAGCGCGTTGCAGCGCCGCCAACCGCTGGGCATCGCCGTGTTGACGATAGTGGCGCAGAGCGGTCGCCAGGTCGCCGGCATTGCGGGCGGCGTCGCCGAGGGCGGCGTGATTGATTGGTTCGTTTGACGGAGGAGGAGCGGGAGATTCCTTCGGACGTTCCTTTGCCGGTTCCGTTGCTACAGCCTTGGGAGGGTCGGATTTCTTTTTCTGCTCTGGCGGGAGCGCGGCGGATGGGGATGGGATAGGCGAGGACGGAACTTCCGTAGTTTTCTTCGCCTCTGCGATGATTTGTGGTTTCGCTTCGTCGAAAGATTTCGTGGGTTCGGCTTTGGCGGTCCCACTTGGCCGTTGCGATTCGAACCAGCCCGTAATTCCCAACGCAACCGCGGTGACGATTCCGGCGCCGGTCCAAAGTACCAGGCGCTTCGCCGGGGCGGCTGGCACTGGGGTCATGAGTGCCGTCGTTTCGGCGTCCCGGATTGGGGACGGCGGGGTTGGCGTCACTATGGATTCCAAGCGCTTAACGACGGTCGCCGCATCCCTCGGCCGGCCGTTCGGATCCGCCGAGAGCAGTTCCAGAATTAAGGCCGAGAGCGGCTGCGGGCAGTCGCGCCGGAGGGTGAGCGGGGCCGTTGGCGGACCCTGTTCGACGCGCTCCAGCCAAGCGCCAATGTCGCCGCCGGTCTCAAACGGCATGCGGCCGCACAACAGCCGGTACATGGACGCGCCAAGCGAGTACAGATCCGCGCGTCCGTCGATGTGTTTTCCCGCGCGCATCCATTGTTCGGGCGCCGTGTAGCCCAATGATCCACCGCGCATCACGCTGGTTTTTTCCGGGCTATCGTGATCTTTCGCCAAACCAAAATCGATTAATTTTAGGACCGGCTTGCCCGAGGAATCGTGGCCGACAAGAACGTTTTGCGGCTTGATGTCGCGATGGATCAGCCCGGCCCGGTGGGCGGCGTCCAAACCGAGAGCAATCTGGCGTGCGGATTCGATGACTTCGTGGATGCTGAGGGGCCGGGTCTCCATGAGCGCGGCCAGATCGCCGCCAGCGACGAATTCCATGACCAGGATCAGATGGCCATCCTCGCTCTGCGTCATGTGTTCCACTTCCACGACGTGCGGGCAGCCTTTCAGGCGGCGGACGGCGCGGCCTTCGTTGAGAAACTTTCGCACATACTCCGGATCGGAGGCATATTGCTCGTGCAGGCGCTTAATGACATGGATGGACCCCAGGAAGCGATGGCGGGCGAGATAGACGGAGCCGAATCCGCCGCTGCCGAGCTTCTTTTCGATGACGTAATCGCCTTTGATAGATGTGCCGGGAGGCCATATTTCCCGGATGCGAATTGGCTCGTCTCCCGATACGCCCGGATTCATTTCGACTTAGAATATCATTGCCGTTCCACCAGGGCGCTGGAGCTTGTTCGTCAACTTATAACGCTTGGCCTGAACGTCTCGCGATTTTACGCGGGGTTTCGCGAACGGCCACGATTCCTCCAGGCCAGGACGGAAGGTAGCCGCCGGGTTCTGCGCTGAAACGATATCCGCCGGCGACGCTGTTGGAACGCGTATCCCAGGCGAAGACAATGTCAGTTCGCGCAGGCGGCCGATCTCGCGTAACACCGATGGCACATCAAGCGTTTGCAGACGCCACACTTCGAGCGCCGTCCCCTTTGGCCGGACAGCACCCGGCCGGCGGCGCGGCGATCTTCATTCGCCGGTAAATCCGCGGCGACGGGGGCGGCTGCCGGCCGCTGGAACCGTCGCGGCGGACCAAAGTCCCGATCAAAGCCTTTACTTCTCCGCGCCATCCGATAGCATCACAAAAGGTGCGAGAATGATGTTACAAGCAGTCAGCGCGATGATCGACGTTACTCAGGATATTCAAACACTCACCGACTTCAAGCGCAAAACCACCGGCGTGATTCGCCAACTCAAGAAAAGCGGCCGGCCCATCGTGTTGACCGTCAAAGGAAAGGCGGAGGCCGTAGTCATGGATGCGTCCACGTATCAGCGGCTAGCGGAACGTCTTTCCGCCATCGAAGGCATCAGCCGCGGCCTCGCCCAGGCCAAAAAGGGAAAGGGCCGTAGCGTCGATGAAGTATTCGACGCGATTGATCGGGAATAAACCGGACCGTCGTCACACCGCAGGCCGAGCCGGACATTCGCGCCATCCATCGCCATCCATCGCCGTATCCGCCGCGAAGCCCCCCAGGCCGCCGCCCGCTGGAGCAAAGGGATTCGCGCCCACATAAAAACGCTGGTCGGTTTTCCGGAACGATGTCCCCTTGGGCCGGAGAGCGAGACCTTTGATGAACCGATTCGTCAGTTGCTCTTCGGCAGAGGAAGCCGTGGAACCTACAGGATTCTGTTTGCCGTTCTCGAAAAGACGGTTTTCGCGCTCCACGTCCGGCACGGCTCCATGGATGTTTTGCGGCCCGAGCTAGAATAGACGAGGTTCGTTACGAGATCAGCCGCAGGTAACGTGGGCGGGCTTGATTTCCGTCAACGACCGCGCGCCGTGCCGCTTTATCGCGTACTCGAATTCCAGGCGGAGCAGGTCCAGCACCTTCTCCACGCCGGCTTGTCCGAATGCGCCCAGGCCCCATAAATAGGCCTACCGATGCCCACGGCCGTAGCGCCGGGTGCGATGGTCTTGACACTGGCATGCGTCCGCGCGCGGCGTCCACCACTTCCGGTAGGCAATCGGTTGAGGCTCGCCCGCTGTTTTCGGCGCGGCCGCCATAAATGGAAACGATGATTCCGTCAATGCCCCGTTCCACCGCGATCCCGGCGTCCTCCGCGGTACCGATGCGTTTCAGCACAATTTTCATTCGAGTCGGATTGCGGATGCGGCGTACGGAATCCCAGGTGGAGTTAGTATTGCGCATGGAAAGTCCTTTCGTGTCGACGCCGCCTGACGAAGGCTTTGCGCGAATCGGCGGCGATGGATCTGGTAGCCGTCATGGCCTTACGGCGCCGGCGAGATCCACGGCGATCGCGAGGACAGGTCAGCCGACGGCATCGGCGTGGCGGACGATACACTCGCCGGCTTCCCAGCCCGATGTGGGATAGAGCTTTTGCCAGATGGGCCGACGCCGTGACGCCGGTCGCCAGGATTTGCAACGTCTGGCGCGGGCGACGGCCGGCTCGCCTTCCGCGTGGAAAGCTTTGTGGCTGCCGCACGGGCGGAGAAATACCGGTGTCGGCCATTTAACGCCGAATAGTCCGGTTGCCGCATCGATGCGCGACACGTCCATCCACGCCGGTGGCCATAAAGCCGAAGCGGGTGGGCGGGATACTCTTCTGCGCCACCGGTTCAAAGTCGAAGGACGTTTAGGGCTTGCGACGGATCGGTGATCGGAGACGCGATTCGCAATGTCCATGGAACATCGGAGAGCATAGCACACGGCTACCCTCTCAGCAGCCCGGTAAGTGCGAATCATATTTTTTCCCCGCTTCCGGAATCTTGTTTTGTTTGCATTTCACGTTTTTATTTAATGAAACGAAGCTGGGTTGCATTTCACTAGATTATTGTGAACACGAAACCATCGAGTTCATAAGAATCACCAAAGGAGAGAGCAGTGCCACTTACACTAACCCCTAGCGTATCCAATCTATTAGTTGCAAATCCGGGGCTTACATTCTCGGACGCGCACATCAACGCCCTGAACCGTGGAACGCTGGTCCTGTCGACCGCCTCCGGCCACGGATGTCTCAAACATCTTCGGTACGGCGACAATGACAAGGATCTGGACTACATCACCCTTGAAGACAGCGGGACGACCAAGAGCTACTCGTCCGTCGAAATCAAGAACCTGGCCGACTTCCGCGAAAGGTTGCAGGAAGCGGCGAACTTCGGTCACCGCGTGACTTTCTGTATCGACACCCAGGAGAAGAGAATGTTCATGTTGAACATCTTTCCCTGCGGTTGTCCATGCTGCAAGTGCAAGGACTGATCCGGATGGCCGGAGCGGAACCCGCGGCGACTGCCGCGGGTTC
>JBJXFL010000256.1:0-8111 GCA_046155405.1 Bryobacteraceae bacterium | reverse complement strand
GTCCGGAAAATGAAAAAGCCCCCGATTGCTCGGAGGCTTCTGTTGTGGGTGGGGCGTGCCGCCCTACCTGTACACAGTATAGAACGCGGGCGGTAGTGTTTTCGGTGCTTTGTGGCGCAAAGTGTCTGGAAATAAAGGAAATATATTTTCAATTTTTCTGTGAATAGATAGTTGTTGTGGTCGTATTTGCTGGAGGATGGCCCGTATCTGATTGATGGCGTTAGAGTTATGAGTGTCCCCGCTTATCCCGACGATAGGAAGGCGGTTTGGGTTTGGCAGGCCGATCGGCAACGCTGGGGAGGAACAAGGGGTTTTGGTCGGGGAATTCGGCAACGAGTGAGAGTCTTGACACGATATTGGCCGCGGCTCGGGCCTTCACTTGGAACAGGCGTGACCCTTCGATTGATCCGGTTCATCAGCCGCCCGTCACAAGAAAGCGGAGTCGGGCGGCCGCTAATCTGCAAAAAGAGCTAGCAGTTTGTAATGATAAGCTATTATCATATGAAGGTGAGCACAATTCAACTTCCGGTCACGGTTCTTTCCGGCTTCCTCGGTGCCGGCAAGACCACTCTCCTCAACCATGTTCTCCACAACCGCGATGGCCTGCGGGTGGCGGTAATCGTCAACGATATGAGCGAGGTGAACATCGACTCGCAACTCGTGCGTGACGGCGCGGGACTAAGCCGGGTGGAAGAGAAACTGGTCGAGATGAGCAACGGGTGTATCTGTTGCACGCTCCGCGACGACCTGCTCCAAGAAGTCTCGCGCCTGGCGGGGGAAGGCCGTTTCGACTATCTGCTCATCGAGTCCACCGGCATCTCGGAACCCTTGCCCGTGGCGGCCACGTTCACATTTACAGACGAGAAGGGGCAGACGCTCGGCGACGTCGCACGCCTGGACACCATGGTCACCGTAGTCGACGCCGCCAAGTTCCTGGACGACTATCTCTCCGCGGACCAACTGGCGGACCGCGAACTGGCCTTGGACGAGAGTGACGAGCGCGGGGTCGTCGACCTGCTCATCGACCAGGTGGAATTCGCCAACGTGATTGTGATCAATAAGACCGACCAGGTGGACCAAGAGAGCCTGGAGCAGCTCGAAGGCATTCTCCAGCATTTGAACCCGGATGCCAAACTCTTGCGGGCCCAGCGCGGCCGCGTCGATCTCAAGAAGATTTTGAATACTGGGCTCTTCGACATGGAGAAGGCGGAGCAGGCGCCCGGTTGGATCCAGGAGATCAACGGCAAGCATGTGCCGGAGACCGAGGAGTACGGGATTTCCAGTTTCGTCTATCGTGCCCGGCGGCCCTTTCATCCCCAACGCTTCTGGAAGGTGCTGGACGACGTTATGGAAGGCGTGATCCGGGCCAAGGGCTTTCTCTGGATCGCCTCCCGGCCAGAGATCATGGGCGTTTTCTCTTGTGCCGGTATCTCGGTAACCATCGATCCGATGGCCCAATGGTATGCCGATCTGCCGAAGGAAGAGTGGCCCGAGGATGCCGAGACCCTAGACCAGCTCGCCAGTCTGTGGGATCCCGAATTCGGCGACCGCCGCCAGGAGATTGTGCTGATCGGCATTGAGATGGACGAGGCCGCCTTGCGGGCCGATCTTGATCACTGCCTGCTGACGGACGATGAGCTGGCTTTGGGGCGTGACGCTTGGCGCACGTTTCCCGATCCTCTCCCCGCGTGGGATTTGACCCCTGAAATTGACGACCCGAACGCGTCGTCCTAGGGGTTCCGCTTGGCGGTAGCGCCGGCGAGTCGGGACGGAACTTTTCTCGAGCGAAGTTGTCTAATGGATCTATGCTCGAAGTGCGTGGATTAACGAAGCGGTACAGCGGAGTGGCGGTGGTGAGTGGGATCTCGTTCTCCGTTGCACCGGGCGAGATTCCGGGATACATGGGCGCGAATCGGACGCCGCCGTTCAACGGCTTCGACCGCGCCCGGCGACTTTCAGTCGCTAATCGACCCCACCGTCTTTAAGCAGTGGTTGTTCCGCGAAGATCGAGCCCTCGAAGTTTCAGTTTTTGGATGCGAACCGCGAAAGCCGGGTTCATTCCTGTAATCAAGGGCGCCGGCTATGCCACCGACGCCGAGTTCGCCAAAGGGGCTCACGAAACAGGCTTCGAACTGCTACAAGCCATAGCCCCCGCCGGGCGAGCCGGGCTTGCGCTGAAACATCCATTGGATTAACTCACCAACCCGGCCGGTTTGGCAAACGCCCCCGACCACTTTTGCAGCATGTTTTTGAGCATCTGCAACGAGGTCGGCTTCGTTAAATAATCATCCATCCCCACGCTCAGGCACCGTGCCCGGTCTTCGGGCATGGCGCTGGCGGTCATCGCGATGATCGGAAGATGCCGGCCATCCGTCTCCTGGCGCCGGATCGACTGCGTCGCCTCATATCCATCCATTTCCGGCATCATGCAGTCCATCAGTATCAGGTCGAAAGTCGATTGCGCCACCATTTCACAGGCCTGCACGCCATCGCAGGCCACCTCGACGCTGCACCCAAGCCGGCTCAATAACGACTGTCCCACCTTCTGATTCGTGACATCATCCTCCACCAAAAGCACACGGATCGACATACTGCCGGCCGGAATCGAAGGACCAGTAGCCGCCGGTTGGTCCGCCAGTCCCAGAATCCGTTCAAACGTATCCAGCAGCAATTCCTCGCGAAACGGCTTCATCAAACACGCATCGCAAGCAATAGACTCAATGCGGTCTCCCGAAGCCAGCGCGACAATCCGCGGCATTGGCGCCCGGCACGCCGCGCGAACCCGCTGGAATTCCGCGACGCCGCCGTCCAAACACAGTACTTGGTAGGTGAACCGGGCGCCCAGAAGAATTGCTTCCTCGCTGGATTCTGCCTCGTCGGCCGAAATGCCGTACCGCTCGCAAATGGCGACAAGCGATCGCCGGCTGGCGGCGTTTCCTCCGGCAGCCAAGACGCGAATACCCGCCAGCGCCGGGCGCTTTGCCTCAGCGAACGGTAGCGGCCGCAGGGGAAGTTCAAACGTAAACGCGGATCCCTCGCCCGCCCCGCTCCTCACATGGATGGCGCCGCCCATCCGTTCCGCCAAGTGCTGGGATATGGCCAGCCCGAGTCCCGTCCCGCCGCGTTTTCGCGAGCCGGAAGAATCCACCTGCTGAAATTTTCGAAACAGTTCCGCCTGCCGTTCCGCTGGAATTCCTATCCCCGTATCGATCACCGCCACTTGAACCACCGGATTTTCGTCGTCAACCGCGCGGCTGGTCACCTCCACTCGCACTTGGCCGCGATCTGTAAATTTGATCGCATTCGAAATGAGGTTCAACATCACTTGCCTTATCCGTCCGGCGTCGCCCAGAAACTGCCGCGGCACGGCGTTGGAATAATCCAACTGCAAATCCAATCGTTTCTCCCTCGCCCGCACCGCCATCAGTTGCACCACGTCTTCCAGCGCGAGGTGGAGGTGAAACGGAGCCAACTCAATATCCAACTTCCCAGCCTCAATCTTGGCCATGTCCAGGACGTCGTTGATGATCGTCAGCAGCGCCTGCGCCGATCCCCACACCGTCTGTGCGTAGCCCCGCTGCTCCGGATTCAGAGGCGAATCCAGCAGCAGTCCTGTCATCGCCAGCACCCCGTTCATCGGCGTCCGGATTTCATGACTCATCGCCGAAAGGAACTCGCTCTTGGCGCGTGTCGCCGCCTCGGCATGACGCTTCTGCACCTCCAGTTCCGCCACCTTCCGCGCTAACTCGCCCGTGTTCGCCAGCAGCGCCTCCCGCGTCGTTTCCAACTGCTCCAGGTACCGGCTCCGCTCCGCCTCCGCCCGCTTGCGCGCCGTGATGTCGATGATCGCGATCCGGCAGTGTGGCGCGCCGCTTTCCCCAATTGCCGCCGTCGCCTCCAGCTCCACCCAACATTCGTCGCTGCCGCTTCTTCGCAGCCGCAACTCGGCCGTCTGCCGTTCCCCCGTCGCCACCAGACGCCGGCGCAACTGGTAAAAAATGTCCTGGTCGGCGATGGCCAGAAATCGAGTGAGCGGCTTGCCCGCCAGTGCGCTTCGGTCAACTCGCATCATTCCGGCCGCTGTCAGATTCGCTTCGGCAATGATTCCGTCGCCGTTCAGAGTCACATAGCCCACCGGAGCCAGATCGAACAGTTGGAAGTAGCGGCTCCGCGACGCCTCCACCTGCTCCTGCGCGCGGCGCAGCTCATCGTTTTGCATCTCCAATTCGATCTGGTGCACCTGGAGTTCGTGCAATGATTTCTGCTGGTCAATGGCGTCAAAGGAGGCAATGCGAGAATTGCCTGCCGCCTCTTCCCGCATGAGCTTCTCGGCCTTCCGCCGAAGCTCAATAGCTTCGCCTCCACTGCGCTTTTTCAAACTCATGGATCGTGAACGCTCCCTTCCGCCCCCCCCGTCCCCGCCAAGGCCATTCCACTGTCCTTCACCAAAATTGCGCAAACCGCATACGGACCCCCGCCGGTACCGCTCCCGCTCGGTATCGCACCGATTCGCAACGCGCCCAGGGGCGGCACGGTCAATACGAGTCCGTCCACCCGGTCACCGGATCCCCTCGCGGCCGTCACCGGGCAGTCCTCCAGCGTAAACGGAGAACCATCCTCCCGCACCGCGCCCGCGAACAGGTCCACGAACTGTTTGCCGAGCAGTTCGGACAGCGGCGCGCCCAAAATCTTCTCCGCCGCCGAATTCGCGTCCACAATGGCGCCGTCCCGGTCGTGAATCACTAATCCGGACGGATACGATTCAAGCAGCACCCGGCGCAGGGCATCGCTTTCCTGTAACCGCTTTTCCGCCCGCTTGCCATCTTCGATATCGGAATTTGCGCCGAACCACTGAATAATTCCCGTGTTCTCATCCCGCAATGGCGCGATATGGCAGCGGAACCAACGGTAGTCCCCCTCCTTGCCGCGCAACCGGAATTCGATGCTCAGCGGTGTCCCGGCCGCAAGACTCCGGCTCCATTCGCCGATCACCCGGTCCCGGTCCTCCTCGTGGACCTGCTTCAGCCACCCCAGCCCCAGTAGTTCCTTCGCCGGAGAGCCCGTATACGCCTCCCAATGCGGATTCAGATAGTCACACCCGCCATCGGGGCTTAGCGTCCAAACCAGTTGCGGAAGGCTCGCGGCCATCTGCTGAATTTTGCTCTCGCTCAGCCGGCGCGCATCGCGAATTCGCCTCATTTCACTGATGTCGAAGAACGCAATCACCGCGCCTTCTATCACATTCTCCAGCGTGCGATACGGCCGAATCCGTAGCAGATACCACGCCCCGGTACGCGTCCGCACTTCCACCTCTTTGGGGTGCAGGCTCTCCAGTACGCTCACAATATCGTCCACCAGCGTCGTATAGCCCTCCAGGTTCGGAACAATGTGGCCCACCGGTCGCCCAATATCGGATTGGATCAAGTTCATCACCTGCGTCACCGCCGGCGTAAAACGCTGTATGCGCAGCTGATGATCCACGAAAATGGTGCCGATTCCGGTCCCCGCCAACAAGTTGTTCATATCGTCATTGGCGCGAGAAAGCTCCGATACACGCTGTTGCAGCTCCGCGTTCACCGTGGCCAGCTCCTCGTTCACCGACTGCAATTCCTCCTTCGACGTCTCCAACTCCTCATTGGCCGATTGCAGTTCTTCATTCACCGACTGCATCTCCTCATGGGAGGATCGCAATTCCTCGCTCGAAGTCTCCATTTCTTCGATGGTTGACTGCAAATACTCTTCCTTGTGCCGCAATTCCTGTTGCAGCGCCGCAATCCGGGCGGCTGCGCCCGCCTCCAGCCCGTCGCCGGCCTCCTTCGCGCGTTCCTCCGCAACGGGAAGCGCCGCCGCCGGCGCGTCTTCAAACAAAATCAGGAATAGTCCCTTCCCTAGCGATCCATCCGATCCGCTCGTCAGCGGGCGCACTTCCAGATCGATAGCCGTATAATCGCCATTGGTTTTCACCCGCACACCCGGCAGCCGAATGCTCTCCTTCCGGCTGGAAGCCGTATGCAGCGCTCGCGTCAGCACCTGGCGTAACCCTTCGCGGGCCATCTTCAGGATGTTCATACTGGCCTCGCCCTGTACCGGCTCCAGGTACAGGCCCGTCCGCCCCAGCAGGTAGAAGATCTCGCCGCTTTGGCTCACCAGTGCGCTCGCCGGCGCGTACTGCTGCAGCAGCGCGCGTTCCATTAATTCACGCAGGGGCGGCCTCGATTCGCGGGCCGTCCGCCCGGCCGGCCGCTGCGAGGAATCCTCGTGGTCCAGTCGCGGCCGGTACCGTTTCACGGCCGGATGGCGCGGTCCGTAGGTGTAGGCCAGCCGCTGGAATAGTTTTGCTTTCCGGTCCGCCACCCCGAACAGATCGGTGAACTCGCCCACGCTTTCTGAACTGCCTAATGCCAGAAATCCGCCCGGGTTCAATGCGTAATGGAACAGTGGGATCAGCTTCTTCTGCAGGTCCGTACCCAGGTAGATCAGCAGATTGCGACAGCTCACCAGATCCAGCCGGGAAAAGGGCGGGTCCCGCGTCACGTCTTGCTCGCTGAAGATCAGAATGTCGCGAATCGTTTTCGTCACCCGGTAGGAGTGGCCGTCCGGAGTGGGAATGAAATGCCGGGCGAGTCGCCCCGGGGTGATGTCCGCCGCGATGCTCGCCGGGTAGATCCCGCTCCGGGCCGCTTCGATGGCGCTCGCGTCAATATCGGTGGCGAACACCTGCAATTGAAAATTCTTTTGTACCAGTTCCATCTGCTCCTGGAGCAGCATGGCGATCGAATACGCTTCCTCCCCGCTCGAACAGCCGGGTACCCACACGCGGATCGACGCTCCCGCCGCCTTGCCGGCAAATATTTGCGGCAGGGCCAAGGTTTCCAGAGTGTGGAACGCGTCCATCTCGCGGAAGAAACTCGTGACGCCGATCAGAAAGTCGCGGAATAGCGCGTCGGCCTCCGCCGGCGTCTGCTGCAGAAACTCCAGGTACTCGCTGGCTTGTTCCACATGGTGCACCGCCATGCGTCGCTGTATCCGCCGCCAGATCGTGTTTTGTTTGTATCCGCTGAAGTCGTGCCCGGTTTGGGCGCGCAGGATGAGGAAGACCTTGGCCAGCACCGCTTCCAGGCTCGGAGGCACCGGCTCTTCGACCGCCCCTGCGGGCGTTCCGCTGAATCGATGCTTCGCAAATGCGATCAGCCGCGCCGGCATCTCGGCGGGCGGCAACACGTAATCCACCAGCCCCGTGGCGATCGCGCCGCGCGGCATCCCGTCGTAATCGGTGGTCAGCGGGTCTTGGGCCATGGCCATTCCCCCCGCGCCCTTTATGGCCCGCAGGCCCGATGTGCCGTCGCTGCCCGTGCCGGAAAGGACAATGCAAATCGCCCGTTCGTGCTGATCCTGCGCCAGGGACCGGAACAAGAAATCGACAGGCAGCCGGTGTCCGCGCGGCGCCGTCGGCTCCATCAAGTGGAGGGTGCCCCGCAGGTACGCCATGTCGCGGTTCGGCGGAATGATATAGGCGCAGTTGGCATGCACCGCCATGCCGTCGGTGGCCTCAAAAACCTGCATCCGCGTGTAGCGCTTCACAAGTTCGGTCAGAATGCTCTTATGGTCCGGCGCCAGATGCTGCACCAGCACGAATGCCATGTCCGGATTTCTATCCTCCGGCATCGCGGAGAAAAACGCTTCAAATGCCGCCAAGCCGCCGGCGGAGGCACCAATCCCTACGACCGGGAACTCCGAGGAGCGCGGGCCGAAGCTATCGGCGGGCTGCCCGGATGGCAGCCGCTTCTTACGAGTCCTTGCGGCCATCTACAACGGCCTCTCATTTCATTCGTGGCGCGACGGCCAAGCTCAACGTGATGGCTTCAGTCTAGCGCAAGTTCCACCGAAGTCAACACGGCTCATCGGCCAATTTGGAGAGCGCCAGGAAGCCGGGGGACAAGCGGCTTTCTGTTCTGAACCGGCCATTTGAGTGTTAGACAATCCGGCAACGCGGGGGCGATTGGGGCGGAACTTTTCCGGAGCGAAGTTGTCTAATAGATCCATGCTCGAAGTGCGTGGATTGACGAAGCGGTATAGCGGAGTGGCCGTGGTGAGTGGGGTCTCGTTCTCCA
>JBJXFL010000111.1:0-50894 GCA_046155405.1 Bryobacteraceae bacterium | reverse complement strand
ATCCGGCTACCAGGCTTCTAATTTCCGCTGCTGTTCGGCCTCCCGGCCTTGGGTGTCGCTTCATAACTCAAGTCAATCACCCTTGCGCCCGTTTGAAAACCATGGGGTTCGCCGAACGCTTACGATCGATCGGCATTACGCTTCACGGCCTGGACTAGCACCTTAGGCTCTACCTGGTACAACGCCGCTAGTTGGTTGCTGACCATCGCGCGGTGGCCTCGGACGATATGAATGTGAGCTTCCACTGCGGAAGCGGCAAGTGCGAGTTGCTCGCTCTTAGTTTTCTTGGGCATCAATCAATATCAGTGTAGCGCCTTTGATACGCTATCCCCGATGCTCACTCGCCGCAAATTGTTCCCTGTGCTGGCCGGCGGCGCGCTCTCCGCGCAGGCCCAGCGTAAGCGCCCCAACATCATTTTCATCATGTCCGACGATCATGCCGCGCACGCCATCAGCGCCTACGGCAGCAGGATCAACAAGACGCCCAACATCGACCGCATCGCGCAGGGCGGCATTCGTTTCGCCAACTGCTTCGTCACCAACTCCATCTGCACGCCCAGCCGCGGCGTGATCATGACGGGACTGTATTCGCATCTTTCGGGCATCAAAACGCTGGCCGATCAGATCGACCCCGCCGCACCCAACGTGGCCAAGTATCTACAGGGCGCCGGCTACCAGACGGCCATTATTGGGAAGTGGCATTTAGTAACGAATCCGGCGGGCTTCGACTATTGGAAAGTTCTGCCGGGCCAGGGCCTCTACAACAATCCCGTCTTCATCGAAATGAACGGTGAACGGAAGAAGTACGAGGGCTATTGCACCGACTTGATCGGCGACTTCACTTTGGACTGGCTGAAGCAGCGGGACAAGAACAAACCGTTCTTCGTGATGTGCCATCATAAGGCGCCGCATCGCGAATGGACGCCATCGGCCAAGTACAAAAATCTGTTCAAAGACGTCGAGATTCCCGAACCCGATAACCTTTACGACGAGCATAAGGGCCGGGCCGGCGCAGCGGAACGGTCGCGCATGCGAGTGGGACAGGATAATACGAAAACGGATCTGAAGATGGATCCGCCGCCTGGGCTTGAGGGCAATGCGCTGCGGAAATGGGCCTATCAGGTCTACATCAAAGACTATTTGCGCTGCGTCCAGTCCGTGGACGATAACGTGGGCCGGGTTCTCGACTACCTGGACCAGGATGGGATTGCCAATGACACGATCATCGTTTACAACTCCGATCAGGGCTTCTTCCTGGGCGACCATGGCTGGTTCGACAAGCGGTTTATGTACGAAGAGTGCCTGCGCACGCCGCTACTGGTCCGCTGGCCCGGACACACAAAGCCGGGTAGCGTGAACAAGGACATGGCGCTGAACCTGGATTTCGCGCCGACCTTCCTTGACGCCGCCGGCGCGGCTGTACCGAAGGACATGCAAGGCGTGAGTTTGAAACCGCTATTCGAGGGCAAGACGCCGAAGAATTGGCGCCGGGAGATGTACTACCGCTACTGGATGCACTTGGGCGGAGGGCATAGCGTGACGGCGAATTATGGCGTTCGCACGCATCGCCACAAGCTGATTTACTATTACGGCAAGGCGCTGGGCTCAAAAGGCGCCGTTGACCAGGACACGCCGCCGGAATGGGAGTTCTTCGACCTCCAGAAAGACCCGCGAGAGATGCGGAACGCCTATAGCGACCCGGTGTACGCGAAGACTATCGCCGATCTGAAAGTGCGGCTGGCGAAGTTGCAGACTTATTACAAAGACACTCCGGCCTAAGGCCTTGCTACCCTAAGTAGCAGCACCATGCGAATCCTCCGCTACGAGACAAAAAGCGGGATCGCGGTCAGCAGGACATTGAGCAAAGCCCCGTACCGGCGGGGTTTGCAGCCTTTACTCCGAAAGCTGGACCGCTTCCGCGGCTTCTACCTCTCCTCGGGATACGAGTATCCCGGGCGGTATTCGCGATGGGATATCGCCGCCGTCACACCACCGCTTGAAATCGTCTCCTGCGACCGCAAAGTGGATTTCAACCCGTTGAATCAGCGCGGCGAGACGCTCTGCCGGATGCTGGCGCGGGCGCTTGGGAACAAAGATTTTTGGGACGACTTCCAGTCCAGCGGCGCTGGCATTCAAGCCACGCTGAAGCCGCTGCCGCCGCTCTTCGCCGAAGAGGAGCGTTCCAAACAGCCCTCCGTGTTTTCCGTGCTTCGAGCGCTGGTAGAGGAGTTCCGGCATCCGGATGATTCGCGTCTCTCGCTGGTCGGCGCTTTCGGGTATGACCTGCTGTTTCAGTTCGACCCGATCCAGTTGCGCCTCCCGCGAGGGGACCGCAAGGATCTCCATCTGTTCTTCTGCGACGACATCTACTACATGGACCGCAAGAAGGAACAGATCGAGCGTTTCCAATACGATTTCGAGTACGACGGCCTGTCGACTCTTGGGCTGCCGCGCGAAGGGCAGGTGGTGCCGAAGCCGCCGATACGGAAGCCGGCACCGATTGAGAGCGACCACACGCCCGAAGAGTATATGGCGAATGTGGAGACCGTCCGGAAAGGGATGAAACAGGGGGATTTTTATGAAGTCGTCCTGAGGCAGACGTTCAGGACCACGTATTCAGGAAGCCCGTCGAAGCTATTTGAAACCATCCAGCAAGCCAGCCCTTCGCCGTACGAATTCATCCTGCAGTTGGGCGAAGAGCAGTTGATCGGCGCTTCTCCGGAGATGTTCGTGCGCGTGGAGGGACCGCGTGTGGAGACTTGCCCGATTGCCGGTACTGTACGGAGGACGGGCGATCCGATGGTGGACGCGGAAAGCATCAAGCAGTTGTTGATGTCGGCGAAAGAAGAGTCCGAACTGACCATGTGCACGGACGTGGACCGCAACGACAAGTCGCGGGTTTGCGTGCCGGGCTCGGTGAAGATTATCGGGCGGCGGTTAATTGAGAGCTATGTCGGTTTGTTCCACACGGTGGACCACGTGGAAGGATTGCTGATGCCGGGGTTCGACGCGATCGACGCGTTCCTGTCGCACATGTGGGCGGTAACGCTGATCGGCGCGCCTAAGAAAGCGGCGTCGCAGGCGGTGGAGAACCTGGAGAAGGACGCTCGCGGCTGGTATGGGGGCGCGGTCGGCATGTTGTCTTTGAATGGCGACATCAATACCGGCATTACGATTCGCACGGTTCATTTGAAGAACGGCTTTGCCGCGTATCCGGCGGGCGCGACCTTGCTGTATGACTCCGACCCGGCGGCGGAAGAGCGGGAGACGCGTCTCAAAGCCACTGGCTTCTTCCGGGCGCTGGCCGGGCGAGGGAAGGCGGCGGAGGCGGAGAAGCCCGCAGCGGTCGGCGAGGGACTGAAGATGCTGCTTGTAGATAACGACGACTGCTTCATTCAGACGCTGGCCAACTATGCGCGGCAAACGGGCGCGCAGGTGGTGACGTACCGGTCCGGGATTCCCGAGTCGTTGATCGATTCGATCAATCCGGACCTGATCCTGGTCAGCCCTGGGCCGGGACGGCCGTCGGATTTCGGCGTTCCGAAACTGGTGCAGTTCGCGGCGCGGGCCGGGTACCCGGTATTTGGCGTCTGTTTGGGCTTGCAGGGTATCGTAGAGGCGTTCGGCGGCGAGTTGGGAGTGTTGGACTACCCCGTGCACGGCAAGCCGTCCAATGTTCGCCATTTCAACAAGGGCGCGTTTGCCGGGTTGCCGGAAGTGATCCGCGTGGGGCGTTACCATTCGCTATATGCGCTGCCGGAGAAACTGCCGGACGTGCTGGAAGTGACCGCGGAGAGCGAAGACGGGATCATCATGGGCGTGCGGCACCGGGAGTTGCCGATTGAGGCCGTGCAGTTCCATCCGGAGTCGCTTTTGACGCTGGAGGGCAATTGCGGGCTGCACTTGATTGAGAACGTCATCCGGCTGCACGGGCGAGCCAAGGCGGGGCGTTGGGTAAGCCGCTAAAGACGGGGATGTACCTGGCCGTATTCGCCTTTACGGCGGCGTTCTCCATCAACTTCTGTGCGACCCTGTTCCAGTGCGGGTGCCAATCGTTCTGGCTCGGTTCGGCGGACCATTGCAATATCCATCACCGGGTAGGGCCGCACTGCCCGTGGTGTACCCATGGCGGAATAGGCTTTGTGGGGAGCATGCTGCCAGTGTTTCTGGTGCAGGCTTGGGCGGTGTTTCGTACGGCGGATTGGGGCTGGACGACGCGGCTGGCCATTGCGTTAGCCGCGTTCCCCGTCGTTGGAGGAATCCTCGGTGGCATTGTAGGCTTGTTACAGGGGTACTGGAACCGTTGAGCATTGCATGAAATGACAGATGTGATTGTCATCGGCGGCGGGCTTGCGGGGCTGGCCGCCGCGGCTGCGCTGGGAGGTACGGGAGCTTCCGTTGAGCTATTTGAATCCCGGCCGTTTTTGGGCGGGCGGGCAACGTCGTACTCGCTGCCGGACTCGGAAATCATCGACAATTGCCAGCATATTCTGCTGCGCTGCTGCGTCAACCTGCTCGACTTTTATCGACGGCTGGCGGTTGAGGATAAGGTCCAGTTTTTTCCAGAAATCCCCTTCATGGAGCCTGGCGGGCGAACGTCGATTTTCCGGCGTGGGTTGCTGCCCGCCCCGCTTCATTTCACCGAATCGTTCTTGCGGCTCCCGTTCCTGAATCTGCGTGACAAGCTCGCCATTGGACGGGCGTTTTTGGCAATCATGCTGGAGCACCAGCGCCGGCGGGATCTGGACGACATCTCCATGTTGGACTGGCTGCGAGAGAAGGGCCAGACGCCGAACGCGATTGAACGGTTCTGGCGGCAGGTACTAGTGAGCGCCATCAACGAAGAATTGGACCGGATGGCGGCCAGCCATGGTCTTCAGGTGTTCCGGCTGGGGTTTTTGGCGACCAAGGATTCGTACGAGATGGGCGTGCCGAATGTGCCGCTGGGGGAGTTGTATGGCTCGGAGGCGTGGGAGCGGATGGCGAATGTGAAACTGCGGCTGCGGGCGGCGGTGGAGAAGGTGGAAGTATCCGGCGGGCGAGTGACCGGCATTGTCAGCGGCGGAGAGAACCATGTTGCGCAACAATACGTTTCAGCGGTTCCCTTTGAGCGGCTGGGAGGACTGATCCCGGAAGCGGGGATTGACACGCAGGCGTTCGAACACTCGTCGATCACCGGCGTGCATGTGTGGTTTGACCGGCCGGTAACTGAGATGGCGAACGCGACACTGCTGGACCGGAATATCCAGTGGTTTTTCAACAAAGATGGCGGACGGTATCTGCAGTTGGTGATCAGCGCGTCAAGGCATCTGTTGGAGATGCCGCGGCAACAAGTCATCGATCTGGCCGTCCAAGAGTTGAGGGAGTTCTTGCCGGCGGCCAGGGAGGCCCAGGTGGTGAAGGCGCACGTGGTGAAGGAGGCGCGCGCGACATTTTCGGCCCTTCCCGGTTTACACAAACACCGTCCAGAGTCCACGACGCGGCTGGAGAACCTGTGGCTGGCGGGTGATTGGACGCAGTCCGGCTGGCCGGCGACGATGGAGGGCGCGGTCCGGAGCGGTTACAAGGCCGCGGAATTTACGGCGGCGGCGTTGGAACGGCCGGCACGATTCCTGCTTCCCGACATAAAATAGAAGCGTATGATGACGCGTCTCCCGTTCACCCTCCTTCTAATAGCGTCGGCGCTGCCGGTGGCGGCCGATCCGCCGATGACGAAAATTCGAGTGGAAGTTCGTAAGGCGACGAACGATAAGCCGGTGGATCGGGCGAGCGTCGTCGTGCGATTTGTCGAAGGCCGGTCCGTGGTCAAGCTTGGCAAGAAAATCATGACCAGCTATCAGATGCGAACGAACCAGGACGGCGTGGCCAGCATGCCAAGTATTCCCCAGGGCAAGATTCAGATCCAGGTGATCGCCAAGGGCTTTCAAACGTTCGGGCAGATTTTCGACATAGGAGAAGAGGAGAAGACGGTCGAGGTCAAATTGAACGATCCTCAGCCGCAGTTCTCCGTGCATCAATAAGCCGTCAATCAAGCGCGGCGATACACTCGATCTCCACGCGGACATCGCGCGGGAGGCGGGCCGCTTCGACGGTCGCTCGCGCGGGCGGATTGACGTGGAAGTGACGGCCGTACACGTCGTTCATCAGCGAAAATTCGCCCATGTCCTTCAGGAACACGGTGGTCTTCAGAACGCGATCCAATGAGGATCCGGCGGCTTCAAGCACGGCCTTCAGATTCTCAAGTACGCGCGCGGTCTGCTCGGCGATGCCGCCCTCGACCAGTTGGCCGGTCGCGGGATCGAGCGGGATTTGCCCGCTGCAATAGACCGTGTTTCCATAGATAATCGCCTGAGAATATGGACCGATGGCCTTGGGAGCTTCGTCGGTCGCGACAACACGTTTCTGCGCCATAGTCCTCTAGTTTAGCTGGAGCGACCCAGTGAGTTGGCTGACGTTTGCGATCTTTTCATCGCGGCAGAAGTCGTCCAGTTCGCGAGCCACCCGGATGGGCGATTGGGGGTCCCAGAACGTGGCGGTTCCTACCTCAACCGCCGTCGCGCCGGCGACGAGGAATTCGGCGGCGTCCTCCCCGTTGGCGATCCCGCCGAGACCGACGACGGGGATCTTGACGGCATGGGCGGCCTCGTAAACCAGGCGCAGGGCGATAGGTTTGATTGCCGGCCCGGAAAGGCCGCCGAAGTTGTTGCCGATTCGAGGGCGGCGGGTGCGGGCGTCGACGGCCAGGGAGATGAAGGTATTGACCAAGCTGATGGCGTCGGCGCCGGCGCTTTCGGCGGCTTGCGCGAGTGGGTCGATCTTGGCGACGTTGGGGGAAAGCTTGACGATCACCGGGCGGCGCGTCACGGCGCGGACGCGGGCGACGACATCGGCCAGGAGCGACGGGTCATTCGAGAAGTAGATGCCGCCGTGCTTGGTGTTAGGGCACGACACATTGAGCTCATAGCCCGCGAGGCCCTCTTCGGCGTCGAGGATGCGTATTACCTCTTCGTAGTCCTCAATGGAGTACCCGAAAACGTTGGCGAAGACGGGCGTGCCGATTTTGCGAATGGCCGGAAGTTTGTCCTTGACGAAGGCTCGCACGCCGATGTTCTGCAAGCCGATCGAGTTGATCATTCCCGCCTCCGCCTCCCAGATGCGCGGCGGCTTGTTCCCATCCATCGCTTGAAGCGAGAGGCCTTTGACGACGATTCCGCCGACGTTGGAGAGGTCGACAAGTGACGCAAACTCAACGGCGTAAGCGAAAGTTCCGGACGCGGCGAGAACCGGATTGCGAAGCGGGACGCCGCAAAGCGTGGTGGCCAGCCGCGGCGATGTAGGCGATCCCATGGTCACACCATTCTCCCAAATAGGGTGTGTGCCGGGTCCGCCAATCGCATTTCCTCTAAGGTGAATCCTGAAAACTGCCGATGAGCCGTAGAGAGGTCGAGTCCTCCCCTACTTCACGATGCTAAACCTGGAGCCAGCGCGGCACCGCTCTCTAGCGACTAAGTTCTTCCTTTTCACGGCGGCCTTGCTGCTCTGGGTGGTCCTGGTTGTGGTTGCCTACGACGTGGCGTCCGGGAACGTCAGCGTCAGGAAGAGCCTGGTGCTTTTCGCGGTCGTGTTGTTGATCGCCGGGGGTTTGGCCTGGATTACCATACGCCTGCTGGTGCGGCCGCTGCAGACGCTCCAGGCGGCATTGCACGCCGTCCGCGAGGGGCGGCTGGAGAGGATTCGCTACCGGGCAACCGGCGACGAAATTGAGGATATCGCTCGAAGCTTCAACCAAATGGTGGAGGCCCTGGAGGCGAATCGCCAGGTGATCCGGGAACACCACGAGCTATTGGAAGAGCGGATCAGGATTCGGACCGAAGAACTGGAAGCGGCGATGGTGCGGGCGTTGGCTGCCAATAAGGCCAAGACCGAGTTTCTGGCCAATATGTCGCACGAACTGCGGACGCCGATGAACGGTTTTCTGGGCATGATCGAGCTTGTTCTCGATAGCCCGCTGGAGCAGGAACAGCGGGAACAATTGATCACGGCGCAGCGTAGCGCTCATGCGTTGTTGTCGATTCTAAACGACATTCTGGACTTATCGAAGATCGAATCCGGCCGGATGCAATTGGAGTCCGTGCCCGTTTCGATTCGGGGGCATCTGCGGGACTGTATCCGGCCGCATCAGGTGCGGGCTCAGCAGAATTCGGTGGAACTGCGTCTCCGGATCGACGAGCGGCTCCCGGAGACGATGGATAGCGATCCGCTGCGGTTGCGCCAGATTCTGAACAATTTGTTGAGCAACGCGGTGAAGTTCACGACCGCCGGACAGATTAACGTTCACATTAGCTGCGACGCCGGCGAGTCAACGGGAATGGCGATGATGGACATCCGCGTCCGCGACACCGGCGCCGGAATCCCGAATGACAAGTTGCAGCAGATCTTTGAAAAATTCACCCAGGCGGATGGCAGTATCTCCCGCCGCTTTGGCGGTTCCGGACTCGGGCTGGCGATCACGAAGCATCTGGTGGAGCTCTTCCACGGCACGTTGACCGTTTCCAGCCAAGTGGGGAAAGGCAGTGAATTCATCGTTCGATTGCCTTTAACGCCTTCCACGGCGGCGCCTCCGGCCGCAACGACGACAGATTTGCGAATGGCATTGACGACCGACCCGGTGAACGCTTTGATCCTGATCGTCGAGGACAACATCGTAAATCAGAAAGTGATCAAGGGCCTGCTGCAGCGCAAGGGTTATCGCATGGAAACGGCGGGCGACGGCAGCCAGGCCTTGGCCATGCTGGAGCATTACAGTTTTGACGCCATCCTGATGGACGTGCAGATGCCGGTGATGGACGGGTTGGAGGCGACGCGCCGGATACGCGAGTTGGAGCTTTGGCGCGACATCCCGATAATCGCGATGACCGCGCACGCCATGAGCGGCGACCAGGAGCGCTGCCTGGCGGCCGGCATGGACGCCTATCTGTCGAAACCGGTGAACTCGAGCGATTTGTTCCGGTTGCTTGAATCGCACATTGGAGCCGAGCGGAAGGCGCGCCCGGCGGGGCGTACCTCGCCGAACGAACCCGCGCCGATCGACCCGCGCCTCCACGATGAAGTCTGCGAGGGCGATCCCGGACTGGTGGGCGACGTAGTCAATTTGTTCCTGCAATTGGCTCCCGGCCGAATGACGAAATTGCAGATCGCGTTGAGTGCCGGCCATTGCGAAGCGGTGGCGGCGGAAGCCACGGTAATCCGGCAATCCGCCGAGGGAATCGCGGCTAATCCCGTCGCGGATCGAGCCCGGCGCATCGTCGACGCCGCGGGGCGGCAGGACCACGCGGCGATGCGGCATTCGCTCTTGCTGCTGCGATCCGAACTCGAACGGTTGAAACGGCACGCCGGCGAGCTAAAAACAGCCGTCTCGATCTAAATAAAATAAGCGCGAAGACTACCCTGGCGAAAGGCGATAAGTCGTTTACTTGCAACGTTTCCGTTGGTTCGTTCCCAACTCTACGTTGGTTTGTTCCCGGTTTGTTCCTTGGTTTGTTTCAGGCTTCCGCTGGGTATAATACGGGCCTAAAAGTATGGTGTCGTTGACTGGGTAAACTCTAATACTCCAGTGCTGACTTCAGACTACCATAATTCTTAGGTTTCCGAGGGGGTGAAGTGTAAAACAACGGTTAGGCATCCATGGGTTTGGCCGCTGCCAAGCGGGTGATTTCTTCCCAGAGCGCCCTAACGTCCGCCCGCGTCGTCGCTTGATTGCCAATCGCGACCCGAGCCGCGTAACGGCCGTTGAGCACGGTTTGCGAAATGAAGAATTCGCCGGTCGAATTTATGGCGGCCACTAAAGCGCGGGTCTTTTCCCCGGAGCCGCGAATGCGGAAGCAGACGGCGGAAAAGGGCGTGGGCGCGGCAAGTTCAAAGCGTTCGTCCGCGCAAACATAGCCGGCGAATTCCTGGGCCATGGCGATGTGGCCGCGAATCAGTTCTTGCAGGGTCTCGCGACCGAAATAGCGAAGAACGTACCAGAGTTTCAGGCCCCGGAAGCGGCGTCCGAGCGCGACGCCGTAATCCATCAGACTAACCTCGCGCGGATCGCGGGCGGTTCTCAGGTATTCCGGCGTAATGGTGAACGTGCGGCGGAGCACGTCGGGGTAGCGCGTGTAGAATGCACTGCAGTCCATCGGCGTAAACAGCCATTTATGGGGGTTAACGACCAGCGAATGGGCCTTCTCGTTCCCCTTTAGCATCCAGGCGAACTCGGGGAGTAGGGCGGCGGCGCCGGCGTAAGCGGCGTCAATGTGAACCCAGGCGTTGTGGTTCGCGGCGATGCCGATGATGGGTTCCAGCGGGTCGACGCTCGTAGTCGATGTGGTGCCGGCGGTGGATACCACGCAACAAGGAGTGAAACCCGCCGCGGCGTCGGCGTCCATGGCGGCGCGGAGGGTGTCCGGGAGCATGCGGAACTGATCGTCGGTGGCGATTTTGCGCAGATTGCGCAGTCCGATGCCGGCGGCGATTACGGCTTTGTCCACGGAGGAATGGGCCTGATCCGAACAGTAGACGGTGAGCGGCCTGGTGATCCCGTTAAGGCGAATATCCGGGTTGGCCCATTCCCGGGCGGCCATCACGGCGTGCATGGTGCTAACGGAGGCGGTATCGAAAATCTGCCCGAAATAATCGTCGCTCAATCCCATCCACTGGCGCAGCCAACGGAGCGCCACTTGTTCCAATTCCGATACGGCCGGTGAAGCGATCCAGTTCAGTCCATTCGTATTCACCGCCGCCGCCAGCATCTCCGCAATCACGCCGGGAACCGAACCGGTGCAGGCGAAGTAGTTGAAGAATCGGGGGTGGTTCCAATGCGCCACGGCGGGCAGGATCAATCGTTCGAAATCGGCGAGGATTCGTTCCAGCCGTTCACCGGATTCCGGACCGCCTGCGGGAAGTCGATCAATCAGATCGCCCGGGCGCATATCGGGATTCACGCGGAAAAGGGCCGGGTTTTCGAGATACCGCGCGATCCACTCCGACGCCTCCGAGCAAGCGCGGTGAAAGGCTTCTATGTCGTGCTTCATTGTCTAATTTTGGGGATAACTCTCGCCCGCGCACTCGTCGCGCATGGCGACTTCAAACCCGCGAAACCACTCGGTGAATTCATCGGCTTGGCGCTGGGCGGCGGGTCCGATCGGCAGCGGCGGGGCGGCTTTGGGAAAGCCGCGAGCGGCGAGGGTGAGTTGAATTCCGAATGGCGTGGGAAACGAGTCGATTTTCTGCACGAAGGCGTCGAGTAGCGCGCCGCGGCGAGCCAGCGCGTCCTTGTCGCCGCGCGTGGCGGCGTGATCGATGGCCGTGATCAATTCCGGCACGCCGCACGCGCAACCGCTGATGACGCCGTCGGCGAGCGCCCGGTGAGACACCAGCAAACGGTCGTTCCCCAGCAGCAAACGAAACGGAATGCGCTGCCGCAGCGCGTGCAGCGCATCGAAGATTTCAGTCTCGCCGCTCGAGTCCTTAATACCGGCAAAGTGTCCGGTTTCAAGGATGGCACAGGCGGTGGCGGCGTCCATGCCAGTGGTAAAGAACGGCAGGTTATAAAGCAGCGTGGGGGCCAAGCCCACGGCCTGGCGCGCAAACTCCCGGTAGTAGGCGACGATGCCTTCCTGGGTGTGCCGGAAGAAGTGCGGCGGCATCAGCAGCAGCGCGGTAGCCCCGACTTCCGTCGCATTGCGGGCGAGAACGACCGCCCCCTCCAACGTGGAGTGCGAGACGTTCACGAAAACCGGCGTGCGGCTGCGGCGAACGGCCATCAAGGCGAGGCGCATGCGTTCTTCCACGTCGTAGTGGACAAATTCTCCGGTCGCGCCGAGCACGGCGACGCCTTTGACACCGCGTTCATTGACAAAGTCCAAGATATCGAGCGCCAAACTGATTTCAATCGTGTGGCCGTTGCTCCGCCGCGGCGCAACCACCGCAGCCATGGCGCCGAGTACGACGCCTTCACCCAACCGGGTCATATTTCATTCCTGCTGTTCTTAGTTTTTTGCAGATCGATTCGACTAGCATATCGCGGTGTAAACTTTCGTCCCCCTTGGACAACCCGCCCCCGTGGAGTCGCGTTTAATAGAGAAAGGAGCATGTTTCTATTCATGCGAACGTTCTTATTGTTGCTGGCAACGGGGCTGGCACACGCGCAATACTTTCCGCTTCAAGTGGGTAATCAATGGATTTACCGCGTCGATGAAGGTCCGGTAAAGGAATTGCGCGTCACGGAAATTCTGCGCGCGGAGACCATCGACGAGAAGGAATACTTCGTTTACAAGGGAATTTTGGGCGAAACGGCCCACGTACGGCTAACGGCGGAGAACAAGCTGGTGCAATTGAACGCCGATGGCACCGAATCCTTGTGGGCCGACTTCAATGCAGCCGAAGGGACCTCGTTCCCGACGTCATTCGATTCCTGCACCGGCCGCGGGCGCGTTGAGACGCGCAATGCGACGACGGAACTGCTGGACCGCACCTGGGACAACGGTATCCGGGTCAGTTACAGCGCGACCAACTGTGCCGACGCCGGCGTTACCGACGACTTGTATCTTCCCGGGCTTGGATTGGCGCAGCGCACTTATCAGAGTTTCACGGGACCGCGCCGCTATAAGCTCTCCTACGCTAGAATCGGAAACGCGTCCGTGGTAACCAGCGGCGAGTACAGTTTCCGGATCAACCTGAGCCAGAAAACATACGCAACGCGCGCGATAATTAATCTCCGCATGACGCTCGAAAACTGGACCAAGGAACCGCTGAAGCTCCAGTTCAAGAGCGGTCAGTCGTTCGATTTCGCCATTCGCGATATGGCCGGGGAGACCGTGTACTTCTGGTCGGCCAATAAGCTCTTCACCGCTGAGGTTCGCGAGTTGACCGTCACCGGCGAGAAGAACTGGACGGTGACCGAGGAACTTGACCTGAGGCCGGGCGAATACGTGGTGGAAGCCTGGCTGACCACGGATCGGAAACCGGCGTTCAAGGCGCAGGTTCCGATCACGGTCGCCGCGATTGAGCCGGCGCGGTAATACGTAGTCATCACTCCGCATTTGCGCCCGCCCATTTGCATCAAACGCCGCCGTGCGGAGAGAATGAACGATTGCGACAATCCACTGGAGCGGCGCGAGCGCGACAGCCAATCGGGCCGCGAACTTTCCTGCTGGCCATCATAGTGTCCATCCTTTGGGGCGGCAATCTGGTTTCCATCCGCGTCGGGGTGGACAGTGTGCCACCGCTTTGGAGCGCGTTCTGGCGCATGGCGGTGGGAGTTGTAGTTGTGACCGGATGGGCGCTTTCCCGCGGCGTTTCCATCCGGCCGGCGGCGGGCGAATGGAAGCCGCTTTTCTATTTGGGCGTGTTGTTCACGGCGCAGATCGGGTTGTTGAACTCGGCGTCGGCGATGACATCGCCCTCTTATGGTGTGGTGATCCTGAATTCGTACGCGGTATTCGCCAACATAGTCGGCCACTTCTGGCGAGGTCCCCACCTGGAGGACAGGCTGACCGGGATGCGCGTTTTGGGCCTTTGCGTGGCCATTGCCGGGTTGGTCGTATTGACTCTGGGCCAGGCGCCGAGAGCGCTGGCGCCACAGCCTTTGCTCGGTAATCTACTGATGGTTCTTTCCGCTTTCCTGCTCGGTTATCGTCAGGTTTACACCCGATGGCTGGTGCAGAATGTGGATCCGGTGCGAACGGTGATCTGGCAGATGGCGTGGTCCGTCCCGCTGTTCCTTGTAATCGCCGTGGTTTCGGAGCCGATGGTGTATGGCCATGTTACCTGGCAGGCGGTGACGGCCATTTTGTACCAGGGATTTGTCGTGGCCGGGATTTGCTTCATTGTCTGGGCGGAACTCTTGAAGAAGCATTCGGCGGGGACGCTGTCGATGTTTTCGTTCCTGGTGCCGGTGGCGGGTATCGCGCTAAGCGGATGGATTTTCGGTGAGCCATTGACGCCGGGGCTTTTGATTGGGGGCCTGCTGGCGTTGACGGGCGTGTTCATCGTGACGCGCCTGGGTGCTCCGGCGGTTTGAGGTACGGGCATGCCGACCAATCGCCGTTCGGTAGTATGAGGCTATGTACCCATTCGTGGTGGAGCCGGTTGCAATTGGCTCTTGCTGGGCGTCGGAGTTCGTTGTGCGCCGGAGAATGGCTGACTTTTCATTTCGTCGCGTCGAAGTGGGCGAATTGTCGCAAGCGGGTCTCAAAGTTGCGTGTCTCTATGTCTCTATGTCGTTTACAAGGTCCGATCACCTGCATATACTCCGTCTTGGCCTCGCCGAGCACCGGTGATCGGTCTGAGTAGACTGCTGGAAAGGAGCGGGGACTATGGGTCGTAGCCTTGGATTCATGGAGCTTCTGATTTTGCTCCCCTTGGTCGCCGGGATCTGGGCGCTGGTGAGAGCACTTAATGCGCTGAGCCGGAAACCTGCGAACGGTTTGCCCCCGCAGCGAGAGGGAGCGAACGGCCCGCCCTTAGGAGTCATCGAGCACAAAACATTAGCTATCTGTTGTCCTCAATGTGGCAAAGAAGCTCCAGGCACCAGCAAGTTCTGTTCCATGTGCGGAAACTCGCTGGAGCCGCCAATCACCGAACCGAGAGTGCCCGCACCGGCAATGCCGTCGCCTCCCCCTATTTGGAACGCTCCACCTCAAGCGGCGAGTGCTACCAATAGGGCAGCCTGGCCCTCTGTTCTGGGTTGGATTCTCATCGTCTTAGCGGTGCTTGGTGGGTTTCCGAAGCTGGCGGCTGGGGACTACAGCGCTCTCGGGACAATCGTTTTCATGGCTGTACTTGGAACCGGGTCGATCCTCAGGTCGGGGAAATTCATAACCATCGGGTTAGCTTCAAGTTTTCTTGTGTTCATCGTTGCCGCGATTGCCATTCCAAAGATGGGCCGTTCAAGGATGTACGCCAACGAGTTGACGGCTATCCGCATGATCGGCACCATCCACACGACGCAAGCGCAGTATCAGTCTACGTTCAGCAAATACGCGGTGATGCTCCAGGAACTTGGCCCGCCAAGCAATGGCCAAGTTGGCGCGGCTGCAGCGGACCTGATTCCCGGCGACCTAGCCTCTGGCAGGAAGTCCGGCTACATATTCCAGATGCACGGCACTCCCGGCGGCTACACGCTAACCGTTACGCCTGAGATCTACAATAGCTCCGGACGTCGCAGCTTCTACTCGGACCAGTCGATGGTGATTCGCGAGAATACAGACCCTGAACCCGCCACCGCTTCGAGCAAGGTTCTCGGCAACTAACGCCCAGCCCGCTGGGCGCGACGCATTCGGGAGTTCTGGACGCCCGTGTTTTGCTGCCCCCTCCCGGTCGGCCGTTCCGGCGATTGCTCCCGCCTGTCGACGTAGGCATCCACAACTTGTTAGCTGGGGGACGGAACCGTTATTCGAACGGAATGCCCACTTCCGCATAACTGCCGGGCGTGGCGGCGTTCACGGCCGCAAGGATTCCGTCGAGATGTCGCCGCACAAGCCACCAAGGTGAGTTTCCAAGGACAACGATCGAGATTTTCCGGTCGGCAAGGTTCTGTTGAAAACGCACGTTCTTGTCCGTCGTCAGCAACACAGTGAAGCCCGCGCCTTCAGCGAGCTTAAGTAGTTCTCCGTTTGAAATTCGCTCCCATCCTAGTTTTCTTGCCTCGGTGACGTCGTGACCTCGTAACGCCGCGGTAAGGCCTCTTGGTACGCCTTGATCAAACAGGATGCGCATCGGAGCTACCGGCGGCACCGGCAGGAACGGGCGGGGCGTCCAGGCTTCTGGCCGCAAATTCAAGAACCGCTTGAATCTGTTCCCGCGTAACATCGTACTGCTCGATGATTTCCTCAATGCTCGAACCCACTTCGAGGTTTTCAAAAACCGTAGCGACGGGCATCCGGGTATCGCGGAACACCCAAGCGCCGCTGCGTCTGTCCGCCACGCTCTCTACAGCGGGACATTGCGACCAATCCAGGCTTGCCATAACGACGCCTCCCTCTTCAGGGTACACGCGCAAAGGCCTGACGGGGCCTGTGTGGCGCGCGCCCTTTCAGTTCGGCCAGCCCGTTTGTTGGGCCTGGGAGCATGTCAATCGAGCTGCGCCTAAGACCGGGGTTTTGCCGATACGGAATCTCTTGGTCGGTGGTACGGATTACTTCGAGGTCAGCATCTTCCGCGGTCAACAAGCGCGACAAGCAGTTCCTTGCACTCTTCGAGAACCTGAACCGCTCGCTGCCGCGATACCGCGCGCACGGGTCCGCGGAATTAACTAGTCCCACTGGTACCACACAGGCCCGAAATTCGCGTCATAATAATATCAGTCCCAAATTTAGGATGTTTTCCCCAACTGAGGCCCTATGATTTTCCGTCTCATTGCGGCAGCCGCCGCTTTTCTGTCCGTGTCCGTTGCATTTGCGCAGACTCCGATAACGATGGAGCGTCCGCAAATCGGGAAGCCCCCGATTCTCCCTGTTTCCGAAGTGAAAAAAGGAATGAAGGCCGTCGCTTGGACGGTATTTGAAGGAACGCAGCCGGAACCGGTGCCGGTGGAAATTATCGGCGTGTGGAAGAACGCCAATGGCCCTAAGGCGGATGTCATCCTTGGCCGAATGGGCGGGCGGGCCGAACGAACCAATGTCGCGGGCGGCATGAGCGGAAGTCCGGTTTACGTGGACGGCAAGTTGATCGGCGCCATCGCGCTGCGGTTGAGCTTCTTCTCCCCGGACGCGATTTGCGGCATCACACCGATTGAAAACATGCTGGAAATCAACGAATTGGATCAGTCGAAGCCGGCACAGCGGGCCGCCGTTGAGATACCGGCCGAATTCCTGGGCGGAACGTCGATTCCCGCGCAGCAATCGTTGATGATGCAGCCGATCGATACGCCACTGATGATGGCGGGAGCGCACCCGAGCGTGTTCCCCTATTTCAACGGGATTTTCAGGAACCTGGGATTGCAGTTGGTCCAGGGCGGTTCCACCGCCGCATTGAAATCGACGACTTTGGCGCAGGACTGGAAGACGTCATTGCTGCCGGGAGACACGGTGTCGATGATCCTCGTCTCCGGCGACATCAACATCTCCAGCGGCTGCACGGTGACTTACAACGACGGCTCGCGGGTGCTGATTTGCGGCCACGCTTTCCTGAATATCGGCCCGCTGAACATGCCGATGGCGAAGGGTGAGATCCTGTGGGTTTTGGCATCGTCATTTCAACCGACGAAGATCTCGAACGCCACCGATGTGGTGGGTACATTCACACAGGATCGTCACCTTGGAATGCTGGGGCGGCTGGGCGAGAAGCCGCGGATGATCCCGGTGAAGTTAACGCTGCGGTCGATCGACTCGCAAGGAGCCGCGTTCAAGACGAACACGCTGAATTTTGAGGTCATGGAAAGTCAGCGCTTCACCGCGCAGTTGATGATGCTCGGCATGTTCAACGCCATCAGCGGGATGAACGAATTCGCCGACGATACTACTTACCGCATCTCCGCCAACGTGAGTTTAGCCAACGGGCAGAAGTTGGACCTCCGCACGATGCAAGCGCCCGGCGAAATGCCTGTCCCCGCGTCGCTGCAGTCGGCCATGTGGTTCGGCGATAAGTTCAACAAGCTGTTCGGGAACGCGGTGCGGATGCCCGATGTAGGCAACGTGGAAGCGACCATCGACCTGATTCCGGAGCGGCGAACCGCCGCCATCGAGAGCGCCTGGATTCCGTCGAGCGAAGTGGATGCGGGCGGGGAAGTGCCCGTGAAAGTCTACTTGCGTCCCTATCGCGGCGGGCGCGTGGAGCGGGAAATCAAGTTGAAAGTACCGGTCGGCCTGGCGCCGGGCAACTACCGGATTCAGCTTAGCGAGGCGGCGGCGCTGAACAACATGCAGTCATTGACGCCGCTGGCTAATCGCTTCATGGAGCTGACGCAGACCATCTCGCTCTTGAATCAGGAGCGGGCCAACAACCGGCTATACGCCGCCCTGGTGCAGCCGCGGCCCACGGTCTACGCGGACGACAAGACGCTGCCGAACCTGCCCAGTTCCGTGCTGAACGTGATGCAGAACGGCCGCAGCGCGAGCCGCATGCTGATTGCCTCCCCGGAGACCGCCGTGGCCGAAGAGTCCATCCCTTTCGACTACGTCGTCACCGGCAGCCATTCGCTACGCCTAACCGTTAAATAATTACACCCCATGCGCTCTTTCCCGTTTGTGCTGGCTATCGCCGCGTTGAGCGCGGCGTTTGCCGTCGATACCCGATTCTGGACGTTCGCGACAAAGGAAGACCACGACAAGGCGACGCTGAAACGCCTGTCGTTGCGCAGCGATGGCCACATCACGCTCGCTCCCGCCGCGCGCGAATTGCAGGATGCGGGCGTTTCCTACCTGTGGGCCTTGGCGCGTGGCGCCGACGGCACTCTATATACCGGCGGCGGCAACCCTGGGGCGACAACGGCCAAGATCTTTGCCGTGAAGGGCGGACAGTCGCGCGTGCTAGCCGAACTCGCCGGGTTGCAGATTCAATCGATCGCGCTCGACTCGACCGGCCGCGTTCACGCCGCGACGGCGCCCGATGGAAAAGTGTTCCGGATTTCAACGGACGGCCGTAGCGAGATGTTCTACGACCCAAAGGCGAAGTACATCTGGGCGATGGCGTTCGACAAGGCGGGCAACCTGTTCGTAGCCACCGGCGACCACGGCGAAATTCATAAAGTGACGCCGCAGGGCCAGGGGAGCGTTTTCTTCAAGACGGAGGAAGAGCACGCGCGGGCGATGGTTGTCGACAAGGCCGGAAACCTGATCGTCGGCACGGAGCCGAGCGGGCTGATTATCCGCGTCAGCCCGGCGGGCGAAGGGTTCGTTCTTCATCAGGCCGGACGGCGAGAAGTGACGGCATTGGCGATAGCGCCGGATGGCGGCATCTACGCGGCGGCCGTTGGCAACAAGCCGGTATCTTCCTCGACCGCTCCGCCGCCGGCGCCGGTAGCCGCTCCGATTGCGACAACGAGCATTACGGTGACATCGGGCGGCGGCCCGGGACCCTCGCCCGCCTCACGCGCCGCCGCCCCGCCACCCACGCTGACGCCAAGCAGCGTTTCCGGAGGATCTGAGTTGATTCGCATCGCCGCCGACGGATTTCCGGAGCGCGTCTGGAGCGACGGCGTGGAAATCATCTATGCGATCACTTTCGATAAGGCTGGCCGGGCGGTACTGGGCACTGGCAACAAGGGGGCGATTTATCGTGTCGATAACGACCTGCAGTCGACGCGGCTGCTGACGCTCGCTCCCACGCAGGTAACAGCGCTGACTAACGACGATACGGGCGCCGTGTATGCGGTAACCGGCAACATTGGGAAGCTGTTCCAGGTGGGTCCGGCGTTGGAGCTGAATGGCGTCATCGAAAGCGAAGTTCTGGACGCCGGCGGGTTCGCCGAATGGGGCCGGTTGGGGTCCAAGGCCTCCGGCAATGTGAGCTTTGAGACCCGTAGCGGCAACCTGGACCGGCCGCAGAAGAATTGGAGCGACTGGGCCGCGCTAACGGGGCGAATCGCTTCGCCGGGAGCGCGATTCCTCCAGTACCGGGCGACGCTGGCGGGCGACGGCGCGGAGCTCACGGGGACGGATGTGGCGTACCTGCCGCGCAATGTGGCGCCGCGAATTGAACAGATTGAAATCACCGCCGCCAACTACCGCTTCCCAATTCAGACACTATCCATGACGCCATCTACTACTTTGACGCTTGGACCGATGTCGAGCCGTTCAAATACCTCCCAGCCTTCGATATCGACCGATCCCGGCAGCGCGACGCTCAACTATGCCAAAGGCTTTCAGGGTGCCCGCTGGAAAGCCGGCGATGCGAATGGCGATACTGTCCATTACACCGTCGAGATCCGGGGCAGGAGCGAGACGGCCTGGAAACCGCTAAAGAAAGAATTGACCGTCCGTCAGTTCAGTTGGGATTCGAGCGCCTTCCCGGACGGCGAATACGTCCTGCGTATCTCGGCAACCGACGCCATCGCTAACGCTCCCGGCAAAGGACTGACCGATTCGCTTGAAAGCGAACCGTTCCTGGTCGACAACACGCCCCCGGCGATTCGAAATCTAGCCGCTTCGACGAATGGGAATCGCGTGACCGTCACATTCGCCGCCGGCGACGCCGCGACAATTTTGACCAAGGCCGAATACTCGATCAACGCGGCGGACTGGGTTTACCTGGAGCCGTCGACGAAGCTCTCCGATTCGCGCGAGCACACGTACAGCTTGACCGTGGACCGGCCGGCGGGCGAATCGACGATCGCCGTGCGAGTAACCGACGAGTTTGACAATCATTCGGTCGGGAAAACGCTGGTGAAGTAGAAGCGCATGCGCGTGCTGATGGCTGGATCGACCGGGGTGATTGGAAGAGAGATTGCCGCTGCGCTCCGCCAGCGGGGACACGACATAGTTTGTCCCACTCGCGCGAACGGCGTTGACGCGTTGCGGCCGGAAACTCTGCGCGATTGTTGTGCCGGCGTGGCGATTGTAATTTCGGCCATGGGAGGCAGTGTCGCCCTGGACGCCCCTGAAAGGCGCGGCTACGCGGTCACCAACACCACCGCGAACCATAATCTGCTGGCCGAAGCACTATCCGCTGGCGTGCGCAGGTTCCTCTATGTGGCCGCCCATTCGCAACCCGGCTACGCCGCCACATCCTACATGCGCTCGCACGAAGCCTTCGTTGCGGAGCTTGGCCGCAGCGGATTGTCCTTCACCGCGTTACGTCCAACGGCAATCTTCAACGCGCTCGCGCCATTCGTCGGCTTCGCCAAAAAAGGCTTCGTACCCTTGATCGGCGACGGTTTTGCGAGAACGAACCCAATTTCGGCGAGGGACGTCGCTCGGGCGGCGATCGAGAATCTGGAGCACGGGCCAGCGAACGTATCTCTCGGCGGCCCGGAGATCTTGACTCGCCGCGGCGTTGCAGAACTCGCGGCAATGTCGGCCGGAACGCGTCCGTATTATCTGTCCGCGCCACCCGTTGTCGCCCGGATCAATGGCCGAATCGCCGGAATTTTTAACTCGCGAATGGGCGAATTGATCGAATTTGCCGCCGCCGTATCGACACAAGACTGCGTCGCTCCCCTCTATGGCAGTGACACATTGGGCCACTACTTCAAAACGCTAACTAGCGCCTGACGCAATTCGTCGATCTTCATCTGCCCTGGATGATACATGCGAACAATTCCCTTCCCGTCCAGAAGCACTAAAGTCGGCGTCGTACTCACGCCGTACTGGCGAAAATTCTCTTCGCTGACCGGCATGGGCAACCCGCTCATCCAGGCGTAACGCTCTTTTTGCACTTGCGCGATGTAGGGCGTCTCCTTCTCCTTCGGCGCATCTTCCCCGTTGGCGACATAGCCGTACCGCTGAGTTGGCGCGACAACGGCGAGCGCGGGAAACTCCTTTTGCATCGCTTCGATCACGGGCCCCTGCGCCTTGCAGTCCGAACACCAATGCGCCCACAGGAAGAGCAATACCGGTCGTCCGCGAAAATCGTCCAGCGACTTCATCTTTACGGAGCCCACAAAGAGGTTCGTCTCCAATTTCGGCGCCCGTTGTCCTTCCAGCGAAAGCAAATGCAGGTTCTTCTGAATGCGCGTGCGCATCGAGGTGTCATGCCAGCGCTTCAGCTCCTCTTTAAGGAATGAAACGCCCTCGCTGCGGCGCCCGGTTCCGGCCAAGGCATGCCCATTCACTTCAATCGACGCCCCAAGCGCCAAAGGCAGATTCGGCTCGGCATCCAGTGGGCGCCCCTTTAGCATTTCGAGCGCCATCCGCCGTGTTTCGGCGGAGTATGAAAACGCCTGCTCCCACTTCTTATTCGCCTGCGCGCCGCGGCCCAGCCAGGAGTGCGCCAACAACAATTCCGGCGTCCATGCGCCGCCGCCTTTCGCCTCCACCAGCCGGGCTTGCGCCGCGGTCAAATCACCGGCCTGCGCCGCTTTGCGGACCTCGGGAATTACTTGCGCCGCCAGGAAACCGGCGGCCGACAATAACAACGCAAGGAGCCTCATGGCTTTAGAGTAGCTGATTACTCCGCACCCACTGGATAGAGGATTCCAGGTCCTCCCGCTCCAATGCGGCAGCCCGCTCCTTCGCCGGAGCCGGCCGGTTCTCGCGCGCCTTGCCCTTCTCCGCAATCGCCGCGAAACGCGCGAACTCCCACGCCGGGGTCTGCCGGAACGCTTTCCAAAACTCCGGCTGCAGATAGGGGAACGGGCGCGTACCGGTGACGATAATTTCCAGCGACATCGCCTTGCCCGGAAACAGCGCCGCGAACTTCTTCACCCATCCGCCGATATCCACATTGCCTTCGCCCATGCGCGTCCACTGCATGGCGGCGCCTTCCGGCGTGCGCCACACGGCGCTATCGCGCACATGCGAAGTGAGCACATAAGGCGCCAGCGTTTCCAGCGTCACATGCGGATCTTCAATGGCCCACGTTGGATTTCCGGAGTCGATGCAGGCGCCGGTAAAGTCCTTACCCGCCGCCTCGATGAGCATCTTCAGCTCTCTGCCCTGCAGGTCTCCACCGTGATTTTCAATCGCGATCATCTTACCGGCGTCCATGGCTCGCGAACGGACAGCGCGCAGCGTCTTCACCGTGTTTTCGATGTGCCGTTCAAGCGGCACGGCGGAGGCGCGATCCCGCCAATCGCCCAGCACCGCCCGCACCAGCGGCGCTTCCACAATCCGCGCCGAGTCTATCATTCTCGCCAACTGCTCCTCCGCCGTACCCTGCTTCGGATCGAACCGAGCGGCGGTCGGGCAGATGGAAAGCATGCCAATCTCAAGTTCAATTCCCAGGCCGCGCGCATGATCGCGGACCTTTTCCAGATGCGCCTTCTCCAGCCCGCCCAGGAAGCGGATCTCGGAAAAGTGAACCACTTTCGCGCCCTGTTTCGCGCAGTAGTCCAGGTACTCGAAAGCGGTCCAACCCTGCGAACGCAAGCTGAAGAGATCAATGCCGAATTTCACGTTTTGACTACTCCCTTGCGCCATCATCGCGGCTGGCGCCGCCGCTAGAATAGACCGGCGTTCGATTGTCATCGCCACTATCTTACCCGCGCAGAACGGCCGTCAGGTCAACGATGCGGCTTGACGCAAGCCCTTCGCCAAGAGTGAACCATAGCCGACGGGCCGCACCCGCGCCAATCGCCTCCAGCGTTCCCTCCGTCATAGAGCCGTATCCGGTGATGCCGATTATCGCTCCATGCTGACGGGCGGCCTGTTGCAACTCGTCGATTCGCTGCCGCAACTCCACCAATGGCTTGCCCGCCGCCTTCCATTGCACGTTGGACAGAATATCTTCCGGCCATCCGGTCATTTCGGAAATCGCCGATGGGTATGGCGCGCCGGGACGCAGCCCGGTTTCCACTTCCACAACCTGAACCGGCCAGCCCGCGGTCCGCAAGCGTTCCAACCGGTCGCCCATGGCATCGGCCCGGGTAAATGTGCCGGGCGCGTCGAAGCGAACGTCGATATCGAACGTACGGCCGCGCAGGCGACGCAGCAGTTCGATCTTCTCGCCAAGTTCTTCATCGCTCAGCGCGGTGGCGTCGATCAACGCGCGGGAACTCGGCTCCGCGCCGCCGCGAAGCGGAAATCCGTCCCGCCATCCGTGCCGAATCGCGCCCCATAGACCCTCCTTCATCGGTCCCGTCCAGGCGGCGACGGACAGGCCGTACTTTTGCCGGACCGCGCGAAATTGGCTGAACGCCGTATCCGCATCGCCGTTGGCGGCGACGAAAAGCGTATCGACTCCCTGCGGTCCCGGCAGCACGCCGCGGTCCAATTGCTGGGCATAGGTGAGAATCCGGTCCGTATCCGACGCCGCGAATGGGATCGCGTTGACGACGATCTCCAGTCCGCGAGGCGTACGCATCCGGCCCACCAGCGCCGCTTGCGGGAAAAGACCGCTGCCGGGCGCCGAAGAGAGCGCAATATGCAGCAAAACCGGGCTCTTTCCGTCCACGGCGACGAAGTAAGTAGACTTCGCCACGGGGTCGGCCGCCAGCGAATCCCAATACACCCGCATTCCCGCGAACGGAGTCTGCGTCGCCCGCGAAGCGAGCGTGCGGCGTAGCGCGGCGTCCACGGTCCGCCCCTCGGCAAACTGAAAGATCAGGTCCGCCAGTTGCGACGCTTCTTGAGCGCGAACCGGGACACTCAGGGAGTCGTGAATCATAGCTTGAGCGTTTTTAGATACTCACGGAATGGCCCACCCAAGTCGTAACGCTTCAAAGCGAATTCCACCGTCGCCTGCAGGAACCCAAGCTTGTCGCCGGCATCGTACCTTTTTCCTTCGAACTTATAGCCGTACACCGGCCGGCTGCGAAGCAAATGTTTCAGTCCGTCGGTCAACTGGATCTCTCCGCCGCGGCCGGGTTCAATCGCTTCGATCGACGTGAAAATCTCCGGAGTCAAAACATAACGTCCAATGATCGCCAGATTGCTGGGCGCGTCCTCAGCCTTCGGTTTTTCCACCATATTACGGATCCGGAACAGCCGGCCGGCTTGCCCCATGTGGTCGACCGGCTCCGCGTCCACGACGCCGTAAGCCGAAATGTTTTCCTTCGGCACTTCCATCAGCGCGACGACGGACGCGCCATAGAATTCGTAAACATCCTGCAGTTGACGCAGGCACGGGATCTCGGCGTCGATGACGTCGTCGGAGAGCACGACGCAGAATGGCTCTTTCCCCACCAGCTCCTTCGCCCGCAAAACGGCATGGCCCAAACCGAGCGCCTCCTTTTGGCGGACGTAGGAGACATCAATCATGTCGGAGATGCCGCGCACCAAAGCCAGCAAGTCCTTCTTCCCGCGAGTTTCCAGCAGGTGCTCCATCTCGAAACTGACGTCAAAATGGTCTTCAATGGCGCTTTTACCGCGCCCCGTCACGATAATGATGTTCTGTAGTCCGGAATGTATCGCCTCCTCAACTCCGTACTGGATCAATGGCTTGTCGACAAGCGGCAACATTTCTTTTGGCTGCGCCTTCGTGGCGGGCAGGAATCGCGTACCCAAACCCGCGGCGGGAAACACAGCTTTTCTTGCTTTTGGAATCATGTTATTTCATTGTCCTTCACCTTGCGCCATTACAAAAAAACAACCCGCCGTCCCTCGATCCGCCACGGCGCACTTAGCAACCGGCGAATGGACTCGCTGTAAATACGGTGCTCCTCGAACAGAATGCGACCGGCCAGCGTTTCGGCTGTATCATCGGCCTCCACGGGGACCGAGGCCTGCATCACGATTGGGCCATGATCCAGATGTTCGTCCACGAAGTGCACGGTACAACCGCTAATCTTCACGCCATAATCGAACGCCTGATGTTGCGCGTCAAGTCCCGGAAAGGCGGGCAACAATGAAGGATGGATGTTAAGGATCCGTTGCGGAAACACGCGAATGAACCCGGCACTCAGAATCCGCATGTAACCGGCAAGCACGACCCATTCCACGCGGTGCGCTTGCAGTGTGTCGATCAACTGGCGGTCGTACGCTTCACGGTCCAGCCCTTTGGAAGGCAGAAGGAGCGCCGTTAACCCGCGTTCCCGGGCCGCTTCCAACCCGGCCGCGTCCGGCCGATTTCCGATGACGACGGCTATTTCCGCCGGAATCCGGCCAGCGGCGGCATTCGCCGCAATTGCCTGAAAATTCGATCCACGGCCGGACAGCAAGACGCCGAGACGCGTCATATGTACTGAACGCGTCCCTTGGCGCCTTTCTTAGGGGACTCGACGGCGCCGATCGGGAAATGGGGCTCGCCCGCCTCCGCCAGGATTTCGGACGCATCGGCCGCTTCTTCCGCGCCAACGCAAAGAATCATACCGACACCCAAGTTAAACGTCCGCCGCCAATCCTCGTCGGATATGTTACCGATTTTCTTCAACAACTGAAAAATGGGCGGCACATCCCAGGTAAGAGTGTGGATCTCCGCGCCCAATCCCTTGGGCAGCATTCTAGGCGTGTTATCGGTAATACCGCCGCCGGTTATGTGTGCGGCGCCTTTCAGGAGACCCGCGTCCATCAATGAGTCGATAGCCGGCTTATAACTCCGGTGTACGTTGAGAAGTTCTTCTCCAATGGTGCAGCCGAGCTCGGCCAAGTGGGTGTCTATCTTGTATCCGGCGACCTCAAACAGTAGCTTCCGGGCCAGCGAATATCCGTTAGTGTGGAGTCCATTCGAGGGCAGGCCGAACAGAACGTCTCCCGGATTGATCGCGGCGCCGGTAATCATCTCGTCCTTCTCCACGGCGCCGACAATGAACCCCGCCACGTCATACTCACCGGCCGTGTACATGCCGGGCATCTCCGCCGTTTCGCCGCCAATTAGCGCGCAGCCATTCGCTTTGCACCCCCGCGCGATCCCCGAAACAACCTCGCCGGCGACCTTCGCCTCCAACTTACCGACGGCAAAATAGTCCAGGAAAAAGAGCGGCGTCGCGCCCTGCACCATGATGTCGTTGACACAATGATTTACCAGGCACTCACCCACCGTGTCGTGCTTCCCCGCCAGGAACGCCACCTTCAGCTTGGTGCCGACACCATCGGCGGAACTGATCAGCACCGGATTCTTCCATTTCTTTAACAGAAATCCGGCGCCGAAGCTGCCGATATCGGTCATCACGTTATCTGTAAAAGTCGTTCGCGCATGCGCGCGGATAAGGGCGACGGCTCGATCCGCCTCGTCGATATCCACACCCGCGTCTTTGTATTCGATCGGTTTCTTGGCGGCCATGAGGGGCTATTGCTAGGTTAACCCAGCCCCTACTCAACAAATCCGCGCCAGGTATTTCCTTTCTCATCCCGCAGAACGATCCCAAACGAGTCCGATATTCCGGTGATGGATTTCCCGCTGGCGTCCCGAAACCGGTAGCGTACTATGTTGTCGCCTTGCGCGTCTGCCATACCGTTCCAGACGTTGCCATATTCGTCCCTCAGACGGATAAAGTCGCCATCTCCGTAGCCGCACATTCCAGTCCGGGACCGGCTGTTCTCGAATCGGTAAAAGCCCGTTGGAGTGGCCCCGTAGGATCGCCGTCTGCGGTAGATCATCGCCTAAGTATGGGCGCATTCCGGCGCGCGGAAGATTGGGACAATAGCTTAGATTCGGCCGGCAAACAACCTGAAAAACCGGGCTCAGGCCGTGATCCGCGGCTTGATAACCGCTATCCCCGCTGAACCGAGCGCGGTTACCAACCGGGCGTACATTTCCTCACCTTCATATAGGCCGACAATAGCGCCGCCGGAGCCCGCAAAATTCGCGGAGGCTCCAGTGGATCGGGCCAGACGGATCATTTCCAGGTTGCCGTGGTCGAGCTTGTAGAGTCTGGCGCGGAGATCGAAATTGGAGTTGATCAACTCGTGGAGTTTCTTTCGATCCCCAGTCGACAAAGCCCGCTTGCCGTCCTCGGCGTAGGAGGCCCATGTCTTCATCGCGCCGACCACTGCCGGATCGTTGTTCCGCCAGCGTTCCCGGACGTTGTTGTGAAACACTTCCGTGCCTTCACTCAAACTTGTGCGGTAAGCCACATACACGCCCTGTAGCAGCGCCGGATCCAACCGCTCATAATTTCCATGGCCTTGCGACTCCATTAGTTCGCGCGCGAAATCCATATAGACAAGGCCTTCGTAGGTCTGAATAACCCGATCCTGCAATCCCGCGGCGACACCCAGCTCCTTGGTTTCGGTCTCCAGAACCAGATTAGGCTGCTGTTCGATTGGAATCTTCAGATCGTAGTATTGGATTAGCGCCCGCAACGCCGCGGTGACGATCGCCGACGACCCGCCCATGCCCAGTCTTAACGGAACCGTCGATTCATACTCCAGCGTAAAGTTCCTGTTAGGCAGTTCAATGCCCCGTGCGCGGCAGTAATCCGCCAACCGGACGAGCAACGCCACGATGATACGAAATCCGCCATAGTAGCCGCGCCAGCGAGTGGTCTCGTAAAGATCGTCCAAGGACTCAAAAATCGGCAGATCGGCTTTCCCCGCCTTGATCTCCAATCGCGCGCTGGGATATAAAATAACGCGGGCGCGGAAATTGCGAATCAATAGCGATATTGTTTTTCCAAAATATCCGTCGCTGGGATTACCCAGCAGTCCGGCGCGCCCATAGGCATAGGTTTCGATATGCATTCTCATTCCTTCTATCGGTTGCGGGCATACTGAACTGTATGCGTATGCTCCTGCAGCGGGTGACTTCCGCTAGTGTAACCGTGGACGGCGAGGTGACGGGAGAGATTGGCGAAGGGCTCCTGCTATTGCTGGGAATCGGCGCCGGGGATAGTGAGGATCATGCCGTCTATCTGCTCGAAAAAACTCTCAATCTGCGGGTATTTGAGGATACGCAAGGAAAGATGAATCGCACCGTGCAAGAGATAGGCGGAGGCTTACTAATCGTGTCGCAATTTACGCTATACGCCGACATCCGCCGCGGCAGAAGACCCGGTTTTGACCAGGCGGCCCCGCCGGAAAAAGCGCGCAAGCTATACGATTATTTTGTGAATTCGGCGAAAACTCGCATGGCGAATATACAGACGGGACTCTTTCAAGCGCATATGACCGTTAAGCTCGTGAATGATGGCCCGGTGACTATCTTCCACGACAGTATTGACAAATTCGGTAATAAGTCGCACGCTGTGAGGTAAGAGTATGCGAAGAACTCCATCCCAAGTCGACCAAGCCTCTTTGTACGAAGCGGCGCTGGAAGGTCTCGAAATACAGAAGCGGCGCCTGGAAGAACAAATCCATCTGGTTCGTTCCCTCACCGGCGGAAAGACGGCGCGCGCGGCCAAACGGGTTTCGGTCGCCGCCGAAGCGCCAACGGCCAAGGCTTCAAAGGCTTCAAAGAAGACCGGCCGCAAACAACGCCGCAAACGGATACTAAGTCCGGAAGCTCGCAAGCGCATCGCCGAAGCGCAGCGTAAGCGATGGGCCGCGTACCGAGAGGACACGGAAGCTTAACTTAGCCGCCAGTGGAAACGGTCGGCGATCGCTTCCACCGGTCCATCGCCGGCGATCCGGCCTTCCGCAAAAAAGACGGCCCGCTTGGCGACTCTCTGCGCGAAATAGACATCGTGCGTTGCAATGAGCTTTGCCTGCGGAAGCTCGACTAACAGTCGCGCCAGTTCATTCTGGCCCGGCGGATCCAGGAACGTAGTAGGCTCATCGAAGATGAGTACGTCGGGTTTCATCACCAGAACCCCGGCCAGTGATGCTCTCTTTTTCTCACCCGCGCTCAAATGATACGGAGCCCGATTCTCCAGGTGACTTATTCCAAGTGTCGAGAGGATTTCTCGAGCCCGGCGAATAGACTCATCCACGGCCACGCCCCGGTGCAGGGGGCCGAACGCAACGTCCTCCAGCACGGTTGGCATGAATAGCTGGTCGTCCGAATCCTGGAAGACATAGCCGACGCTGCGGCGAATCTCCGCCAGCGTGTCCTCATCGAGTGGCAGCCCCCCGATTCGGATGTCTCCTTCCCCCCGCAATAGTCCGGCCAAATGCAGGAGGAATGTGGTTTTTCCGGAGCCATTCGCGCCCAGCAAGGCTACGCTTTCTCCGGCCGACAGTTGAAAATCCACGCCCCGCACCGCCTTGGTCCCGTCCGGGTACGTATAGTGGAGTCCCCGGACTTCGATCACCGGCAGGCTCACAACGCCACCTGCGCCAAGTACCGCGCCCCGAGCACGGCCAGCCCCGAAAACATCAGAAAGTACCAATCGCGCGCGGTGAAATTCGCCGGGCGGGGAGAGACGAAGTCCCCGCGAAACCCCCTCGCGACCATCGCCCGATGCACCCCCTCGGCCCGCGCGTAGGAACGGCCGAATAGAACCGCCAATGCCCCGCTCGCGCGTCGCCACAAAGATTGCCGGTTCCCCTTCCCCTGCGGTTGCGCGCCGGCGCCCCGGCACAGCGCCGCTCTTCGCATGCGCAAGGCATGATCGACAACTACCTGAAGGTATCGCACGAGCGACTGCAAAACCATCACCAGAACCGCCGGTACTCCGAGTCCCCGCAAACCTCGAAGCAACTCCGGCAATGGCGTCACCCCCATCAGGAGTAATACGGCCAGCGCCGAAATGTAACTGCGAACGACTAGCGTGGCCGCGAACAAAGCGTTCCCGTTCTCAAGCCAACTCACCAAGCCGAAAAACAGGGGGAACGGGACGATTACGGCGGCCCGCGCTAACATCTCCCGAATCGGAAGGCCGGATACCCAAAGCGCGCAGGCCAGTAAAGCCGAAATCGGCACGAACGCCGTTGGCGAGGCCGGCGGCGTGGATGAAACCGCCACCAGAAACAACAGCACGGACAGAATTTTCCCCCGAGCGTCCCGGCGATGAAAGAACGAATCCCGGCGCGCCCACTCCTCCAAACGGAGCGATTTCCCCACCCGGTCGCGCAACTACGCGCTCCTTTGGCGAATCAGAAACCGGCCGACCGTTAGGCAGACCCCGTATATGATCGCCAATCCCGCCAATCCCGCCAATGACTTCCGGCTCCATTCCCCCGCCAGGAACGACGCTTCGTAGTCCGGTAGCGGCGCGGCCCATATGATCCGCTCCCTCGACCCTACGCCCACCTGCGCGGCCAGCGATTCAAAGCCGTCGGGAAGCGCGGAAACGTAAAGTACACCGGCGACCATCATCAACAACGCCGCCGTAACCAACACGCCCGCGGACCGGCGCGGTAACCCGCGAGGCGCCTGAAGCCACCCCGGATTCAACCGTTCCACCGCCTGCAGAACGGCGACCGTGATCAACCCCTCCATAATTCCGGTCACCACGAATACCCCCGACGATACGCCCACAATCCCCGGACTCATCGCCACCCCCGACAACCGCAGTTCTAAAATCGCCGCCGCCGCGGCCGCCGTCACGGAAAGGAATCCACCCGCGAAAACGCCGGCCGCGCGCATGTTCCCCTTGGACAGCATCCGGAATGGCAGCCAGCCCGCCCAAACGCCGATCAATGCCATATTCATGGTGTTTGCGCCCAAGGCAAGCAGTCCGCCGTCCTGAAAGAGCAGCGACTGCAGGATCAGAATGGCCGTCAGAATGATCGTTGCCGAACCCGGACCAAGCGTCATTGCCAATAGCGCCCCGCCCAGCAAGTGACCGCTGGTTCCGAAGCCGACGGGAAAGTTCATCCGTTGCGCCGCAAATACGAAGGCGCCCATCACGCCCAACAACGGCACATGGCCCTCGGCTAAATTCTTCTTCGCGCGGCCCACTGCCCATCCAACGCCCGGAATGGCCGCCGCGTTCAGCGTGGCCCAGACCGGCACGGAGAGGATCCCGTCGGGGATGTGCATAGAATCTATTCTACCTTTCATAATGGTACGGAGGCCCCCACGCCGGATGATTCTAGGCATTGGATCCGATTTAGCCGAAGTACGGCGTATCCGCGCCAGCCGCGAGCGATTTGGCGGCCGGTTTCTGAAGAGAATCTACACGGAAAACGAAATTGTATATTCTCTCGCGAAGGCCAACGCCGACGAACGTCTCGCCGCCCGCTTCGCGGCGAAGGAAGCCGGCATGAAGGCCCTCGGAACGGGCCTTTCCGCGGGAGTTACCTGGCGCGACTTCGCCGTTGGCCGCGAGCCGTCCGGTAAGCCGACGCTATCCCTTTCCGGCGCCGCCGCCCGCATCGCCGCGCAACGTGGAATCGTAAAAATTCACCTGACCATTACACACACCGCGGAACTGGCGATGGCGGTAGTTGTTATGGAAGACTAACTCTTGCGCGCGGAGGCGGCGGATTGCGCCACTCCGGGCGGCCGCAACTGCGCGTCCTCCAGTTGCTTAGCTTGTTGGAAGGTATACATCATCCGGTGAATGACGGTCAGATTGGAAATCACCGCAATTACGCAAAGGACGGGCGCCATCCGGTCGAACAAAGCGCCGATGATCAGCAGCACTACCCGCTCCGGCCGCTCCGCGAAGCCCACCTTGCATGCTGGAATCAGATTCTCCGCTCGCGCCCTGGAATAGCTCACCATTACCGAACCGGTCATCACCACGGCGGTCAGAACAACATAGAAAAACCGGTCGATGTTGGCGTAGTAGACAAGCAGGCCCATCAATAGGCCCAGGTCCGAGTATCTATCCAGCACGGAATCGAAGAACGCGCCGAAACGGGTAACTTGATTTGTATGGCGCGCCACTCGCCCGTCCACCATGTCGAAAAGCCCGGCTCCGATGATCACCAAACCGGCGCTGAAGAACTCCCCCCGGGCCAGCAACACCGCCGCGAAAACGTTAATCAACAGGCCGATCAGCGTCAGGACGTTCGGATGGATTCGGGAAAGGGCCAAGCCGCGGACAATCAGGAGTATTATCTTATTGCAGCTCGCCCCGATTGCACGTGTGATGGTCATGACAGACTCAATTATTCCCAGCCGAGGCCGTAAGTTTACTCGATCACGTTACCGTGAAGGGTAGTCATGCGGACGACCTCAAGCTGCAGCGTGGCGCCCGGCGCCACAATTCGCACTTCGTCGCCAACCCGTTTATTCAAAAGCCCGCGCCCAATTGGAGAACTGGTGGAGATCAGACCGTTCTTTACGTCCGATTCCTCGCTCGCCACCAATCGATACGTCATCTCTTCCGCTTTCTTAACGTCGAAGACGACGACCGTCGATCCAAAGCCCACCCGATCCCGGGGAACTTTCGTCAAATCGATCATGGAAAATGCCGCCAAGCGCTTTCGTAATTGCCCAAGCCTGGCGTTGACCATTCCCTGACGCTCTTTGGCGGCATGGTACTCGGCGTTCTCGCTCAGATCTCCGAGTTCTCGCGCCCGAAGGATTTCCTTCGGTAATTCCGACCGGAATTCATGTTCTAAAGCTGTAATCTCATCCTGCAGCTTTTTCATTAATTCTTGCATACGTGAACTGACCGCTTTCCATCCCAAGTATAGCAGCGCGGAACCCGCCGATGGCCTATCTTGTTCGAATGGAAAACTCCCGCACCACCGCCCCGGCCTCAATCCGGAATCGGTTCGTTTGTCCGGAATTCGCCCCCATTCGGAGGCGAATCGACCAATATCCGGGATAGCGCGACTCTTCCGAAGTCGCCTCCAGAAACTCCGCGGCGCCTTCCAGAACGGTGACTTTTGGCGTCTCGAATGGCGTGCTCGCGCCGATTGAGTCGGTGATAAGAACGGTAATGGACACCACGCCGCCAGCCGCGGCCGTCGCCGGCGCGGACGGTATCACGCTCACCGTCGCCGGCTTTCCGGTGGGCACACCATACCAATAGGCGACTCGCTGCGGCCGCTCCTCCGCGGGCGCATCCACACGGCGGAAAAGCAGGAAACCTTGATATTCCCCGAGTTGCAGATCGCCGCTTAGGCGGACGTCCAAATCGATCGTGTCGGAAACGCCCAGGGAAAACTCCGTTGGCGCCACTGTCATTTTTACTTCGTCGGCGGAGTCGACTTCCAGTTTCCAGGTACCGACGCTAGCGCCGGTATTCTGAACCCGAATCGTACGGCCGGCGTCGACGCGCCGCCCTCCTAGACCGAAGCTGATCGAGGGTGGATCCATCGCCAGTTGGCCGCGTAGCGCCGCATTCAAATCCAAACGGCCCGAACCGCCATCCTGCACGGAAGCCGGGCGAGATTCGGCCGCCGGAAACGGCTGGGCCGTATTCACCAGCAGTGATCCGTATTGGCCGGCGCGCAGACCCGGGCGCCCGGCCTTCAACACCGCGTAAGCGCCGGCGACAAGCGGAGATGAAAAACTGGTGCCATTCGTCAGGGTAAATCCCGACTCCCCATAGAGTTCCCCGTTCCGGTTGGTCTTCTGGGCCGCCGTCAGAATATCTTCGCCCACGGCGAGCAGGTCCGGCCGGACACCGCCGTCGGCGCCAGGACCGCGCGACGAGAAACCGGAAATCCCGTTGGAGTCCACTGCAAACGCCAGTGAATCGTCGAAGGTCATATCGACTATGGAGTTGGGCTGTTCCACCAATATCGATTTCACCCGCAGACCATCGCGGTGGCTAATCATCACCGCTGGCAGAGTGGCGCCCCCCACAAGCATTCCGGCCGCATTGGGCGACTGCGCGTGTGTGTAAATAATGGCGGCGACCGCGCCGGCCGCTTGCGCCGCGTTGATTTTAGATTCAAACGAGCACTCGCCGCGCAAAATTAGAGCGGCCGCGCCCGCCAGCGATCCCGCCGGCAGCGGTGCGCAGGCCAAGCCGGTCGAGTCAATCGCCGCCGCGTCTTTTAACGGCGCATTGATCGGGCTTCCCGGCTTTGGCCCATCGCCAGCCGGCGCCGCCAGCGGGTCCGACCCGTTCACGCGAATTCCCGACGCGAAGATCCGATCCGTTGAACTCGCGCCAACCGTCAGCCCGGCCGATCCCACCGCTGGCCCAGACCCGGACAGCCGTACCGGTCCCGAGTTCCCGTAAGACTTGACGATCATTACGCCCAGCGAAGCCGCCCGCGCCAGGGCTGGCGCCACCGGATCGAAATCCGCCCGAATTTGCGGCAGGAATCCGAAGCTCATGTTGACAACATCCATGCCATCCGCCGCCGCGTCGTCCAACGCCTTCGTGGCCACGGCGGTGTTGGAGGAGCCGCCGTTCGGGCCCACAAAGACCTTATAGATACCCAGCCACGCTCCCGGCGCGGCACCTTGAATTTCGCTTAACGGACTCTTCACCCGCATGCCCGCGGCGGCCATCGCCACGCCCGTCCCATGGCCGGAATTGTCGGCGGCGCTTTCGGCGAACCCCAACATCTGGTCATACGTCCGGTAAACGATCACCTTGCCATTCAGCAACCCGCGAATTTCCTCATTGCTCGCGCGGGGATAGCCCTGCGGCGCACTCATCGCGCTCGTCTGAAATCCCGGATGATTCAGATCGAGGCCCGAATCTATAATGCCAATCTTCATGCCCGCCCCGGCGCGTTCCGTCCCGCCGACCGCCTCCCAGGCTTTGTCGATCCGCAGCAGCCCAACGGCGCGATCCAACTCCGGGTGAATCTCATAAACGGGCCATACGCGACGGACGCCTGGAAGCGCCGCCAATTCCGCCTCGCCGGCGCGGGATTGCACAATCAGCGCGTTCATCACTACTTCAGTCGAGTCCTTAATTTCCGCTCTCCCGCCAAGGCGCGCCGCCATCGTCCCGCGCACGGCGGCCTGCGCATCTCGAATTCTCCGGACGCCGCGCGTCCGCTCCGTTGGCCTCTCGTCCAGTTCCAATACAAACCAGTCCGGCACCACCTGAGCCGAAATGGCGCACCCGAACGCCAGCGACAATCCTAGCGCGTACTTCCCAAAGCTCATGTTCTCAATTTTACTGCACCGGAAGCGAGGCGGACTTGGAGGTTACGCCGCCCACCCGCAACACCAGCGGCTGAATTCCGGTAGGTGTGTCGGCCGCAACCGTCGCATTGATCTGGTAGAGCCCGACAAATCCCGGCGCCAACCCGCAGAACAGTACCGGCGCGGTACGGCCGCCGATCGTCACCTCCGGAGGAACGCGGCAGGAGGCTAAAGGCTGCGCTCCCGCTGGATCGCCCGAGGCTGGCCGGTTATCGACCGGCCCCACGCCGTTAGCGTAAATCTGAACGACGCCCCCGCGGCGCGCGGCATTTGCGGAAGTGACCAAAGCGAAATTCTGGTCCAACGCGGCCGTCAACAACCGGCCGCTGCCCGCATCGGTGTATTCAAACACCGCGGGCGAATAGTCGTTGATCGGGACGCGAATTGTCCCAGAAGAAAAGTCGCCAATACTCACCTTCATGTCCGCCGCCGCTTCTCCGGCCAACTCCCACGGCACTTGGACGTTGATCTGCCCTGGGCTGACAAAATGTAGTCGGCCCGCGTAGCTCAGCCGGCGGCTGGGCACATCGAATCCCACGCTCACGCTGGCTAGCGACAGAGGGAGATAGGTCGTCGAATAGATCAGCGTGGTGTCGGCCAGCGCCGCGCCAAAAATGGAAATATAGGAGCCCGGCGCGACCCCGCTTCCCAATTGTCCGCTGGCTGCATTCACTACGCCGCCCGTCTGGATCGCCGGTTGCTGAATTGCCCGGCCCACCCACTCCACCCTCAATCCGCCGCCCTCCACCGAAAACACCTGCTCACCCAATGTCGGACCGGCGAAAACAACCGCGTCGGCAATCCCCAGGCTATCCGTTCTTTCAAGCGCGGTGTCGATCCGGCCTCCGCCCACTTCGGAACGGAATCGAACCGCAACGCCGGAAGCTGGCGCGCCCTGCTTGTCCACAAACTTGACGTTCAACCGGTTCACGCGCCCATTGACCAAAGCCGTGAATCCGTTGCTTGTCAACGGGAAGGCATTGAAGGCCACATTGTCTTTCACCAAATACGAATAGGGGATACGCAGCGGCACCGCGCCGCCATCGACAACCAACGAACCCTCATACCAGTCCGCCGCCGGAACAGTACCCTCCACACGGAGCGTGACCGTGGCCACCTGCCCCACGCCGACGGTTGCCGTTGTCGGCGTAACGGTGACGTTAACGCCGTTGGCGCGAACAGTCTCGGCAATGGAAAAGCGGAGATTAACCGAGGCGCTCGACGTGTTCACCAAACGGACCTGATTGGTAAGGGGAAAAGCGCTGATTACTCCAAACGAAACCGTCGATGGCTCGGCCGCCACGTTCGCGCGCAAGCTCCTGTCGATATCCAGTTGCCCCGCGCCGATGCCGGACTGAAACGCCTTGATCGGCTGGCCGTCGTAGTCGTAGTCGGTGATGTCCGGATCGGCTGTGTTGACGAGCGCGGACTTGATCTGGGCCGGAGTCAGGTTGCGGTCGCGCTGCTTGACGAGCGCCGCCGCACCGGCCACTAGGGGAGCGGAAAAGCTTGTGCCATTCGCGCGCGTATAACCGGAGGAATCGTAAAGATCGCCGTTCGGATCGTATTTCTGCGTCGCCAGATAAAGGTCGGCGCCCACCGCGACTAGTTCCGGCTTGATCGCATTCAACCCGTTCGACGGACCCTGCGAAGAGAAGACGGCCACTTCGCCGGACGGTTCCGTCACCGCCGTAATCGCCGGGTCCAGCGTGACCGGGGCATCGGCGTTGGATGCCAGATATTGCTTCAGCGCCTCGCCATTGTCCTTGCCAATCATGACAAGCGGAATTCCCGTCCCCAGCAGCGTGTCCGCCGCAAAAATGGAGTTGGACGTCGGCTGGTACAGAATAACGCCGACGGCGCCGGCTCGCTGAGCGTTGTTAGCTTTCACCGCGAAGGTGCAGTCCCCGCGAACGATCAGCGCAATCGCGCCGTTCAACGTGCCATTGCCGAGTGCCGTGCAGGCTTTTCCGTCGTTTTGCAAGCGACTGACATCGCGCGCGGGAGCCGTCAGCGGCGTCGTTGGCCGCGGGCCATTGCCGAAATACGCATTGATCCGGCTGAGGTTCGCCGGCCCGCCGGCCACTCGCACCGACTGATATAGAATGTGGCCGTTTACGGAAGCGCCCACGGTGATCGCATTGGGCGCCGTACCGGGGGAACTAATCGAGTTTAGCGTTGGAATTTCCAGCCCCACATCCCCTTCATTGCCGGCGCTGACCACCACGATTAACCCCCGGCGGATCGCATTTTCCACCGCCTCCACCTGCAGGTCGCAGGCGGCATTGTTAGTCTTGTCGCAGACTGTTCCGCGATCGTTCGGCCCCCACAAAGACGCACCGCCCAGCGACAACGTCGCAATGTCCATCCCGTCGAGCAGCGCGGCTTCCAAGGCCGCGATAATCACATCGTCGAAAGTAATGTCGTTCACCCCCGGCGATCCGAATACTTTGTAATTCCCCAGGTACGCCTTCGGCGCGACGCCGGACATGCGGCCGAGCGGACTGTCGACGACCGCACCCGCCGCCGCCATCGCCGCCGCCGTTCCATGCCCCACGCGATCCCGCGGCGAGGCGTCATCGGGCCGCGTATCATCGCTAAACGCATAGATCAGCCGGTCCACAAAACTCCGCGCCGCGATCACTTTGGAGTTCGTGAAATCGCACTCCGCCCCGCTACACTTCGGAAAGCCGGCGGGCATGGCGAGCGCAGCGTCTTGCATCGCCGGGTGGGTATGATCGATCCCGCTATCGATGATCGCTATTCGGACGCCGGTCCCGGCGCTGCCTTGTCCCCCGAGTTGGCTCCACGCCGCCGGTGAACGGACCACATCGTTCGCCCGCGTCATCGCCATCCGGATAGGACGCATCTCGCGGATATAGCGGACCCCGGGCAACGCCGTCAATGCCTCCACATCTGCGGCCCGCGCGGAAATGAAAACCGCGTTCACCAGCGTATCGGCCGAACCATACTCGTGCAGACCGCGCCGCACCACTTCCGCGCGCACCAGGGATTGCGATGCCTGGACCCGCTGGCGCATTGCACGGCCACCCGCGCCCATAATTGCCTCTCGATTCAGAACGGTAGCCGCGACGGGTTGCTGGTCCAAAACCACCGCATATCGCCGAAATGAACCACTTCCACGAGGGCCTTCGGCGGCCGGAGCGTCAGGATCAGGGGTATTGGCGCCACTAGTCGAATGGTCCTTGACGCGCCGATCCGGCCGCTCGCGCGTGCCGCTCTGCGCCAATAAGGGCAACGTTGCCAGTAAGATCCATGCAATTGCTTTCAATCTTCACCTCAGGGCCGCGCCTTGGCGGCTTCCATCGATCACAGCCGATGTTATGAGGACATTACAAGCAAGCAGGTCGCCAAAGCCAACACCCGCCGTTCCGGACAATCGCCGAGGTAGGCGCCGAACACATCGAACCCGAACCGGGCTTCTGTCTCAATAAACAGATAGACGATATCCCGGCACCGGCTGCCCATCAGATGTACTGAGCGGCTTCTTCGACGGTTAGCCGGAGCCGCATCGCTCCCGTGAGCGCATCCAATCTCCTGCGCTGCGCTGGCATCAATAATTCGACGTTGGACGCTATGGTCATTCGGGTATCGTCCGGCATCTTCCGCCGGAACGATTCCACTTCGGCGTACCGTAGCCCCAGGGCGAAGGAATCCAGTGAAACTCGCGCGGTCAGCAGCCACGGTCCGCATCCGTGACATTTCCGATCCGGAATACAACATTCGCCTGTTCGCCTTTATAGACCCCGACGCCCGAAAGCCGGATCATCCGGACGCGGTCCCCATTCAGGAATTCTTGAAACCGAAGGAATGTACGGCCCTTCGCACACCGGGTCTACATCTCCCAACGGCTGATCGCGACAGTCGGGGGGCCCGAGCCCAATAGACGCCGCGCTCTGAATGACATCCCGGCGGGCCGAAACCTCCTCCAGCGCGCGGAGCTTGGAACTTCAGCAGTTGCCTCTCGTTCAGTACCGCTCGCGTCGCCGAACTCCGGTCCCGTTAGCGGACTGCGGGCGGTTTCGGCGAGGATCTCCGGTTCCAATTCCTCGCGCCGTTCCCTGAATGTCGCTTCAGCAAACCAGTAAGGTGACGAAGCGTTTGTCATCGCTGTCAATTGCCTTTCCGACAACTCCAAATAATCCTGCAATGCGGTCCAAGGACGCCCACGCGGAAACGGAATTGGCGCCACCTGCGCTTCGACTGCGAAGGCAAGGACAAGCAAACAAATTGACGCGCGCATACCGCATGATAGACCCCTCTCACACCTCCGCGGTCCTAGCAATTGTGTTACCATTCGTTAAGGAGATCTTTTCATGGCCAAACCTGCCTTTGCGGACGGCGCCCAAGTTGAACATGGCAAGTTCGGGCTCGGAAGCGTCCTTAAATGCACCGAGGAGCACGTCATTATCAATTTCGACGACCACGGTGAGAAGAAGTTCGTCCTTTCCATCGTTATCGCGAACCTGAAGAAGAGCGACCGCCAACCCCCTGCCGGTAAGAAGAAAACGACCCGCAAGAAGGCCGCCGTTCCTGTCGCTGCCGCCGCCGTCTAAACTACTTCCCCCGCTGTCTGCGCACTTTTTGCAGTAACCGCTTCGCTTCGTCCAATGAAGGAGCGGCGGTAAGTTCTTTCTCGGCGTCTTCCATTCGGTTCGTTTGGTAGTAAGCGCGGCCTAACTCGAAGTGGACCAGTTCATGCCGCGGGAACTTATTGGCCGCCGGCGATAACATAGCCACCGCTTCCGCGGCCCTGCCTTCGCGAATTAGAAAGCGTCCGAAGTGATAGCGCGGCTCCGGGCTTTGGTCGCGGTTCCCTTCCACCGATTCCTTGAAATGGCGCTCCGCCTCCGCCGGCCGGCGAAGCGCCTCATAGACCGATCCCAGAGCATCGTGGACGCGCCACGGATTCCGATCCGTCGCCGAAAGTGGAGCCAAGACCTTCAGCGCTTCGTCATATCGATCCAGCGAAAACAAAGTCCGCCCCAGCAGGTAGCAGCCGTTGGTCTCCCCGGCCGCACAAGCCTTCTCCAGATAGAGCCGCGCATCCGCAAATCGGCTTTGCTCCAAGAGCGGCATTGCCACCGCCACCTGCCAAGCTAGAAGCAGCGCGCTCACTCGGCTTCTTCTATCAGCCCCGCCTCCCGCAGGCGCTTCAACAGATACCCGCGCGCGTTCCGGGGATACCCGAAATCCCACCATGGATCCTCTCCGCCGCTCTCCCAAACCCGCACGTCCCGATTCTCCAACAATGCCGCGAATCGCTCGTCGGCCGCCGTCACGCGTTCCTCCAGTTGCAACAGCGCGATGGCGCCGCGCAGGTCGAGATCATGCCGGTATTCGGCCAACCCGTAAGGATAGCCGCGTTCCACTTCCCCAACGAACTCGTGCCAGCGCTCGATCAATCCTTCGCTGCCCGCGGACACAATATGAGGCGGGAATCCGCTGTCTTCCAAATAGACGATAATCTCTTCTTCCGTCACGCCAGCGAGACCCTAGGCTCTGGTTCGTACTCTATCAAAGCTTCGCGCCCATTGTGGAGGATCGACAGGCGGCCCGCCTCCACCACCAGCTCGTTGTACCGGCTGTTCGCGGGAGTGGCGATGATGCCCTGCGCGTCGATTTCGTCGAGCCGCGTCTGGCGCGCGGCCACATCGCCGGCGGCGTCCACCCGGTAAATTGTCTTCACCAGATACTCCACGCTCCGCACCCCGTAACCCACCGGTTCCAGCCCCGGCCCACCGAAGTCGTTGTACTGGAAATAGTCCGGACTCGGCTCGCTGTAGAACGTCGCGCCCGGCGCGGTGGACTTATTCGAGAATGTATACCCAAGCCCACGATACTGGTCGCTATGGTCGAGCATGGCGCCCGTCCCGCCGCCGCAGTAAAGCGTCATCCCCTGTGTATTCGGCCCCGGCCCCTCGTTCGGATAGCAGAGCGTCGTCTGCACGTTCAACACCGCGCCGTTGTCCCAACGCACCCGCGTATCGCACCACAGATAGCCGAGCTTCCCGTTCGAATAGGTGTCGACAATGCCATAGTTCGATACCGCCACCGGCCGCAAACCGGTAATGAAATGGACCAAATCGACATAGTGACAGCCAATATAGGTGAAGCAGTCGGTGTTCTCGCACGTGCACCAATTTTGAAAGTTCGATTCGCGGTAGTGCCACTTCTCCATTAAACGCGCCGTGCCCAACTTGAACACGCCCAGCCGCCCGTCCCGATAAAATTGCCGCGCCTTGTGCGCCCGGTCGTCAAAGCGTTTGTGATATTCTACGCCGACGAACAGTCCCCGCTCCCGCGCCTCCCGCTCAATCTCCAATGACTCGCGGGCCGTCAGCACCAGCGGCTTCACGCAGATCACGTGCTGATTGTTTCGCAGCGCCTCCATGGTAGCCGGAAAGTGCAACTGGTCGGGCAGCGCAATGATCACAACGGAGCGCTCCGGCATCTCCGCCATCACCGCCTTATACAGGTCCGGCTGCGCCCCGCCCGCGAACGCTTCCGGAAAGGCCTTGAACGACTGCCCGGGGAAGGCTTTCGTAATCGTCGGCGCGCTGGCCAGCGCTTGCACCGTCCGCGCGTGCTGCGCGCAAACCGTAATCTCGCCGACCTCGCCATTGCGTTGCATTTTGAAAAGCGCGGGCAGTATCTGATCGTGCGTGATCATCCCGCCGCCGACGACTAGTACCGGTTTCATTGGCCTAGTGCCTCGACGAACGCCTCTTCAAACACCGCCAGGCTTTCGTCCACCGCCGCCGCGCTGATGTTGAGCGGCGGGCAGACCTTGATCGTGCCGCCGCCGAAACCGACAGGCGTGAATAGCAGCACGCCCTTCTCAATCGATTTCCCGATCGCGTTCCAAGCCAAGTCGGCGTCCGGCTCCTTAGTTCCCGGCTTCACGCACGCAATTCCGGCCACCAGCCCCTTCCCATCCACCCATCCAATTTGAGGATATTTGCTCTGCATGCCGCGGAAATAGGCCAACATCCGGTCGCCTTGCACGCGGGCGTTCTCCGTCAGATTCTCTTTCAGAATCAGCTCAAGCGACGCCGCCGCGGCCGCCACGCAAACCGGATTGCCGGAGTGCGTCGAGGTCATCGAACCGGCTGGATGCAAATCCATAATGTCGGGCCGGCCGATCACGGCCGCGATCGGCAACGAACTCGAAATGCCTTTGCCCCAGGTCGTCAGGTCGGGCACGATGCCGTAGTGTTCAAATCCCCATAGCTTGCCCGTGCGCCCAAAACCGGCCTGTACTTCGTCGCAGGTTAGCAGCGCCCGATGCCGGCGGCACCACGCCTGCAATTGATGCATGTATTCCACCGGTGCAAAGGAAGCGCTGCCGCCTTGATAGGTTTCCAGCATTACCCCGGCGACGTTGGCCGGATCCACGCCTTTGTCCGCCAACTGCTTTTCGAAATAGGCGAACGAAGTGTCCGGCGTCCGGAATCCATCGGGAAATTCCAACTGCACAAACCCGGTGTCCAGGTTGACGATCCACTCCTTCAAAGACGGAATGCCGCCCGCCAGTTGCGAGCCCAGCGTTCGACCGTGGAACGCCTTTTCAAAGCTGACGATGACTACTTTTTCCCGCCCGCCAACACCCACGCCATGCGTTCGCATCAGCTTGATCGCGCACTCGACCGTCTCCGATCCCGTCGTCAACAGGAATACTTTCTTCAACGGTTGCGGCATCAGATCGGCAAGCCGCTTGACGAAATTCGCGCGAATCTCGTTCGGAAAGCAGTAGTTGGTCAGTAGCCCATGGCCCGCCTGCTTTTGAATCGCCTCGATGATCTCCTTGCGCCCGTGCCCGGCGTTGGTAATGAGCACGCCGCTCGACCAATCGATCCAGCGGTTTCCCCATCGGTCCCAAACGGAAAAATTCTCCGCCCGGTCCCATACCACCGGCGGCTGGCCGCGCATCGCCACCGGTTCGTAGTCGTGCAGCCGCTGAAGGATCGGCAGCGATTCGGGAACCGGGAAATCGGTGACAATACGCCGCAATTCGGTTTCTACCCGCGGGACGGGGCGGGCGACAAGTTCGTATGTTCTGGCCATGGAACTTCCTATTGTCCGGTAACACGAGTGAAACGCGCAAATATCCTCAGCCGTCCATTGTTTCGTGAGCATCGCAAACACCGTCCGCGTGCAGGAAAGCCTCCTTGCCGGTTTGGAAAAGAGGGCGCTAATTTGGATGGCGGGCCGGCTGCCCGCGTCGATAAACTCGGACCATCTGACGGTTCTGGGCCTGAGCTCGATGATCGCCGCGTCGCTGGCCTACTGGAACTCCGCTACCAGTCCAATCGCCCTGTGGGCCGTGAATATCTGCCTGGTGTTGAATTGGTTTGGAGATTCGCTCGACGGCACGGTGGCGCGTGTACGCAACCGGCAGCGCCCGCGCTATGGTTACTACGTCGATCACGTCGTGGATGTCGTCGCCATCTCGATTTTGATGGCGGGCATGGCATTGGGCGGACAACTGCGCCCGGGCATCGCCGCCATTTTCCTTGTCGGCTACTTACTGCTAAGTAGCGAGGTGTTTCTTGCCACCCACGCACTCAATAAGTTCAAGATCAGCTACTTTAAGTTCGGCCCCACGGAGTTGCGAATTCTCTTGATCATCGGGAATATATTCGTCTATTACATGAACCCGCATGTTGCCTGGTTCGGAGAATTCTGGCAGCTTTTCGATGTTGGCTTCGCGATTGGCGCCGCCGGCGTGTTATCGGTTTTCGCCATCACCGCCATTCGCCACACGGTGCAGTTGTATAACGAGGAGCGTCTCGATTGATCCATCGGTGGCTCCGGTTCAACGCTGTCGGTTTGGCTGGCATCGTAGTGCAGTTGGCCGCGCTGGCGGCGTTAAAATACGCCGGTGCGCCGACTTTAGCGGCCACCGCGCTGGCCGTGGAAATGGCCGTTTTGCACAACTTTTTCTGGCACGAACGATGGACCTGGGGCACGCATGGGACGCCCGGCCTGGGCCAGCGCCTTTTACGATTCCACCTCGCTAACGGCCTGGTTTCCATCCTCTCCAACTTACTCTGGATGCGAATTCTCACGAGCGCGGCGGGGATGCACTACTTACCGGCGAACGCTCTGAGTATCGCGATAACCGCGCTGCTGAATTTCGCCCTCAGTGAGCGGTTCGTCTTTCGTCCTATTCCACCCACTCTACTCCGGACGATTCCAGCATCCCGCCAAGGACGTCCGCCGCGTCCTGCTCCACCGCCTGCAGAACCTTTTCGGCGAACGTCCGGTCATTAGAGATAGTAACCGCGCTTACCAGCGCCCGGTTCAAAATGCCGGCAGGCCCGATCTCCGCCACCGCCACATTATGGCGGCTGCGGAGCCGGGCCTTCAAACTTCGGATCACGTTGCGGCGATCCTTGAGCGATTGGGCGTGTTCAATGCTCAGTTCGAGATGGAGGACGCCGATGATCGGCATTGGCTTCAGGCGTTAGGACAGGTCGCGCGCGACCTGTTCGGTGGCAAAGGCTTCCAGGATATCGCCCTTCTCCATGTCGTTAAACCCGTTGATGGAGATACCGCACTCAAAGCCGGTCTTCACTTCGCTCACGTCGTCCTTGAAGCGTTTCAAGGCGCTGAACTTACCGGTAAAGATAACTTTGGTATCGCGATTCACGCGCACTTCCGCGCCCCGCGGGATGGAGCCATCCAGCACATAACAGCCCGCCACCGTCCCGACCTTCGAGATGCGGAAGATTTCGCGCACTTCGGCGCGGCCCTTGAACACTTCCTTGAATACCGGCGCCAGCAGGCCCATCATGGCCTTCTTAATCTCGTCGGTCACCTCGTAGATGATCGAGTGCGGGCGAATGTCAATCTTCTCGCGCTCCGCCGCCGCCGCCGCATTGCGATCCGGCTTAACATTGAATCCGATAACAATCGCATTCGAAGCGGTTGCCAGCATAACGTCGGTTTCCGTAATAGCGCCGACGCCCGTCAGCAACACCCGGACCCGCACCTGATCGGTGGTCATCTTCTGCAGCGTATCGGACAGCACTTCCGCGCTGCCGCCTACATCCGCTTTAATGATGATGTTGAGATCCTTGATGGAGCCTTCCTTCATGTGCGTGTGCAGGGCCTCAAGCGTCATGCGCTTGTTCTTGGCCATTTGCACATCGCGGGAATGCGCTTCGCGGAACATGACGATCTGCTTCGCTTTCGCGGTGTCGGTGACCATCTGGAACGGGTCGCCCACTTCGGGCAGCATGTCCAGCCCCAATACTTCCACTGGCGTCGCCGGACCCGCCTCGCGGACGGGCGCTCCGCGGTCGTCGAACATAGCGCGAACCTTACCGAATACCGAGCCGCACAGGAAGAAGGCTCCCACGCGCAACGTTCCGTTGCGGACCAGCACCGTCGCCACGGGGCCGCGGCCTTTGTCCAGTTTCGCTTCGAGCACGTTGCCGATGGCCGGGCGCGTCGGATTCGCTTTCAGCGCCTTGATATCGGCCACGAGCAAGATCATTTCCAGCAACAATTCCAAATTCAGCTTGGCCTTCGCGGAAACGGGCACCATGACGGTGTCGCCGCCCCAGTCCTCGGCCAAAAGGCCGCGGTCGGACAGTTGCTGCTTAATCCGGTCGATCTGCGCGTCGGCTTTGTCGATCTTATTGATGGCGACGATGATGGGAACGCCGGCCGCCTTGGCGTGGTTAATCGCTTCAATCGTCTGCGGCATCACGCCGTCGTCGGCCGCGACCACCAGGACCACGACGTCCGTTACCTTCGCGCCGCGAGCCCGCATGCGGGTAAACGCTTCATGGCCCGGCGTATCGATGAACACGATCTTCTTGCCGTGAATCTCCACCTGATAAGCGCCAATGTGCTGGGTAATTCCGCCGGCTTCGCGCTCGGCGACCCGCGCCAGGCGAATGGCGTCCAGCAGCGAGGTTTTACCGTGGTCGACATGGCCCATGATGGTTACAACGGGGGCGCGCACCACGAGATCGTTGGGATCCTCGGCCAATTCCACTTCCCACGTCTGCTCATCTTCGTAGCTGACCTGGGAGGCCACGGCGCCGAAATCCCGGGAAATATCCTCGGCGAGCTTAACGTCAATCGTCTGATTGATGGTTGCGAAGAATTTCCGGTCAACGAGCTTCTTGATGACCAGCGTGGTTTTAATGCCGAGCTTCTCGGCCAATTCCTTGACCGTAATGCCATCGGAGACGGTAATTTCTTTCCCTTTCGCCAGCAGAAGATCGGTATTTTCCTTCTTCGCGTAGACGGGGCGGAGCTTGCCTTCCTCGGCTTCCTTCACCCGTCCCTGGTTGGGACGGCGCCGGGTATCGACGCGGCGGCCGGGATCGACCGGGACCGGCATGGCCGACGGCTGCAGCATATTGGCCGAAGTGGGATGCATGGGGCGACCGCGGCCGGGACCCATGGGACCACCGCCGGGCCGGGAGCCGTAGGGCGGTACGCTTGGCCCAGTGGGACGGTTGGACGTTGGCATCCCGGGGCGGGCGCCGCCGCCCTGATAAATTGGGCGGCCGGGGGCGGGTGCGCCGGGCCTGGGGCCGGGAGTACCGGGACGGGGACCCGGAGGGCCCTGTAACTGTTTCAGCCGGTCGACCATGTCCGGCCGGGGTGGGACTACCGGGCGTACCGACGGTTGCCCCGCTAAAGTACGGCCGCCGCCACCTTGGGGAGGCGGTTGCGGCGGACGGGGAGCGGGCGCGCCGGGACCCGTAGGGCGAGGCTGCATCGGCGGCCGCGAAACGGTTTGAGGAGGAGGCGCCGGGCGCGGGGCCGGCGGGCCAGGCAAGGCAGTCGCCTGGGCAACGGCGGCAGTACCGGGACCGGGACCGCCACCGGCGGAGGGGCGGCCAACGAAAACAGCCGGCGGCGCAACGGGACGCGAGGAGGCGGAACCTATTTGCGACGATTGTATCTGTGGACGAGGAGCGCCGGGCATGCCGACACCGGGGGAAACGAGAGGTTGGCGCGGGCCGGAAAGAATCTGTCCTGGACGCGGCGGCGAAACAGGTTGCGCCGGACGTGCGGGAGCAATTGGCAATGAGGGTACCTTTGGGGCGGTTGGTTCCGGCGTTTTCGGCGTAACCGCGGAAATAGGCCGTGAAATCGGGGCACTTGACGCCAACGGGGGGCGTAGCGGGGCGGTCGCTTTAGCCGCGATCGCGACCGGGGATTCCGCCGTTTCAGCGGCCGGTTCGGCGGGTTTTGCCGGGGGCACAACCGGTTCCGGAGAGCGCACCGGCAGCACAACCGGGAGTGGCGCGGCCACGTGCGCGACCGGGGCAACCGGCTGAGGCCGCACGAATACCGGACGCACGGGCGCGGGCGGGGCTGGGGGAGCCGGTGGCGGAGCTGGCGGCGAAGCCTCCACATGCTGTTCATCGTCGCCATCGCCGCCGCTAAGGTCGGCGTGCGGATCGTCCTCTATCCGGTACCGGGCGACGCTAGGGTCGTTCCTCATGTGGGTCCGGAGTAGCAGAGCGAGATCGTCGTCGATCGAACTGGAATGGGTCTTCTTATCTTGAACGCCCAGCTTTGGAAGGGCATCGATGATCGCGCTGGGCTTGACCTCGAGCTCTCGAGCCAGTTCGTTTATTCGGATCTTACTCATAGATGGAGAAAAAATTTAATACCCGGCCTTAGCGTCCCGACCATGACGGCACAATAACAATGACGCGGGCCGTTGCCGCCCCTTATTGCATGGTAACAGATTCACGGCAGTTAACCCCTACGCTTCCGTCTTCGGCTCCGCCGCCGGCTCCGGTTCAGCCGTTGGCGATTCCACTGGGATTTCAGCGTTCGGCGCTTCCGCTTCGGCAACCGATTCCGTTTCCGCCGGCGCGGCTGGCGTCGCAGCATCCACCGTCGCGGTTGGCGTCGCAGCGTCCGCCGGGGGAGCGGCATCGACAGGCGCCTCATCCTCATACGGACCGTAATAGGCGTTTACGGAGTACTGGATACTCTCCAGCGCTTTAGGCGTTATCCCCGGAATCGCCTGAATCTCTTCCGGAGTCATCGCGCCCAGGCGCTCCACCGTTCCAATCCCGGCCTCAAACAACTTCTCAATCACTTTTTCCGGCAAGGCAAAGTCGATTAACACCGATAAAGGCGCGCCGGAAACCTGCAATTGCGCCATCTGGGCTTCCACTTCCCGGCGCTTTTCCTCTTCGCTCTTAATATCGATTTTCCAGCCAATTAGCTTTGCCGCCAACCGGACATTCTGTCCCTTTTTGCCAATTGCCAGCGACAGTTGATTATCATCGACAATCACTTCCATATGGCGGTCGTTGGAATCCAAGATGGATACCCGGCTGATCTTGGCCGGACTCAAGGCATGCGTGGCAAACTGGACGGGATCTTCGGAATGTTCGATAATGTCGATCTTTTCGCCGCGTAATTCGCGAATGATGGACTGGACGCGCATTCCCTTCATGCCGACGCAGGCGCCGACCGAATCCACGTCCCGGTCGCGGCTGGCGACAGCGATCTTGGTACGTTCGCCGGCTTCCCGCGCACAAGCCCTGATGACCACGGTGTTGTCGTAAATTTCGGGCACTTCCTGCTCAAAAAGGCGCTTCACGAATTCACAATCGGCGCGCGAGAGGACGACGCCCGAATTCTTCCCGCTGCGTTCGACGCTTTTGATCACACACCGCACCCGGTCGCCGATCTGAAAACTCTCCAACCGGGACTGCTCCCGCTTCGACAGGCGCGCTTCGGTCTTGCTGCTTAAGTCGCAGACCATATCGCCCATCTCGATCCGCTTCACCGTGCAATTGACCAGTTCCCCCACCCGGTTGTGGAACTCATTGAAAATGGTGTCGCGTTCCGCCTCGCGCACCTTTTGCATGATGACCTGCTTGGCCGTCTGCGCCGAAATACGGCCCAACGCTTCCGTCTTCTTGGGAAACTTGACCATCCCGCCAAGTTGCAACGCCGGGTCATGTTCCATCGCGTCCGGCAGCGAGATTTCGCGGACCGGGTCCTGGACCTCCTCCACGATAACCTTGACCGCCGAGATTTGAATCGCGCCCGTCTTTTCATCGAAGTCGGCCATCAGTTCTTCGTTTCCCTTGAACTGTTTCCGCGCCGCGGCGAGCATCGCGTCTTTCACCGCGTCGATGACGACCTGCGGGTTGATGCCCTTTTCCTTGCTCAGCAACTCGATGGATTGATAAATAGTTCCCACGGGGACTCCTTCTTTTCGCGCCTACCACTCAAACTTCAAATTCGCCTTTTTCACGTTGTCCAGCGGGATGCGCGCCGTCTTGCCATCGGCCGCTTCCACCGTCAGAACATTCTCCGCAAAGCCTTGCAGCAACCCTATCCACGTGCTTACATTCGCGACCGGTTCCCGCAACACCACTTTCACTTTCTTGCCAACACACTTCTCAAAATCGCGCGGCCGGGTCAATTTCCGTTCCAAGCCGGGTGAACTCACTTCCAAGGTGTAACGGCCGCCTGGAATGAGTTCGTCCGCATCGAGCACCGTCTCCATCCCGGTCGAAATCGCCTCGCAATCGCTGTGGGTAACGCCGCCATCCTTGTCGATGTAGACGCGCAGCACCCGATGTTGGCCGCCGCCCAGGAACTCGATATCGACAATTTCCAGATCGGCGGACCGAGCCACCCGATCAGCGATCTCCCAAATTTTGTCAGTCAACTCTTGCCGCATGCTTGCACCAACGGTACAAATAAAAAAGTGGGCTTTCGCCCACTTGTCGTTTGCCGTCGTCTTTATCTATTGTACATCACCAGCGGCATTGCGCAAGCGGCGGCCCGAGCGGACACGGGGCGGCTGTCGAATTGCGTGGCGGGTTGGGTGGAGGGTTACATAGCGGGTTAGGCGGCCTCTTTATAGTCCTTGTCGCGGAAGCTGAGGTCGCGGCCGGGGAAGAGAGAGCGGTAGAAGGCGATTACTTCCGGGGTGAGGTCGCCTTCGATGTAGATGTACTTGGTCGGCTCATTGTCAGTTTTTTCAATGGGTTGCGGCTCATTGTCGTCGGGTCGTTCGGAGGGCTCTGGGGCTGGAAACGGAATTTCGGTGATTTCTTCGGGTTCCGCGGCTGGCGTTTGGCTCTGCATTTGGTTGGTAGAGGGCCAGTGCTTTTGCATGAAGTGCAGACGGCGTTCGAGGGTGGCGGTGAGGCGGGCGGTGGCCATATATTCCTGGCGGACGGTGGACATGGCGCGATTCGCGGCTATGGCCTGATACGCGACGGCGGTGGTTTCGATGTCCTGGAACTCGGGGGCGATGGGTTCGACGTTGTCCCGATGCCGGAAGAGTTCGCGGTTGAGCATGGCGGTGCGGGTTTGAGCGAGACGGGCGGCGGTCCATTGGCAGTCGCTGATTTCGCGCACGAGGGCGCGTTCGGCGGGATCGGCGGGGGCGTATTTGGCGACGTTTTGATCGATCAGGGCGAAGAAGGCTTGCCGGTCTTCGT
>JBJXFL010000233.1:0-3089 GCA_046155405.1 Bryobacteraceae bacterium | reverse complement strand
CTAACCCAGTACAATCATCGGTAGAACAATGGAGCGCCCTCCGGCGCCACCCCCGGACTCGCGCTGCGAGAACCGGCGTCGACCGAGACTCGCGCAGGTGGTATAGGCGTGAATAGATCGGGCTAGCGGAGAACTGCCCACCTCCGAGAGCGCTTCAACCAAATGGAAATCACCGTAGACGGCGGTAGTGAACGGCCGAACGTAACCTAGGTACCCGGAGTAGTAGCCTTTATCTTCATGGTACAGAAGCGAGTCTCTGTTCAACAGAGCTTCGGTCGACATGTTGGACGCAAACTGCCCCATGGGAAGCCGATGCTTCCGTAGTTCCGACATTGCCTGAAAGAACGCGATTGCAGTCCATGGCGCGGATGCGACAATATGACGGCAGAACTTCCTGTTACCGATTAGCAGCAGCAGGTCGTGCGCGTAGTTGGCAACCGACGGCTTACGCTCGTGTTTTCCCTCCTCTTCGGGTTGGTCTCGACGGGGAACTTCGCGGGCGTATGCAATGATCGACCTAGCAGAGCGTCCGAGCTCGTCGGCGATGGCCGGAAGATCGCTCTCTGAACCTTGCAGGAGATGGCCGTATAGGGCTTGAACATACTTCAGGGAGTTACGCCTGCCAAAAACCGGCGGCTTGAAAAACGCAAACCACAGCCAAGTCATTGCTAGGAACATGAAGAGCAATCCGAAGGCGGTCTGCCAAAGCGGTTCGCTGATTAGGAATGTCGGAAGTGGGTATCGCTGCGCAAACCAGAAATCCATTCCTAGCGTGCCTAGCCCGATAACGCCCGAAAGCCAGAATGTGATTTTCCAAATTGGGATCGGTGCAATTCCAATACGAAAGCGATATCGGACTCCCGAAAGAGTGTAAATCAAAGCAAGAAGAGCAAATGCCTGCACAAACTCCGCGAAGCCAAAGATACCCACGCCCTGTTCCGGAGGGACGACCAGACACATCCCCAGAAACGAACGATCGCATCCTGGCCCAATGCGCTCGGTCACCGTTACGACCGGAGCCTCGCCTTGATACGCAGCAAGGGTGGCTCCCCACACGATGATGGCGATGGCGGCAAGGGCAATCAGCTTGTCGCGCAGTTCCTCTTTCGGCATCCCCCTACTCAACCAGCGATTCGGCCACTAGAAAAGTGTTTTGCAGTTTCCGCTTGTCTTGTGAGACTGTACCGGCATCCGCCCGGTTTGCTAAGGTCTGTATCCATAACGGGATTTTCTTCGTGCTGCACACCGGCAACCCCTGGCGGGACCTGCCCGAGCGGTACGGCCCCATACCACTGCGAAAGGGGTTGAGGTAATTGGGGTCAGATACGGATCTCTTACGGCGACACGCCCGCCACGTCGAGCATCCGATGGAGTACTTCTTCCTGTTTTCGCTCCGCGCGTGAAGCTCCAGGCCGGGGAACCGGTTTCGAACGGCGGATCGTCTTGCGCAGCTTCGGGTGCAGGATGACGGTGACCGATGGGCGTTCCAGATTCTCGCGCAGCGCCGCTTCGATGCAGTCGGCGCGGGTGCGATTTTCGGCCTTGGCTCGGGCTGCTACCTTGCACCGCAAGGTCGGGTTGATGCCGGGCGCCGCGGTGCGGCCCTTGGGCATGGCGTGAACTCTAGGTGGAGGGTGCGCGTCCGTCGATGTTGAGCGCCTGCGTGGCGAGGCGCGCGCGCAGCGCGCCCCTACTTGCCGGCCTGGTCCAGGAGTTTCTGCAGCGTCGCCCTCAACCCGAGCAGGTGGCCTTCAACGACGCCCCAGACCAGCTTGTCATCGACGGTCGCGTAGCCGTGGATGAGGACGATGCGAAAGGCAATGATTCGCCGCAGTTCGGGAATGGCCTGTGCGGTTTCGGCGTCTCTCTTTGCCATCTGGGCAAGAGCCTCGCCGAGGATCTCGAACTGGCGTTCGACGGCCGAGCGCAGCATCGCGTTTCCGACATAATCGTCGAAGGTCTTGCCGGCGACGAATTCCGCGACCCTGTCCGCGGCGCGCGCCGCATCCCACAGATACTTCGACGACTCAGCCTGCATAGACCGTCTCGCGGTGGGCGGCGATGCCGGCGGCGAAATAGGGATTGACGACGGCGGGGCCGGAAACCAGATCGATCGGACGTCCGAAGATGGCTTCGAGGCCGTCCTGCAGCGCGAACCAGTTGTCGGCATAGGCGGCCGGCGGCAGCGCTTCGAATTCGACGAGGAAATCGAGGTCGCTGCCGGCCGCATCGAAACGGCCGGCGGCGGAACCGAACAGGTCGAGCCGGCGCACATGCAACCGACGGCATAGGTCCGCCAGTTCCGCCGCGTGCTTCTCGATGAGCGGGTGCATCGGGGGTGTTCCTTCGGGTCGGCATTGATAGCGCGGCTTCGGCGGCGGCGGAAGGGAGTTGTCGGGCAAGGCGCGGTTCTCTTGCGGCGAGGGGGCGACCACGCGGGGTCGCCCCTACATCGTTCATGGCAAAAGGCGGGCGAGCGCCGCTCGCCCCTACGGCGGACATGCTGGATCTGCGCGAGGGGTGGCGGAGTGTGTCGAGGCGTGGCCCACGGCCGGTGCGGCGGCGAAAATGGGGACAGGCACCTGCACTTCGCTGCGCTCGCTCCGGAGCCAGTTCCCAATTTCGCCCCGGGCGGTTTTCGCGTGGATAGGCGGGCGCGCGCGCAGCGCGCCCCTACGCGCCCCTGCGGAACGGGCTGGCGGGGTAGACGCCGAGGATTTTGACTTCGCGGGAGAAGAAGCTGAGTTCCTCCAATGCGAGGCGGATGGATTTGTGGTCGGGGTGGCCGTCGATGTCGGCGTAGAACTGGGCGACGGTGAAGCGGTCGTCGATGATGTAGCTTTCCAGCTTGGTGATGTTGACGCCGTTGGTGGCGAAGCCGCCGAGCGCCTTGTAGAGGGCGGCGGGCACGCTGCGCACGCGGAACACGAAGCTGGTGATGACCGGGGCGGCGGCTGGATCGGGGTCGATCGGCTCGCGCTGCATGATGAGGAAGCGGGTGGTGTTGTTCCTGGCGTCGGCGACGTCGGCGCGCAAGGAGACGAGGCCGTAGATCTTTCCGGCCAGCTCGGAGGCGATGGCGGCCTGCG
>JBJXFL010000227.1:0-8891 GCA_046155405.1 Bryobacteraceae bacterium | reverse complement strand
CGCAGGCGGCGCAATCCCCGAGGGGTGAAACGCAAGATGAGTAACTTCCCGATCCGCCGCGGCTACACGCGCTTGCCTCGTCTCGACATTCGCTCGGCCATCAGGATCGTTAAGTGACGAGTATTGGGTTTAGGCCTCAACGACCCGAGGAACCGAACCCGCCCGCGCCCCGGCTGCTGTCCGACAGATCGCCCTCTTCTATCTCCACCGCTTCGTATTTTGCGATTACCATCTGCGCGATCCGGTCGCCCTTGGTCACCTGGTAAGCTTGCCGCCCCAGGTTAATAAGAATCACTTTTACCTCCCCACGGTAGCCGGGATCGATTGTTCCGGGGCTGTTCGGAACGCTGATGGCATGCTTGAACGCCAATCCGGAGCGGGGCCGGATTTGGGCCTCATAACCGGGCGGAAGTTCCAGGGAAAGGCCGGTAGGCACGGCTTGCGGGACGCCCGGCTCGAGCTTCGCGTCGGCCACGGAACACAGGTCCATACCGGCGTCTTCTTCGGGGCCGTGAGCGTATTGCGGCAGAATGGCGTCGGCGTGGAGCTTGCGAATACGGAGTTTCATTGGGATGCTTGGTATTCCAGTATGCCTGAACAAAGTAGCGCAAAGGCCGGGCGCGGCCCCCAACCAGCGACGAACTCTCGCCCAACCCCAGCCGCGACCGAGCCCCTTGTGCGCGAGTTCCTCAAGAGTAAACGGCAGGTTCTTGCCATCGCTCCAATGCCGCCGGAAAAGTGCGCGTACGCGCTGGCGCGGTACAGCCGGTCGGCGGATTCCATCGTCGAATCGCTCGAATGGGTGCGCGCCCATGACTCCTCGAAGTTTCTGGAGAGCTTCTACTTTCAATATGGCCACGCCTCCATCGCGGATTTGGGCCATATTGTTATGTGTTTCGAGGGGATTTCCGAGCTGGCCGCCGCCGAAGTGGAGGACGAGCCCCTGTGGGACGGGCAGGCAAAATCTTCGCGGTATCAGGACTTCGGAAAATACGGATTCGTGACGCCGCTGGAGTTTACTCCGGCGGAAGCCGAGACCTATCAGGCGGCGGGGAACGCACTGCTGACCGCCTACGCGCACGTGCACGAAACCTCGTTTGCATATTTGAGCGACCAGTTGCCGCAGCCGGAAGACATGAAGCCGGACATGTATCGGCGCAACATCACGGCGCGGGCCTTCGATGTCGCGCGATATCTCCTGTTCTGGGGCGTGCCGACCAACGTCGGACAAGTCACGTCCATTCGCACCCTGGAGAAGCAGATTCAGCGCCTGAAGGCGTCCCCATACGAGGAAATGCGCGCGATCGGCGATGAAATTGCCGCCGCCTGCGCCGCGGAGCCCGGTTGCAAGTGGGACCTCGACCTCCCCGCCGAGCCGCTCGCCCCCACCCTGGCGAAATACTGCGCAGTGGACGAGCATTTGCGTTCGTCGCGCGAGGATTTGCGCGTCTGGGCGGCGCAAAACCTCGGTTCGTTCGGGGAGCGGACGGAAGAACCGGTGGACCTCTTGAAGCCCACCGATACCGTGGCCGACATCGTCGCCACGCTGCTTTACCCCGTGTGCAACTGGCCGTTCCGGGAGCTTTATAACTGGGCGGGCGGCGTTTCGGCGGCCGTGCGCGCGGAGGTGATTGACGCGGCCGTTCGGTCCCGGACGAGGCGCGACGATCTGCTGCGCGAGTTTCGCGGAAACCTCTACTGCTACGACATGGTGATGGACGTAGGCGCTTACCGCGACTTCCACCGTCACCGGCGTTGCCAGCAGTACCGCCAGGCGTACACGGGAGCGTTGGGCTACGACGTGCCGGACGCGGTGACGGCATCGGGAATGGAAGAAACATACCGGCATGCCATGGAGAGCGCCCTGGCGACCGTCCGCGCGCTGCCGTCGCCGGGTTCGGACTATCTCCTGCCCTTCGGAGCGCGGAGCCGCTTCCTTTTCAAGATGGATTTCGCGGAAGCGGAGTACATCGCCCGTGTGCGGAGCGGTGTGAAAGGGCATTTTAGTTACCGGAAAGTGGCCTGGGAAATGAAGTGTGCCATGGAGCGTCTGGAGCCGGAGTTGGGCCGCCTGCTACAGGCGACGCCGCCGTGGGTGGAGGATCCGCTGAAACGGTAGCGCCGTTACACCGCCGTTGCCTCCAAAACCTTCATCTTGGCCGTCAGCGTCGTCCGCTTCATACCGAGGATATCCGCCGCGTGACTCTTGTTGCCGCCGGAGCGCCGGAGCGCCTGTTCGATCAGCGTTCGTTCGAGTTTCTGCACCGTTAGTTGAAGATCCATGCCGTTTTCGGGGACCCCAATGGCGGGGTCCGATTGTTTCGTGCGAGGCAGCGGGAAATCGGTTGGGAACAGCGTCTGGCGCTCACCGCTCAAAATGACCGCGCGCTCCAAAGTGTTTTCGAGTTGCCGCACGTTTCCCGGCCAGGGGTAACGTTGCAGGCCTTCAAGCGTTTCCGCGAACACCTTCTTCGACGGCAGATTCTCCGCCTGGCAGATCTTTTCCAGAAAATGATCGACCAGAAGCGGGATATCCTGCCATCGTTCCCGCAGCGGCGGAATGTGGATGGGGACGACGTTAAGCCGGTAATACAGATCCTCGCGAAACTTGCCGTGCTCAATCCGGTGTTCCAGTTCGGCGTTCGTGGCCGCGATCACGCGCACATCCAGCTTGACGGTTTCGCCGCTGCCCAGCCGCTGGCATTCCCGCTCCTGCAATACCCGCAGCAGCTTGGCCTGAATTTCAAACGGCAGATCCCCGATCTCGTCCAGAAAAATCGTTCCGCGCTGGGCCTGCTCAAAACGCCCAATACGCGCTTGCATGGCGCCGGTGAACGCACCGCGCGTGTGACCGAAAAGCTCGGCTTCAAGCAGTGTATCCGGCAGAGCGGTGCAGTTGACGGAAACAATTGGAGCGCCGGCGCGGGTGCTGGCCGCGTGGAGAGAGCGCGCCACCATCTCCTTACCCGTTCCCGTTTCGCCCTGAATCAAAACCGTGCTGCGCCGCGGGCCGAGAATGCGAATCGTATCGAACACCGGCTGCATGGCTGGGCTGTCGCCGACCAGCATCGCCCGCCACGGTTCGCCGCCTGAATGCACTTTTTCCCGGCAAGGTTGCCATGCGGAGGCCGAGGCGGCATCGTCAAAATACTCGGCCGCGCCCAGCCGCAGCAGCCGGATAGCTTCATGCGCCGGGCCATTCTCGCGATAAAACGCAACAGGCATACCGGGGTGCAAACGATGTACCGCGTCCAGCAGCGCCTCCGGCCCTTCTTCCCCCGGAAATGGGATCGAAATCAGCACCCCGGCGGGACGTGTCGCCGCCAGGAACGATAGCGATTGCGAATCCGTGATGTGCAGAACGTCCATCGTACTGTTCTATCGTCGGCAACGCGTCGCGGCTTTATCTCGGAAAAGTCCGGTATATACTCGAATCATGACACGCCGAATCTGGCTATCCGTCCTCTCCGTTTTCGGACTGGCGGGACAGGAAAAGGAACTTTCCGCCGATGAACTGAAAGACATGCTCGACAAAAAGGTCAAGCTGTTCTATCTGGACGTCCGGGAGCCGAAGGAATTGGAGGAGTTGGGAACGATTGACGGTCACGTCAACATCCCTCTGTCCAAACTGGAGGCGCGGATCGCCGAAATCCCGAGGGATGTTCTAATCGTCGCCGGTTGAAACCGCGGAGGGCGCGCCCGTCGGGCGGCCGAAATCCTCAGAAAGCACGGATACAAGCAGATCAATGTGGTCGGCCTGGAGGAATACAAAAAGAAAGGCTACAAGCTGATCTACCCGAAAGGCGCTCCGCAGCCATAGCGCAACGGACGTCGCCATCCGAGCCGCGGCCGTATAATAAAGTCTGAGCACAATGGCGGGACGCTTTCTGGGTCCATTACTCCTCGTGTACTCGTTCCTGGACGTGTCGGCTGTCAGCGGGCAATCCGTCCAGGGCGCTGGTTCTAAAATCGACGCGGCCCGCGCCGGTAAGGCGTTTGCCGAGGGGCAAGCCGCCGCAAAGGCGGAGCGCTGGGCCGGCGCGTTGCAGGAATTCACCACCGCGATCCTTTACCAGGAGGACCATCTCGACGCGCACCGCGCCCGGGCCAAGGTCTATCTGGCCACTGGCCGGGACGCGGACGCGCTCCACGATTTGAACTCCCTGCTGAAGAACAGGGGCGACGATGGCGAAGCGCTAGGGCTGCGAGGAATGGTCCATTTGAAAGCCGGACGCGATCAACAGGCCCGTTCGGACCTTAACGCCGCTATTGCCGCGGGCTACCGGACGCCCCCGATCCTGCTCGCGCGAGGGCGCTCCCTGGCGGCCGCGAACCTGCACGACGCGGCCATCGCCAGCTTCACCGAAGCCATCGGCTTGCGGTTGGACGACCCGGACGCCTATCCGGACGCCTATAAGGAGCGGGCGATGTCCCGCATGGCTCTGCACCGCTTCCGCGACGCCATCGACGATTTTTCGCGCTGCGTCGAACTCCGCCCCGGCTGGACGGAGACGATCGTCGAGCGCGGGTACGCCTTCGGGCATCTGGGACAGTTCGAAGAGGCGGTTCAGGACCTGACCCGCGCGTTGACGCTGGAGCCGAAACAAGCGCGGGCGCTCTTCCTCCGCGGCGAAGCGTATCGGCGGCTGAATAAAAGCGAGGAGTCGATTGCCGACCTGACCGCCGCGATTGACGTCGCCCCGGAAGACGCCAATCTACGGCTCGCCCGCGCGGCGACCTACACGGCCATGGGCCGCATCGCCGACGCCCTCGCCGACCGGACGGAAGGCATCCGCCTGCAGCCGGAAAACGCCCGCGCCTACGTGGCCCGCGGCGGTTCGTTCCACATGCTCGAGCGCCATGACGAGGGGTACGCCGACCGGTCGAAGGCCATCCAGTTGGCTCCGGACATGGTGGAAGCGTGGCTCGCGCGAGGCAGTGCGTACTATTTGAACGGTAACTACGAGTTGGCCATTCGCGACCTGGAGCGCGCGCGCCAATTGGCGCCGGACGACCCGGAAGTGCAAGGCGTACTGGAAAGCGTCAGGCGGAAATTGGCTGATCGGCGGGCGCCCGTGGTGGCGCGAAATGATCCGCTCCCGAAGCCGGCCGAGACCGCGCCAGCCCCCATCGCGCCCGAACCCGCGCTCCCGAGCCCACCTCCGCCCGCTAATTCCACCGCCCTGTGGGAAGAAGCCCGGCGCCTCGCTGCAAGGAACGATTTCAAAGCCGCGATCGCGGCTTACTCAACCGCGATCGAAGTGGATCCAAAGCACTCGCTGGCCTGGAACGGCCGCGGCTACGCGAAGCTGCGTCTCGCCGATTTCAAAGGCGCCATCGATGATTTCACCGCCGCTATCCGCCTGAACCCGAACTATTCGAACGCCTACCGCAACCGGGCCGCCGCCTTCAATGCGATGGGCGATAAAGCCATGGCGGCCAAGGACGCTGGTATGGCCAAGGCGCTAAGCCAGCCGCGCTAAAGCCGAGCCGTAGTCAAACGCCCTTCCACCTCCCCCCGTAGCCAAATGCGAACCGGCGCATGCGGAGCGGGCGCCGGCCACGGCATCGCGATCTCCATCTTTTGCTCTCCGCCCTCGGGCGCGGGCAGCGCGACCGCCTCGCGCGACGATTCAGCCGTCCAACCCGTGCGCGCGATACCCTCCAGCCCTCGGCCCCGAAGCGCGCCTTTAAAGGTATGCGGTTCCGCCGCCGGTTCGTCGGTCAGCGCGAAGCCCGTGATCACCGGTAGCGCAACAGTGCGCCCCAGGCTCGCCGCATTGGACCCATCGACCGTCGCGGTTAACGTGCAATTCGGCGGGCTGTCGGCGGGAATGGTCAGGTACAGCGTATCCTCGCCGATGCGCTTGACCTCCGCCGCGGGCGGTTTCAGATTCCGTTCCTTACACGCCAGCGCAACCTTCTCTCCAGCCGCGAGATTCCGGACTTTCAAAGAAAACGCCGCCGGCTGCGCGCTGTCGATTTCGCCTTCCCAAAGCTCCACCGATCCCGGCTGCTGCGGCGCGCGCACAACGGCCGTAATCAATGGCTTCGGTCCCAGCGCGCGAATGGCGGAGGCGATCCGCAGCGGCTCATGCCGCCCTTCAACGTGCGCTTCCATGTCGATCTCCGGCGGGGCCGCGCCAACCAAAGTCACCTGCGCCAGACGGTTCCCGCGATTCCAATCGATCGTCGCGTATTTCGAGGTCAATCTTTCAATACGGTCCAGACCCTGCCCGGACAACGCGACGGTCTGGACCCCGTCCCGATGGATCGCAACGGGCAGGTTTTCAAACTTCGGCGCGGGCGGCTGAATGGCGATCGCGAGGTCGGTCTTCCCGCCGCCCTGCTGTGCGATGGTCAGCGCGTACGGACCAACGGGAAGGCCGTCCGTGTTGACCTCGAATTCCAGCCAATCGCCTTGTGGACCGGCGGCGAAGGTCAGCGGGATGGGCTTGGCCAGCGGGTCGCCCAAGCGGAGCAGGTGCAGGCCAGTGATGAAAAACGTCGTCGCGCCGGTCAGACGGGCGCGCACGGCCCCGGCATTCGTCACCAGACGGTCGGCCGAGTCCGGCGTCAAGCGCAGCCAAGGCAGTTCGGGAACCGCGTGGAGCGTAATCTCACCGCCAACGGGCGCGCTCGTCCAATCCCAATCGGCCATCAGGCGATACGAGCCCGGTTTGGCGTTCCTGGGTACCTGCGCCACGCGAAGCGATTTATCGTTGGCCGGAACGGTCACCGGGATGTCGATAACGCCGCCATTCGAGTCGACCAGCATCCAGCGGAACGCGCGCCCCGCGTTTGCCAGTTCGGTATCGGACGCTTCCACCGGAAGCGCCGCCGGCACACCAATGGCCAGGTGGACCGGCTGGACCAATTGGAGCCGCGGCGCCGCGCCGCCGGGCATGCGCCGTGCCCAGAGATATGCGAATTTTGTGCGGGAAGCATTGGGTTTGGCGGCGCACAGCGCGGCTTCCGGCGCTTCACGAAGCAGCGCGGAGCGCAGTTCCGTCTTGGGGAACATCAGCGACCGCATGTTCAGGAAGAAAGCCGCGCCTCCGCCGGCCAGGCCTACCGTATTTCCGAAAAACAGCCCCGCAACGGATGTAGCCAAAGTGGCCGATTGTTGCCAGCGCCGCTGGGCCTCCGGCGCCAGCGGATCGTAGGAGCCGATAGCCGGGTTCAGCGTCCGCAGAAGCGACAACGTTTGTTGGTCCAGGGAAGCGGTGCGGTCGATCTTCGATGCGCCGCCGGTCGTCGCCAAACCTTGTAGCGCGGCATCCACCGCATGGTCGTCATTCCCCCGGCGCCCGGTCAGCGCGGAGAGCACGATTTCGGTTTGCGCGGTTTTTTCCGAGTATTCCGCCAGTTGCGTGATTAGCTCCGGGTCTTTCGTGGCGGCGTTCCGCATCCGGTCCTCATCCAGGCCGCGCGGACCATAGGCGACCGCGATGGCGGCCACGTCTTCGGGCAGCGTCCATTCCTGCCGCCCGCTCGCCTTTTTCGTTTCCAGCAGCCGCAGTTCGCCCGTGGAGGGCGTCGACGGCGCAAAGTCCGGGCGCTTCCCCCGGCCGTCAACCCCAGCCGAGTCCGTTTTACGCGAGTCAATTAAAACCAACAAAGCCACGCGGGCGTCGGACATGTCCGTTGGAACCGGTGGGTCCGACGGGAAAAAGACGATCGTGTCGCCCTTTTGCAGCCTATTCACGCGGTCGATAGGGATCGCGTACGCCGTGTTCGGCCGCCGGACCTCCAATCGAAAATAACCCACCGCCGTTCCGGCCGGACAGACCGGAGCGGCGGTGGAAATTGTCGTTCGGAGGAGAAAAAGGAGAGCTAGAATCCGCACTCCACTTATCAGACGCGGCAGCGTGAGGAAAGGTCGCCGGGCGCGTTAGGATATTTACATGCGCGCGGCCATAGCGGGAGCGACCGGTCTAACCGGGCAGCAGGTGTTGAACCGTCTGCTCGACGACGGCGGGATTGACCCGGTCGTCGCCGTGCTCCGCAAGCCCATGCACCGCAACCATCCGCGCCTCCGGGAAAAAGTGGTGGCGTTCGATTCGCTCTCCGCCCTGACGCCGGTGGCCTTGGACGTCGCGTTCTGCTGTCTCGGCACCACGATCCGGAAGGCGGGGTCGAAGGAGGCGTTCCGCGCGGTGGACTACGGGCATGTAATGTCATTCGCGCGCTGGGCGCACGCGAACGGCGCGCGGCATTTCCTGTTCATGTCGTCCGTGGGGGCGCAACTCGATTCCGGCAATTTCTACCTGCGGGTCAAGGCGGAGGCGGAGCGGGACTTGGCGGCGCTGGGTTTTGAATGGCTGGACATTTTTCAGCCCAGCTTTCTGTTGGGCACGCGATCGGAGTCGCGGCCATTCGAAAGGCTCGCGCAGCACCTGATCCAGGCCCTGCGATTTGCGCTGGCGGGGCCGTTGGAGCGGTTTCGAGGAGTGACCGGAGCGACCGTGGCGAGCGCGATGCTGGCCCGCCTCAAAGCGCCCGGCGAACCGGGAGTCAGGCGCCACGAATGGCGTCAAATCACGGAACTGGCAGGCGTAGGAACGACACCATCCACTTAAATTAGCCTGGGTCGATGTGGGACGGGCCTCCAGTCCTCCGGTGCCGGTGCGGATTCGGGATTGGTGGTCATCGACCAATAGATAAGCGGTGGTGACGAGAACTTTCGTGCTGCAAGCGAACTAAGAGGTAAGAACAGTGCGCTGGCCGGCGTCCAAAATAATAATTCGATAGAGGGCATCCGGAGCTAGCGGGAGTTTACAAGATACGGGTATCCCTCGGTGGTCGACATTCTGGTCTCCCGGCTATTGACTAGCCGCAGGGTGCTCAAACATAGATACTTAACCGAACAGGCGCCTGCCGGGGGCGCC
>JBJXFL010000219.1:0-6980 GCA_046155405.1 Bryobacteraceae bacterium | reverse complement strand
AGGTCTGGACCGGCGGCGCCGCCCTTGCCGTCCTGCCCGTGACAACTGGCGCATTGGGATCGGAAGAACATCGCGCCAGCCTGGCGGTCGACAGGGGAGGTAAACGGATTACCCAGTTTGGTAGTGGAGTGCTCGCCGCCCGCTTGAGCCTGAGCCCACGCGGCGGTTACGGCTATCAGGACGGCTCTTAGGAAGGTGGAACGCATACAGGTTAGCTATATCAGATCCTGCCGAAAGGGATTTTGAGGGTCAGGTCCTGTGCCCCCAGTACTTCAGGAAGTTCGGCAGGTTGAGTTAATCTAGACTGTGGGGACCTCCCATCCGGAACGTCCGATTCCGTGATCCCGAAGCGAATAGCACAAGGCAGGTAATTTTTTTAAAAGTTCGATTTGCTTTACGACCTATGGACAAAGAAAACGCATCGAAAGGGCCGACAGCCTCAGCCGAGGCGGTCGAGCCCGATACTGACGCCGGAGCGAGCGACCCACTGGCATCTCTAACCGCCGAGCGCGACGAACTCCGCGACCTGGTTCAGCGGTCGCGCGCGGAGTTCGAAAATTTCCGCCGCCGCGTGGAGCGGGAAAAAATGGACCTGGTGGAGCATGGCGCCGCCCAGGCTTTCCTGTCCGTCGTGGGCATTCTGGATGACTTTGAGCGGGCGCTCAAAACAGAGTCCACAGACAAGGAATGGGCGCGCGGCGTCGAAATGATCCATCAGCGGTTCGCCGAGACACTAAAGCGGGAAGGTTTGGAGCCGATGGAGTGCGAAGGGGACCGGTTCGACCCCAATCTGCATTACGCCGTCGACCGGGCTGTTTCTGAGGATGTAGAGGAAGACACGATTCTGGAGGTTTACCAGAAGGGTTACTACTACAAGGGCAAATTGCTGCGTCCGGCAATGGTGAAAGTCGCGGTCAAAGCTTGAAACGGCCGGTACGAATCGTCAGGACACAGGCAGGGAGCAAAGCGAAGGAATCATGAACGTGGCGAAGCGCGACTATTACGAGGTTCTCGGTGTCGGACGGGACTCCGATGAGCAAGCCCTGAAATCGGCTTACCGCAAACTTGCCCTCCAGCATCACCCGGATCGCAACCCCAACAATCCGGCAGCCGAAGAGAAATTCAAAGAGGCGGCGGAAGCCTACAGCGTCCTGAGCGACTCGCAAAAGCGGGCTTCCTACGACCGGTTCGGCCATGCCGGCGTGCAGAACCAGGGCGGCGGCAGCCCGTTCGACGGCCAGCCGTTCCCCGATCTCGAAGACCTGATGAGCGCGTTTGGCTTCGACATGTTTGGCGGAGCCGGTGGACAGCGCCGCTCCCGGAACCGTGTGCAGCGGGGCGAAGACGTACGCTTCGACCTGGAAATCACGTTCGAGGAAGCGATGCGCGGCATGTCCGCTGAAATTCAGGTTCCCCGGCATGAACAATGCACGCGATGCAGCGGCCAGGGCGCGGAGCCCGAAGACGGCCTCATCACCTGCTCGATTTGCAAGGGCCGCGGCGAAATCGCCTATCAGCAGGGATTTCTGTCGGTGCGCCGCACCTGCAACCAGTGCGGCGGGCGCGGCAAAATCATTCGCCGTCCCTGCACCATGTGCAAAGGAGAAGGGCATACCCGCTCGGAGCGCAAGCTTAAGATCAACATTCCTGCGGGCGTCGACAGCGGAACCCGCCTGCGCCTCCAAAGCGAAGGCCAGCCTGGCGGGCAAGGCGGACCTCCCGGGGACCTCTACGTCATTCTGAAGGTCAAGGAACATCCGATCTTCGAGCGGCAGGACAGCGACCTGCACTGTTCCATCCCGATCAACATCGCCCAAGCCGTGCTCGGGACGTCAATCGACCTGCTGACGTTCGATGGATTGCAGGCTATCCGCATTCCCGAGGGCACGCAAAACGGCGCAATCCTGCGGTTGAAGAATCTGGGCGTCCCGCACTTGAACGGCTCAGGCCGCGGCGACTTGTATATCCACATCGTGGTCCGCGTGCCATCCAAGATCAATCGCGACCAACGCAAGCTGTTCGAGCAGCTACGCGAGTTGCTGCCGGTAGAGAACGAGCCGCAGGAGCATGGGCTGTTCGACCGCGTGAAGGATTACTTCCGCAACTGACCGTTCATTCGAACGTAAGTAGCCTGGATTCGGCCCGGGTGCGCTGAAACGCCGAAGCCTCGGCCTGATTCCGAAAAATCACACCTGCCACCCACTTGGTTTTCCCGTCACTAGCGACGGGAAACACTTCAAAGGGCGCACCGCGCGCCAGCGAGTCTGCAACGGCTTCGGAGTGATTTTCGCGAAGTTCATATGCGACCGCAACCGCCGGAATTTTTGCGGCTTCCACGGCCCGGCCTGAAGAGAAGCGGACTAATCGGGCGGATGTGGTCTTCGTGTCCGACTGCACGATCCAAAGCCGCGCCAGTTTGCGGTCGCGCACAACAGATCCGGTGACCGTTTCGCCGCTTTCGCCTGAACTCGCCCCGAGTTCCAACGGGCAGGCCTTGATCCCCTGCGTCGCGCTGTCGAAAATCACCCAAAGCACCACCCTGTGCCCGTCGCCCGTCAGTTGAATCACTTCAACCAACCACTCTTTCACTCCGTCGCCTGTCCAATCCTCGTGCGCGACGGCGCGCAGTAGCGGTTTATACTTATCGAAGATCAGGAACCGGTGAGCGCCTCTGCGTGTGATTCGCATCAGATGGCTGTCCCCGCCCGGCACAATCGCCAGTGACGCTCCAAGTTCACCGGCGAACTCCGCTTCCTGGCGCGGCCAAGCCTCCATGTAGCCGGTCTTCGCGGGCGATACGGTCTCGCCGTCCTCGTCGACACGCGGCACCAGTTGCCGTGGCATCGGACTCGCGACCGGCTTCTGACGGACAAAAAGTGCCCGCACCAGCCCACGTGGCGCGGCTGCGCCCTCGATCCGGACTTCGTAGGGCGAGGCCCATCCCGTTGTTTTGTCTCCCGAGTTGAGCCTCAGCAACGGAGTCTGAAGCCAGTTCCCTTCGAGCGGCAGCATCAGATGTTGTGGCGACGACGTAGTCGATTTCGACGACGCCCCCGTCACCACCGGCGCAGGGAGCCGGATCGTCTTTGGGCCGTCTTCCGAGTCGCTGTCCGGACTCTGATCGAGTGCATCGACCGGCCCCGGGATTCGCGCGACGGCCGGCAACTGGAGGCGTTGGGACGTCCAGCCGTTCGTGCCGTCCGCCGCGATCAGGCGGTACCAGCGCACGCCGCCGGACTCCTTGACGTCGACGATCAACGCAGGGCTCCCCATTGCCACACGGTCCGCTGGCGTTCCGGGACCGGCAGAAAGCCGTGTTCCGATTGCGATCTGAGTCGTCCTGCCGATCGCACCGGCGTCCTGGCAAAAGGCCAACGCCGACACGGCCAGGAGGGCGAAAAACGCCGCCTCAGCCCGGGCGATGATCAAGGTCGCCATCTCCGTAGCCGGCGCCCCGAAGATCCGCCTCCGTAATTCCAACCAATTCGCATTCGTCGTGAAACGTCTCTTGTTTTTCGGGCTTCCACTGGAAATGCCACCACTCGGACTTATTGTACGCAGGACCCGAAGGTCCCCATCCATCCTGCGCGCGGATGCGCTCAAACTCTCCGGTACTTTCGATCAGCGCGGTGAGGTCGAAGTAGTAGCCTTCCGGAATCTTGTAAGTCTTGCCGTCGCCAAACCTGTAGGCTGTGACCGTTCCCTTGGCGATCTTCGTGCCCTGCGCGCCAGTCTGATCGTCAGTCTTGCAGTAGAGCCGCCAATAGGTGTCACCACCGGACGCCTCCTGCACGATGTAGTAGCGCTGCCCGGTGCCGCCGCCAAGATTTTGATTGATATCCACCGCACGGCCTGCGATGTGGAAACTGAAGCTACTCGCACCGGCCTTCTTGGCCTTTCCCAATGGACGCTTGGTATCGCCATAGGGAGAGTCGAGCGTGCCGCCTTTCGATTTTGCGAGGCCCACCAACTTCGTCCATGCTTTGGCCGCGTCGGAACGCAGTTTACCGCCGCTGACGCTCTCGATCGGGTAAACGCCTAGTGGCGCGACGTAGCCCCGCGCGGTCCACACGGCCACCTCGTCAGTCGTTGCCTGATCGGCCTTGCCCGTCACTGTTCCTTTGTACGTGGGAAGAATGCACGCGGGAACCAGCCCGGCCTTGGTTGCGCGAAGGTCGGTAAGGGATCGACGCTGAAATCGCCTCAACGCATAGGCTTCGTTACCGCCATTCACCAGGTAACCCAGCGCTGTCATCTCTTTTGCCAGACTTGCCATCCGACCGTCCTTTCGATGGCGGCTTCAAAATGGCACGCCACAAAAGATAACGCGCGACGTCTCGGAAAATGGGGCCACGCTTCCAAACTTCTGAGCGATCCGCAAGAAGTCCGCCGTTCTTTTGAGGTAGAATTTCTCCGAATAAAGCCAATACCAAAAAGGCAGGTAAGAAGATGCGGGTCCAGTCTGTTTCTTATACGCCGGTTGTGCCAAGACTGCAGGCACCGATTGCCGAAGCTCTGTCGAAAAACTTTCAGTCCATCGCCTGGACACCGGATCGCGCCGCCTCCGTTCGAACTCCGGTCGCGGGAGAACTCGTCCTGACAGGTCTGGTGCTTCACACGGCGCCGTTGCCAGACGCGGGAACGAACAAAGCTCAAGCTAAAGTCATCAAGTCGGCCGCGAGTCTGCTATGCAACGAGATCGGAAAACTGGACCCGGCCATGGGAAAGGTTTGTTCCGGGCTCAAAGTGATCATCGCCAGTAAAGACGCGATGGATTCCTGGACCGAACCGGGCCGAACGAGCGCCATGGTGCCGTCCCTAAAGACAGCAAAGGCCCTGCTTTCACTGGTCGAAGTTTTATCGGATTACGTGCCCGCGATCAAACCACATGCGGGCACAATTCAGATCATTTCGATTCTGGTCGGCGTGGGCGACACGGCCAACGAAGTCAGGCTGGCCGTAGAAGGCTGACGTGCGTTAGCGAAGCCGGATCTCAAGACCCCGCTCCGCGTTGAGGCGGATCGAAAAGTCCTTGTCCACGCGATCGAGCGACACGCGATTGTGATTGCTGTCGCGCGTGATGTAGTTCAGCGTGTCGCCTTCCACCCAGGTGGAGAGCGCAGGCAGAATCGTACCGTCCTTCAGCGCGACCAGGTAAATCGTCGGTTTATCTTCCTCCCGGCGCGACGCGCGCTGCGGCGCGGGTTCGGCGGGTGAAATCGTGGACACGCCCGAATCGTTGCGCGTCGTGGGAGCCGGAAGATCGGCGTTCGAATAGTCACGTACCTGCGGGCTCACGCGATCCGGCTGGAAATTCTGGTTAATGATTACGGTAGGCGCCTGTTGAGGCATGTACAGCGGTTGCTGCTGCAAAACCGGCTGCTGTGGCTCCGGATAATAGCCTCCGTAACCGTATCCATATCCGTCGTAACCGCCGCCCATGTAAATCGGATACGGCGCGTAGACCACGCCACCGCCGCCGCGATATCCGCCGCGACTGCCAAATCCATTGGCTCCGCCAAGCGATCCGTAGCCCGCGCCGCCACGCCCATACGGAGCGCCTAACCCGCGGCCAAAACTCGTGTCGATCCTGGGCGAAATCACTGGCGCAGCCGGAAAGGAATTGCGTGGCAGGCCGCCAGGAAACATGATCGAGCCGAACCCATGCGCCGGAGTCGCCAATCCGCCGACCACACTGCTGCCACCTCGCGCCGGCCCGCGCTGGGCCAGTACCAAGCCAGCAAGCAGTACTGCCGTGATCAGTGTTCGCTTCATTGTTCTCTTCCGTCCGCTACCTGAACCTAACATCGATTTTGGACGCATTCAAGCCCACCAGGTTTCATTCGAGCGGCTACAATCGATCTATGACCGCGCCGAACCTTGCCGATGTGCGCCAATCGGTCTGCGCGCTCGACTGTCCCGACTGCTGCGCCCTCCTCATCAACGTCAACGCCGAAGGCAAAGGCTCGCGCCTTCGCGGCAACCCGGCTCATCCTGTTACGCGCGGCTTTTTGTGTGGCAAGGTCGCGCAATATCTGGACCGCGAATATTCGCCAGAACGGCTGTTGTACCCGCAAAAACGCGTGGGCGCAAAAGGCGAAGGACGCTTCACCCGCATCTCCTGGGATGAGGCGCTCGACGAAATCGCATCGCGCCTCAAAGACATCGCCAGCCAATACGGCCCGGAGGCCATCCTGCCGTATAGCTACGGCGGATCGCTTGGCTACCTGCAGGGATCCGGAATGGACCGGCGATTCTTCCACCGGCTGGGCGCGTCACAGTTGGACCGGACCATCTGCGCAAGCGCGGGATCGGCGGCCCTCATGGCGTCGTTCGGCGTCCGGCTCGGCGTCGAACCCGAGCAGTTTCCGAAGGCCAGGCTGATTCTCGGATGGGGCGCGAATGTGCTCGGCACCAACGTACATTTGTGGCCCTTCATCGTGGAAGCGCGACGCAACGGCGCGAAGTTCTACTCGATTGATCCGATTCGCAACCGCACCGCCGCGGCCGCAGACCGCCACTACCCGATCAACCCCGGCACCGACCTCGCACTCGCTCTCGGACTTGCGCACATCATCCTCAACGAAGGCCGTGAGGATCGGGACTACCTCGCGAAAAACACCAACGGCTTCCCAGACTTCGCCGAACTCGCCGCCCAGTATACGCCGGACCGCGTCGCCGCACTCACCGGACTTGCCAAAGACGACATCATTCAATTGGCTCGCGAGTACGCGACCACCTCACCCGCCGTCATCCGGGTCAACTACGGCGTCCAGCGCAGTGAGCGCGGCGGCAATGCGATTCGCGCAATCGCCGCCTTGACCGCCCTTACAGGCGCGTGGAAGCTGCCCGGCGGCGGCTTGCAACTTTCAACATCCGGCGCGTTTCAACTCTACCGCACAGCGCTCGAAATGCCGGAGCTGCAGGAAATTGCGCTCGGCCGTCCGGCACGCATGATCAACATGTCCGAGCTCGGCAAG
>JBJXFL010000208.1:0-3159 GCA_046155405.1 Bryobacteraceae bacterium | reverse complement strand
GAATCCTGCGAAGGCCGCACTGCGGCCGATAACGCCACCGTCCGCACCGTCTTCGTCGTCGGCCCCGACAAGAAGGTCAAACTCATGCTCATCTACCCCATGAGCACCGGCCGCAACTTCGACGAAGTCCTCCGCGTGCTCGACTCCATGCAACTCACCGCCAAGCACAAGGTTGCCACGCCCGTGAACTGGAAGAGCGGCGAAGACGTCATCATCGTCCCCGCCGTCTCCGACGCCGAAGCCAAGGAAAAATATCCCGACGGCTGGAAAGCGCCCAAGCCCTACCTGCGGATCGTGCCGCAACCGAAGTGACCTTCGAGTCATTCCTGGAGCGCTTCCCGGACTACCCGTCGACCAACGCCATCGACGCCTTGCGAGCCGCCGAATACGCACGGCTCGATCAACAAGGCCAGTGTTATCTCGACTACACCGGCGGCTCGCTCTACGCCGAATCCCAAATCGCGCAGCATCTCCAAATGCTGCGCGATTCGGTTTTCGGTAACCCCCATTCCGCCAATCCCACCTCGACCGCCATGACCGATCTGGTCGAGAGCGCGCGGCACTACGTGCTCGAATATTTCCGCGCCGAAGACTACTTTCTCGTCTTCACGCAGAACGCCTCGGCGGCGCTGCGATTGATCGGCGAAGCGTATCCGTTCTCTCGTGACATTGGCTATTTGGCCGCCGCCGACAACCACAACTCGGTCAACGGCATTCGCGAGTTTGCACAACGCAAAGGCGCGCCGATAGTCTACGCGCCGCTCACAACGCCCGGCCTCCGCCTCGATCTCGATCAGCTCGATGCCTCCCTAGCCGAGCCGGCGAAGGGCCTGTTCGCCTTTCCCGCGCAATCGAATTTCTCCGGCGTTAAACACCCGCTCGAAATCGTCGCGCGGGCGCAAGCGCAAGGCTGGGACGTCCTGCTCGACGCCGCCGCTTTCGTCCCGACCAATCGCCTCGATCTCTCGCAAGTCCAGCCCGATTTCGTCTCTATCTCGTTCTACAAAATCTTTGGCTACCCCACCGGCGTCGGCGCGTTGCTGATCCGCCGCGCGGCGTTCGAAAAATTGCAACGGCCCTGGTTCGCCGGCGGGACGGTGAACTTTGCCTCGGTCCGCGCCAAAGCCCACGTGCTCGCTAAAAACGAAGCCGCCTTCGAAGACGGAACTCTCAACTATCTCTCCATTCCCGCTGTCGAAATCGGACTCCGTCACATCGAGTCGATCGGCATCGAAACAATCGGCCTTCGCGTCAAGCTGCTCACAGCCTGGTTGCTCGAAGAGTTGCTTGCCTTGCGTCACTCCAACGGCCGTCCGATGGTGCGAATCTACGGCCCCGAAACCGCCAAGGACCGCGGCGGCACGATCACGCTGAATATCTACGATCCCCATGGCCACCTGCTCGACTACCGCCGTGTCGAAGAGCTCGCCGGCCAGGAGAAGATATCGTTGCGCACCGGTTGCTTCTGCAATCCCGGCGCCGGCGAAACAGCCGAAGGACTCACCGAACAGGACATGCACGCCGGCTACGCACTCGGTGACGAGATCAATCTGCAAAGTTTCCTGCGCCTGATGCAGACGAGCGGCGCCAACAAAAGCGCCGGAGCCATCCGCGCGTCGTTGGGATTGGTGTCCAACTTCGCCGACGCCGCCCGGTTCCTCACTTTCATCGAGTCGTTTAGAGACCAGACTCGTCTCGCCATCGGCGAAGTCAGCTTCGACATCGACTCCTGCCGCGTCATCCGCGACGGCAGTTGACCGATAGCGCTGCCCGAGAATTACCGCAACAGCGTTCCGCCGACCAAGTCTTGCAGCAGTGGTGTCGTCGGACTGGGATGATACGTATACTACCGGAAGCCACCGGTCAGGGCGGAGTTGTGCGTCGCGCCGTGGGAGCGGGTCTGGAGTTGCTGCGCGTGTGATATCGTTATGGCCGTGCCGATCGTTTCAGGAACCAACAGATCCACGACATCCCGTCCACGTAACGAGATCCCGCAGCATTGGAATCGTTGGATCGTTACAGCGAGGAATGCGCTCCGAACCGGCGTCGTCAACTGGATTGATGGCGCCGAATCAAAGGGTGGTGTGCGCGGATCTGTCGTCACAATCGCAAGGGGCGGGCTAACCGGTCCCTCGTTTGAAACCTCGATGAAAACCACGCTTGTCGCCGATGGAATGGACCCGGCAATTGCAGGCGCTCTGGCCAGTGCTTACTGGCAGCCCTTTCGGTCGTGGGCGGAGGCATACCAAACCGTCATGCCCAATGCCTTCCCTACCTTCATAGCGCGTAGCGGCAGAATCGGTGAGACGAACGCCGGTCCCCCCAGAATTTCGCGTGGCCGCTTCTGGCGGGCGGCAATTTAGGGTCGGCTCAGTGGAATCGTGCGGCGATGCTCACCGCGTTTCTCAATGGGCTTGGAGCGGCACAGCATGCCATGCCTTTGTTCACGGTTGCGAGCGCGATTGCTGCGTGCGGCGTTGCTGCGATAACAATCATCCAGAGCATGCCGTCGCTGCTCGAGGCTGGCGCGATGTTGGCCGAGAGTCAGGGATTTACCGAGGCGGGGAGCCCATTGCGAAACACTGGTAACGCAACCCAACAATTTCTTAATACACCGGGCATCGGTGCGGCGCTGTCTATGCCCGCCGCAGCATTTTCCATTACCGCGGATCCAGCCGCCGGGGCGCGGCGGGTTCTCATTGAACGGCCGTCCCCAGACCTGGGCAATCTGAGCGAAGATTTCGCGACCGCTATGCAGAATTGGCTCCTTGGAGCTAATATCGTGGACCTCACCGCGTCGGGCGTTGCTCAGGGCGCCGTCGGCCCGGTTGTCGGAAGTGTGCGTGGGAAACTCCGCAGATTTCCGCTGTTCCCGCTTTAGTGCCAGTTTTGCGCGAATTGTTGCCAATCTCTTCGCCGCTGCCGTTTGATCGCTACCAGAGCAACGCCTCGCCAGTTAGTTCTTGCAGCAGCGGTGTCGTCGGATAGGGATGATATGTATACTGCCGGAATCCTTCGGCCAGTGAGGTGTTGTACGTCGCGCCGCGGGCTCGGGTCCATTCTTCCATTGTGCGGAGATAGTCGTCCATTCCGTCGCCCCGGTGGCCGGCGGCGCGAAGCTCGCGGAGAACTGGCAGAGCGGCATTGCGGCGGTGGGGG
>JBJXFL010000198.1:0-4059 GCA_046155405.1 Bryobacteraceae bacterium | reverse complement strand
CCGTCACAAAGATAGTGGGCAGGTCTTCACCGCAATGGTTTTTGAAAGCTTCCATGGCAAATATGAGCTTTATGTCTCGATACACCCCCGAAAAAGCCCAAATCAGCGTTTAGCTGCGAAAGTCGGGCTAATGGCCGCGGCGGGCGTAGGCACGAACGAACCGCAGGAAGAGGCGGGCGATGAAAGCGAAGCGCTGGAAGCGGTGAAGATGCCGCTCGACATGGGCGCCGGCGTCAACACCGTGGATAAGAACGGCGATACGGCGATGCACGGAGCCGCGTATAACATCAGCCCGCGTGTGGTGAAGCTGCTGGCTGAGCGGGGCGCCGATCCGCAGATCTGGAAGAACCCCAACAAGGCCGGCGGCACGCCGCTCTTCATCGCCGAGGGTTACACCAGCCGTCTCCCGCGGCCCGATGCGCCGACGATTGAAGCCATTACCAAGTTGATGGTTGCGGCGGGCATTTCGACGAAAGGCGAACGGCCGAAGATCGTCGATAGCTACGAGATCCCCTCGGTGCGGCCGACGACGCCCGAACCGCGGAAGTGAGGCTGTTATTCGCGCGCCAAGAAGCCACGCACGATTCCAGGGGTGTGTTCATTCGCAATCCTTCTGTTGCTCTTGCGTACCATCGAGTTCCCCTGGGAACTCCGCCGCCATAACCGCCACCAACTGCGTCCGTAGCCGAGGGACTTCGTCGGTCCATAGCTGCCACACAAAAGGCAGGCTTAGTTCGAAATACCCGTGCGCGATTCGATTTCGAAACGCGCTGATCTGTCGCCAGGATGTTCCTGGATGCCGGAGTCGCAACTCTTCTGACAGACGGCCTGCCTCCTCGCCGATAACGACAAACTCAAAGAAGACGGAGTGGCGGAATCCTCTGTCTTCTCGGAGCAATCGTTCGGCATCCGGTTTGGCGCGCAGTTCCATCAACTGATCGGCCGCGGCAATCATTTCACGCAGACAAATTTCATCGCTCCGCATGATAAATGACCACGGCATCCCTCAGCGCGGACGGCTTTGCATGAGGCTTCAAACCGTCCTTTGTCCCGAAGTCAACCGGACGGCCTAACACCGCGGACAATTCATCGCCGATCTTAAAATAGTCCCACCCCAGGCGGGCTTCCGGATCGAGCACCACCATAACGTCGATATCGGAATCCGGCCGCATGCCCCCGCGAGCGCTTGAACCGAACACCGCCATCTCAAGGATATGGTAGCGGCGGCAGATGTCTGCAATCTTCTCGCTGGGAATCTCGATTCCGGATGCAAGGGTCATAGGTGGCTCCTTTCTCTATTATCCAGGAATCAGCGAGTGTCCTTGTTGTTACCCTACAGTTTCGTAATGCCCACAAACGCCCAGTGTCCGATCCGAAGGACTCCCCACTTTATTCTAATGAGCGTTCAAGATGAGACTAACAATCCAAGGCCACGGGGTCAAGTTTCGTAGCGCTTGGGTATTCGCTGCCATCCGTGGCAGACCAGATTCAAGTTGACCGACGACTAACGCCATCGACTCGAAGACGCGGTTGGGGAACTCTTTTTCTCGCAGCTCATCCCAAACGTGTTCTTGGGGATTGAGTTGCGGTGAATAACCGGGGAGACGGTGTAGGCGGATGTTCTCTGGAATCCGCAGGTCTCCGGATCGGTGGGAACTGGCTCCGTCCACAATCATGACGATGAACTCATCGGGATGGGCCTGGCTGACCTGGACAAGGAATTGGTTCATTTGCGCGAAGTTCATCTTCGGGCTGATCATCCAGTCCAGTTCTCCCTGCACAGGACTGACCGCTCCATAGACATAGGTGAACTGCCGTTCGTAGCCGTTGTCGACCATCGGACGCGACGGCGCCGGTGACCAACAGCGTCGAATTCGCACCATCCGGCCGAATCGAGCCTCGTCTTGAAACATGATCCGCACCGGACGCTCTCCCACCGCCTCCTTTGTCAGCAGGGCCGCCACGTCTTCTTGGAGTTTTTTTTCCAGGCCTCTTGAATTTGCGGATCGCTTTTGGGGTGACGCGTGTCCGGAGCCACCTTCCGCCAGCCATGGCGCGCCAGAAACCGGTACACGACTGAAGACGCGACCTTCCGCCCCAAACGCTGCGCCAATGCCGCTCGAATTGGCGAGAGCACCAACACCCCGCCGGCCAGCGCCTGTTCCGTCCAGGGCCGCAGAAACTCCTGTTCCTCTTGTTCGCTCATCAACGTACGTCTTCGTCCACCCCAACCCGGCTGGCTGGCCGAACCGGCATCGCGCCGCCGCCGGAAACCGGACTGGAGTCGCGGCACCGTAGCGCGCCCGACACCTAACAGGTGTGCCGTCTGCTCCAGGGAAGCGTTTAACTCGGCAGGGAGTAGCACCGCCAGGGCTTGTCGGTACTCTCGGATATCCTGAGTCTGCCGCAACACCTGCCGTGCGGATGCGACTAACTGCTCATCGACTCTTCGTGGTCTAGCCATAAAAAAAAGATAGCACTATTAGTCTCATCTTGAACGGGAACTAGAATTAGAACACCATCGACGCACTGCCGGCCGCAGTTGGGCGCTGACGTCAACGCCCTGGATAAGAACGGCGATACGGCGAGGCACGGAGCCGCTTTTAACATCAGTCCGCTTGTCGTGAAGCTGGTGGCTGAGCGGGGGGCCGATCCGCAAATCTGGAAGAACCCGAACAGGGCCGGCGGGACGCCGGTATTCATCGCCGAGGGCTACATCAGCCGTCTCCGCGGCCCGATGCGCCGACGATCGAAGCCAAAGCCATTACCAGGCTGATGGTTGCGGCGGGCATTTCGACGAAAGGTGAACGGTCGAAGATCGTTGACAGTTACGAGAAGCCCGCGGTGCGCCCCACGCCGCCCGACCCGCCGAAGTGAGATGCCCCGGGTCGTTTTCTGGACGGCTGCACGCCTGGAAGGGGCGATGGCGGTCCGGACCCGGTGACGCTTATGTTCGGCAAAGGGACGTTTCTGCGCAACATGAATTCTTCCTTCGTTTGGAGATAATGGCCGTTCGTAGCAGTGTCTGTCGCGCAAAGTGTTTCGGAGGACGAGTTTTTACCGCTATGGATTCCGAAAAACTCAACTTCCGGATCGGCGATCCGCCCGGGATGCTTAAGTCGGGGTCAGTTGGCGGTTCGCGCGCTATGGACAACCTAACGTGAACGGGTATATCAGGATCTATCGCTGGCAATAGCACACAAGGCTCGATGAATCAGCAGCTTGAGTGGAACACTAGCGGAGTATCAACGCTCTCACCTCGAACCTAACACCGTCCGCACGACGCATCCTGCGTGCGCTGTGCCACCAAGTTCGCAAACGCATTACCGCGCGTTTACCTTGACGATTCGTTCCATGTCCCATTCGTTCCCATTAGGCGGCGCCGGAAGCGCCTTCAGCACTCTGTCCGGGACCGCCGATGTCCGGGTGTTCCGCCGAGGTTCCGTTGCGCCGGCGGCGGCAACTTCGCGAACGTACCACCCTCGGGTATCCGTTCGGTGGATAAGAGCGAGATTCCGGGCCTGACTGCCGGCGCCCAGCTCGGCGGGCGATTTGTAAAGGCCGGCGAACGACATCTCGCCTTGCCCCGGCTGCGCGGTTTGCACGGAAAACCGGCGATAAGCGTAGCGCCGGGGCGCGCGCCGCTTCAAAAGGCTACATAAGGAGGAGTTGCGCGACAATTGGAACAAGGGGTAAGAGCACAGGCCGCTCAGCGCCATTCAGCCGTTGGAGTAACGAAATGGATCGAATCGTTCGCGTCCGCGCCGGTGAGGGATACACATTGGGTGACGTTCGCCAATGGCGCGAGCGGGAATGTGGATCTGTCATCAAGGCTTTTTGGACCCGTTTTCGAGCCGCTGCGCGATCCGGCTCTCTTCTCGCAGGCGCGAGTAGACGAGTATGGCGCGGTGTGCTGGCCGAATGGAGCGGATCTAGCGGGACTTTACAAGTTATCCGCGAAGCCTTGGATAAGCCTTGTCAAAAGAATGAGTTGCGTGGAGTACCTGGTATGACCTAATGGATGACTGGTGAGAAGCGCCGAAGGTCGAGAAGCGAGAA
>JBJXFL010000159.1:0-57168 GCA_046155405.1 Bryobacteraceae bacterium | reverse complement strand
CCCCCCCCCCCACGGCCCGTAAAGTCCCCACTTGCCGTCAAGCTCAGCGCGGTTTTGCCGCCACCGGCTTGCGCCACTGGATTACCGGATTCTCCGGCCGTCCGGACCGGTCGCCCTGCCGCTCGATCACCACGCGCGCATGATCCTTTATCCGGAAAACCAGACCCTGCGAACTCACGAGCTTGATTGCCGCCGGCTCAAAGGTCTTACTCTTGACGTCCATGTATTGCGGTTCAACGGTCTTGATCCGTTTGGCATCCTCCGGCGTCAAAGTTACTTCGATCTCGGCCTTCGCGGTTCCCATTGCGTTCCGTACGGTGTACTTCCCCGGCTCCAACAACGATGTTGCGTAGAGATCGCCCTTGCCGAGCTTCGCACTGTCGAATACAGCCCTCTCGCACTCCGCCGCGACCGTAGCCGAATAGCCGTCGCCGCCGGAGGCGTGGAACAGCACATAGCCTTTGGGCGAAACCACCGCTACATCGTCATGGGAGCCTTTGCATTCGCAATCGCCCTTTCTGGGGTTGCGTCGCGCCACCGCCGTCAGATCGATGTTGATTTGCGTGTCGCCGTCCGCATCCACCTGGAACTCGGTGTCGGCCACCGTGCGCCCCTCCCGATGGACACCGACGTGGTACCTGCCCGGTTCGGCGAACTGGTGTATCGCCATTCCCAAGGGCCCCAATGCGCCGCTGTCCTGGTTAACTATGTTCAGAACTTGAAAATTGATTCTTGTATTCATGGTCTACCCCACATTCGCTTCCATCACCATCTCTACATCGTCATTAAATACCCTCAGGTCGCGAATTGGAATCTTTACCGGTACGATCACCGGGGGAAATCCTCCATTCGGATTCGGGGCCTGCGGCAAAATCGGGAACGGATCTTCAATCAGTTGGATCGGATTCTTATTGGCGAAGAAATCGGCCACAAGCTGCAGCACCAGATCCAACAATCCGAAACTGACATTCAACAGATCGGAGATCCACTCCTGTATGTCGTCGCCTAGATCCAGAATGGCTCGGATCAGGTCGATAATCGGGCCAAAAATCGCCTTGATCAGGGCCTTGGCCCAACCCGGCAGGAAGCCGAGCAAATTATCAATGGCCGCGTCGAGCGCATTCTCCAGCAGGTCGCCTACAATGTCGGCGATGTCGAAAATGTCGAGATCGATCGTTTGCGGATCCAGCACAATCTGCCAGTGGCTGGCGAGCGATGGGTTACTATCCTGCGCGTCCCAGTCATTCATACCGGCGGGCCGCGCCGGGTTCACCGCGTACTTCGTGAGCAGCGAACCGGTGACCGAGATCTCCGATGTGATAACGCCGCCCAGCGGTAGCGTGATGTTAATGTCGGGATCGGCGCTGAAGACGCAGATGCGCGGGGCGCGTAACAGGCAACCGTCAAATGGAATCGGGATGATGCAGAATCCTCCGATACAGATCTCCGGAATGTCGATTCCCAGCGATAGGTCAAGTTGATCCCACTTAATGTCGAGTTCCTTGACCTGGATGGTATTGTCCGCCCGCAGATCCACCGTTCCTCCCTCCAAATGAGCTTGCACCGCGATGCCCGCCCGGAACGGACCGAAGTCCACGCTGTCGGAAAAGGAGAAGTGGAAGTTGTCGCGCAACGCTTGAAACAGCCCCACGAATGTCTTTTCATTTGCGGCAATCGTTAGATGTGCCATGTTACATCACCTCCACGTGAATGAACGCTTTCAACCGGTCGTCCTCGATCGCCGGATTGTTCGGCAGGGCGGCCGAGGTGGGCATCGGGCTGATCACCACGTTCGTCGGTTGCGGGAACAAGTCCGTCGCGCCCTGCGTCAGATTGAGCGGCGCGTGTTGCAGCAGGATTCGCAGACCCGGCAGTACCACCAGTCTCAACAGCAGCGTGATATAGCACTCCATGCTGTTTTCAAGACCTTTCGGTTCGATGTCGACAATCTCGATGCCGTCGAGAAACGGTTCCAGATATGGTTTGCCGTCGTAGGTTGCGATGCGGACGCCGCCCACGGCAAACGCGCTTAAGCAGAAACACTGCAACTGCCGGGCCGGAAGAACGACAATCGGCGGGCCCGCGCCGTTGGGATCGCTCGCGCCCGTCCTCCCGGGAGTCTGCCCCGTAGTGGTCGTCGTCGTTGGCGGCGGCGGTGGAATTAACTGGTCGACAATGTCTCTCGGCGGACACCCGATTCCCCCGCACACCGTCATCTGGATGGCGAAGCGTTGCGGCTTTAGCGGCGGATTCAACTCAGACGGCAGTTCGAATTCGTCCCCTTCATGAAAATCAATCTTCAAATCGGCGAGTTGCAGCGCGAAGTTCAAGCCGAAATTGGTTCCCGGAATCGGCAGCGGGTCGACGATTGTTAAAAAAGGGTTGCTGCGCAGAGACACGATCGGATGCGCATCGATGGCTTTGCACAGTAGCGCGCGATTGTTGGCGACTTCGGCCGTGCCGTAGTTAAAGAGCGACGGCCGCTGCCGCCGCACGTGATGGATGATTCGATTAAATCCGTCTTCGTGAAAAGACGCAAATATATCGCAGTTATCCGTAAATGCCATACATCTACCTCGAGCTTCTAATCTCGTTCCGCGCCCTAGTGGCGCGTTCGTAACTGTCTAGTGTGTTACCGCCCCGCGACGTTTCATCCGTGCCCAAAATACAGACTTGTTAACTCTCCCGGCGGGAGTCACGGCAACCGCCTACTCTTTCGCGGACAGATGGGTTGTCGCAACAGACGCGCGGGCGGACGGACATGCGGTTTTCCGGTAACCCGCGCAAAACGGACGCGGCCGCGGCTGGGGCCGGGTGAGAGTTCGTAATGGACGCGGCCGCGGCTGGGGCCGGGTGAGAGTTCGTAATGGTCGGGGCCGCGGCTGAGGTTGGGTGGGAGTTTGCGATGGTCGGGTTCGCGGCTGAGGTTGGGTGGGAGTTTGCGATGGTCGAGGTTCGCGGCTGGGGTTGGGTGAGAGTTCGTAATGGTCGGGGCCGCGGCTGAGGTTGGGTGGGAGTTTGCGATGGTCGGGTTCGCGGCCGAGGTTGGGTGGGAGTTTGCGATGGTCGAGGTTCGCGGCTGGGGTTGGGTGATAGTTCGTAATGGTCGGGGCCGCGGCTGGGGCTGGGTGGGGGGTCGCGATGGTCGAGGTTCGCGGCTGAGGTGGGGTGGGAGTTTGGGATGGGCGGGGAGCACGGCTGAGGTTGGGCGGGAGTTCGCGATGGTCTTGATTCCGACCCGCTCTCAGTCGTTACCCATCGCAGCGCTACAATACTAAGCCATGCACCATCCGTCGCCCGGCGAAACGCTGATCGAAGTACTTCGGCTCCGCGCGGACCAGGATCCGGACCGGCGGGCGTTCCTCTTCCTCTCCGACGGGGAAAGGGAAACCGCCGTCCACACCTACGCCAGCCTCCATCGCCAGGCTTGCGCCATCGCGGCGATTCTACAAAGTCACGGCCCCGGCCAAGCCCTGCTTCTCTATCCGCCGGGCCTCGAGTTCATCACGGCATTCATGGGTTGTCTCTATGCCGGCGTCACCGCCGTTCCCGTCGCGCTCCCGCGCCCGAACCAGTCTCCCGGCCGCCTCGCCGCCATCGCCCGGGACTCCCAAGCCTCGCTCGCGCTCACTACTTCCGCTCACATGGCTCAACTTCGTAAATACTCCGGCGGACTTCCTGGCCTGGACACGCTCAACTGGCTCGCCACCGACGCCATACCGGAAGACGCCGCCGATACATGGCGCGATCCGAACGTCTCCCCCGGCTCGCTCGCTTTCCTGCAATATACATCCGGATCCACCGGCCTGCCGAAGGGCGTCAAGATAACTCACCGTAACTTGACGACTAACTCGGAGTATCTTCGTCAATGCTTCGAGTTATCTCCCGAGAGCGTTTCGGTAACATGGCTTCCCAGCTTTCACGACATGGGATTGGTCGATGGCGTCCTGCAGCCGATTTATACCGGATTTACCGGCATTATTATGCCGCCCGTCGCTTTCCTGCAGCACCCCTACCGCTGGCTGCAAGCCATTACCAATTACCGGGGTACGCACTGCGGGGGGCCCAACTTCGGCTACGACCTTTGCGCGCGGAAGATAGGCGCCGAACAGTTGGCCACGCTCGACCTAAGCGCGTGGGTCACCGCCTATAACGGCGCCGAGCCCGTCAGCCGCGACACACTTCGCCGATTCGCCGCCCATTTCGAACCGTGCGGCTTCAAGTCCACTTACTTCTATCCGTGCTACGGCATGGCCGAATCCACGCTCATCATTTCCGGCGGCCGCGTATCCGAACCGCCCGTCTACCTATCCGTCGACGCTTCCGCTCTGGAGCGGCACAGGGTCGTTCCGGCGCCCGAAGCGCCGGAAAAAGAAAAGCATATCGTCGGCTGCGGACGGACCTGGCTCGATACCCGCGTCGTGATCGCCAACCCCGATACCCAATCGCCATGCGCCCCCGACCAAGTGGGCGAAATCTGCGTCGCGGGCGGAAGCGTAACCGATGGCTACTGGAACCGCCCGGAATTAAACGGCGAGTTATTCGCGGACATAGACGGCGACGGACCCTATCTTCGCACCGGCGACCTAGGCTTCATCCGCACCGGAGAGTTATTTGTAACGGGACGAATGAAGGATGTAATCATCATCCGCGGCGAAAACCACTACCCGCAAGACATTGAACTGACTGTTCAGGACTCCCATCCCGCCCTGCGCCCCGGCTGCGGCGCGGCGTTCAGCGTGGAACGGAACGGAGCCGAGCGCGTGGTAGTCGTCCAGGAAGTGGAGCGCACCCACTATCGAAATCTCGATCATGCGGCGGTCGAAAAGAGGATTCGCGAATCCGTGGCCATTGAACATGGGTTACAAGTAACGTCTATCGCGTTCATTCGGCCCGCCAGTATCCCGAAAACATCCAGCGGCAAGATACAACGCCGCGCCTGCCGCGAAAGGTATTTGGCGGGGACACTCGATCTCGTCCCTACTCAAACCGGCAGCGCTGGCGCTGAAACGGATAAAGCGGTAACTGGAGCTTCCGCCGGCGCCGGTCCCGATACCGCTCCCGCCAGTTAACGGGAACTCCCCGCACATAGGCGGCGGCCAGGCTTTCGCTTGTACCGGCCACCGCGCCGCGAACCGCCTTTCCCTGCGACAGACCTTGCGCGGTCCCCTCCGCGGCGTACCGTTCGATCTGGTCCCGCAACTGATCGGCCGATTGAAACTCCAGCGCCAGCCGGTGTTCAAAATGCGCCCGCCCCGTGGCCGCGCTGAAGCAGAGATCGTCCAGCGATACGTCCGGTTCCGCCGCCAATAACGCCGCGTACCGGCCAGCCAGTTCCCGCAGCGCTTTCGCGCTCTTGGCCGACAGCGGCAGCAAATGCGGCCCAAACGCGTCATCGACGAATTCCGCCGGCGCCGGCGCCTCTTCCACCAGCAGATGCGCGTTCGCCCCACCGAAGCCAAACGCGCTTACCCCCGCGATCCGCCGTCTTTCCGGCCAAGCTTGATTGTCCACGGGTATAACATAAGACATTCCCGGCGGGATCCCCCGGTTTAATTCCTGGAAATGTAAGTGCGGCGGAATGCGCCGATGGCGCAGCGCCAGAATAACTTTTATCAGCCCGGCAATCCCGCTTGCCGCTTCCAGGTGTCCGATGTTACTCTTTACGGACCCAACCAGGCAGCGCTGTAAGTAAACCTTCCTCATCGCGGCGATTTCGATGGAATCGCCCATCGCCGTTCCGGTGCCTTGCGCCTCGATATAACTTACCTCACCCGCCTCCACGCCCGCATTGAAAAGGGCATCGCGAAACACTTGCTCCTGAGCCGTGCCATTGGGCGCGGTAATACCATTGCTAAGCCCGTTATGATTTATGGCGGAGCCCCGAATCACCGCCATGATCGTGTCGCCATCGTCCTCCGCATCGGCCAATCTCTTCAAAACCACCATCCCGCAGCCCTCGCCCCGCCCATAACCGTCGGCCCGCGCATCGAACGGTTTCGAGCGCCCGTCGGGCGCCAGCACCCCCAGAAAAGAAAGTGCGATGAACTCTTCCGGGGTCAGATTCAGATTCACGCCTCCGGCCAGCGCCAGGTCCGATTCGCCGCTGCGCAAACTCTGGCACGCCATGTGGACCGTCACCAGCGAGGAGGAACAGGCCGCGTCGATCGACATACTCGGTCCGCGTACATTCAGAAAGTAAGATAGCCGGTTGGCGGCGAAGCAGTGGTAAGTGTCCGGCCCGTTGTAGCCATTGATGCGCGCCCGGTCCCGGTACAGCAGCCGGTCGTGATCGCTGTGGCTAAGCCCGACAAAGACGCCGGTGCGCGTGTAGCCCAGCGTCGACGGATCGATACACGCCGATTCCAGCGCCTCCCAGGCCACCTCCAACACCAACCGGTGCTGCGGGTCCATTCGGGCCGCTTCAATCGGCATGATCTTGAAAAAGATCGGATCGAACTCGTCGTACCGGTCCAGGAAACCGCCCCGTCGCGTACACATCTTGCCCGCCGTTCGCGGAATAGGATGATACACGCCGTCGACGTCCCACCGGTCGGGCGGCACCTCCGTTGTCGCGTCCACCCCGTTCGTCAACAGGCGCCAGAAGGCATCGGGGTCTTCCGCCTTGGGGAACCGGCAGCCAAGGCCCGTCACCGCAATGGGCTCGGCCGGGGTTTGCTTCCGGTCCCTCACGCAGTGGCGCGCTTGGCGGCCATCGTCTCCTTGGCCGGTGGGCCTTTCACTTCCCAAACCAGGCCGCACGCGGACAGCGCCCGGATGAACCAGGCCCCAATATCGATCTGCCACCATTCCAATCCAAGATAGGCCGACGCCGGGAACATATGATGATTGTTTTGCCACGAAGCCCCAAAGGTGGGAATGGCGCACCATAAGTTATTCGCGCTCAGGTCGCCGGAGTCAAACGGGCGCCCCCCAAACACATGGCTGAACGACGCGTTGCTCCACGTCGAATGGTGCAGCAGGAACATCCGGACCAGTCCACCCCATAGGAACCCGCTGACCGCGCCAGTCCAAGTTAGAGTAACCAGTCCGCCGACGATTCCCGGTATGGCCAGACCGGCGAAGACAATCGGAACGTATAATCGATGGATCCGGTTTAACGCCGGATCGCGAAGAATGTCTTTCGCGAACAGCGTGCAGTTAGTAACTTTGTCCGACATCATCCATCCGATGTGCGAGTGCCAGAGCCCCCGCAGAACGCCCATCGTTTCCTCCCCGTTCCGAATGTTCCGCGTATGGGGCGAGTGCGGATCGTCCCCGGTGTCGCTATGGGCGTGGTGACGGCGGTGGCCCGCGGCCCAGTAAAGCAGACTGCCTTCGGCCGCCATGGATCCCAGGATGGCCATGAGAATGGTCATGAACCGGGATGTGGCGAACGCCTTATGGGCGAAGTAGCGGTGAAATCCCACTTCAAGACCGAAGTTGATCAGCACAAACGTGGTCACCAGCAGTCCGATGTCGAGCGTGCTTATCCCGTTGCGGACCGCCATCCATATCGCGGCGACGGTACCCAGAAACGGCACTACGATAGTGACAATGGCATTGCGCCTTTGCGCGGAGCGCAGCGCTTCGTTCTCGACGGTGATCGATACCCGAAGGCGAGGTTTATTCGGATTGGCGAGCATGATCGTGTTCTTCCTTCAGCAAATGCCCGGTTAACGTTTCAATAGTCGGATAGCTATAAAGAAGCGCCGGGTCGAGTTCCCGGCCAAGCCACGCGCCCAGGTCACCGACAAGTCCGACGGCCCCCGACGAATCAAGCCCGTAACTCGCCAGACTCTCATCGTGAGCGATATCGGCTCCATCGAGTTCCAGCAATTCCGCCAAATAGTCGACCAGCCAATTCTCGATCGATTCCCGGCCAACCGCGTTTTCCTGTTTCGCACTCATCCGGCGCGTTCCTCCAATATTGCAATCTAGTGTTACTCTGCCTGGAGAGTACACCATATTTCCATGGCGTCCGCCCTCGTGTCAACTCTCGATTCCGCGAAGGGCCGGCCATTCCGCGAAGATACCAGGCTGTTCAACGGAAGGAGGATTTTATCGCGCCGAAGCGCCGGTACCGCCGCGCAAATCGTTCTACATCGCCAGCATCGCCGGCACGAGCGCGACGATGGACGGTGGCCAGCGCGCAAGACAACGCGCTGGAGGAAACGGGCGCCGCTCCGGTCACGTCTGGCTGAAGGTAAGCGCGAGGGCATGCCGGAAACGGGCTGGCTCCGGTAGCCGGTACCGCGCCATAATCTACCAATGAGGACTGTTGCCGCCGTTGCGATTTCGAAGGCTTTCCGAAAGGAATGGGCCACGGGGAAGGGAAGTTGAATCCGGTTTTCGGGAGTTGTTTTTGACCGGCCTTCCGATCCCAGGTTGATACCTTAATGGCATGGCGAAGAAATATCGAAAAGACGCGGTTGCCGATGGCATGGATATAGCCGTGGAATACGCCTACACGGCTTGGCCGGCCGGCTTTTACGCGATTGGAGCGACAGCCGCATCGCCGCGAAAGGCGCTCCGGGACCGATCGAGACGGCGCCGGTCAAACTACCGGGACGGTAACGAACGGTGACGCGGACGATCATACTGACGCAATTGCGTGAAAGGATCGTCTCGTTCGCGACATCTCGTATGATGAGGGGCGCCGGCGGCGCCGCAACCGCGGAAGACGTGGCGCAGGATACGCTGCTGGTGCTGGAAGAAAAGTATTCGCAGGTGGAGGCGCTGGAGGAATTGGTGCCGCTGGCAATGCAAATAGCCCGCTACAAAATCATGGCGCTGCACACGAAGTCGCTGCGGCGGGGCGAGCGCGCGGCGGTGCCGGTGGATGAGTACCCGATCGCCGATCCGGCGGATGACCCGGAGGCGATGCTGGAGAGGCGCGAAAGGCTCGACCGCCTGGAAACGGCGCTGCTGGCGATGGGGGATCGCTGCCGGGATCTGTTCCGCCTAAAACTGCAGGGCCTGAAGTTTCCGGAGATTCAACACGTGATGGGGGCTGAGTCGATCAATACCGTGTATACGTGGGACTTGCGTTGCCGGAAGCAGTTGCTGGAACGTTTGAAAGGGGGCCGGTGATGGAACGCGAACAATTGGACCGGCTTCTGGCCGAATATGCGACGGGTGGGCTGTCGGACGGAGATAAGAAGAAACTTTTTGCGGCGGCGCTGGCGGATCAGGATTTGTTTGAGCAACTGATGGAGGAAGACGCGCTACGCGAGGCGATCGAGATGCCCGGAGCGCGGAACCGGTTGGTTGAATCGCTGCGCGAAGAGGCGGCGGAGAGGCGGCCGGCGGGCGCGGCGCGGAGGCCGATGTGGTTGGCGTGGGCGACGGGAATCGGCGTTGTGTTGGTGTCCGGCGCGATCACGTACATGATGTTCGATCGGCCGGTAGCGAAGGATTTGGCGGCGGTTCGTCCGGTAGCCGCGCCACCCGTTAAGGAATTTGTGCCCCCCGCCAAGGCGACGGCGCCGAAGCCGCGCCTGACGATCGTCGACGAGCCGCCAAAGATTATGGCGGAACAGCGCGCGCCAATGGCGTCGCCGCTGGTCATGAGTATTCCATTGCCCAAGGCACCTCCGCCACCGGAAGCGGTTCCGGCAAAGGCCGCCGACGTCGCGCTCTCCGCTCGGGAGGAACGGGACCAAGTGCGGATGAAGTTCCGGCCGCAGCAACAGGACAATATAGTTCTACCCGCACCCTCAATGCCGGTATTGGGCCGGAGGCCGGCCGGGATGGGCGGAGCGGATGGTTCCGTGGCAAGAGAAATGAAAGCCCCGGTGAACCCGTTCAGCGTCTGGCGGCGCACGGGCGACGGCATCTGGATTCGCGTACCGACGGGCGAGACGATTGGGCGGAATGAATCCATCGCCATTCACTACACGCCGGTTTCCTCGCCAACGGTCGTGTTGCTCGATGGTGGCGGCCGGCGGGTTCTTCAAACAACTGGAAGAGTGGGCGAAGAATTGGTATTGCTTGTCCCGCAAGTTTTGCTGGATCGAGCGGAGACCGACTCGCTAACGCTTTCCGTGCTGGAAGACTCGCGTTCCACGGCTAACAAAATTTTTTTGCGATTGAAGTGAAAGGCTTCGGCCGAAGGCGTGATCTTCCCTGTGACGGCAACGAGCCAACATGGAGATCACGATGAGAAAAACGGTATCGGTAGTAGCCCTGGGCCTGGCGGCGCTGGGCTTGTTTGAATCGCAAGCGGCCGCGCCGGGCGGTATGCTGGCGCGACTGGATGGGAGCGGGCAGGTGAACGGACCGTGTCCGCTGGAGCATACGGCGGTGAGCGCCGACGTGCAGGGACCGGTGGCGCGCGTCAGAGTGCGGCAGGTTTTCCGCAATCCGACATCCGAACCCGTGGAGGCTATATACACGTTCCCATTGGCGGCCGGCGGCGCGGTGGACGAGATGACGCTGCGCATCGGCGACCGCGTGGTGAAGGGCACGATGAAGCGCAGGGAAGAGGCGCGGGCCATTTACGACGCCGCGCGCCGCCAGGGAAAGTTGGCCGGATTGCTCGATCAGAATCGACCGAATGTGTTCGTTCAACGAGTGGCCAACATCCCGCCGAACGCCAAGGTGGAAGTGGAAATTCAGTATGTGGAGACGCTTCGCTTCGAAGCGGGGCGGTATGAGTTTGTCTTCCCGATGGTCGTCGGCCCGCGCTATTCGCCGAAGCATAATCCCGGCGCTTTCACGAACCCGAATTATGCGGCGCAGGGCACGCGCGCCGGACATGATATTTCGCTGTCGCTGAAGCTGGACGCCGGACTGCCGCTTGACGCGATCGATTCGACGACGCATGAAGTGGCGATCGAAAATCGCACCGCGGCGGGCGCGTTCATCAAGCTGCGCAACCAGAAAGAGATTCCGAACAAGGACTTCATCCTGCGCTGGGATGTGACCGGGCGCAAGATCCAGGACGCGCTGTTGACCCACCGCGGCCAGGACGGAAACGGCTATTTCACCTTCGTGCTGGCGCCGCCGGACCTGCCCGCGCGCGAGGACATCACGCCGAAAGAACTGGTGTTCGTCATCGACACCTCCGGCTCCATGAGCGGCTTCCCGCTCGACAAAGCCAAGGAGGCGATGATGGCCGCGATCGACGGCCTGCATCCTCGCGACCGTTTTAATTTGATCACGTTCTCCGGCGACACGCACGTGCTGTACCCCGCGCCCGTGGCGGCGACGGCCGAGAATATCGCCGACGCCAAACGCTTTCTGGCCGGGCGCCGCAGCGGAGGCGGCACCGAGATGATGAAAGCCATTCGCGCCTCGCTTGCGCCTTCCGGCTCACGGGAACATCTGCGCGTCGTGTGCTTCATGACGGACGGGTATGTGGGCAACGAAGACGAGATCATCGCCGAAATTCGCAATCATCCGGAGGCCCGCGTATTTGGCTTCGGCATCGGGGGTTCGGTGAACCGCCACCTGTTGGACCAGATGTCCCTGCAAGGGCGGGGCGAGGTGGAGTACGTCGGGTTGCAAGACGACGGGTCGGCCGCGGCTAAACGTTTCCACGCCCGGGTGCAGACGCCATTGTTGACGGACATTCAGCTAACTTTCCAGGGCTTGGCCGTCGACGAAATCTACCCGAAGCGCGTGCCGGATCTCTTTAGCGCGAAACCGGTGGTGATTAGCGGACGCTATCGCGGCGCCGGCCGCGGGTCGGTGAAAATCACCGGCAAGATGGGCGGCCATGCGTTTGAGCGCGTGGTCTCCGTGGAGCTGGCCGCGTCAGTGCAGCGTGAGGGGGTCCGCTCTTTATGGGCGCGCATGAAGTTGGGCGAATTGATGATCGAAGGATCGGTGCTGCATCGCGAAGCCATCACCGAACTAGGCTTGCAGTTTGCGTTGATGACGCCGTTTACCTCGTTCATCGCCGTTGAACACCAGACGATAAATGAGTCCGGCAAACTGCGCACGATCGAGGTACCGGTGGAAGTGCCGGAGGGCGTGGATGGGCGGATGGCGGGGACGGAGGTTAAACATCTTAGTTTGTCGGCGCCCATGGCAGTTGGAATTGGGGGCGGCTACGCTCGCCGGTCCGTCGACCAGGCGGCGCTTTCAGAACCCTCGGTAATTCGCGAGGAGCATAAGATTGTCCTCATCCCGCCCGGTCCGCAAAAGCTCTCGCTCGAACTGCGGGCAAAAGTGAATTCGGCCGACAAAGTCGGAATACGCCTCTATCTCCGCGATGTCTCCGCGGCGACGCTCAATAAACTCAAGGCGGCGGGACTTCAGATCATCGCGCAACCGGGCGGCGCGAAGCTAATCATCGGGGAAATCGCCGGCACGAAACTATTAGCCCTAGCCGGATTGGCGGAGGTCCAACTCATCGCGCCCCGTTAATCCTCAAGCGTAATCTTCGGGCCGGTCTTAACAGGACCGGCCATCGCTTCGGCCACCATCTTCGCCAACAAATGAAACGGAGCGCCGTTTCCCATCGGGTCAAGCGCGACCGGCCGGCCCGAATCGCCGCCAATCCGGACCTTCGGATCGAGCGGCAGTTCCACGAGAAACGGAATCTTCATCGCCTCCGCCATGCGCCGTCCGCCGCCCTGGCCGAATACGTCGATCCGCTCGCCGCCGGGCATCTCCAGGTAGCTCATGTTCTCGACCAGCCCAACAATCGTCGTCTTGACTGTTTCGAACATTCTCACCGCTTTGCGTGCGTCTTCCATCGCCACTTCGCTGGGTGTGGTGACAATGACGGCCCCGGCGATGGGCACCGTTTGCACCAGCGAAAGCTGTACGTCGCCGGTCCCCGGCGGCAGGTCGATGATTAGGAAATCGAGTTCACCCCAATCAACTCCCCGAAGAAACTGCTGCATCACCGAGTGCAGCATCGGGCCACGCCAGATAAGCGGCTTGTCGCCGGGGCTCATGAAACCCATCGACATCAGCTTCACGCCGAAACTTACCAGCGGCTGAATCCGTTCGCCGACGGCGTGCGGGTTGGCACGCGTGCCCATCATCAGCGGCACGTTCGGGCCGTATACGTCGGCGTCCATCAGCCCCACTTTATGCCCCTGCGCGGCCATCGCAACGGCCACGTTTACGGAAACCGTCGTCTTTCCCACGCCGCCTTTGCCGGAGCCGATAGCGATCAAATGCTTCACGCCTTCAATAGGCTGTAATGTAACGCCGGATGGATTCATCACCTTCTATTGTGACGTTAGTTGAGCCCAACGCAGTTCGGCCTGCTTTTCCAGGCGGCCGCGATCGGCGGGGAGCAGGAACCCGTCAGTGGCCAACGCGTCGATGGCCGCGCCGATCTTGCCCATGTAATCGTCCTTCGAAGCATAGCGTTCGGAGATAGCCGGGCGTGGATCCTTCCGGGCGGTCCTGGCCTGCATTGTCGCCGGGAACGCGTGGAAGCCGCCGGTCATACTATAGATCTCCGCAGGCGCTCCAATGGAAGCGTCGCGCAGATTCCAGCCGGTATAGGTGCCAAGCGGCACCGACACATCGGGCATGCGAACACCGCTAATCTCATTGCCGTCGCGATCCACTTGCGGCACCAGCGTGACGAAGGGCTTACCGGTTTTGGGCGGGTCGATCGTCACAATACCCTTGGTCTTGAAATCGGGACCGTAATCGACGCGCCATGCCTGATGAGGCATCTTTGGCAAACTCACGCCGGGAATCGCCGGAAAGTGCACGGAACCCGGCGGCGCCAGCTCGCCTTTGTCGACGCGCGGTATCCGCGACGGCGGCGGCGCCTTATCCTCGTTCACCCAAGCCGTCATGTGCGTCAACAAAGCGCGCATGATGGGACGCGCGTCATTCGGATTAGCAAGATACGCGGTGCTGTTTTTCTTCGGCGGAAACGAGCCCGGTCCGTGCTGCGTACCGCTGAGGAAATAGATGCGAGTATCGTCCGCCGGACCGTCGTCCTTGCGCCCGTCCGGGGTCGTATGAATCAACGACGCGGCGCGGCCCCAGTATTCATACGCGCCGTTGGTGTAGAAAATCCTTGGCTGCACGTTGAGGCCGGTGGATTGCGACAACAGTCCGTCCACTTCCCTCGTATCCGGGTCCATCATGCGCAGGTCGGCAAAGGGGAAAATGTCGGTGGGATAAAACGTGTTCGTCATCCGATGCCCATCCCGCGACGGCTGCGCGAAGCGATGATTGAAGCTCCCACGGCCCGCGCCCGCCACATGCGGCCACACGCCGTCGAATACCTTCTTGCCGTTCTCGTCCGCGTTGAAGCCGAAGTACAGAAACGTCCGCAGAAAGCGCCCGGACTGCGAAGTGCCGAAGGCGATCGCGCGCTTCAGGTATTGCGATTGATCGCCCAGCGGCGTGCCGCCATCGGTCGTGTACTTCAGAAAACTGACGATGTCGCGCGTCGCCGCGAGCCCCAATCCCACTACCGCCGGATTCGCCGCCGTATAGATTACTTCGTAGAATTTTCCCGGCAAAAAGCCCGCGGCCATCTCCACGCCCGTGTTGTCCCAGAACTTCCACTGGCTGCGCGGGATTACGCGGCGCGGCCCATCGGACGTATCGCGAACAAGTAACTGCGTGCCCGGCGCGTCAGGGTCGGAGACCGCATACGGCTTCATCGTGCGGTCGGCCAGGGAGAACCGCGTCGTCTTCTCCGAGGGTACAAACTCACTGCGGACGATGCCGTTAATTCCGTCCACTCGCGGAACGTCAACGCCGACGTTACCCTTGTCCTCGGGAATATCAAACTGCCATCCCACCCATACGAGCGTGTAGCCCTGTTCCAACAAAAATGCGTCGCCAAACTCCGCCTCCGTCCGCGGATCCTTGCTGCCGGAGGCGTAATTAAACGTGCTCAACAGCCCCTTCCCGCCGCGATTGGAAACCTCATACAGAATCGTTCCATTGCCCTTTTCCGGCAGGCGCGGCTTCAGCACATAAAGGTCCGCGGTGAACTCCACCAGCCCGGCCGCGTTTTTCGGCGCAAGCCCGATATCGCGAATCCGTCGATTCGCCGGCAACGCCGGATCCACCGTGAAATGCGCCTTCGCAATGATGCGTTCGTAGGCCCCGCTCTTGCCGAACGTGCGGCCGTTCAGCACATCGGTCCGTTCCACAATGTGTACTTTCTTGATTGCGGCACTGGCGGACAACGACAAAACCAGGGCCGCGCAAACGGCGCGGATTAGCATGGACTTTATTGGATCACAGTGCGAGCGACGCTTTCGCGCGCAGATCCATGCCGGCGACTTCACCGCGCCGCAACTTCCGAAACGCCGCGGCGCCAATCATGGCGGCGTTGTCGGTCGAAAGCCCCGGCGCGGGGAAGTAAATTGGAATGCCGATGCGCGCCGCCGCCGCGGCCCGTCGAAGGCCCGCGTTGCAGGCTACGCCGCCGGTGACGATGACGCTTTCCACCGGATGCTCCGCGGCCAGTTTTTCGATGCGCGAAAGTAACTCATCGATCACCGTTTGCTGGAAACTGGCGATCAAATCGAGCGTCGGTGGAGGGGTCGCAGCAAGCCATTCTTCAGTCGTCGCTGTGGGCTCCACTCGCCGTCGCGCCGCGATTTCCGCTTCCATTGGATTAGCCTCAGTCCAACGAAGAACGGCCGTTTTCAGGCCGGAAAATGAAAAATCGAGCGCGTTGCCCTTCATTTGCGCGCGGGTGAAACGAACCGCCTTTGGATTGCCATGCGGCGCCAGCGTATCCAGAATCGGGCCGCCCGGATACGGAAAGCCCAGCAATTTGGCGACTTTGTCATACGCCTCGCCCGCCGCATCGTCGCGCGTCCTGCTAATCAACTCATACTCAAAATCCCCGCGCACATGGTACAGGTGCGTGTGCCCGCCGCTGACAATTAGCGCCAGCGCCGGCAGCGCCGTCTCCGGATGGTGCAGCACAACCGCATGAATGTGGCCTTCCAGATGGTTCACCGCAATCAAGGGAAGACTATGAGCCAAGCTGATCGCCTTGGCGTACGTAACGCCCACTAGCAGCGAGCCGAGCAGCCCCGGCCCATACGTGCAAGCGACGGCCCCAAGGTCGCTCCATGCAGTGTCACTGCGCATCAGGGCTTCCTCGACCACGGGCGTAATAGCGCGTAAATGCTCGCGGCTGGCCAGTTCCGGGACCACACCGCCGTACCGCTGGTGCGTTTCGATTTGCGACGCGACGACCGAGGAAAGCACCGTGCGGCCGTCTTCAACAACGGCGGCGGCGGTCTCATCGCAGGAGGATTCAATGGCTAGGATGCGCAAGTTGATAGTCTGAGAGTTTGGACCTCTCTCAATTCGATTATGAACTGCCGGAGGAGTTGATCGCCCAACAGCCTTCGGCCGCCCGCGATGGCGCGCGCATGCTGGTGCTCGATCGAACGAACCAGACTTGGCACGACCGCATGTTCCGCGATCTGCCGTCGTATCTCGAACGCGGCGACGTGCTGGTCTTCAACAACTCGCGGGTCTTCAAGTCGCGGCTGATCGGGCACCGGGCCGGGCATACCGGGCGCGTGGAGATTTTTCTAGCGGAACAAATGGAGGACGGCGCCTGGCGCGCTCTGGTCCACCCCGGCCGCAAATTACCACCCGGTACCGTGGTGGAATTCGCGCCCGATTTTCGGGCCGCTATTGAAGAGCGCCTGGAACACGGCGAGCGCCGCGTCCGCCTGAACGCCGCCGACGTGTGGCAGGCCATTGAGGCGCATGGCCGCACGCCGCTGCCTCCCTACATTCGCCGTCCCGCCAATTCAGCCGACGCCGAGCGATACCAGACGGTCTTCGCGCGCGAGCGCGGCAGCGTGGCCGCGCCCACCGCCGGTCTGCATTTCACCGATGAAATCCTCGCCCACTGCGACGCCGCCGGGGCCATTCGCGCCGAGGTAACTCTTCATGTCGGCCTCGGGACATTTCAACCGTTGCATTCGAAAGTAGTGGAAGAAAATGAACTGCATTTCGAGCGGTTTCATGTGGACGCTCTTGCGGCGGCGCGAATCCAATCGGCCGGCCGCGCGATCGCCGTCGGCACCACCGCCGTGCGGACCATCGAGTCCTTTCACCGCCTTGGAAACGCGGGGCAAACGAACCTGTTCATCTATCCAGGATTCGAATTTCGGCGCGTGAACGCGATGCTCACAAATTTCCATCTGCCGCACTCCAGCCTGCTGGTCCTCGTGTGCGCCTTCGCCGGCCACGAGTTCACCATGGCCGCCTACAGTCACGCTGTCGCCCAGCGCTATCGCTTCTTCAGCTACGGCGATTGCATGCTGATCCTGTGATAATTGTCGGCATCATGCTTGATTGGTTATTCGGCGCTCCGTTGCCGATCGGCGCCGTGGCCCCGCCGTTCTCCCTGACGGACGAAAATGAACGGGCAGTCTCCCTGAAAAGTCTTCGCGGCAAGCCAGTCGTTCTTGTGTTTTATCCCGGGGACGACACCGCAATCTGCACCAAGCAACTCTGCGAAATCCGCGACGACTGGTCCTCATTCCAGCGCCTCGGCGCCGCCGTTTATGGCGTCAACGGACAAGGCGCCAACGCCCACGGAAAGTTCGCGGCCAAGAATAAGTTCCCCTTTCCGCTCCTGGTCGATCAAGCCTGGCTTACGTCGCGGGTCTATCATGCCGGCTGGGGCGTCGTTCGTCGAACCGTCTATGTCATCGGACCCGACGGCCGCATCGTATATGCCCAAAGAGGAAAGCCCTCCACCGCGGAAATACTGGCCGCGATAGAGGGCATTCGATCTACTTCTTAAGCCGCAGGCACGCCGCGATCGCCGCCTCGTTATGCGGAGCCGGCTTGGGATCGGAATATATCTCCGCGATCCTGCCCTCCTTGTCGATGACGAACGTCGTCCGGCTGGCGATGCCGCGTTCCGCCATTAGTACGCCATACGCTTTCGCGGTGTTGCGATTGGGAAAATCGGAGAGCAACGGGAACTCAAGTGTCAGGTCGTCGGAGAAGCGCTTCAAAGACGGCGCCGCATCGACGCTGATTCCAAACACCTGCGAATCCGCTTCGTTATAGTTTTTGATTCCAGACTGGAATCCTTTCATTTCCGCGGTTCAACCGCCTGTAAACGCGAGCGGGAAGAAGGCCAGAACAACCGATTTTTTGCCTTTGAAATCCGCTAGCGAAAACGACTTGCCGGGAACCGAGGAACTTAGTTTGCTGAAGTCCGGGGCCATATCGCCAACCTTCAGATGCGTCTTGCCGTCTTGGGCAAACATCACGGTGGCGAGGAGGCTCAGGAGAGTGATTTTCTTCATGGTTAGTCCTCTGTGAAATCGTACTGCAAAACAATTCTATATCTTCACCATCTCCGTCTGCCGCTCTCCCGTCACCCGCGCCTCCCGATCCCCCACAAAAACATTCACTTCACTGCGAATTCCGAAGGACGGCAAGTAGACGCCCGGCTCCACCGAAAAGCACGTCCCCGGAATCACCCGCCGCTCATCGTGCGTCTCCAAATTGTCCATATTCGCGCCCGATCCGTGTACATCTTCCCCAATGGAATGGCCCGTGCGGTGAATGAAATACTCCGCCATCCCTTGTTCCCGGATATATCCCCGGCACGCGTCATCGACTTCAAAGCCAAATAGTGGCAGCGCCGCCCCAATCGTGTTCTGAACCTTCGCTACCGCCGCATCGCGGGCGCCCGTGACAATGGAAAACACGCGCTGCACCTCACCGGGAATCTCCTCGCCCGTGTAGCCCGTCCAAGTGATGTCGTAATAAACGGACCCCGGTTTATTCAGTTTCGCCCACAGATCGATCAACACCACATCGCCCTGCCGGATCGGTTCGTTCGCATCCGCCTCCGGTTCATAATGCGGGTTCGACGCGTTCGCGTTGACGCCCACAATCGGCCCATGATCGGTGAACAATCCCGTCCGCTCGAACGACGCCAAAATGAATGCCTTTATCTTGTATTCATTCACCGTCTCCCGCCCTCGGAGCCGGTCGCCAATTTCCAAAAACGCCGCCCGCCGGACTTCGTCCACTAGCCGCCCCGCCTCCATATGCGAGTCGAGTTTCTCCTGCGTCCACTTCGCCTCAAAAATCTGTACCAGATTCGCGGATGTCAATACTTCCACGCCCTGCGCGCGCACCAGTTCCACCGTGCCCGCATCCACCATCGCGACATATGGCACCGCGCACTGCGCCGAATACTGCATGGCCACGCGCTTGCACCCTGAAAGCAAAGTCGTCAACCCATACACCTGTCGCGACCAACTCGAATACGCCTGCGTTTCGCCCGGCAGCGCATCCAGCATTCCCGGCTCAATCTGATGTATCAGTTTGCGCGGCTCGCCGTGCGCCGGAATCAGGTAGTACCAACGCCGCGTCGGCGTGCGCGGCGGCGTGAAATCCAAAATGCGGTACGCCAGCGGGTCCCGCAAATGATGATCGAAGAACAACCACCCGTCCAGTTTCTCGTCGCGCAACGCCTGTTGAATTGCGGCCACATTCATCGCTTCAGTTCTCCCATCAGGCCGCGCAGCGGCTTTACAAAAACACCCAGCAATACCGCCGCGGCGATGCTAAATAACGCCACGTAAAGAAATAGCTGCTCCAACTTCATCGATTCGTAGAACCCGGCCAATCGCCCGCCAATAAAGTTTCCCGTCGAAATCGACATGAAGAAAACGCCCATAATCACGCCCGCGAATCGCGCCGGCGCCAGCTTCGTCATGGCCGATAGTCCCACCGGACTCAAACACAGCTCACCGATTGTGTGCAGTAAATACGTGAACACCAGCCACAGCGGACTCACCCGGAATCCGGCATCGGCCGAAGCCGCCGGCGGCACCAATAGTAGAAATCCCAACCCCACAAATAGCAATCCCAACGCGAATTTCGCCGGTACGCTCGGCTCCCGGTCGCCCAATCTCACCCACAGCATTGAGAACAGCGGCGCCAACGCAATCAGCCAAATCGAATTCATCGATTGAAACCAACTCGACGGATACGCCATGCCAAAAAACTCATTCGTCGTCTTCTCATCGGCGAAAAGATTCAGTGTCGAACCCGCCTGCTCAAAGGAGGACCAAAACAGCGCCGACGCCAGAAATAGACAAATAATCACCGCAATGTTTTTGCGCTCCTGCGCTTCCTTGCACGCCATCCACAGCGCCGCGAAGATGCCCACGAAACACGTCACCAACAGCACGCTGAACCCATTGGCCACATCGGTGGCGGAAAACGAAGTCACGTTCAGAATCTGAAAAACTCCAATCACCACCGGCACGCCCAGTATGCCCGCCAGCCCCAGCGTCAATTGCTTCTTCTCCGCCGTTCCGGCCGCCTTCGCCGGCCGTAGACCCGCGTCGCCCAGGTTTCCCTGCGTCATCACAAATTGGATCAATCCCGCCGACATGCCCGCCGTCACCAGCAAAAACGCCAGCCGCCAGTTGATCTCCTGTCCCACATAGCCCACCGCCAGCGGAGCCAAAAACGCGCCTAAGTTAATCCCCATGTAGTAAATCGAAAACCCCGCGTCGCGGCGCTTATCGCCCGTTGCATACAGTGACCCCACCATCGTGCTCGCGTTCGTCTTCAACAGCCCCGTCCCCACGCATATCAAACCGAGCCCCAGATAGAAAGTCCACATCATCGGCGCCGCCAGCAGCGCATTGCCCAGCGCAATAATTATGCCGCCGTACAGCACCGCATTCCGCTGCCCCAGAATACGGTCCGCCACCCATCCTCCCGGCAGGCTTAGCAAATACACGGATGCCGTGAAGATCCCGTAAATAGCGCCCGCCGTCGTCTTATCCATGCCCAGTCCGCCGCTTTGCAGTTGCGCGGTCATGAACAAAATCAGAATCGCCCGCATCCCGTAATAACTGAATCGCTCCCACATCTCCGTGAAGAAGAGCGTGGACAATCCGCGCGGATGCCCAAAGAAAGATGTGTCGCTCATCGCGGTGCCTACGGGTTGCGTCGCCATTGAATCTCCGTGTTGAGTTGAATCATTCCGGCCGTGTCGCGATGGTCGATCACCGCGAAACTCAGCGCGTCGTCAATCCAGTCCTGACTTGCCCCGTCGGCGTGCTGCGTGGCAACCGTCAGTGTATATTCCTGTCTGCTCAGCAGGCAATCCAATGCGAAGCGAATCTCCAAGGTATCCCCCGCGTCATAGTTCCCCAGGTTGATTTGTTCCACCCGCGTGTTCGTGCCATACACATCCACGCCCAGCCGGTTCCGTATCAATATTCCTACCATCGGCGACTCGCACGCCTTGGCGAACAAAGCCCGAATCCGGATCGTCGCCCGCTCCCCGCTCAGCAAACTCGTCGCCTCATCCCCATGGCTATTCAGTATGACGGTTTCTTCAATCCGGCTTGTCCCGTCGCCATGCCGGTAGCTCCCGCCGTCATCGGGCGCATCGCGCAAATGCAGTTCGTGCACCAGTCCCACATAGCGGTTCACGATGTCGCTCGGCCGTCCCATCGCGGCCACTTCCCCCTTCAGCATCAGCGCCGCCCGGTCGGCCAGCCGCTTCACGATTCCCAAATCGTGCGACACAAACAAAATCGTCACTTTACGTTCTTTCAGTTCTTCCAGTTTCCGCACGCACCGGTTCGCGAAAATCGCATCGCCTACCGCCAACGCTTCATCCACGATCAGCACCTCCGGCTCCACATGGATCGCCGTCGCAAAGGCCAGCCGCACATACATGCCGCTCGAATACTCCTTCACCGGACGGTCCATAAAGTCGCCAATGCCGGCGAATTCCACGATCTTCGGAAAAGCGGTCTCCACCTCCGCGCGGCTCAGTCCCATAATTTCGCCATTCAAATACACGTTCTCCCGCCCGCTGAAATCCGGGTTGAACCCAGCGCCCAGTTCCAGCAGCGCCGCCACCCGCCCTTGGGAAATCACTCGCCCACGCGTAGGCTGCATGATCCCCGCGACAATCTGTAACAGCGTCGATTTCCCGCTTCCGTTTGGCCCCACCAACGCGAAAACTTCGCCCGGCTCCACTCGTAAATTCACGTCGCGCAACGCCCAAAACTCGCGTCCCCGCGCCTCCCCGATTACCGGCAGCAGCGCCACCAGCCGATCCGCCGGCCGCTCATAGAGCGTATAAACTTTCGAGACGTGCTGTACGGAGACCAACCTATCAGCTTAACGGAGCGCGGCCGCGATAGACTTCTTCCGAATGCGGTCCATCTTCCGCCTCTTCGTCCTCTCCACTCTAAATGCCAACGACACGCTCCTCGGAGGCAATACGATTTCCATCATCGATCCCGCTGCAAAAAAAAGGTCACGGAGAAATCGAACGCGGAGAATTCCACCGCCCTCACGGCATCGTCGTCGTCGTCAGCGGCAATCTGTACGTGACCTGCGACCTTCCCTCCGCCGAAGACAGAGTAGCCAATGTCAGCGCAAGGATCTGAAGGAAATCTCAGTCAAGCGTGACCACCACGTTTGCGATTTCGCGGACACGCACAACGTTCCAGCCGGCCTCTCGCAACAGGATCGCTCCGGTCGATGGCAGACCCTGGTCAAGAACGATGCGCTTCATGCGGCATCGATGTATAGATCGATTGTGCCGTCAACTGTTGCCGCCGCAAACGCAAGTGCCTGTTGAATATCCTCTTCTTGAAGATCCGGATAATCCTTGAACAGCTCTTTGCGCTCTGGATACGTCGCCAGAATTTCCAGTACCCGGCGGACCGTGATCCGCATCCCGCGGATGCAGGGCTGCCCGCCCATCTTTCCCGCCTCAATCGTGATCCGGTCGAATGGGGGCTTGAGGCACATACGACCATTATGCCCCGGCCCGTGCCTCCGCATCATCTACTCGCGAGTGTAGGACAACACCCGAATTAGTTGCCCCTAACGCCGAATCGTAAAACCCAACCCCATCGTATACAGAAAATCATTCTTCTTCCGCCCCGGAACTGGATTGCTCAAATACCGGTCGCTCGCCGCCGCATTCCACGTCAGCCATGTAGTCAATGCCGCCGCAATGCCCACGTCCACGTTCTGCCGAAACTCGCCCGTGTTGGTCAAGTTGTTGAACATGCGGTAATTTTCGAAAAAACTAATGCGGCTGTTGAACTTGTAGTTGAAATCGTCGCCCCAATACGCTTCCGCCGAGTTCCGCGTAAACGCCGGGGCCGGCCGGAGCGGGTCGAACTTCTCCCGGTTCCACGCGCCGCCGCCGACCAGGTCCAGCCGTCCGCGTTCGCCCTTCCAGGCGATGTAGCCCACACCGCCGCCGAGCACCACGCGCAGATCCAGGTTCTGGAAGCGATCATACTCGTAGTCGTTGAAGACCGTCACAAACATCTTGGGATGCACGTTGCGGTTGTAACCCCACCCGCCGCGAACGGCCTGCGCCGTCGCCGCGGACGCGCCGTTTACCGTCGCCGATGCGCGAATAAAATTGAAATAGGCCGTGGTCTTGTCGTTGTTGGTCACGCGCGTCGCATTCACCGGGGTCGTGAAGGTAGCCGTCTTGGCATTGCCCGATGTGCCCGCAATTCCAAGGTTTGCGTTGATCACCCACACATCGCCCCACCCGGGATTCAGCAGCCGCAAATAAGCCTTCTGTTCGGCGTCGTCGCGGATGGCGGTAATGTCCGCCGGAGCGACCGTCCGCTTAGTGCCGCCGGCGACGATCTCCACCTTGTCGCCAGCGGTGGCCAGCGACCCCTGCACGGTCTGACCGCCGGATAACTCCACGTTCAATGGCGTATCCGCCGTCACGCTCGCCACTTGCTCCCAGGGCAGCGTAACGATCCCGAAGTGCTCCGACGTAATCGTCAACGTCTTCGCGTCTTTTTTGACAATGCTTCCAGTGACGCGGTCGCCGTTTTTCATCACAATCTGGTCGGCCCGCAAACCCAGGCTGAGCGCCAGTAGAGGAACAATGATTTTAATTCGCATAACAGACTCCATTTTCAGACTGAAAATGGATGATCTCAATCCGCCAATGGTTTCACAAAATCCCAAGTGACATAATAGAAATCGGTTTCAGCTCACCCTGTAAGGACAACCCCATGGACCAAGAAAACTCTCGCCGCAATTTCGTGAAGTCCGCCGCCTTCTCCATCGTCGCATCGCAATCCGTGCGCGGCTCCCAGGCCAATTCCGCCGTTACCCTCGGCCTCATCGGCTGCGGTAACCGCGGCATGTACGTCAGCGGTCTCTTCGCCAAGAATGAAAACCTGAAGGTCGCCGCCTACAACGATATCTATGAGGACCGCTTCCAGGCGGCGGGCGCGAAGTACTCCGGCGCCAAACGCGTCAACTCCATGGACGAACTGCTCGCCGACAAATCCATCGACGCCGTTCTCATCGCCACGCCCGCCTTCCTTCATCCCGAACATTTCGAACGCGCCGTCAAGGCGAAGAAGCACATCTTCCTCGAAAAGCCCGCCGGAGTCGACGCCGCCGGTTGCCATCGCGTTCTCCGCGCCGCCAAAATGGCCGACCCAACCAAGCGCATCACCATGGACTACCAGCAGCGCTACGGCAAGGATTACCGCAAGGCGCACCAGGTTGTGACCTCCGGTGAACTGGGCCGCATTCTGCAGATCCGCGCCGCCTGGATGGGCGGCGGTCCGCCTATTAAGAAGGGGCATCCGCCCGATCAGGAACGCATCCGCAACTGGTTCTTCTACCGCGAACTCTCCGGCGACATCCTCATCGAGCAGGACTGCCACAACATTGACGTCGTCAATTGGTTCATGGGCCGCCATCCGGTTCGCGTTTCCGGCCACGGTTCCCGCATGTCGCGTACGGACATTGGCGATATCTACGATAGCCTCGCCTGTAGCTTCCAGTTTGAAGACGGCACGATTTGCAGCTACACGGCCAATCAGTTCGGCAACATGGTCGGCTACAGCGACGTGTCGGAGACTTTCGTCTGCGAAAAAGGTTCGGTGAACGTGGGCCGCCGGGGCTATACGATCTACCGCCAAGGCAAGCCCAACGAAGTCGCCGAGACTAAGTACGACATCACCCTCGACAACGTCAACGAATTCGTCGAAGGCGTCCGCACCGGCAAGGTTGAAAACGCGGCTCTCTGGGGCGCGGAGAGCACTCTAGTCGCGGTAATGGCGCTCACCGCCTGCACCAGCGGCCAGCCCATGACCTGGGAAAAAGTGAATCAGGTTTAGCTCAACGTGCGCGGACGCCGGCGCTAGGACCGGCCGGCTGCGAGCCGCGCCACCAGTGTTTGGAAGCGCGCATCGGAACGCAGCGGGCGCAGCCGCGGATCGGTCGCGATAGACAATATCGAATCGTCGCGTTCCACCCAGGCGCGCTCCAGGGATGCCAGGGCGTCGTTGTTGTTCCCGAGCGCCGTATACACCAGCGCCATCGCCACGTGCGTCATCTTGCCGCGGACGAGTTGCCGCCGCAATTCCGTGAGGATGGCCTCGGCCTCCGCGCGCCGCCCCGAAGCGCCGAGCAGGTGCCCGAGCGCCGGCTCGTTCCATGGATTGTGAGGTTGGTAAGCCAAACCCGCGCGAAACGCCTTCTCAGCTTCCGCAAACTGGCGCCTTTGCTCAAAGCACAAGCCCTGCACCCATAATGTCATCGGATATAGAGGCATTTGATTCGTAAGTTCCGCGGCCGCCGTGGCGACGCGCGTCGCTTCGTCGCAATTCCCAGACTCATAGAGCAGCGTCGCTTTGCTCACGCGAAATGCCGCCGCCGCCGGTTGCAATTCTATCGCGCGGTCAAGCTCGAAACGGGCTTCCGCCATCCTCCCCTGCGCGCGAAGAACTTCAATGTAACGCTGCCTCGCAATCACGTTCCGCGGGTCCAGTTCAATCGCGCGGCGGCTCGCCTTGGCCGCTTCCGGAAAGTTCCATTCGCGATACAAAAGAATCGAAGTAAGGATGGTCCACGCCTCGGTAAGGCCGGGTTTCACTTCAATCGCCCGGTGCGCCGCGGCTTTCGCGGTGGCAATCCGCTCCGCCGGCTGGTTTCCCCGGAGTTCGTACTCCCACTCGGCCGCCTCCGCCAGGCCCGCCCAGCCTCTCGCAAAATCCGGACTGCGGACCGTAACCTCTTCAAACAATCGGACCGCCTCCACGACGGACGCCGGCAGCGATTCCGGTGCGCCGTTTTTCAACACCGGAATCCGCAGCAGTTCTTGCGCACGGTGGTAAAGCTCCATGGTCTTCGGGTCCACGTCCTTCTCGCCGCGCCGTCGCATGGCGTCGTTCCGAACGATACCGCCGAGTCCCTGGACAATCCTCGCCGCGATCTCATTCCGCACCGCCGCGGAATCCCCGGCGTCCCGCTCGTATCTCTCCGCCCACAATTGATGTCCGTTCCGGGCGTCGATCAATTGCGTAGTGACCACCAATCGGTCACCCTCTTTGCGGACGCTGCCTTCCAGCAGGGCGTCGGCGCCGTGTTCGCGTCCCAAGCGATTTCGGTCCACCGTCTTGTTCCGGTACGGAAGCATTGCGGAGCGGGCGGCCACCCGCAGACCTGCGATGCCGGCCAGGCGCGTTGTAAGTTCTTCCGTCAACCCGTCGTCGAAGTGCTCCGTCGATGGGTGAGCGCTTAGACTCACAAAAGGCAGAACCGCCACGGAATTCACTCCGTCGGCCCTCCCATTCGGACTTCCGACAAAGGAATAAACGCCCACGCCAATTGCGGCGATCAAGCAGGCCGCGGTGGCGGCGCGGGTCAGCCCCAGTCGACTCTTCGGACCGGGAGAAACCTCGACTCGTTGGGACTCTGGAGCCGGCGGGACAACGGTTTCCAGCCTATGGAACACCGGCGCGTACGTGCCCGTGGGCAATTCAATCCGCACCGCCTCGCCTCCCCCGTTCGCATCATAATATTGACGCAAGCGCGCTCGCAGGCGGCCCGCCTCCACTCTGACCGTGGAATCGATCTGGGGATTGTAGTCCGGCCGCCGACCATAGACCTCCACCGCGATGAGCGATTCCTTTATCTGTTCGCCGTCGCCCGCGAGTGCCGTCTCCACGACAAATGTCAGAAATTTCGCCAAGCGCGGAGAGCCGGTGAATTCACCGCTCGCGAGTATCGTCTCCAGATGGGCTCGAACGGCTTCGGGCTCCTGGGTCGGCCCGGCAAGCGCATCAACAATTGCAATTCCCGATGGCATGGCTGTCCTCGTGTGCAACGCGAAAACGCCGCGCGATAAAGCTCACCTCCCGCCGTAATTTTCCGGACTAACGTGTAATGCGCCTCCGCACAACCGTCGCTAACGTATTTCGCACCGGAAAAAAACGCAATCTTGGGCAGGTCGCAAAGGCGGCAAGCGGAAATCAAACCGCCGCGGCGACGAAATCAACCCAAATGGAGATCAGGAAAATGAAACTCGCTTCGATTGCTCAAAGCATGAAAAAGACCGCGTTGGCCGCCGTGGCCGCCGCGACGTTAATGGTCGCGCTGCAACCCGCGTCGGCCCAGATGTTCAACAACTCACCGGAACGCATCGAGTTCACCGTCGATGTCGCCGAAGATATGAATCTGTTCGTCGAACCACGCGTACCGGTTGGCACCGAACCGCTCCGCGGATCGTTCTTCGTAACGGAGGGCAAGATATTCCCCGCACACACCATCCCGAGCGTCGGCGGCGACCAGTTCGATCCGAATGCCGTCGGGGGCGCGATTGGAGCCTGGTTCTGCAAAGGCACCTTCCTTGTCAAAGGGTCGTTATTCGACCAGACGCCGATGGCCGTCCTCTCCGACCAGGTTTATCTACTTACCAACGACAAGCAATCCATCGCCACCACCGGCGCCGAAGGCAGCGCGCCGACTGTCCGCGCGGTAATCGGCGGAACCGGCATGTATGCGGGCTACACCGGAGAACAACGTCAGGAATTTCTCGGATTCAACAAGACCGGTGGCGTGAACCTGCGGGTCACCATCACCTTGCGGAAAACGGCGAACTTCCGCTAACTCCAAAAGCGAAGGAGAAGCGCCATGCACCGAATGTTGAGAATGACATGGGTCGCGGCGGTAGCTGCGCTGGTGTGGCCATGGGCCGCGCCAGCGCAGATCGGCGGCGAGAAGGCCATCGCCAGGCACCTGCGCGACGGCGAAGAATTTGAAATGGATATCGCGGCGCTTTTAAAGCACGGCGAGGCGCTATTCGCGGCGCCATGGACGACTCAGGAAGGAGCGGGACGGCCGCTGACCAAAGGAACCGGCGCGCCGCTATCGGACCCCGCATCGCCTTTGGTATTTCCACGAAATTTCAACCGCATCTCCGCTCCCGATGCCAACTCGTGCGCCGGCTGCCACGCCGTCCCGCGTGCCGGCGGCGGCGGCGATCTCGTCGCCAATGTCTTCGTGCTCGGCCAGCGGTTCGACTTCGCGACGTTCGATCCCGCGGACGCGAGGGGCACCAAAGGTACCTCGGACGAAATGGGACGGCCAGCCTCGCTCCAGTCGATCGGCAATGAACGCGCGACTATCGGCATGTTTGGCTCGGGGTATATTGAAATGCTCGCGCGGGAAATGACGGCCGACCTCCGGGCCATTCGCGATTCAATCGCTCCCGGCCAATCGGGACCTCTCGTCACGAAGGGAATTCATTTTGGCGTACTGTCTCGCGCCATGGACGGGCGTTGGGATGTCAGCCGTGTCGAAGGGTTGCCCCACCCGAGTACCGTATCGACCGGACCCGCCGCCCCGCCCGATCTTATTGTTCGACCGTTCCACCAGGCGGGGCGCGTCGTCTCGCTCCGCGAATTCAGCAACAACGCGTTCAATCACCACCATGGAATCCAATCCACCGAGCGCTTCGGTAACGGAGCAGACCCGGATGGCGACGGCTTTACCGATGAGATGACGCGGGCCGACATAACCGCCGTGAGCCTGTTTCAAGCCACGCTTCCCGCGCCCGGCCGCGTGATTCCGCGCAACCGGGTTATTGAAGAAGCCATCCTGCTCGGGGAACGGAGGTTCAACTCGATCGGCTGTGCCGGCTGCCACATCCCCAGCCTGCCGCTCAGTCCCGCCGGCCGCATCTACACGGAGCCGGGGCCTTATAATCCCGCGGGCAATCTCCAACCCGGGGAAGCGCCCATACTTAGCGTTGACCTCTCCGATGAACGGCTTCCCCACCCGCGTCTGCGGCCGGACTCCACCGGCGTCGTTCATGTTCCGGCGTACAGTGATTTTAAGCTGCACGACATTACCAGTGGACCCGACGATCCAAACCGGGAACCCTTGGACATGCAGCACGCCCCCGGCTCACCAAACTTCTTCACCGGCAACGGAAAGTTTCTCACCAAGCGCCTGTGGGGAGCCGCCAACGAGCCGCCGTACTTCCATCACGGCCGGTTCACCACGTTGCGGGAGGCCGTGCTCGCGCACGACGGCGAAGCGCTCAACACGCGCCTGGCTTTCCAATCGCTGCCCGCTTCGGAGCGGGATGCGGTAATCGAATTTCTGAAGAGTCTTCGTGTGCTGCCGCCGGACACGAAAAACGTGGTGGTCGACGAGAACGGACGTCCGCGTCCGCGCTTCAAAACAGGAGAAAGTGATGGCCAATAAATTGAAAGAAATACACCTGCGGACCGGCGTGCGTCTGCGCTACCTGGACGCCGGGCCGACGGATGGGAAACCGCTGATCCTGCTTCACGGATACTCGGATTCGTCGGTTTCGTTCTATCCGATTCTGCCGCTGCTCCCGCCGGAATGGAGGCTTATCATTCCTGATCAGCGGGGTCACGGAGAGTCCGAACGCTCCGCCCAAGGATACTCGCCAGTCGATCTCGCCGCCGACGCCGTAGCGCTTCTGGAACAACTCGGCGTTGCGCCCGTGATCGCCGTCGGGCATTCCCTCGGCAGTTTTGTGGCGCGGCATATGGCGGTTATCGCTCCGGAACGCGTAGCCAGGTTGGTGCTTGTGGGATCGGCCGCGACTTCGCGTAACGGCGTCGTCCAGAGCCTGGAGCCCGCCGTTCAGGCGCTCGCCGACCCTGTGGATGTGGATTTCATCCGGCAGTTTCAGGCAAGTGCGGTTTACCGGCCGATCCCGTCCGGGATCATGGACCGCGCGGTGGCGGAGAGCCGAAAGCTGCCCGCCCGCGTTTGGAAATCGGTGCTTGCAGGTCTGCTCGATCCGTCGTTGATGACGGAATTCAGCAGGATCCAATGCCCGGTATCCATCCTCTGGGGCGACCGTGATGCCATTTTCGGACGGGCGGAGCAGGAGGAACTTCTAAGATTGATCCCCGGCGCTGCGTTTCACATGTTTGAAGATGTGGGGCACACGCCGCATTGGGAAGTTCCAGCGGATTTCGCGCGCCGTCTGCTGGCCGAGGTGCGGTGAAGGCGGCGGTGGCAAAGAGTGGTAGCTCCATCCAACTAACCTAACCCAAGCATTCCTGCCGATTCGAGACTACGAGTCTGTGGCGATGAATTCTCATCAGTGCAGTTAACTTTTGGTCGATCAGGGTGCGATACGTAGATGAAGGTAAGCGCCAAAGTGGTACTCGACAGGCAGGGATCAGGGTCGAAGATCCGGTCGCGGCCCTACAACTACGCCTGACGTTTTATGGATCCTGTGCCGTTCTGGCTGCCACGCACCGAAGATTCGCGGATCTGTGTCTCCCGCCGGATAGCGTCCGCCCCTCCGCCACCCTGGGTTCCATGCTCCGCCCTTCGATCACGGGCGGTCGCACCGGTGTGTCCCATCGCGGAAAGGCGGCTCCGCGAAGCCTCTCCGACGCCTCTGCCAGTGCTCCTTTCGTGCGTGAGAATCTCCTTTGCCGCCGCCGATTGCCGCAAACACGCACTCTGCCGACAGTTGGCCGATGCTGCCCGTCCGTCATGCGAAGTTCCTGGCAACTTAAACAGGAGGCTTGCATTTTAGCTAATCTTGTGATGTTTCACACGCACTCAAGGAGCTGTCCCCAGATGAAAAACTCTTCGCTCGCGCTTACAGTTCTGATCCTGGCCTTGACTGTCTTGCTGTTCTTCTATTTCATCCACGATCAGTCAAGTCGACTGCAGACGTTTGGTACGTCGCTACGAGAGGAACTCCTGTCCGAGATCCACAAGTCCCAAACTTCTTCGATTCCATCAGAATCTTCGCAGAGAATCGCAAATCAGCTGGATTACCTACAATTGCGCCAGACCGCAGTGCTGGATGAAACGCGCAGTTCGATCCAGCGTCAATCGTTTGTATTCACGACCGTCGCAGCATTTTTTGGCCTGTTCACGGTCTTCTTTGGATACAGCGCCTTTCGATGGGAGGCCTAGAACTACTGTGCGCCCTAGAGGCCGAGAATCAGCGTTTGCGCGAGTTACTGTCTCTTCATTACGTCTCGACCTAGGCGGTAGAAACAGGCGAAACGAAAGCTCCAGCGCTGTCCGAATGCGAAAAGATGCGCATCTTTCGAAGCCTGTTCGGTGGGCGGGAAAACGTCTAGGCTGTTCGCTGGTAGCACCCGAAAAAGAAACAAGAGATACATGCTTCGATCAAAGGGGTTGGCGCGCCTACAGCGCCGCCCCGTAAGCGGAACCGCAGGCCACCCTCATGGTGTGTCACGGAAAAGAACACCGACACGACGACAGTTGTTCGATGGGTTCAGCAGACGGTGAGACAACCTGACGGATCCCGGAGGCGAAAGTCTTAAAAGCGGTCGAGCTATCAAACGGTTCTACTACCGGAGTCTCTCGATGGAACCACTCACAGCTCGTTCATGCGCCGCCGCATAGGGAACGGCGATCTTCCGACGAGACCAATCCCGCCAGATAGCGAGACTCTTCCGAAGCCAGGCCTCCGCGTCGGACTTCAAGGCAGGACGGCTGCGCGACAACGCCGCGTAGAAGTGGCCGAGCGATTCCATAGCCTGGGCAGGCGCGCTCTGCACGAGCAGCCTAAGCGGGGCGCGCCGGTTCAAGCTTTCCATGCGCTCCAGCGACTTCCGATACATGATTTCGGCATTCGCTGTTTCCCCGATCGCCAGAAGAACGTCGCCCCACACCCGATGCGCGCGAGTCAGTTCCGTCTCCAACCACAGTCCGTCCGGCCGCGACTCGACCGCTTCCAGCAGTACATCGACTGCAACCCGAAGGTGCGAAAGGGCATCCATCCGGTTCCGCCCGAGCTTATGAATCGCTTCGGCTATCCCCAAATGACTCAGCGCGAAATCGCGACGGTACTTGTAGTGTCCCGGTTCGGCAACGGAAAGACCCTCAGAGATGGCCAGCGCCTGACGATAGGCCCCCATCGACTCATCCGGCCGATCCTGTAGGAGGATCGCTCCGGCACTCCGGTATGCTCCCGCCAAGTCATCGCGGGCGCGAACGTCTCTTGTGTCGGCCCCGGCGATCGCTTCAAAGGTGTCCAAAGCAAGGCGGATGCTGTTCCTGGCCGCACCAGGGTCCACGAGGTTCAGACCGTTGGGATTCCCGAGCAAGTTCGCCAGTTCCTGATGACTATACCCATACATCGAGCGATCATAAACCGTGGCGCCGGACTGGCCCAAGGCTTCCTGCGCCAGTTTCAAGCACATCGCGTAGTTGGCTCGCGCGCCGAGCAGATCTCCAGCTTCTTTTTGCGCCTCCCCCACCCTGCCGTGTGCGCCGCGAAGGGTGCCGCTGGCATTGGCGTTGTTTTCCGCCGCCACCCATTCCTGGGAGGTTTCGAGCGCCCTTTCGAAGTGCGATAGCGCGGCCTGCACGGAACCGGCCCGCAGTTCCGCGTCGCCGAGCCGGAAATAAAGATATACGCGGGTTCCCGGGCGAATCGCGGCGCTGTCCTTGGTGCTGGCATCGCTCGCGATCTGGGCCACCTCTTCCAATCGCGCCAGCGCGGCTGCGCCCTTACCCGCCCGGCTTTCGATATCCCCTGCTTCGATATTGGCGCCGATCAGCCCACTCAGTGCATGCGCTTTCGCCGTTTCGTTCCCCGCCAAGCGGGAGTAGATGGCAATGGCCCGTTGAAAATGGTCGAGCGCCGCGGGTATCCGGCCAAGGTTCGGACGCAGGGGATGCCCTTCAATCAGCGCCACCTCCCGGTATGCGTCCGCGATCTCGAGTTCAAATGCCGGATCTTTACCCGGGTCGCGCGGGAGGCCGTCCAGATAGCGCAAGACGGTCTGCGTCATCGAAGCGCGTGCCGCCGTAGCCCCCGGAACCTGGGCCATTGGGCCGCCGATTTCAGACACCACCGCTTTTGCCAGTTGGCGGGCCAGTTGGAACCGCCGCTCCGCTCGCTGGGCCTGGATGTAAGTCGCTATCAGCCCGCCCGCCCGCCAAGCTCGCGACCAGCAGCAGCACCGCCGCGACGGCCAATCGGTTCCGGCGAACGAACTTGCCCGCCAGATAGGTCCAGGTGTCGTCGCGCGCGTGAATGGGCCGGGCTTCGAGGTGCGGGCGTATGTCCTCCGAGAGTTCGGCCGCGGATTCGTACCGGCGCTGACGTTCTTTTTGCAGTGCCGTCAACACGACACTGTCAAGGTCACCGGACAGTTGCCGGGAGAGAACCTTTCGTTCATTCTCCGGAACCGCTTCGCTCTGGGCAGCGGCGGCGCTGGGTCTATGGGGTTCGATGTCGCAGATCGTCCGCTCGATGTCGCTTATGGACCTCTAAGGAAAGCGATGGGGTCGTTCCCGGGTGAGTAACTCGTAGAGGAGCGCGCCCAAAGAATAGATGTCGCTGGCGATGCCAATCGATTGCCCTCTAACCTGTTCGGAGCTCGCATAATCCGGGGTCAGGATGCGCGCCTCCGCTTGTGTTAGAGTCCCGTCCGGCGTCCGTGGATCCAGTACTTTCGCGATCCCAAAGTCAAGCAATTGGGGAATGCCTTTCTGGTCGTTAAAACATTGCTGGGCTTGATGTCCCGATGGACCACCAGATTCTGGTGGGCGTACTGAACCGCCTCACAGACCAGTTGAAACAGCCGCAACCGTTCCGGGACAGCGAGCTTCTGCTCCCGGCAATATTGCGTGATGGGAACGCCATCCACGTGCTCCATGGTGAGATAGGACAACCCGTCGTCCGTGGTGCCGCCCTCGAGCAGCCGCGCGATGAATGGATGCTCGAGATTGGCTAGAATTTGCCGCTAATGCCGGAAGCGGCTCAGCATCAGCCGCGTGTCCATGCCACGATTCAACAGCTTGATGCCGTCCAGTTTCTGGCATTGATGGTCATCCCGGATTCCCAGGTACACCGGCCATGACTTCATGGCCGATCAAGTGGCTCAAACGATATGGCCCGACGCGCCGGGCGGCCATGTCCGGTTCGGCGTGCGGTTCCCACAGCCGCTGGTCCGGGGGATCGGAGCCGATCAGCGACTCCACCTCGCGCCGCAGATCGCGGTCGCCTCGGCAAGCCTCGTCGAGGATTCGGGCCTGCTCCGGCGGTTTGAGCTCCACGGCGTGGCTGAAGAGTCCTTAGTTCTGGCGCCACCGTTCGGTCTTCATAGGTCTCGCTTGGGCAGCGAATTCAGAAGGAGAACAGCACAGCCGGCTACGCCGTAATTGCCTCCTGGGTGGAGGTCAGATCTTCCAATACCTGTGGCGGCGGGCTTCCCGGCAGTTCCGGCAGGTTCGTGCTCCACCAGTTCGCGGCCGCTTCCTCCGTCCAGGCTCCGGTCAGCCGGAGGCCATCGAGCCGCCGGCTCAGCTCCTGGGCGTTGCGAGGCCGGCGGGACGGAAGCTTTTCGAGGCAAGTCAGGATCAATTGTTCCAGCTCAATGGGAATGTGCAGTTCGCATCTTTCCGATAGCGGCACCACCGGCTTCTGCACGTGGGCCAGCGCCATGGCCGTGGCCGAACTTTCGTTGAAAACAAGTGAGCCGGTGAGCAGGAAGTAGGCAACGCAGCCTAGCGAATAGAGGTCTGCCCGCCCGTCGATATCCGGCCGACCGAGCGCAATTTCCGGAGGCATATACGCTGGAGTTCCGGCCACCGTAGTTTCGGCCGAAACCTCGCTGGTTTTGTGGATGCCGCCGGTGCTCTTGACCAGCCCGAAATCGAGCACCTTGGCCAGATCGTATTCCAGCCCAAAGCTGCAAAGGAAGATGTTCTTCGGTTTGATATCTCGATGCACCAGGCCCGCGCAGTGGGCCTCCCCGAGCGACAAGCAGAGTTGCCGAAGCAAGTGCACGACGCGTGCCGGTGGCAGCGGGCCGAAGCGGTCGACCAGTGTCTGCAAGTCCACCCCGTTCAGCAGTTCCATCACGTAGTAGAACGCCCCTTCCTGGCTCACGCCGAAATCGTAGAGTGCCACGGTGTGGCGGCTCTTCAGGCTGGCGGTCACGCGGGCCTCGCGCTCAAACCGCCGGCGCAGCATCTGGATGTTCCGGTCGCTTTGCAGTGCCAGGACATCGGTGCGGATGAGCTTGATGGCAGAGTCGCGGGCCAACATGCGATGGCTGGCCCGCCACACCTCTCCCATGCCACCGCGGCCGATGCGGTAATGGAGTTGATAGGCGCCCATATCCTCCGCCTGCTGCTGCTTGAGCTGCAGTTGCACCGCTCGCTTGTTCAAAAAGAAGACCCAGATCCCGCAGAGGACGAGCGGCGCCATCCAGGAGAGAACCCGGTTCCCCGGCAGCGGCGTGTAGCCGTGTATGCCGCAACTGACGATATGCGCCAACCACCACGTCAAAGCGCTTCCCAGCGACCCCATTAACGACACCAGCGGCGTATTGGGGATGAGGATTCCACAGAGACTGATCCACACCCCCACATTGGAAACACCACGCACCAGCCCATCCTCCATCGGCAGCGAGTTCTCGAACATTGATATGCCGAAGGCGATGGCCACCTGGTAGAGCACACCCACGTTCAGAAACGCCTGCTTGGAGAGCACGCCGGTGCGCCCTAGGATCATGAACCCCGCCGAGAGCAGCAGGATGGCGAGTCCCACCGCTCGGACCGCCGCCGTCCCCTGCAACGCTTTGACCTCCGGTTGGAGCAGGCCTTCGATGGCGAACAGGCAAACGGTCGACGCCGCCGCAATCAGAGAGACCCAGGCCAGCCTCGCCGTGGCCTTGTCGAGCAGGGCGGAAGGCAGGGCGAGTTTGAACGGATTGATGGCATCCGGGTTTGTGGAACTCGCTCGTGTGATTCGCATGGGATTCCATCAGAAGGCGCTCGCGTGGAGAGCTTCTTCAACCTCCTTTTCCGCGCTCACAGGTTGGTGGACCGGTTGCGGACTGTCCTGCTTCTCCCAGGCAACCCACTTCAAGTCACGCACGAAGATGGCGTAGACCACGGGAACGAGCACCAGCGTGATTACGGTGGATAGGGTCAAGCCACCGATCTGGGCGTAGCACAGCGGTTCCCACAGCGGACCGCCGTGCGAGGCCAGCGGGAACAGCGCGATCACCGTCGCGCCGACTGTTATTAGCACCGGCCGTAATCGGACGATTCCGGCATCGAGCAGCGCCTCCCGCAACGGTGCCCCTTCGGCTTGCCGTTCCTCGATGAAGTCGAATAGGACGATGATGTGACTGACGATGACGCCGACCAGGCTAGCGATGCCCAGGAAAACCATGAAGCCGAACGGCGTATCCATGATGTACAGGGCAAACAGCGAGCCCGCGATGCCATATGGAATGGCCGCAAAGACGATCAGCGGCTTAATGGCGTGTTTGAACTGCATCACCAGCGCCAGGAAAATCGCGGCTACCGAGATCGACATGATGACCGCTTGCTGTTTGAAGGACTTGATCTGTTCCTTGTATTCGCCAGCGATTTCGAGGCGCATCCCCGGCGGAAGATCCGCTTCCAGGCTCCGGAGTCCGGGCATCACTTCCGCCAGCAGCTCAGACGGCAGATGCCCTTCGGCTGGGAACGCGGAAACAGTGATGGTTCGGAACTGGTTCAGCCGCCGTATCTTGGCCGGCTGCATCTCGTAGGACAGCTTGGCCAACTGCTTCAGCGGTACTGGCTTGTTGCCCTGGCTGGAAGGCACATACAGATTTTCGAAGTCCGCCACCTGCGCGCGCTGCTCCAGCCGAAGCCGGGCGACGACCGGGATGTTCTTGTCGCCATCGCGTAACGATGCCACGGTGATACCGTTGAAGGCCGCGAGCGAAGCGTTGGCGACGTCGTAATTGGAGATGCCGGCCATGTTGGCGCGGTCGGCATTCACTTGGAGATTGACGGCCAGCGTCTCCTCGCCCCAGTCGTCCCGCACCCTAGCGGCGGAAGCATCGCGGAGCATCTGCTTCAGTTTTTCCGATTGCGCACGCAGCACCGGAATGTCGTCGCCGGAGAGGCGAATCGCCACCGGAACACCGACTGGCGAACCGGTCTCAAGAGGACGCACGTCGATGCGCGTGTTCGGGACCGCGGCGGACAGGACCCGCTGCAATTCGGGTAACAGGTGGCTGGTGTGATGCTTGTCGCGGGTCTTGATCAGCACCTGCGCGTAATTGAGTTGCTGCGGCTCGGGCGCGGCCGACGACCAGAACCGCGGACCGCCACCGCCGACCCACGACGTGACCGATTCCAGGACATTGGGCTCCGCGGTTTGAAGGACGAGTTCCTCGGCGCGCCGGGCCGCTTCCTGGGTAGCCGCGAGCGGCGCGTCCTCGGGAAGCCAAACGTCGATGTAGGCCAAATACTGGCGGTCCTGCGGAAAGAGTTGGGGCTTCAATTGCGAACCGAAGAAGATCCCCAAACCCAAAACCGCGAACGAGGCCAACAGCGTCTTCCAGCGGTTGTCGATCGCCCAGCCGCCGAAGCGGTAGTAGAGCGCCGCGAAGCCGCGCGTCCGCCGTTCCGCCGCATCGGGCTCCGCTTTGCCACGCAGAAAGTAGTAGCCGAGCATGGGAATGAACGTCATCGACACCAGCCGCGACGCCACCAGCGAACAGGTGATGACGACGGGCAGCGTGTAGACGAACCGCCCGGTATCGCCGGTCAGAAGCAGGAATGGCAGGTACGCCACGATGTTGGTGATGGTCGCATAGAGAATCGCATGCGCCAGTTTCGTCGGTCCGAGCCACGACGCCACCGAGCGGCTTTGGCCTTCGGCAAGCCCGCGTTTGATCGCGTCGCCGGCCACTACCGGATCGTCCACCAGCAAGCCCAGCGCGATGATCAGGCTCGCGATGGATACCTGTTGCAGGTCCACGCCCAGTATCTGCATCAGGCCGAACGTCATGGCGAGCGTGATGGGGATCGAGAGCGCCATCAGCGCCGCCGAACGCCACTCCCAGAAGCCGATGAGGGAGATGAGGACCACCAGCGCGATAGCTTCCCAGAGGCTGCTCATGAAGAGGTGGACGTTCTCCGTTACCTGCAACGGCTGGTCAGAGGTGCGCGCCATGACGAGGTCGGCGGGAAGGCGTTTGCGGACGTCCGCGAGGTTGGCGTCGACAGCGCCTCCAAAGGCTCCAATCTGTTCACCGGCGCGCATTTGGACATCCAGCGTAATGGCGCGCGACCGGTGCCAATGACCCTTATCGTCCACCCAGTTGTAGAAGTTCAGGAAGCGGATGGGGTTCACATAGCCCCGCTGCACTTCCACCAGATCGCGCACATAAGCGGGCCGCGAGCCGGAACCGGCGGAGACCAGCACATCGCCGATCTCGCGCTCATTCTGGAACTCGCCGCTAGGCGAGACCAGCAGGTTGCGCCCCCCCGCGTTGACGACGCCTCCCGGCATCGAGATATTTCGCGCGCCCAGGGCCTGCTTCAACATGTTCGCCGAAATGCCCGAGGAGGCGAGCCTTTCCTGCGAATAGACCAGTTCCACCTGTTGGTCCACGAGACCGGACCGGCTGACCTTCGAAACCTGCGCCACTGTTTTGAGGCTCTTTTCGATCTGCTCGGTCATCTGGTCGAGTTCCCGGAAGGTGTACTTGTCGCCGGCGACTTCGTTCAACGCGGTCCGGATGCCGTCCGGATCTCGCACCAGGAAGGGTTTCCAGGTGTCCGGATGCAGGTAGGGCCGGAGGGAACGGTCCTCGGCGAACTGGTGCACCATGTGGAGGATCTCGGGGTCGGACAGCGTCGTCCTCCCATCCAAGCCAACGAATCCGGGACCCTCGATCACTTTCAAATCGTCGAGTCCGGCCCGGCCGGCGAAGCTCGCTTTGGTGGCCTCGGCCAAGCGCCGGGAGGCGGCGTTGTCAATCGAACGGGGAAAGGAGACCAGGAAGGTGAAGCGGTCCTTTCCGCCGGCGCCGCGGGCCGTTTCGATGGCCTGCCGGATGTCCCGCGTGCGCATTTCGAGATCGACATCGTCGGCCCGGGGGCTCGCCACCGTAAGCATGAGCGCCGCGGTGTCTCCAAAGTCCTTGATGAAATTGACAGGCCCGGCGCCATCCGGCAAATCGGTCAATCCATCGAGCTTCAGTTTGATGTCATCGAACTGCTTGCCGGTATCGTCCACACGCTCATCGAGCTTCATGTAGACGAAAGCCATTCCCGAGCGGCTGACGGAGCGAACCTCGGTCACCTTCGTGTTCTGGGCGATGGTTGTTTCCACGCGCTTGGCGACAAGCTGCTCAATTTTTTCGGCCGGCATGCCCGCCCACGGCACGGTCGCCAGGGCCTCGCGCACCGGCACATCGGGATCCTTGCGCTGGGGCATATGGAAGTAGCCATAGATGCCCCACAGAATGGTGCCAATCAGCAGCACCCAGGCCACCTGCCGCTGCTCCACAAAGAAGCGGGCGGTGTTGTGCGTTTTTGCAGTCATTTCACGGTCGGATTTGTGTTCCATGGTTTTTCCATTCCTTAGGGAATCTGTTTGATTCGTTCGCCGTCGGCTAGCTGCAGTCCAGCGGTCGATACCACACGCTGGCCCGGCTGCAATCCGGAGGTGACCATCACGGCGCTGCCTTTCACCGCACCCAAGCTGATCGGCTGCAGGCGGACATGGTCAGCACCATCGCGAGTGTCGATGGTGTAGACTCCATACCCTCCCGGGCCACCCGCTTGCCCCTTGACCACGGCGGCCAACGGAATGGACGGCTGCGGGTCCACGGCTGAGTTGACGCCCGCGACGACCACTGTCGCCAGCATGCCCACACGCAGCGACTGCGCAGCGTTGGGAATGGAGAGATCGACGGCGAACACGCGGCTGGCCGGATCCGCGGACGGAGCGATGCTGCTCACGCGCCCCGTGAAATCACGGTCCGGCATCGCTTCGACTTTCACGGGAAACGCCTCGCCTGGTTTGAAGTTGGGAAGCGCGCTGTCGGGAACGCCAAAGCTCACTTTGGCGACTCGGGTATCGGCGATAACGAAGGCCGGTGAGCCGGCCCCCACCAGGGAGCCGCGAGCGATGCGCTTTGAAATAACAACACCGGGAAAGGGCGCGGTGAGGGATGTGTCACCGAGTGAGATTGACGCTTCCTGCTGCTGGGCGCCCGCTCCCTGGATGCGAGCCTTCTGCGACATGATCTGGGCGAGGATCGCCTGCCGGCGCGCCGAAGACGCCTCCCGCCGCGCTTCCACGGCATCGAAATCGGCTTTAGTCAGAGCCTTCTCGTTAAACAGGCTGGCGCCCCGATCAAAGTCTTTCGTAGCCTGCGCCAGCGAAGCCTCCGCCTCGGCCAACTGCGCTTGCAGGGCGGCGAGAGCGGCCGTTGCATCGGCAGCCGCGGCTTGCGCATAGTTCACCTTGGTCTGGTACTCCGCCGGCCGCAGGCGCGCCAGCACGGTGCCGGCCGCCACGAAGTCGCCTTCCTGCAACTCGCGGACGCGTCCGGTGGCGTCCCGCGTCGCGCCAATCTGCTCCACATATCCGGCGACGCGAAACGCCAGGTCCACTTGCGTGTCCGGCGCAACCACGCCGGAGTATCGGACCTCGTTCGATACCGTCGCCAACTCGGCCGCCACCGTTCGCACGGCCGTCAATGGTTTCTCAACGGCCGCTTTGTGTCTATTGCAGCCGGTCAGTCCGCCCGCTAAGAGCAGACCCGTCATGATGAATATAGTTCGTTTCATTTTTCCTCTCCCATCGCCATTTCAAGTTCGGCTCGCGCCGACCAATACGCAACCAAAGCTTTCTGTGTCCGGTCGTTCGCCTGGGCCAAGTCCGCTTGCGCTTCCAAGACCGTCTTGATCAACGCGGCGTCGTGACGGAATCGAGCGTTGGCCAACCGGACCGATTCGCGGGTGCTCTCCTGCGCCGCCCGGCTGGCCGACAGAAGTACCCGGGCTTCCTGCATCTTGCGGTGCGCGCTGCCCACTTCGATGCGAACCTTGTCTTCCACATCCTTCAGCGTCAATCGCGCCTGTTCCGCGGCATTGACCTTTTGCGACAACTCCTTCCGCCGCCGGCCCCAGTCGAACGGTTCGAAGCTGGTTTGCACCCCGGCGATTGCCATGTTCTTCGGCAACGAACTCGACATATTGAAGGCGGAATAGTAGTTGACGGCAAGGCTCACGTCGGGGATGAATTCGCTCTTCTTCTTCTTCCAGTCGAGCTCCGCGGCCTGGATTTTCAGCCGCGCCTGCTCGATCTCGGGCCGGGCGCCGATCGCCTTCTGGCGGGCTGCGACCAGTTCCGGCACCGCGGCCCCTTCCACCGCGGGTTCCACGCGGAAGTCGGTTTCAATCGGCCTGCCGAGCAGGGAATTCAACTGTTCCTTTTGCGTCGCCAGCGGACCGGCGAAGGCCACCTTGTCGTACTCGGCCTGCAATAGCCGAGCTTTGACGTTCAATAGATCGCCAGTGAGAACCGTGCCCGCCGTCACGTAGTGCGCGGTTTGGTCCCGCAGTTCCCGCAGTAGCGCGAGGTTGTGCTCCACCGCGTCGAGCGAGCTCTGCGATTGCAGGATGGAGTAGTAGGTTTGGCGGACTTGTTTCACCGTCTCCTGCCGGCTCAGGCGCACTTGCTGCCCGGCGATCGACTTGCTTAATTGCAGTTGCTTGATCCCGAGGCCGATGCGGTACTGCTGGCTCAGCGGGAGGGCCGCCTCGCTCTGAATGATGGCCGTGGGCTTTCGCGGGGAGGAGATGTTCGTCGTGGTTCCAGGGATGGGCCCGATGCCGGAGTACTCGCCGAAAGCGCCCTTTTCGAATGTCAGGGTGGGACGTGTCAGCATGATTCCGGTGGTGGCGTTTAGCTTGAATTGAACGAGCCGTTTTGTCTTCGCGGCGGCGATTTCGTGATCGTATTCATCGGCGGCAAGCTGCGCCTGTTCAATCGACCGGTTGTAGTTCAATGCGAGACTCACCGCCTCTTCCAACGTCAGGATTCCGGACGTTTGGGCGGCGAATCCGTGGCCTGTCCAGCAGGTCAAACAAACCAACCCCGCTGCCAGCCTTACTCTTTGTTTCCATGGGCGCACTTTGGCCTCCTCTCATACCGCGGTCCCTTGTGCTCGCGGCCTATCTATTGTGATTTCGTTGGAAAGTATCGCGCCAGCGATTCCTTCTGGCTGATGATGCGCAATCAACGGGAGACAGCTATCATCGATCTCGGAACAAATTTGCGGCCTTCCGAAACCCAAAAAACAAGGACACCCGCCTGTGCTGGCGGGCGTCCTTGTTTGCTTGAGCTGGTTTCCGGCGTGAACAGCACGTACCTGCCATAGTTCGTGTTATTTGGACTCGCCTCCCCCGCCGAGCCGGAACACCAGCCCGGCGCTCATCCGGAAATTCTTCTGCGTTTCACCGTGCCCGAAGCGCGTAAGGAACATCCCGGGCGACATCCGAAAGGCTACGCGCCGGTTGAGGTTGATGTCGAAGTTGCTGGCGATGAGTGCCGCAAACGAGGTGTCCTTCACCGTGGAGTCCCCCAGCGTATGCGCATGAGCGCCTCCCGCCAACGCTTTGAAGCTGGTTTCAAAGCGCTTCGTACGGATCACACGGAACTGCGGGCCGGCCATGTAGCTGTACTGCTCCGCGTTGGAGGGCGCCGCGGCGCCATTGATGGCGCCGTACACGCCGGCGACATCGGCGGTGAGCCCCAACCGGTATCCGAAACCCGAGAACGGATAAACGGTGGCACTCGTATTCCAACCGTTCAGCTTCGCGCGAGAGGTGGCCCTGTCGGGTTGCACCATCCCAAGCGAATAGCCGGTGAAGAGATCAACCGCCGGGGCCGCTGACGCCAGGAGTGGCGTCAGCGCGCAGAGGATGAGGATGCGGGAACCAAGTGACATGAGGTCCTACTTACCCGCCAAACCGGGCGGATAGTTCTTAAACATCTTCGCTACGGCCTTCTGGAGGTTCGCAAAGTTCTTGTCGGGGTCCTTCTTGATATCCAGAGTTTTACTGACGGAGGAGCTCCAAACCAGTTGCTTCGACGATGAATCGTAGATATCCACCACGAGCTTGCCGACTTCGATGGTGGTCGATGTCACCCGTCCCGATCCGTAGAACCGGGGACCGGTGCCGAACGCCTCAAACTGCTTTTCCCGATCGACCGCGGCCTGGTAGATCAACTGCACATCGGCGGCGCCGGCAACAGCCTGGAATCCTTTCAAAGCCATCTGGGCGTCGACGGCCCGCTTGATGTTCTGGTCCATGAGCTGGTTCGGAGCCTTGCCGGTCTTCGAGTCCACCCATTGATATGTCTTGTAGTTGCTAAAGTTTGCCGAACGGTCGTAGTCGAACTTGACCTCCTGGGCCGAAGCCGCGGCGGCAAAACACACGATACCCATCAGAATCACGCGATTCATTTTGATTTCTCCTTACGTTGTCTATGGACTGTTTAGTTAGTGGATGGTTTGGCCGGCGAGACGCGCGAAGTCGAATGACTCCACGTTGACGGCGATGTCCTCTTCGGGCATCTGGACCGTCATCCGCCGCATCACGCTGGGGCCGGAGGGAAGTTGTTCATACACGATGGCGACCGTAACCGGATTGCCTTCGTGCCGGGTCTTGATGTCGACCCTGGTCATGAGAAAAGTAGAAGTATTTACGGCGATATCGACTTCGTCGACAGGGAGGAGCACCGATCGCGCCTGGACGCGGATACCGGCAGGACCTTCCCAAATTTCGCCCCGTTCCATTGCTGCCGCCAGTTCACGCGGGTTGGCATAGCGGTACGCCATTCGCATGGTTTCCTGGATGGACTCCTTGACCTCGGCGACCTTCCTGGCCTTGAGCGGCCCCATGCGCTTCTCCTCCGGCTTGACGAGTGTCGTTCGCACCGGATGGCCGGTGGCGTCGAACCGGACATCCTGAATCGTGGGTTCCAGCGGATTGCCCTTGCGGACAACGGTGATTCGCTGCTTCCACTGATACTGGGCTACTTGTTTCGCGTTCGCGCCAAGAGCCATTTGAAGACCCTGTTTCTTTGCCGGCGAACCCGCGGGAGCGCCGAGAAGGAGGGGGACGATTGATGCTGCGATTACTGCTGTTGTTGTTCGGATGTTCATGAGGCCAGTGTGCGGTTTGTCCGGAATGAATTGAAGTGTCATACGGTGTGGCGCGGGTATCACGACTGCTCAATCTGGCGTCTAATACGCCATGCCTGGGCCAAGTGCCGGCGCTCATGGGAAAGCGATAGATCGCAAGCAAATCCCAGCGAACATCGCACGGCTGGCAGGGTCGGAATCGTGATCTTCGTTCGTTGTAAATCCAGGGTTCCGCTGGAGTCGAGCCGGTACGCCAGCCCGGCGTGCATCCGCAGAAGCTGCTGCAACGTCTCTTCGATGGAATGGCGCGAATACGGTGCCAGGGCCGGCGGGGTCCGCCTCTTCATCAGCGAGGGATTCTGGACCCACAGCAGCAAAGCGCGCTGCCACCAGGAGTAGGGAAACGACCGGCCATCACCTGCTATATGCGAAGCGCTGTCCCAGTTCAACAACAGCGCGTTGCCCGCCAGGATGAGATGCTCCATGCAATAGCCTATCGACCAGCCGCCGGTCCGCGTCGGGGCGTGGAAGTGGCCCGGCCGCAGACCCTCGGTCAGCCTTCGGATTTCGATCGCAATGGCCGCCGTCGACCGCAAGCATTCGGCCCGATCGAACGAATTCCTCACAGTGTTCATTCCACTGGTGGATGCGCAGAATTCCTGTCACAGCTATCAATTGGTTGGCGTGGACCGTTCGAGCGCCGCTTTCACGGCATTGAGACGCCGCCCGGCGAATTCGGCGGCCAGTCCGCGCGCTTTCCAGTCCTGCCAGATGGCGAGGCTCTTCTGGTACCAGGACCGCGCTTCGTTGAGCCATTTTCCTCGATCCTCGCGCGAGGTACCGGGCTTCGCCGCTAGGCGCAAATAATAGTCGCCGAAAGCTTCCAACTGATCCGCACGGTCCAGATGATGGTAAAGACTCTTGGGCGCCTTTTCCAGTACGCGGTCCGCTGCCGCCAACCCGTCCCGATAATTGGCTTCCGCCTGCTTCCCATCGCCCAGATGCAGATGGGCCAGGCCCGCCAAGCGATACGCCTGACTGGTGCCGCGGCGGATCCAGATGCTGCCCGGGACCGCTGTCTCCAAGTTTTTTTGAATCTCGATGACACGGACCAGCTTGCGCAGAGCCTCTGCGTTTTTGCCGAGCCGGATGAGGACGCGGCCCTCACCGATCAGCGCATCTGCCAGCGCGCCCGTATTCTGCGTGTTCCGCGGCTCCGCGGCCGTCAGTTCCATGGCGAGTTCGTTCGCCTTCGCGTAGTAGGAAAGCGCCTCGGCGGGCTGGCTTTCCGTGAGCAACAGCCCCATCCGGCAATAGGAATCCGCCAGGTTTCTGCGTGCGCTCAGGTCTCGGGACTCCCTCTCGGTCAACCGTTCGCCGAGCGCGGCGGCCGCGCGGTACTGCGCCATCGCTTCCGCCGTCCGTCCAAGGTTGGGAGCGTCCGGCGCGCCCAGCACGTCCCCAAACAGCCGGTGGACACCGATCAGTCCATAGCGTTGCTTGTCGCCCGTGCCGGGCACGCGCAGCAGTCGGCCGGACACCGCCAGCGCGTCTTGAAAAGCATCGCGCGCCTGCTCGAGTTGCCCGGCATGCGCATAGGCATTGGCGAGCTGAGAGGACGCATCCCTGAGAGCGTTCAGCGGTGTTTGACCGGGATCGGCCTCCGCCCATTTGCCGGTGATTTCGACGGCCTTGGTCACGTTGGCTAACTCCGATTGGATGTCGCCGCGATGCTGATCGGCGTCGGCGAGGCGCAGATGCAGGGACGAGAGACTGTCCGGACTCAAATGCAGGCCGTACTGGGACGATGCCTGCCTGGCGGCCTCGCCGGCCCGCCGCAGGTGTGACTCGCCGGCCGCCCGGTTGCCCAGCGTTTCTTCCACGATAGCCGCCTCCACATGCGAGATGACAAGGGCCTGGAACGCCTCCGCCCTGGTCTCCGGCCGGCCGGTGAGCTGTTCGAAGATGGCCAGCGCCTTTCGCGTGTGCTCGCGGGCGACGGTGGTCCGTCCGAGGTTGGCGTGAAACGGATGCCCCTCAATCGCTGCGACACGGAAATAGGCGCGAGCGATCTCCAGATCAAGCCGCGGGTCGCCCGAGTCCTGCGCCAGGCGGTCCAAATACTGGGCAACCGTCCGCACAATGGAGACCCGCACGGGCATCGAGCCCGGCAGCGTCTCCACTTGATCGTGGAGGTCGTACAGCAGCGTGCCCGCCAGTTCACGAACCAGTTGAAAACGCCGTTCCGCACGCCGCGCCTGGATGGTAGTCGTGGCGATGCCGGCCAGGAGGCTAGCCGCGACAAGTGCCGCGGCTCCGACCGCCAGCCGATTTCGCCGCATGAATTTTCCGGCCCGGTAGGACCAGCGATCCTCCTGCGCGGCGATGGGCAGCGCTTCCAAGTGGCGCCGAATGTCTTCCGACAGTTCCGCCGCCGATGCGTAGCGGCGCTGCGGCTCCTTCCGCAGGGACGTCAACACGATATTGTCCAGGTCCCCAGCGAGTTCCCGTCGCAAGCGCCCGCCGGCGGCCGCGCTGGGTTTTTCCGGCTCCAGCTCGCGGATGGTCCGTTCCATCTCCGCGGACGAGCCTGAGGGAAAGCGGTGCGGACGCTGCCCGGTCAACAGTTCGTACAGCACCGCGCCGAGCGAATAGATATCGGTAGCGGTGCTGATGGAGCTTCCCCGCACCTGTTCCGGACTGGCATAGTCCGGCGTGAACATCCGGAACTCCCGCTGGGTTGCCGTCATTTCGCCCGATGCTCCCGGTTCCAAGGCCTTGGCGATTCCAAAATCCAGGAGTTTTGGAATTCCTTCCCGGGTGGCCAGGATATTGGACGGCTTGATATCGCGGTGAATAACTAGGTTTTGATGCGCGAACTGGACGGCTTCGCAGACCAGGCGGAAGAGGCGAAGGCGCTCCGGAATCGAGAAGTTTCGCTCGCGGCAATACGTGGTGATGGGGATTCCGTCGACATACTCCATCACGAAGTAGGGCAAGCCGTCTTCCGTCGCACCGCCGTCCATCAGCCGGGCGATGAAGGGATGCTCCAGCTTGGCGAGAATCTGGCGTTCGCGGCGGAACCGGGCCAGCATGACGTCTGTGTCCATGCCGCGCTTGAGCAACTTGACAGCCACGTGCTTCTGATACACGTCGTCGTCTCGCACCGCCTGGTAGACGGCGCCCATGCCTCCCTGGCCGACCAGCCGCGTGAGTCTATACGGGCCGGCGCGGCGGCCTTCCAGCGCCGTTGTTCCGCCGGCGAGGGTGGACGCCACACTCTCCCTAAGCCCCGTTGAAATCTCGATCAATTCTTCATCCGGCGCGTCGCAGGCCAGCAGGCTTTCCACCTCGCGGTGCAGTTCGCGGTCACCGCCGCAGGCCGACGCGAGAAACGCCGCGCGATCCGCCGCGGGCACCGCCACGGCCCGTGTGAAGAGTTCGTCGATCTGTCGCCAGCGCTCGTCCGTCACCGCGAACTCACCCCGCCGGAGACTCTCCGCGCATGGATCGCCGCAACCACGCTTCGGCCAGGCGCATCTCCCGCATCACAGTGATCCCGGCCACTCCCAGCGCTTCCGCCGTCTCCTCCACCGTGCAGCCGCCGAAATATCGCATTTCGACGATTCGGCATTTCCGCTCATCGAACGCGGCAAGCTTCTCCAGCGCTTCATCGAGCGCCATCAGGTCGTCATTCCCGGTGCGCGCGGGTACATATTGTTCTTCCAGGCTAACGTCCGCCAGTCCGCTTCCGCGTTTTCCCGCGCGATGCCGCCGGGAATGATCAACCAGAATCTGACGCATCACGCGGGAGGCGACGGCGTAAAAGTGAGCGCGTCCGTTCCACTCTGGGGCTTTGTCCCGGATCAACCTTAGATAAGCTTCGTGGATTAGCGCCGTAGGCTGCAGCGTGTGATCCGGGCGCTCGTGGCGCAAGTAATTTCTTGCCCGCAGGTGAAGGTCCTGATAGACCAAAGGGGCCAGTTCATCAAGAGCGGCCTGGTTGCCTTGGCTCCAATCGACCAGGAGCCGAGTTACATCCATCGACATAACGCCGACAGGATATCATGGCGAGCTGTTTTTTTTTGCGGAACAGCGGCGAGCAATGATAGCCATCGCCGCGGATTTGCGCATCCTTTGCCAACGGACCGCCTGCTCTTAAGCGGCCGTTCTAGGAGATTATATGGCAGCGAATCAATATACCTGCTTCCGGCAACTGCTGGAAGCTACGCTGGCGGAACTGGACGGTTCCGTCACTCGGCGCGACTCGATCATGATTGAGAATAGCGCCGACAGTCTGGATCGCGTCGTCGGGGCCGCGGAACGGGAACTAGCCGTACTCCGCCTGGAGGCGTCTTCCGTCAGGCTGCGCGATGCCCGCGCCGCTCTCTCGCGGATCCAGAATGGAACCTTCGGCGAATGCCTGCAGTGTGGAGACCCGATTCGTCCCGCGCGTCTGGCCGCCATTCCCTGGGCGCCGCTGTGCATCGATTGCCAACAGGACGCCGACTCCAATCGCGGCCGAGCAATCGCGGCCTAAAAGCAGGCAAACCATGACTGCAAATCGAAAGACCGCCGTTGCGCTGCCCCCGAGCCTCGTTTTGGCAGAACTGGACAGCATCGTCTCCAGCGTCGTCTTCGCGCGCTGCCCGCGCATGCAGCGCTTCCTATCCTTCGTAGTGGAAGAAACGTTGGCCGGGCGCGCGGATGAGCTTGGCGAGTATGGAATCGGGCTCGCGGTCTTTGACCGGGACCACAACTTCCAGCCGCAACTGGACCCGATCGTCCGCAACGACGCCCGGCGCCTGCGTATGAAACTGCTCGAATACTACCGGCACCCGCACTCACATGACGTAATCATCGAAATTCCCAAAGGCGGTTACGTCCCGATGTTTTTGCCCGGTCGCGAAGTTCCGTCCCGGGAGCCGGCCGTCTCCGGTCCGGCCCGCGTCGCCGTTCTGCCGATTGAGGTCCATTCCATGAGCGCCGGGTGCTCTGCGTTTGCCGAAGCGCTTGGTCTTTCGTTGACGGCTGGCCTGGCGAACATCGAGGGCCTTGAGGTGGTCGCCCACGGGTACGTCCAGCAGAATAACATGCGTGACGCGGCGCACGACCTCCGCCTCACGCATGTTATTCAAGGAACGCTTCTGACCGCCGGAGACATTCACCGGGCGATGATCCGGCTGATTCAAGTTTCCGAGATCACCCAGTTGTGGGCCGCCGAGTATGAGGTGGATGTCTCCGATCTGCTCGGCGCCGAATTTGGTATCGTGGCCTGCACGATTCGGGAGGTGTCTTCCCGCTTGCAGGACATACCGGCAACCGGTGGCAGACTGACGCTAGTCGCCTGACTTGCGCCATAGATCGAAGCCGATCCACGCCTGCGCCAGGCTGACGCCGCCGAGCATGCTGATCCCTGCTATTCTGCCGGGCGGAGTTCCGCCGCCTGCGACGGCCAGGCAGAGCGCGGTTACATTCATCCATGTGCTCCCCCAGGAGGAGATCCCGCCCCGTGCCAGTGCTACCGAAAGCCAGGTGCCGCCGGCGAAGAAACTCAGGATGAGGGGCGCGACAAGGGCCAGAGCTGGGCCTTGCATGAAGGTCATCACCGGGACAAGTGAATCCGGATCTAGCCCCAATACTCGTCACTTAACAAACATTTCCATGCTATTCTGTTTTAGAACGGGAGGCAAGGAAAATGGCGCGAACTGTTGCCACGCTATCCGCTGGAAGCCGGATTACGGACTACATCAGCCTCGGTGTAGTGGCGAAGACATTCCCATTGGAGAAGTTCACGCGGCGCTGGCGGCTACAAAGCGGGAGAGCGTGCGCCAGCGCGATCTTCCGGGCTATGTGACGGTCTATTATGTCGTCGCGCTGGCGTTGTATATGCAGTCGTCGTACCGGGAAGTGTTGCGTTGCCAATTGGAGGGAATCCAATGGCTGGCGGGGCCGGCGCGAGTATCGGCGTGACCGGCAGTTCAGGCATCTCGCAGGCGCGAACCAGGCTGGGCTGGGAGCCTCTGCGGCATCTGCACGACGAGGTGGTGCAGCCGATTGCGGTGGCGGCGACAAAAGGCGCCTGGTATCGCTCGTGGCGCCTGGTGAGTATCGACGGCAGTACCCTGGATGTCGCCGACGAGAAGGGCAATGACGAGGCATTCGGCCGCCCCGGAGCGAGCAGGGGCAAGAGCGCATTTCCACAAATTCGCTTCGTGTCATTAGTGGAAAACGGTACGCACGTCTTGTTCGGGAGCCGGATGGCGGACTACGCCACCAGCGAGATCGCGCTGGCAAAGACTATATTGCCCAGCCTCGGCAAGGGTATGCTGTGTCTGGTCGATCACGGCTTTTTCGGGTTCGAGATGTGGACGAAGGCAGCGGCCACGGGTGCCGATCTGCTCTGGCGTGTCAAGAAGACTGTCTGCTGCCGTGCGAAAAGCGTCTGCCGGACGGTTCGTATCTGAGTCGCATTTATCCGTCGCCGCAGGACCAGCGGCGCGCGCGCAACGGAGTGGTGGTACGGGTGATCGAGTACCGGCTGGAAGGAGTCGCAGGGTCTGAGCCGCTGTACCGGCTGGCCACGACGATCCTCGATCACCAGCAGGCGCCGGCCACGGAGCTGGCGGCGCTCTATCACGACCGGTGGGAGATAGAAACCGCGTTCGACGAACTCAAGACGCACTTGCGGGGAGCGGGGATCGTACTGCGCAGCAAGACCCCGGATCTGGTCCGGCAGGAATTCTAAGGCCTGTTGATGGCGCACTTCGCCATCCGCGGACTGATGCACGAAGCCGCCCTGGAGAGCGGGAGGGATCCGCATCGGCTATCTTTTGTCCACGCCGTACGGGTTGTCCGCCGCAAAATCGCCACCTTCGGCGCTATGCCCCCCTCGGGACAGGAAAAACTTCCATGAGGCGGTCCTGAGGGAAATCCTCGACGAACTCGTCGCCTCCAGCCGCAACCGAAGCAATCCCCGCGGGGTAACGCGAAAAATGAGTAATTACCCACTCCGCCGCGGCTACCAGCGCTCGCCGGTAATCGACATCAGCGCCGCCATTCGAATCATTAAGTGACGAGTAGTGGATCTAGCCCCGGTGCCGTCATCGCAAAGGCCAAGAGGTGAAAATCAGCGTCGGCCGCCGATACCATGGCTCCCAGGGGGAGGAGTCCAGTACCCCAAGGAGCTACCGTTTCAGCCTTCGCGTGCCTTGCGGCCAGCGGACACCAATTGCAGGATCAGCTTCGCATCAGCTATGCCAACACCCGGCATCAGCAGCCAGGACAGCCAAAAGAGGATGGCCGCCGCGATTAGCAGGAGCCCCGAAATTCGAGTCATGTTGAGTCTCCTATCTCCGCCGGCCCTGAAACTGGGGCCGCTGTTCGATGCCGCGGGTTCCGCGCGACCGCCCGCGTTCAGACATCTCGGCGTTGCGGGTTCCCCAGTCACGCGCGGCGGCCTGCTGACGCTGGGCCTCCCCGGCGCCCTTGTCCATCGCGTTCCAGGAACCGTTCTGGTTCTGATACCACTGGCCGTTGTCGCGCTTGTACACGTTGCCGTTCGCCCCGGCATAGACGTCGCCGCTGCTGTTCTTCGCCAGATACCCGGAGTTGCCGCGGGCGCCCGAGACAGCCACTCCTGCGCCGCCCTTTGAGGTTTCACCGGCCGCCACTGTCCCGCGGTCGCCCGATCGGTAGCCGCCGCGCGCCCAGTCTGAGCCGTTCGTCACGACGCCCTCGCCCCAACTGCCGTACGGATTGGAAGCACGATAACCGGCGGAATAGTTTCCGGTCCGGGGGTTGTACGCGGCGGCCGCGCCATATCCGCCGTATGGGCCATAGGCGGCCGCACCCCGCGCATAGATTCCGGTGGCGGGGTTGTACCAGGCACTGGCGCCGTACGTGTAACACGGCGAAGCCCAATACACCGGCGGTGCCGCGACACCTATCGCCACGTAAGGCGCATGGTAGTAACCCGTTCCCCAAACCACGACGCCATTGCTCACATACGACCGGTTATAGCCGGCCGTGTAACCAACTGTGATCGTAGAAGGAGTGGAATCGTATACCCGCACGTAGGTGACGTTGTACTTCGGGGAGCTTTCGGGGATCGTGTAGATCTCCGGCGGCACGCGGTCGGCCGTCTGCCAAGGTCCGGCGGCTTTTGCGGAAACGAACCACACGCCCTGCAGGCATAGATAGTACAGATCGCCCACCTTCAGCACATCGTTCGGGGTGTTCCGGGCGTAGGAGATGGCCGTGCCTGCGATCGGTACGAACTCGGGCGAACCGGCGTACTGGACTTCGGCCTTAGCCTGGGCGCGATTAATCTCCGCGGTTCGCGGAATCGCCGCCAACAATACCGCGTCTTCCGCTTCCCTGGTCCCGGGCACCGCGGCGAGAACGTGCGCCCGTGGATGTTCGGCGGGAATCCGAAGGAACGCAGGTGGCAGGCTCGCCGATGCGTAGACCCATGGGCCTTGCAGTGTGGTTGCCTTGAACCAGCGGCCGGAAGTCAGGTAGTAGTAGGACCAGCTTGCGGACTCGAAGAACAGATCGCTTCCGGTATTGGTAACCGACGAAAGAGAGGAATTTCCGATCTGCGTAAATTGGGGCGGCCCTTCTGTCATGATCAGCTCGGCGGGGCGACCGACGACAATAACTCTGGGCGGAGCGTCGCCCGGCTTCGGCGCCGGAAGCCGGGGCAGTTCCGCCGGGACGTTGACCGGAATCGTGTATGTGCCACGCAGCTCCGGAGCCTTGAGCCAGGCTTCCCCGTGCTGAAGGTAGAAAGCCTTTGAAGCCGGATCCTGGTACAAAGGCCAGTTCGTGTTGACGACGCGGCGCAGGCCGGTCTTCTCAACTTCCGCCATCAGTGGTGGACCGTCCACGATGACCAGAACGGCGGGATCCGTGCTCACGTAGATTGGCGGTGGATCGGTCAAGACTCTTGCTTCCACTGTCGGGACCTCGGCCGCGCGGACAAAGGCCAGCAATCGATCGAGCGACAAGACGACTGCATCCGACGGCATCAGCCGGGCCGTTAAATCCGCGAGCTCCTTCGACACCCCACCCGGAGAAGCGGGAAATCGCATGTCGAATTTCCGGATGTTCCGCAGCAAAACGATTCTACGGTCCACATCCACGATCGTGTTTCCATCGAAACGGAGCGTCCCATAGACAGGCGATCGGCCCTCCGCCGTTCTGAGCGTGAATGCATAGCGGCCCTTCAATTCCTTGAATTCGGTCCACTGGTCGACCTGCGGCTGATGCACAACAAGCTCCGCTCCGCCATCGGCGAAACGGCGCGGCCATCCGGGGTCACTGATATCGGCGGGCGCGCAAAGGGCGCAAACCGCGGCGAGCGCCAGCATCGACGTTCGCTTAAATAAACGATCTAAAAAAGTATTGTTTTCCATGGGGCCAGTTTGTGGTTCACTGGCGTTGCGCGCCAAGAGTGATACGGTGTGATACCCGTTCCATTGCCGGCGCCAAGATAGGGTGCCCGCCATGTTTACGCATCAACTGGCAGGAGTATTTCGTGGCACGCCGGTTGTTATCCATTTTTTTCCACTGCTGCGCCGGCTGGTTACCGGCCGCGGATGTCGCGTTCCTCAGAGACGGCGACCGGCTGACCGGTACGATTCAAAAGCTGGAATGCGGGACGCTCCACTTTAGGTCCAGGTTCGGCGACGGGGTCCTTAAGATTGATTGGGCGCTAGTCGCGAGCCTCGCGACGGATTCGGATTTCAAGGTCACGTTGCGCGATGGGTCGCGCGCGGGCGGACGGGTTACAGGGCTGGCGCTCGCTCAAATTGCGGCTCTGGAGCCCGTCGCCAAACCTAAAGCGGGCGAACCGCCACCGGAGGAGTCTGCCGGTTGGTGGCAGAACACTACCTTGAGCGCAGATTTCGGTCAAAGTTATTCCGGCCTCTCCGGATACAACCAGCTCTCCCAGAACTCCGAAATCGACTACGCCGGATCCCGTTGGGACAGTACGTTCGTGACGCATCTTGACTACTACGGCGCCTCGAATGCGAGCGCTCCGACATATCAGGCTTACGGCCGCCTGATCGCCCACCGGTACATCCGCGGAGACCGCTTCTTTCTGTTCCACTATTCCTTCCTCGGGAGGCAAACCAAGGATGACGGGCGCGGTCAGATCCGCCAATATGGAGGTGGCGGAGGCTGGACCTTCCGGCGGCATCAGGCGGATCAATTGTCGCTGTACGCGGGCATCGTACGGAGTAAAGGCGGTGGTTTCCAGACCGAAACCGATCTACCCCGGGCCGAAGTGAGGGTCGACGAGCCTCTCACTATTGCCGCAATCTCTTGGGACAAAGAGTTCGAAAGCAAGATCAACGTCAGCGTTAAGCTCTTCTACTTCAAACCGCTTCTGGAAGGAGGCCATCATGGAATGAGTACGGACGCTTCCGCCAGGATTCCCCTGTTTGGCCCGGCGTACTTCACAGTCCGTGCCTATGACACCCCGGAACTCGGCCAGCGGCGCCTGTTTAGCACACGAAATCTACAGGTTTCAAGTGGTATCGGAATCGAGTTCAAATAGCTGGAGGCGGAATCATCGAAGTCTGCAATGACATTGCCAATGCTCTGCTCACGGGCAATCATCGAGTGCAAGACACGCCTCTGGCTTTGCAAATTGGGCGACGCATGATGGTCCGGTTTATGGGAACGTCGATCTCAATGTCCGAATGCTCGCGGGGATGTACGAACGGCGGCTCCGCGGTTACTCCGATATGGGCTATCGGATCAGTGGCATGAATAAGACGGAGGTCGCGGCCCCGCCTGAGTCTTCACCGGCGCGCAGTGAAAGCTTGCCGTCTTTGACGCAAAAGTCCACCGTCCAGTCTCAATAGACGATGCATAGAAGTGATTGATAAGAAAACGTTTGTGGTCCTTGCTTTGAATTTCTTTGCATCAATCGAAGGTTGCTCCAAGCAAAGGCTGCCGCCTGCAGGGTACCAGCGAACATATCGCCGCATCCCTTCTACGCGGATTCTTCGCTCGATCTTCAGCTCCTGCAAAAGCCGCTGAATCTGATTTCGAGATTGGGTAGGAAGGACTTGCTGAAGGTCCTGATAAATGCTCCCCTCCGCGACATTCTGCTCAATATGCCCCAATAGCAACGCCTTGTTTGTCGCCCGATCCAGACCTCGGGTTCGCGTGTAAACGCCGCGCTTTCCGATGAAACCATACAAACTGCGAGAGAGGATGAACCTGCTGCCACGCCCGCGACCGCCGACGCGCTCAATGATCCCTTCGCCAGCCAGATGGGTTATGCGCTCTTTGAATGCATTAGGGATGGGCTCGTCCCGCTGAATCGAATCGAGAATCAAAAGATCCTCGGTCGTAAACGAAGAAAGGCGCTCACGGCCCAGCTTCTCAACAAATCGTAGAAAATCCGGGTTCTGGATCTCACCTTTGAGGGTGAGCAGTACCTGGAAGTCATCGGTACCGACGAAACTGGGCTGCGGCTTGCCCTCCTTGATACTCTCTTCATACATACGATTCGCACCTTGGCCGGAGCGCTCGACAAGGCCGCATTTGGCGCATGCCTCCGCGATGCGTCGATTACGAGGTAGCTGGCGCCACAGTAGGTTGCTTGCGGTAATGCCGGAGGGAAATCCTCCAGGACTCGTGATCTCCAATCTGCGCGGAAATTGGCGGACGAATATCGAACCGGCGAGTCGGTAGTCCCTGTGTGCAATGGCGTTAAGGACAGCTTCGCGAACCACCGATTCGTTCAGTACCGGAATATCGTAGGCGAAGAACCCTTGCTGATGGTGCAAAACGTCATTTCGAAGACTGATGGCCCGCCAAAGTTCGTCGAGATATCCAATAAAACCCCGCCGAAACTCCATACGCTGTTGGAATGGGACGGACGCATCACTGGATCTATATTCGTAAATTACCTCACTTGAGAGTACCGATAAGTGAGGGTTTTCGGTTCAAGCCGCCAAGCTGGTTCCCTCGGTTCTGGACAGATCAAGCCTATCTCGGATGAATTTTACGAGGATTGAGGGTTTGGCGGTGCTTGCGAGAAATTCCGGGAGGGTATTGCGGAGGGCGATGGCGACGACCTGTTCGGAGGGGGCCAGACCTGGCCGAACGGTCCGTATCCAGGAGCCGAAGGACTGCCAGACCAGCGAGGGTTTCGTCGCGGCGAGGATCTGAAGCAGTCCCTGAGCGATGAGACCGAGTTGGATGTGGCGATGGTAGGCGGCGATCTTACGGCGGACGGCGTTGCGGTAGATATCCGATTTGCGGTGCAGGTGCTGGTTGCCGCTCACGCGCCGTAGTGGCGTCATGGCCGCCATCCAGAAGTGATAGGCATACGCGCCAATGACCCGAAGGGCCTGCTTGAAGGACACTTCGATTTTGAATCGCGGGCCATAGATGCGGATGATGTCCAAGGGGGCCAGGGTCGGGTCCGGGCACATCAGCGGGATGGCGCCGCGCTGAGGATGGAGTACCACGACGAAGCGGACGAGGATGCCGGCCGGGCGCCACAATAGGTCGGCGACCCGGAAGCGGAGAGTCACCCCCCGCTCGCCGTAGACGGGACTGGGCGCCTCCTGAAGTTGATCCTCGTCCTTCAGCAGCGCCGCGACCTTGATCTTCTTCCCGTACTTGGCGGGCCTGCCCCGGCGCCGCGGGTGGTGCGGGGGTGGGGGTGTCGCCGGGAAATAGGCCACGCTGTTGTTTTTGACGCGCGTGACCAGATGGTCTCCGTGGGCCAGCAGTCCGCGAACGATCTTGCCGGAGGCATAGTAGGCGTCGGCCACGAAGTATACATAGCGTCTTAAGTAATCGACATAGTCTGCGTAAGGTTTCGTTGCGGCTGGCCCATTGATCGAACTCCGTTTCCACCGCCGTGATTACGTCATCCAGGGACGGAAAGTGTCGATTGTGCAAG
>JBJXFL010000155.1:0-22637 GCA_046155405.1 Bryobacteraceae bacterium | reverse complement strand
TTATCTGCAGGATCGATTTATGCGGAGGACGGTGCAAAACATCATCACTGCTTGGTGACGGCCGATTTCTACTGCTGATAATTCGGACCGTTGCTGGTCCGTCCAACTACAGGGAATCCAGCCAGGCCATGAGGTCGGCGTCTTGCTTCCACCTCGGCGGTTTGGTCGGACGGAGTTTCGCGTCAACTTGTTCCAACGCCTTCCGCTTTGTTTCCAAATTGGCTTGGGCGTAGTGATTGGTTGTATCGAGATGCGCGTGTCCCAACCAGCTTCGAATTACGGTGACATCGACGCCGGCGGAGACAAGATGTACGGCGGTCGTGTGCCGGAATAGATGAGGCGTGACGTGCTTACGCGTGAGCGTCGGCATAGCCTCGGCGGCCGCTCGAACATACTGTCGCAATCGGAATCGGACACCCGAAGCGGTGATCGGCGCGCCATACCGGTTGATGAACACCGGCTGATCCGAGGGCCGAGGACAGCGGCGTAATAGCGCCGTCAGCAAACCGGCGGTTTCCGGCCAGAGGGGCGAGATCCGTTCCTTTCTACCTTTGCCAAGCAACCTGACGTGTGCCGGCGACGGCAGATGCAAATCTTGCGGCCGGATGTCCAGCGCCTCCTGGATTCGTGCTCCGGTATTGTAGAGCAACGAGAGTAAGGCATGGTCCCGTTGCCCTTCACACTTAGACCGGTCAGGCTGCGAGAGAATCGCCGCCACCTCCGCGGATTCCAGATACGATACGGCTTTGCGCGGCGCATGTTTGAAGGGCACGCGCAGAACCTCGGCGCAAAGCTTCGCGGCGCGGGGCTCGCGGTCGGCCACGAATGAGAAGAAGCTGCGGATGGCCGCCAGACGGCAGTTCCGGGTGCGAATCGAGCTTTGCCGTTCTTGCTCGAGATACTGCAGAAACGCCAGCACCTGGGACCCAGTGAGATCCTCGGTCGTGAGCGCGGCCACTTTCCGCTTCTGGCGTTCAGCCACGAAGCGAAGAAACAGCCGCCATGCGTCCCGATAGGCCAGGACGGTTCGATGCGAAGCATTGCACTGCTCAACAAGCCATTCATGAAAGAACCCGTGCAGCATTGCCGCAAGATTCGGAAGACCGGCTTTCGCCATCAGCACTCTCCTTTGATAACTTTCAGAACGCCGGGCTCAGCCGTCCGGAAGCGCAGGTTGGCTTGTTGCAGCAACTCTTGCGTGATGGTCAAATAGACAAGCGTCGAATGAATGTTGCGATGTCCAAGATAAGTCGCCAAATGGACCAGTTTGCCCTGCGGATTGATGCCCTCGCGATACCACTGCGTCATTCGATGGACCACGAACGTATGCCGCAGATCGTGGATGCGCGGACCGCCGCGCCCCGGGCCTTGATGCAATCCCGCTCTACGGATCACATCCCGAAGCAACTGGCCCACAGCCACGTAGCTATAGCCGCCTTTGCCGTGAACGAACAGCGGCGTCTGTGGCGCATCGGTTTTCATGCGCTCCCGCAGGAAACCGCGCAATGCGCTCATGGCGGTTTGCGATAGCGGCAGACGGCGCGATTTGAAGAACTTCGTGTCGCGCACGTCGATGAAGTTTTGTTCGAGATCGATGTCACCCAGCGTCAGGCGAACAATCTCGCCAAGCCGGAGGCCCGCACAGTAAGCAAGGGTCAGCATGGTGTAGAGGGTTAGGGGCCGCAAAGGCGATCTTGTCGTTGGCGCCGGATATTCCAGGGCAGTCCGCAACAACAGTTCCACTTGGTCCGTTGTGTAGATGAATGGACGAATCCGCTTTCGCAAAGCTTCGTGCATCGACATCCGGTCGGCAGCCACCGCGACCGTGGGGATGCCCTTGCGCGTCAAAGCCTTCGCCAGGATGCGGCCTTTGCTCAGGCGGCTCAACTGGGCATGCGCGGACGGGGCTTCCTCGGCGTACTCACGGATCAATAGGTTCAACGGTTGATCCGCCGCCCCTTGCCGCTGTTGGAGAAAGCGATCGAACTGCAAAAACTGAGATTCATGTTTGTAGCGATAGCCAAGACTTCGCATTCGCTGCACGTGCGCCTGCATGACGGGCCCAAGATGGCTTCCGTAGCGCGGCAACGGACGGAGGGATTCCAAAGCCTTTGCCGGCGCGGATCCAAGCATGGCCCGCACAATCGCCGCCATGGACCGGCACTCATACTGGCTGCTCAACGAGGCCAGCGGATTTTGTGCAGCGACATTGTTTTGGATGAGCCAGTCGAGAAAGCGGCGGGAGATCCGAGCGGCAAGGATCACGCGGCTGAGACACACGCTGGAATGACGGCTCCGTAACCACTGGCGCAGACGCCGTTGGCCCAACGCGGCGACTCCGCCGTGTTCGGAGACGAAAGCGGTGAACTCGAGAAGTTCCGTCCGGTACGCCGCACTCTTGGAGCCGGCGCCGGCTTGCGAGAGGAACTCGTCGATCCACACGCGAGCGGTTTCCGGCCATGGAGATCGGATCACGGCTGGCTCTCTGGTTTGTAACCGGGCACGTCAAGGCTGAGTTCGCGGAGATCGTCCATCGCCAGGCGTACATAGGTTTGAGTCGAGTCGGCGCGGCGATGTCCCAGAAGATCGCCGATCCACTTGAGAGAAACCGAAGCGCGCATCATGCTGATGGCTCGTGCGAAGCGAAACGCATGCGTACCGCGGCGGCCGGCCGGCTCGATTCCAGCTTCCTGCAAGCGACGTCGAACGACACTGGCCAGGGAACCGTGGCCGGACATTGGCCGGAAGGGCGCATGGATTCGCAGAAAGACTTCCCGCAGCGATGTCTTCGGCCGGCCGTGTTGCAGGTAATCCAGAATCGCCTCGGCCACCGGTTCCACCAGCGGCAAGGACGACTCAACGCCGGTCTTCGAGTGGCGGACGTTGAGCCGTTCCCCTCGCCAATCGATGTCGCTCAGTTTCAGTTTTCTCACTTCGCCGCTTCGCATCCCGTAGGTGGCCAGCAGCAGCAGCATCGCGTAGTCGCGGAGACCAGCCACGGAACGGTTTTTGCGTGTACACGCAAGGACAGCGTCGACTTGCTCTTGCGTATAGGATCTGGGAATCTCCTCGAACTGATAATGCGAGGGCTGCGTGACCAGTGCGGACAAGTCCCGCCGGATATGCTTTGCCGCGTGTAGATAGCGGAGAAAACTCCGCAGCCCGCTGCAAACGCCCAAGCGAGTGGCGCGGCGCAAAGAGGGCAGCCGCCATGCGAGGAACTGATCGATATCGTTGACGTTCACCTTTTGAAGCGAAGGCGATTCGGACCGTTCGCCCAGCCAAACAAGCCAGTCCTTTGCGGTGGCGCCGTTCTTGCGGAACGTTTCAATGGACAAGCCCCTCACTTCGGTAATCCATTGGCAATAGCCGTCGCACAACTTCTGCGTAAGCCGTGCCCATGGCGTCGCCGGTGCGGGTTCGACTTGCCACGGAAGCGACAGCATGCGAAACAGGGATCGGATGGGCGCGGTGAACTGGCTCCGCCACCCGATCAAGTCCTGCGGTTCACGGCCATGGCGCTTTCGATAATATCCACGTTGAACTTCGACAAAGTTGTCGACGTCGGCCTTGCGAACCGTTTCGCTCTGCCCGAGATAGGCCAGAAACCGCCGCACCACCCCCACGTCGTTGGCGATGCCCTGCGGCCAGTATTGCAGGTCTTCGAGGTAAGCTCGGAACCGCTCGACGAGAGGTTGCGCGGGCGGCCATTGACCGCGGCGGAATCTTAAATAGCCATGGATCGCCCGCCGGTTCAATCGGCGGAAGTATGCCGGGGTCGTTGGCGGACCGTGACGCTGCCTCGATCGATACAGGTCCAACGAGATTTTGAGGAAGCCCTTCAGGTCCGTCTCCGTAAGCGAGGGGATATCGAGCGTTTTCGTGCGTGTGTAGTCCAGAAACAATCGCACATGCAGGCAATACTCGGCGGCGGTCTTGCGCAAAATGCCCCGCTTTGCAAGATGATCCCGATATGCCGCCAGTTCCGGCTCCGGCACGGAAACCGGTGGCCACTGGCCTTGGATGAGCGTGAGAAAACGCTGGACACCGCTCAGATAACGCTGCCGCCACTCTGAACGGCTCCGCGGATACTGGCCGTGTTTTCGCCGATAGACCTTGAGCATGGTCCGCAGAAATTCATCCAGGTGTTGCGCCTTTACCTGCTCCGGTTCGATCTCACGAGATTCGAGGAAGCCGAGAAACTCCCGCACCGCCGACAGGTAATGTCGCAGCGTATCGGGTGTCAGATTGTCGGCGGCCAACTTCGCACCGAACCAGTCAAGCTGCCGTTCGAGGTGCGAAACAGGCGGCCATTGGCCTTGCGCCAGCCGGAGCAAAGCGTGCATGGATGGCGTGAACTCGCATCGCCAGCGGATGTCGTTTGGGGGTAATCTCCCGACGCGCCGCTTGTAATTCCGGCGTAGAAAGTCAAGGAATGCGACCTCGTCGCCAGGAACTGCTTTCCGTAAGGAAACGCCGCATCCATTCAAGTACTTCAGGAACCGGCGGCCGTCATTGACATAGCCTCGGATCGTCCAAGGGCTCAATTGCCCGGCTGTGAGATGCACACGAAGTTTCGTGAGCCAGTAGTCTACGTTGTTCAGGATCGCGCCTCCCGTCCAACTCATCGCCCATCACATCCGAATTATGAGGAGCAAATTACATCAAAAGAGAGGAAACAATGGGCGCTGTGAGCCTCCTCCGCATAAATCGATCCTGCGGATAAAATGAGATATCGTGAGCTCACGATACCTCATTCCCGTTGGTATCTACCAGCCGGGTTGGATATAATGTCCCCGCGTCCGCTTCCGTCCCATTGGCGACACAGCCGAACTCCCAGAAGTTACCGCCCGGATAGTACAGCCGGCCGGTGGCGGAGTCGTAACTCAGGAAGATACCTTCCTTCGATGTCCATACTCCGCCCGCGTTCGTATCCAGCCGGTATTCGGCGCCGGTGTTATCGGTATATAGGTAGTGATTCACCGTCCACCAGCTTGAATACACCGGCGTCAGCGAGCCCACCAACATCTTCCATCCCCAGCCAAACCCGACATCGGCCCCCAGCATCCATATGCCGCCCGAATCCTTCCGCCAGTTCTGCGAGTTATAGGATAGCCGGAACGGAACGGCCGTGCCGCCTCGCCCTTGCGCCGTCACCGTGGGGAGCGAGAACGACAGGTTTCCACTCTGCAGGTCGATACTTTCCGGCGACGCGCCCCAATAAGTGCCCAAAGGACGCACACCGGTTTTTCGCGGATCGCGCATGCCCGCCACCGGTGTCGCCACAGTCACAGTCGTGTACGACAGATTGTGGTTCATGTCGATAGCGCGAATTTGATAAGTGTAAGTCGTAGACGGCGACACGGCGGTGTCGGTCCAGTTCGCCGTCCGGAAGTTCGAATAGAAAGCCCCATTACGGTAGATCTGATAGAGCGCGATGCCGCTGCCGTTGGCGTCGTCGACCACGCCCGTCCACGCCAGGTCCACGCGGTTATCGAAAACCGCCGACCGTACATTCTGCGACATAAAGGCGTTCGGCGCCACGCGGTCGGCGGGGCCAATCTGGGCGACGGATATGCCGTTGCCGGCCGGCAATGCGCGCGCGCCAAATCCGGGCTGTCCCGTGGTCAACGCACCGTCCGGGACAAAGATCAATTCGCCGAAACTCGTCAGTCCCATGTAGTAACCGCCGCGCTGTACAAGACGGACGGTCATGTTATTCGCGCAGGCAAAGGAATGACTGGCCAGCAGAGTTACCGTGCCGGCCACGCGCTTGTAGTGATTGGCGGCCATGGTGCAGCCGCCGGAGCTAATCGCCGGCGTCATTTCCATCGCGTAGTAACTGCCCTGCGTGGCCGGGCCGGTGAGGGCGTCGGCGCTCGCCCGCAGGTAGAGCGTGAACGTGCCGCCGGAGGCGGCGATCTTCAATGTCGCTTTGACTTCATATTCGGCCGTGCCGTCCGGAATGGCGTTTTTGTAGATCACCGAGCCGCCATTGGCGGCGGCGGACACGAGGCCGTCGGCACCGCCGGCCACTGTGCCGTTGGAATACCAACTCGCGCCGTTGATTCCGGAGGCGAACGTGTCGGTGAAGAAGTAAGTGTAGACGGCGAAGAGACAGATAGACGGAACGAGTGCGAGCTTAAGAAGGCGCATGGTGGTTCCTTATGGCTGTACCGCTACTTTGGAGGGCGAAGCGCCCTTGCCGAATAGTTCGATGTCGAAATCCTTTTTGACCTTGCGGATTTCATCCTGCACGTCGGTCTGTTTGTCCTTCGACGGCCGGAAGACTTTAGCCCGGGCATCCGTCTTCAACTGGGATTCGAGATTTTTAAGCTCGAGCGGGCCGCGTGGAGACACCTCCGCGATGGCGGTCGCGCCGTCGTCGGATAGTTCAAAGCGAAACGCCACGCCGGCCTCGCGCAGCATGGCGGGACGCCGCGGATCGGCCCATGTTCCCGCTCCGACCATCGGGACGGCGACCAGGATCCGTTCCCCGCTGCCGCCGATCCGGGCCGGTTGGGCCGAGACGACAAATGCCGCCGCACACAGTAATAACAGCCGACTGTAGTTCCCCATCGGTAACTCCTTCGTTACTTACCCGCCGTGCCGAGTGATCGCTTCGGTAGATAGATCTTGCGGGAAACTGAAACCGGCGTCAACTAGGAATATTCCTTGGGCGTCCTAAGAGTACTGCCCCCATTTGGGGTAGTCTATCTGGTAGATACATTACAATTTGCCTAACTACGAGTGGAGGAACGTGGCTCCTCGCGCATTGGTAGACGCGGTTGCGTAAGTGGCGCGTGGCCCGAAATCGATCGGCTCATGGCCGCCGGGTGTCCCGGACCGGTCTGCGGTCCACCGCGGCGGGAGATCCACCGCTGTGGATCTGTAGTATCGTAGATCACGTAAATGGATCGACGAATACTCTTGGGGAGCGCGGGCGCGGCGATGCTGGCGCCCGCGGCCGGCGTGAAGGTGCGGGCCGGCATGCTTGGTACCGGTCACAGCCACTTCCACGGTAAGTACAAGGCGATGCTCGATTCGCCGGATTACGAAATCGCGGGGGCGGCGGAGGGCGACGCCGCGGCGAAGGCGGCGCTGCGAAAGGATCCGCGGTACGCAGCGCTGCAATGGCTGGACGAGGACGCCATGCTGGGCGACCCTTCGATCCGGCTGATAGTCGTCGAGTGCCGCGCCTGGGAGGCCGTGCCGTGGGGAAAGAAGGTGATCGCCGCGGGAAAGCACCTGCACCTGGAGAAGCCGCCGGGCAACGAGTGGAAGCCCTTCAAGGATCTGGTGGAGGAGGCGCGCCGGAAAAAGCTCCTGTTGCAGACCGGTTATCTGTGGCGATGGCACCAGGGGGTGACGGCGGCCATCGACGCGGCGAAAAACGGGTGGCTGGGCGACGTGTACATGGTGCGCGGGACAATGAACTCGGATCGCGGCGCCGACGAACGCGCCATTGAAGCGAAGTATAAAGGCGGCGGGCTTTTCGAGCTGAGCGGGCATGTGATCGACCGCGTCATTGAACTCCTTGGCCGCCCGAAGGCAGTGAAGAGCTGGCTGCGCCACGATACAAGCGTCGCCGACAAGCTCGCCGACAACAACCTCGCCGTCTTCGAGTTCGACCGCGCGCTGGCGGTCGTCGCGCAATCGGCGAAGATGGGCGGTTCGGGCGATCATCGATCCTTCGAAATCATTGGCACGGACGGGACGATCCTTGTCCATCCGGAATCGTCGCCGCCGCGTATGCGCGTATTCATGCGCAACGCACGGGGCCCATACAAGTCCGGTTGGCAAGATCTCACGCTCCCGCCCCAACCGCGCTTCGTGCCCGACTTCGCGGAACTCGCGCGGGCGATCCAAACGGGCCAGCCGCTGAAGCATTCCTACGATCACGAGTTGCTGCTACACGAGACGCTGCTGCGCGCCTCCGGCGAAATATCTTGATCCTTGTCCGAGTTCGGGGGCTACCGCCACCGCTCGTCAAAGAACCCGGCTGCCGCTACCTTGCCGGGATAGCGGCCATTGGCCGGCGTGGTCACGTCGATCACCGCCCAATCGGGCAGCTTCGAAATCTGACGGGCATTGTTCAGGTTGTCGAATTCGCGGAACGTGAAGCCGCTGTTCAGCACCACATACTTTTTATCGTTCAACGGGTTGGGATAGATCAGCGACGGATAGTGGGTATCGGCGTTGAAGGTTTGGCCCTGGACGGTCAGCGAGCCGGCCGGCCATTTTACCGGCAATCCATCCATCATTTTGGCCATCACTTTGGCCATCAGCGAATTTGAAGACGGGTCGCCCCACAACACCAAGTTGTGCGCGGCGATATCAGATTCGGTCACTTCGCTGTCCTTTTTAACGCGCGCATCGCCGCGGAACTGACGGCGCCATTCGCGAATGGCCCGGTCCTGTTCCGCCGCCAGACGCTTGCCGGCTTCACCGGCGGGGGCGCCCGACGGAATCACGAACAGAAAGGAGTTCATAAATGCATCGTCTATCGGCCCTTGCAGACCATGCCGTTTCACCTTACCGGCCGGCCGCGCCGGCACGGCGGTCCACTTGCCGCCGGTCTTCGCCAAATGAACCATCCACGAGCGGTCGCTCGCCGGGCCGGTCACGCTCACCGTCTGGCCGTCAATCGCGATCGCCGCTTTGCCAACCAGTTCCACGGGCGCGCCGCCGGGACCGAAGTCGATCGTCAACGCCGATACGTTCGACGTCGTGACTTGCAAAGAGTCCTTATTGTGGACCGACGCCTCGACGAGAGCCTTTTCCCAGTGCTTCTCCAGGCCGTCGACCACCACCCATTTCATACGGTTGTAGCGCAGCGTATAAGTCACAAACTTCACGCGCCGCGGATACGGCTCCCGGCCCTTGGCGGCAATCGCGTCCAGCCGCCGGTCGATCTCAATTTTCGACTCCGGATGATAGCGGTGCGGGGTATTGGGGCCGATGATATGGGTCATCGGAATGCCCTCTTTTTCCAGGTACTTCGCCATCAGATCGGCGGCCTGTTTCTGCCCGTCGATTTCGCCGCTGTAGGCCACCAAAGGCACGTTGGTAAAGTTGCCGGCGTAGAGCGTGGCATCGTACATGCGCCACAGCGTCCGTTCCCACACGGGGGTCGGCTCGTTGTTACGGGCCAAACGCAAAAACTCGGCCGACTCGCTGAAGCCCGCGCCTGGAGCGACCGCCGCCCAACGGCCGGCGTGATGCGCGCCGAAGTGCCAGGCCGCCGCGCCGCCCATGCTGAAGCCGCGCACCAGCAACCGGTCCTCGTCCACGGGATATCGCTTGCGCAGCGCGTCGAGCGCTTCAAATAGATCCACCTCACCGGCGAACTTGTTGGCGTTGCAATAGCGGCCGTAGAGGTGCAGCACGATGGTGTCGGCTGGGGTGAATTCACCGGGGCGCGACATGCGCTCGGACAGGAAGTTGACTTCGCTCAACTTTTCCGCGCGCCCGTGGAACCAGGCGTCGACACGCCAACGGCGCGGCAGCTTCGGGTCGAACGACGGCGGCACCACCAGACCGTATGGCTGCACGGAGCCATCGATTTTCGACACATAGCCGCGGACCACCAAACCCGTCGCCGCAGTCCATGGCGCTTCACCGCGCAGCAATTGTTCGGCCCGCTTTTGGCCCTCCACCAGCAGCGCCTTCGCCTTCGGAATGTCCGGCGCATCGAAGAATTCGTTGTAGGTGAGCGCATAGCGCACGGCTTCGCGGAAGATGAGGACGTCGGGCAGCAGGGCGTGCCTGCCAAGCGCTTGAACGCTCTCCGTAAGCCGTTGCAGCCCGCCTTCCAGATCCTTGCGGTCGTTATCCGCCACCGGAACGCCGGGCGGCGGAACGGGACGGTCCTGGGCGGGGACAATACATCCGGCCAGCAATGCAACTAGTAGAGCGGCTCTTCGCCGGGGGGCCTTGTTTTCCATCTTCGATGTATCCATAACCATTGATCCGGGTAAGCCCGGATGGCGCGTTCCAGCGCGGCCTGGATCCGCTGCGTATCGATGAGCGTGTTGCCGGTGATGCCGACCGGCTCATCGAACCGCAGAACAAACCTGCGCTCACCGGGACTCCAGATAGCATATCCGGGAATGACGGCCGCGCCGGTGCGGGCCGCCAATTTTGCGAAGGCGGGGCTGACGCAGGCTTTTCGCCCAAAGAAGTCGACGAAGATTCCTTCGTCCAAACCGACATTTTGATCGACCAGAATTCCAACGGCCCCGTTGTCCTTCAGCGCCCGGAAAATACCGCGCGCGGCTTCCTTTTTGCCGAGGATGACGTTGCCGCTGGAAGCCCGGCGGGCTTTAACAAAGGCATCGAGAAGAGGATTGTCCAATGGACGGACGACAACGTGCATAGGCTCCGCGAGAAGCGCGTGGCTGAACGCGCTCAACTCCCAGGCGCCGAGGTGAAGCGTGGCGAACAGCACGCCTTTGCCGGCGGCCTTGGCCTTGGTGAAACGCTCAAAGCCTTCGTAACGAATCAGCTCGTGGACATTGGAACCGTCCATGCGGCCCATCCGCGCAAACACCACCAACTGGCGGGCGATGGAGCGCCATACGCCCTTGACGACGGCGGGCGGCATGGCGGCCAGTTCCGCGTTCAGCGCGGCGACCTGGGAGAGCTTCGGCACCGCCAGGCGCATGAACTGCGCGTAGCACCACGCCAGGACGTAACTGAACGTCCAGGGCCCGTACGCCAACGAGCCCAACGCGATTCGCGCAACGACGTACTCAAGACGATTACGGAGACGACTGCGCCCGGCCACGCCCTAGTCTATCCACCCGCCGCCGAGCACCAGATCACCGTCATAGAACACGGCTCCCTGGCCGGGCGTGACGGCGCGCTGCGGCGTGTCGAACCGGACTTTTACGCGCGTGTCGCCGCCCGCTGGCGAGAGGGTCGCAGCGGCGGGAACGTGGCGGTTACGAATGCGCACCTGGGCGCGGATGGGGGCGCGGATGTGTGAAATCGAAATCCAGTTCACTTCGCGAGCGATGAAGGCGGCGGTCTGCAATTCACTGTCGCGGCCGACGACGACGCGGCGGGTGGCGGGCTCCGTCGAGATGACGTACAGCGGCTCACCGGTGGCCACGCCCAGGCCGCGGCGCTGGCCGACGGTGTAGCCGTGGTACCCGGCGTGTTCACCCAATACCTGGCCATCGCCGGTTACAATATCGCCGCCCATGCCGGCGAGCGGGATGTTTTGCTCGCGGCAGTAAGCTTCAATAAACGCTTTATAGTCGCCGTTGGGAACGAAGCAAATTTCCTGGCTGTCGCCCTTGTCCGCGATGGGCAAATCGAGGGATTTGGCGAGTTCGCGCACGTCCGATTTCACCATGGCGCCGAGCGGGAAGAGCGTCCGGGCGAGCTGCGCCTGGGTGAGCCCGAACAGAAAGTAAGTTTGATCTTTCGAGGCATCGACGGCGCGGCGGAGTTCCCAGCGGCCGGTCTCCGCGTTCCGCACGATGCGGGCATAGTGGCCCGTCGCGATCTTATCCGCTCCGACGCCTTCGGCCATTTCGATGAACGTGTCGAACTTGATGAAGTTGTTGCAAAGCGTACAGGGGATGGGCGTGCGGCCATGAAGGTAGTCATCGACGAAGGGGCGGACGACCGACTTTTCGAACGCCTCCTCGAAGTTGACGACATAGTACGGAATGCCGACGAGCTGCGCGACGTAACGGGCATCGTATACATCGTCGATCGAGCAGCAGCGGCCGTTGGGCTGGCCACCGGCGAGTTCCGGGAGGCGGCGCTGGTTCCAGAGCTGCATCGTCATGCCGACGATGTTCGAGCCGTCGCGCTTCATAAGCCCGGCGACGACGGAGCTATCGACGCCACCGCTCATAGCCACGGCAATCAGGTTTTCCGGCTTCCGCTGGGTTTCAAGCATAAACGGGCGAGAGCCTCCGAAGGTGGGCGGCGGAAGCCGCGACGGCGTCTATCAGCGCGTCAACCTGTTCGACGGTGTTGCCGAGGCCGAGGGAGAAGCGGATGGACGCCTTGGCTTCGTCGCGGGTGAGGCCGATGGCGATGAGGACGTGAGACGGCTCGACGGCGCCGCTGGAGCAGGCGGCGCCGCTGGAGACGGCGAAGCCGCGGAGGTCGAGGGCGATGACCATCGCCTCGCCTTCGATGCCGGCGAAACGAATGTTGGTGGTGTTGGGAACGCGAGGGGCGTTGGCTCCGTTGACAACGGTCTGCGGGACGCGATCCAGAATGCCCTTTTCGAGGCGCTGGGTAAGCTTGGCGAGGGTCGCGGGGTCGCGGGGCAATAATTCGCACGCCGCGCCGAGGGCGGCGGCTCCCGGCACGTTTTCCGTGCCCGCGCGGCGGCCCGATTCATGGCGGCCGCCGAACTGGCGGGGGGTCAACTCCACACCCTGACGGACGTAGAGAGCGCCGATGCCCTTGGGGGCGTTCAGCTTGTGGCCGCTGATCGAATAAAGGTCGAGCAACTTGACGTTGAGCGGCAGCTTGCCGGCGGCCTGGACGCCATCGGAATGGAAGAGAGCGCCGGCTTCGTGGACGACGTGAGCGAGCGCTTCGATGTCCTGGACGGTGCCGAGTTCGTTGTTGGCGTGCATGATGGAGACCAGGACGGTGGAGGGGCGAATGGCGTCCCGGAGTGTTTCGGGGTCAATGACACCGTTGGCGTCGGCGTTGAGGTAGGTCACGTCGCGGCCGCGGCAGGCGGCGAGAACAGCCGGGTGTTCGATGTTGGTGGTGACGATGTGGCCGCTGGGGACGCCGAGGATGGCGAGGTTGTCGGCTTCGGTGCCGCCGCTGGTGAAGACGATTTCCTTGGGCGAGCAGCCGAGGAAAGCGGCGGTTTGGCGGCGAGCGCGCTCAAGCGCCTGTTTGGCCTGTTGGCCGGGCTGGTGGATACTGGAGGCATTCCCGAATCCATCACGGAGCAGGGGCAACATGGCGTCAATCACCGCGGGGGCGACCGGCGTCGTGGCATTGTGGTCGAAGTAATAGCGCTCCACTTCTCTATTCTACCAATGGCAACTCGACGACCACTCATTACTTTAACTACCGATTTCGGCTCGGCCGACCACTTTGTGGCGGCGATGAAAGGGGTGATTTTTGGGATTTGCCCGGGGGCGGAGATAGTGGATGTGACACATGAGCTGCGCCCGTTTGAAGTCACCGAGGCGGCGTTTACCTTTGGGGAGGCGTGGCGGTGGTTTCCGAAGGGCACGATTCACGCGGCCATTGTGGACCCCGGCGTCGGGTCGGCGCGGCGGCCAGTGCTGGTGGAGGCGGCGGCGCAGTACTTTGTGGGGCCGGATAACGGGATTTTGACTTCGGCGCTATCGGAGCCGAAGGCCAAGGCGCGGGAAATGACGGCTAGTAAGTACTTCCTGCCGCAAGTCAGTTCGACGTTTCATGGCCGGGACGTCTTCGCGCCGTGCGCGGCGCATTTGGCTTCGGGGGCGCGGCCGGCTTCTTTTGGGAAGTTAGTCATCGACGCATTGCGGCTTAAGATAGACAAGCCGTCGCAGACATCGAAGCGGCAATGGACCGGTACGATTTTGAAGATCGACCGGTTTGGGAATGTCATAACCAGCTTCCGGCTGAGCGACTTTCCGTGGTTGGAGACGAATCCGTTTGTATTTACGGTCGGGTTTGAGCAGGTGGCGTTGTTGGCGAGTCACTATGCGCAATGTGAGTATGGGGAGTTATACGCGGTGACGGGATCGAGCGGATATATCGAGATCGTTTTGCGTGAGGCGAATGCGGCGAAGAAGATGGGCGTGGCGGCGGGAGCTCCGGTGGAACTGACGGGCTGGGCCAATGCCTGAGATGCCGGAGGTGGAAGCGGTTTGCAAGCGGCTGCGGCTGGAGGCGGAGGGCGCGGTTATTCAACGGGTGCGGCTGCTGCGGCCGGCGGTGGCGATCGGGGACATTGGGGGCGCGTGCCGCCGGGTTCGTTTGGAAAGGGTGGAGCGGCGGGGGAAGAATATCCTGCTGCACCTATCGCGGGGCGCGGTGTTACATGTGCACTTACGGATGACGGGTAACTTGTATGTCATTCCGGATCACCGGTTCCTGGTTACCGCGGTGCGGGCTGTGTGGGAGTTATCGGATGGACGGGGTATTGTGCTCGAGGACCCGAGGGCGTTGGGGCGTATTCGGCTACTGGCGCCGGATGCGCTGCCGGAAGTTGGGTACGATCCGTTGGACGCGGGGTTCACGGTGGATGCGCTGGCGGAGTTGACGCGCGGGTCAAAGCGGCCGGCGAAGCTGTTTTTGCTGGATCAGACGAAGGTGGCGGGGTTGGGGAACATCTATGCGGCGGAGGCGTTGTTCCGGGCTGGAATAGATCCGCGGCGGGCGATGGGAACGCTGCGGCGCCCGCGGTTGGTTCGGTTGCAGGCGGCGATCGTGGAGGTGATAAGCGGAGCCGTGGAACGGGTGTATGAGTTGTATTCGAAGCCGGGGCGAACGATCGAAGCCGAGCAACAGGAATTGACGGTGTATGGGCGCGAGGGGGAGGCGTGCCGGGTTTGCGGGAAGTTAGTTAAGAGGCTGGCGCAGGGCGGGCGGTCGACTTACTTCTGCGGGAGGTGCCAGCGGTGAGGATTTGATGTAATATCGAGAGTCGAAATGCTCACGATTCGCGCCAGCCAGCAGTCCACGCTTGGAGCCGCAAAAGCGCGGCGGTTCGAGGAGACGATGGTGCGCCATATCGAAACCGCGTATCCGGGGCATTTTGCGAAATGGGGCAAGGCGGGGACGGCGGAATTTGTGAGCCGGAATATCCGGCGGGCGGCGGACCACGGGATTGACACAACGGGAGCGGTGACCACATTCCTGGAACTGCTGGTAGTGTTCGGGGAGCGGTTTGGAGAATCGCCGTATGGAGAGGAGGCGTTGGAAATCCTGGGAGAACCGGCGCTTCCGGGACAAATCAAGATTCAATTACTGGCGGAGTGCCTGACCGCGCGAATCGGCGGACGGCGGATTGTGGAGGCGACACCGTAATGCCAATTTGCGAGAACTGCACACAGACGCTGGTTTGCGGGAAATGCGGGGCGGTGGTGGGACCGCAGTTTGACGTGGTTGGCAGCACGGTGCTGGCTTGCAAGGATAAGGCGGGGATCTGGGTACGGGTCCGCAATCACTTGGACTTGCCGGTCCACGGAGTAATCGTTTCGGTATCCGGACAGCCGGGAAAGACCGGGAAAACCGGTTTCGCGACATATGACGACGTGATCCCGAAGGAGCACACCGTTACGATCACGCTGGAAGGGGAGTTGGCGAAGACTTACAAAGCGGCCGAGACCAGTTTGAAAGGGACGGTGGCCAAAGGGGAGGTGAAGCTATTTTCGTTCGGCTTGCTGCCGCGGGCGAAGCCGGTGGTGACCGTGCCGAAGGCGGCGGTGGCGGTGAAGGGTTTCCCGCAGAAGATTTTGCTGACGGCCGATGCAGCGTATGCGGGGAAGGGGGTTTTTACGTGTACGAAAGGCGCCGACAAAGTAGAGTTCATTTCCGAAGGACTGAGATTCAGCGGCGCGAAGACTTTTGGAGCGATCACCGAAGCGGAGGTGACGATAGAGGTGGAGGCCAAAGGGGCGAGTGTGTTCGAAGGCGTGGAGTTTTCGTGGAAGATCGACGACTGGGAGGCGCCGGACACAGGGAAGATGACGGCGGTGAAGGCCGAGTTGATCGTTTATAAAAAGTCGGGGTCGGCGCTTTCCGAGATCGAGAAGAACGGTGATGGGCGGACGGTTCACAAGCAGAATTTAGCGAAGGAACGGACGCGCGCGAAGGTGGAGATTGAGGTGCTGCCGGCCGAGTATAAGGGCCATGTGTCGTTGACGTTGACGAAGGCGACGGTGGAGCTATTCGACAAGGACAAGCTCGGCGTGAAGGCGGACCTTTCGGCGAAGATCGCGGTGGGAACGGGAAAGAATCCCGAGTATTTTGTGGAGGGCCTGGCGGTTAGCACGGGGGAGGCGGACACGGCGCTGCAATTGAAGATCGACGATTTGTCCGATGTTGTGGATGCCTGCAATTTGACGGTGATGGAGACGACACTGCAAATTTGCGCGCCGCGGGTCGACGCGAATACGGAACCGGTGGCGATAGCGGACGACAAGAAGTTTACCGCGGGGCGTACGTTGGTCAAGCAGAGGACGAAATTTACGGGGCAGCGGGCGCTGGTGCGGGTGACGAAATCGCCATTGGACGCTCCTTGCCGGCTGATTTTGCGGGCGGCGGCCGGGGGCGGCAAGGTGACGTTCTACGAAGCTACGGGCCAGAAGACGTACGTTCCGTTGGGCAAAGTGGTGGCGGTTACGGAAGACTACTCGAACGAAAACCCGGTGGACACGGCGACGGCGATGCCGTTGCCGCGAACGATCGCGGTGGACGAGGTGAAGGATCTGGTGAAGGGGCTGGTTTTCTGGACGGACGGGGCGGCGGTGAGCACGGACCGGGAAGTAGAGCTGGCCGTGGACGCGGAGGAGGTGGACGACCTGTGCGACGCGGTGGCGTGCACGGTGGCGAAGGTGAAGTTGGATATTGAGATTAAGCGGACAGACAAGGCATTACCGCTCGATGCCGATGTCGATTTCAAGTTAACGGCGCCGGGCTCGGCCGTGGCGATTGTGTCCGGGATACTACCGAAGGCGACGGGGAAGGCGTCGCTGGATGTGGAGGCGGGCTATTACGGAATCGTGGTGACGCCAAAGGACCTTTTGGAAAAAGATATGCGTCTGATGCGGGCGGAGCCGGACCATTCCGAAACATCGTTGGACGTGTTCGCGGCGACGACGGTGAAGTTCGAGCTTCTGCCGCCGTATGAGAAAGTGCAGTGCATCGGGTATTTCATGCGGACGGGAGCGTATGAGGGAGTGGACACCGTGGTGACGGTGTATACGGATGCGAAGGATCTGCGGGAGAAGAAGCGGATACAGGCGCTGAACGATATCGACGGGCGGTGCGAGATTATGAAAGACGCCGTGGAGAAGGCGTTCACGGCGACCGGGGTTAAGAACGCCGATCCGAAGATCCTGAAGATTTTCATGGCGCCGGAGTTTTACTTCCGGGGGAAGCAGGGTGCTTATCCGCTGGAGACTATGTCCGAGATATTGACGCCGCCGAAGACGCCGGCGAAGGCGCATATCGTGGCATTGAAGAAGGAACTGGACGACACGAAGTATCAGGATTGGCTGTTTGTTCTGGGTTCGGCGATCGGGGCGATCGAGTTGGACGACGATCCGCAGCGGACGGAGACGCCGGTGGGTAATATCACGCTGGTTGAGACGAACGTGAAGTTGTACGTGTGGGTGGAAAATACAAGTCCGGCGTGCGGCGCCGGGGTTGGCTGGGAGATTTATCTGGAGGATAGCGGGACGAGCGCTCCGTTAGTGAGCGCGGCGCCGGATATAACTGGAGCCAGTTACACCCGATATGCGTTGGAGCTGGGTCTCGACCCGATTTTCCCGGATGAAACGCCGGTTGCGCTGGGGGAGCACGGCGTGGATACCGTTACGTTCGCTCAAAAACAGGCTATTTTTGAGATTGACTGTCCGACGGTGGTGCCACTGGTTGGCTGGGACGTAGAGAAGGGTCCGATCACGGCTGAAATTGTGGACGTTGTACCAGTGCTGGGGACGGTTTATGCGGTTGAGGTCATTCTCGACTGCGACGAAAAATTAGCGAACGGAGCGGCCGTGGTAACGGACGGGATTACGCCGGAGGCGGTGGACATTCAATCCCTAGTCGAATGCACGGTTTTTGTGGACCATCCACCTTTATCGCCGGCCGCGAACGCCGGGGCGGAATGGCGGCTGTGGGCCGAACCCGGCGGCGGTCCGTGGGAGGTAAAACCGGACGCCGGTTTCCCACTGGACAGGGCGGCCGGCTCAGGAAGTCCCGATCAATTGGCGCTTTCCTTTTCATCCGTTCCAACGTGGAATTCCGGGGACACGCTGGCATTGGGAGACCTCTACCCGGCAGATGAAGTGGTTTCAGAAAAGCTAGTGACGATCGAGGTGCAATTTCCCGGAGTGGTGGTAATCGCGAAAGGACAGTTCTTTGAAGTGGGAACGGACGCGAAGGGATTGGTGGAGTCGTCGGTGGACCTGACAGGAAACAAGCACCGGATCTCCATCTGGATGCCGCTGGAAGATGCGCACGGGCTAACCGTGGGGAATGCGGTGAAATTCAGCACCCCCGGAAGCGCGGAGATCGTGAACGTGGCGCTGGTTCGCAAGGGGGGCGTTGGCACGCCGGTGCGGGCGGATGGAGGCGCGCAGAAGGAATTGCTGGTATACAAGGAATCGATTTCGTCGGTGGACTTTGAGGGGACCGATTACGACCGACCCGCCTTTGGCAGGAAAGACCGGCGGGCGATTAGGCTTTACGGCGACCCGGCGCGGCGGGCGAAAGCGACAGTGGGCGCGACCGGCGACATGAGTACCTCGAAAAACGAACCAGGTAAGCTGACTACGAGCGGGGTGCGGATTACGGAAACGAATCTGAGCGGATTAGGGGGCGGGTCCATCTTTACAATGGACGGGATTACGTTTGGTCTTGAGGTTTGCCTGGATCATTTGAAGAAGAAGTTGGTTCGCTATTTCAATGGGCTGCCGGGGTCCACGCCGATACCGGCCGCGGCGGTGAAAGACGAGCCGAAGATTCAGGTGCAGTTGATTCCGTCGTGCGGGATGAGTATCAAACCGGATTCGAGGTGTACGGTGGCGGATGGGATTATTTTTAACGTGGACGCCTATAACTACGATTGCGAGAAGAACGGAGGCGGCGCGAAAGCGACGAAGCTTTGGGAGGAGCCGCTGACGCCGGCCACGGCGGCGACTTATTTCAAGACGACGCAGAAAGCGAAGAAAGGATTTATCGAGGTTTACGAAGAAATCAAGAAGCCGAAGAAGGAGTTGGTCCCTTAGACGGGGGTGCCAGCCCCCGCCAAGCTAACCCGGCGAGGGCCGACGCACAAACAATAGTCATTGAATATCCACGCTCGCCGCCGCCGAAGCGCCAATCCGATTCGTCAAAGTGGCCGAAACCGATCGCAACGTTTCAATCAGCGTGCCGACATTAACCAGATCTCCTTGCAGCGTCAGCGGAATCGTCGCCGTGAACTGGCTTCCGAACTGCGCGGACGCCGCACTCTGATACCACGCATTGAAGCTCGCCTCCGCGGGCACGGTGAGCCTCGTGGTGCCTATGTTTTCGCCCGCCACTCCGGTAAACGCCAAGTCGATCTGCGAGATTTGGCGCGACGTAGCAAAACCGGTGACCAGTAACTGGAGCCCGGTCGCCGTCCTGCCGGTCACCTGTACGCTCAACAACCGCGGCGCGGCCGGCGCCACCGTCAACGTGATCGACGGCGGATCCGCGGGCGTCAGCGCAATCCCCCCGTCCGATTGGAAGGCCGGCGTCAATACAATGGAGCCCGCCACCGTTCCCGTTTGCAACCTTACCTGCGTCTGGTTGGTCGCGAACACCGCGTCCCGCTGGCCCGCCGGAATCGAGAAGTTCACCGTCCGTCCCCCCACCGCAAACTGCACGGCGGGGTCATTCGCGAATACGTCCGAATTGAACGCCAATGTCAACGTCCCGCGAAGAGTAAGTGGATACGGCCCGGCCAGCGCCAGCCCCATGCTCAGTTGTTGGGCGGGTTGCTGCGCGCCCGAGGCGCCGCTGAACTGGTATGCCGGAATCGCCGGGGGTTGATTCGCCAGGCCCGTCAACGTGAATGACAAACTGTCCACGCGAAGCGTACCGGTCAAACTGCCCGTCGCCACCGGCGCGAACATCAGCCCAAACTCCAGCGCCTGCCCCGGCGCCAACGACATCGGGAGCGCGGGTAGCGCGGCGGTCACGAACGTCGTCCCCGTCGCTACAATACCCACGCTATTCACCGCCGCCGGACTGGTCCCCGTATTAGTAATCACGAACCGCACCGACGACGTTTGGCCCGCCGCCACCGGCGGGAATATCACGCTTCCGCCCGTAGTCACCGTCGTCGTCACCGGCCCGGCGACATAGGAATAAGTCAAGTTAGATCCCAACCCATTCGACACCACATCAAATGAGTCGTCCCCGACACGCAACCGGCCGGTAAACCGTCCGGGCGCGGTTGGCGTGAAAGTCACCGCCACCGTCGCCGCGCTCCCCGGCGTCAGTAACGCCGGCAGAAATGGGGCATCGGTAACGCTAAACCCGGCTCCCTGTACGCCAATCACCGCGATCCGCCCGTCGGCATTGCCCGTGTTCGTCACCCGCACCGTGACGGAACTCTTCTCGCCGACGGCCACATCCGGCACCGCCACCGTCGCCCCGCGCGCCAGCGCGGAACTCACGGCATCCCGCACCAGTTCGTAACTATAAACCGCGCCGGTACTCGACCCGGTCAAATTAAAAACAACCGTGCGGTCGACTAACTCAACGCTCACCGCGCCGGTGCTGGTCTCAATCACCGTCGGCGAGTAGCGAACGGAGAATCGAACCTCACGCCCAGCGTCGATCGTCGTCGGCGGATTCGGCAGCGCGGCCAAGGAATACGCCGCGCCGGTCGACGTGATTACGCCAACGGTGCCCGGTCCGGCGCCGCGATTAATTATCACCACCGCGGCCGTCGCGGTTTCATTCACGCCCGTGGCCGGAAACGCGATAGTACCGCCCGCAAGTATCGGCGTCGCATTGGCCGAAGGTGGAGGCAGATAAGTGAACGCGAAATCCGGCGCCACGCCGTTTAAGTTCAAACCGGCCGAGCCAGTCACCGCGCGTCCGCCCGGCGGAGTCGGCGGCGTATCGGTGTAAAAGAATCGAATCGCACCAACCGCCCGCAGGCCGCTCCCGGGACGGAATCGGACCGTCACGGAAAACGCTTCGTTCGGCAGAAATGCCAGTTCCGGCGCAGGCACGCCAATTACCGTAAAATCCGTCGAGCCGGTAACTTCAACACGGCTGATGTTAATCGTTCCGGTACCTCGATTGGTAACACTCACGGTCGCATCCAGCGGCCGCCCGATGGCGTCGGCGTTGAATTGAACGGTTCCATTGTCGGTCAGCGTCTGCACGGCGCCGGATACCTGGACGCGGAACGTCAACGGAATGGTTGTCGTCTGCCCCGGTAACATCATCGCGGTCAGTAACAGAATGGGAGTAAATCGGTTCATGTTACCGGTTCCTCCCGGCGGGCACAAAATACACCCGCGGCGTATCGCTCGAATCCAGCACATACAACGGTTCGTCAACCGATCCACGATTCAACAGCGCCAAGGGCCGCGAGCCCAGCGCCTCCATTCGCGTAGGCACGAAATCCAAAGCTTCCGAAGCGATCCTAGTCCCGGTCGCCACATCGAAAAGATCCACGCTGCGCGCGCCGGCGCTCGCCACCATTAATCCACGCCGCGTCATCTGTAACCCCACCGGCATCGCGACATCGGCAACGGTCTCCACCGTCGCCAGTCCAGCGTAATCGCGTACCCGTAGCACTTGGCCCCGGCCGCGGTCGGCGACAAACAAATCGCCCCCAGTCCGGATCATCGCCGATGGTTCGTCCACCTGCAAAATCCGCCGGGTCTCTCCGTCTTTTGCCAAATACACCGCGCCGTTCACAGCCAGCGCCAGCCTTTCCCCATCGAACAAAACGCCGGTAATATCGCCGTCAATCGCGGAAATATCAAACGGCGCCGTCCCGGTCGCCATCCGGTCGACGCCACGCCAGACGCTTACCTTCCGCGTCGCGGTGAAAACCGCCGCCAGATCGTGTCCCGACCAGGCAAACAGCACCGCTCCAGCCGCCTGCGCCAACTCCACTCGCACCGGCACCGCCGAATCGAAACCGCGAACCACTTCAATCGCGCCAAACCGGGACGCCGCCGCCATCATCCCATCGCTCGAAGCACTGGCCGCATCGGCGTCTCCGACTAATGCCGCGCCAAGATGGGCCGCCCCGACAAAACCCCGGATCGGACGCAGCTCCCGCGCCTCGCCGTCGAAAATGTATCCGGAGGTAGGGCCGCTAACGCCCTCCGGCTGCCCAAAGGCCGCCCCCCCAAGCAAGGAGAAAATGAATAGCGTCCTCATCGCGGACCTCCCACGGTTACCGGACCGGCGCCAATCGTTACCGGCCGTTTGGCCACTGTATCCGCAGCCGTGGAACTGCCGCCGCTCGACGCGGCCACGCCGCCGGCGATCGCCACCACCGCCGCCACGCCGAGGATCGTCCAAAGTCCCTTCCGGCTCGAACTTGCCCGGCTCCCGGCCGGGCCCTGCCCATTCGACTGATTCACTACGGCCTCAGCCACCGCCGCGCCCGCCGTCGCCCGAACGGCGATACCAAATCGACCCGTGGAATCGTTAGGAATGAAGCCCGTCGCCATCGCCTGGCCTTTGGCGTCGGTCTTCACCGAGTAGGTTCGCATCCCGCCAAAGAACGAGCCGCCCGGCCCATCCGCCGGGGCCTGAAACATGACATCGGCGTCGACCACAGGAGCGTTGTTCTGGTCCAGAACTTCCACGCCCGGCTGCGCGGCCACGCGCATGCCGATATTGTTTACGGCGCCCTGCCCGGCGATAATCTTTATCGTGATGCGGCTCGGCGCCGGCGTGGGGGGGGGGGGGGG
>JBJXFL010000142.1:0-44956 GCA_046155405.1 Bryobacteraceae bacterium | reverse complement strand
CAGGAAGGTCCGGGTCCGGGCGCAGGCGGGCCGCAATGCGCACACCAGATTCCACCACTGGCACCGGAGCATGAGCGGCCTCCTTGCCGGTTAGCTCGACGATTGGGATTTCGGGCTTGACAACGGTCCGGGCAAAGTATAGCATATATATGCTATACATGCAACGCGAAAGGGAGGCCGCATGAGCCGGAAACGGATGCAACGGATCGAACGGCGGATCGATCGGATCAAGCGGGCGCTGCTGGAGATCGGTCCGATGCGTCCGGGCTCGCTGACCCGCCAGTACAAGGATCCCCAACATCAGGCCGGGGCCTACTGGCAGATCAGCTATACCCGCCGGATGAAGAGCCGCACGGAGTACGTTCGCCGGGAATGGGTGAAGGAAATTCGCCGCCAGACAACGACTCATAAGCGCTTCAAACGCCTGGTTGACCAGTGGATCGACCTGGCTATCGAGCACTCACGGCTGAACATGAAGATTGCGGAACGTGGGGCCCCCCGATAGGCTGGAAGTCGATACTTGCAAGGAGAATCCGGAATGGCGAAGTTAGGATCCGATAAACGGCCCGCGGTAGTTCGCGTGCGGACGATGCCCAAAGGCGAAGAGATCGTCGCGCTTTGTGAAAGACACCACTGGAAAGTAATCGTCGGTATAGAACCGGACCAACCCGAAGATCTCTCGGACATCGACCTTCTCTTGCGCGGCCCCGCCGCCGAGCCGCCGGCTCCTCGCGCGGCCCCCAGGATCGGCCGCAATGATTATTGCCCTTGCGGAAGTGGCAAGAAGTTCAAGAAGTGCTGTGCAACCCCTTGACCGCATGGAAGGGCATCACTGGACCATGCAAATCGCGGAAACCTAACCCTCACTGACGCCCTGGAATTCGGTACTCTCAAGTAATATCTAACCTCAACAAAATACATTATCGGACTCACAAGCGTACGGGCTCGCGCAGCCCATCGGCAAAGACATTTCTGATGGAGCTTCGAGATCATCTTACCCGTGTAGTCGGTCCACCCGTTACCGGCGAAATACTGGGATCTTGGAAGCGTCGGAATTAGCCCATCCGTGAACCGTATTGGCCTCACCGTCCAAAGATAATTTTCTCCGAGGAGAAGAGCTTCGTCGCTAACGATAAAAGCAAAGCGGTGACAACGATGGCGACCGCCATCGCCGCGATCAGCGACAGCGCGGGCGGGAATTTACCGCCAAGAATTTCGGTCACCATGGCGTATTGGCCGAGCACCGGAAGCGGATGCATCCAGGGGCGGTTGGTCATGGGGTAGAATACCGCGACGATGCCGGGGATGGTTGGGACGATCATCATCAGGCCGAGGTAGCTCTGGGCTTCCTTGAACGACTTGGCGAAACACGAGACGAACATTTGGCTGGCCGGGGCGACGAGGCACATTGGCACGACGGCGGCGAGGATCAGCAGAACCTGCGCGAGGCCCAAGTGATTGCGGACGCCGAGTTCCTCGAGCGGGAGACGGGAGAAGACGACGAGCGTGACCGCCAAAGTAAGCAACATGCCGCAGAGCGCGGCGCCGGTGGCGGCCAGCCACTTGCCCGCCACCAGTTGCCAGCGGGGGATGGGATTTAAGAGCAAGGGTTCGAGCGACCCGCGTTCGCGCTCGCCGGCGGTCGAGTCACTGGCGATCGGCATGCCGGCGGTGAAGAGGGCGAGCACCAGGAACATGGGAACGAAGTTGAAGATCATCGCCGCGCGTTGTTGGGCCGTGGCCACTTCCAGTTGCTCCACTTTCAGCGCGTTCACGATGACCGGGCTGACGCCGCGGGCCATGAGGCGCAGGCTGCCGGTTTCGGCGCTGAAATTATTCAACAAAGAGTTCAGGCGCGATACTTTGGAGCGGGTGGACTGGCTGGTGACGTCGGAAACCACTTTCACCGGAGCCGGGCGCGAATCGCGGAATTTGGCGGCGAATTCCTTGTCGATCACCAATACGAAATCGACCGCGCGGTTGCGCACCGCGGCTTCGGGATCGGCGGGGCCGTTGATTATTTCCACGCCGCTTTGCTGAGTGAGCCAGTTGATCAATATGGGTGCGTGCTCGCGGCCGACGACGGGGACTTGAATCTCCTGGGCGGCCTTCTGCTGGCTGGCGATCTGGCTGAACATGAAGCCGATCATCAGCGGGCCGAAGAGGGAGCCGAAGAAGAGCGTGTAGAGGGCGCGGCGGTCGCGGAAGCCGTCGATCCACTCCTTGCGGGCGACGGTGATAACTTTCATGCCGCTTCTCCTTGCGGGCCGACCAGGCTGACGAAGGCGTCTTCGAGCGACGTCATGCCGGTGAGGGCGAGCAACTCTTCCGCCGTGCCTTCGGCGACGACGCGGCCGCGGCCCATGACGACGATGCGGTCGCAGAGCGCCGAAACCTCCTGCATGACGTGACTGGAAAAAACCACGCAACGGCCTTCGGCGCGGAGGTGTCTTATTAGCTCGCGAACGGCGCGGGTACTCATCACGTCGAGGCCATTGGTAGGCTCATCGAGAAGGATATTTTGCGGGTTATGAACAAGGGCGCGGGCGAGAGCGACCTTGGTTCGTTCGCCGTGGGAGAAGCCGGCCACGCGCCGGTCGATGACTTGACTAAGATCGAGTATTTCGATCCACTTCTCCACGCGGCGCTCAAGTTCGGCGCCTTGCATTCCCTGCAAATTGCCGTAATAGCAAATGTGCTCGCGGGCGGTGAGGCGCGGGTAAAGGCCGGAGACATCGGGCAGTACGCCGATGCGGGCCCGCGCGGTGAGGGGGTTGGCGGCAATGTCGATGCTGTCGATTTCCACCTTGCCGCCGATGGGTTTCATAAGTCCGTAGATCATGCGGAGAGAGGTGGTCTTGCCGGCGCCGTTGGGACCAAGGAGGCCGGTGACGGCGCCATCGGGGGCGGAGAAGGAGACGTTATCCACGGCGACGACGCTGCCGAATCGCTTGCGCAGATTTTGGGCGTGGATCATTTTAGTGGGTCCGGTCCGGCGGGGCCGAGAACGAAGGGAGGCCGTTTGACTTGGTCGACGCAGGATGGGTTCAGATTGGCCGCCGAGCCATCGTTCAGAAATTGCGCCATGAGCTTGGGGACGCAGCCGCTGCCGGCGGCGCCGTGGCCGGTCGCGGGCACCGTGATGTGGCGGGCGTTCTTCCATTGCGAGGCGATTTGTTGGCCCCAGGAGGGGGGCGTGACGGGATCGAGTTCGCCGGAGAGAATAAGAGCGGGGAGTTCGCTGGGGGCGTTGATAAAGTAGTCCGCCTCGACTTTTCCGCGGGGCCAGAACTGGCAGACTTTCAGGCGCAGATCGGCCATTTCGGCGCCGAGGAAAGTGGCGGCGGTTTCGCGCTCTATGGAACCGGGCTGAATACGAGGAGCATCCTCACTGCAGACGACCGAGAAGTGCATGCCCCGGGCGATGCTGGACGCGGAAGGGTCAAAGGCGGCGCCGAGGGCGAAGAAACCGGTGAAGACACCCTTTTCGGCTTGCTCAATCAGGAGCGGGACGAGGGATGCGGTTTTGGGCGAGTAGAGGGAAGCGAAGAGAATGCCGCCAAGGGTGAGGCGTTTGACGTCGCCTTCCTTTTCCACGCCGGTGCGGGGATGGACGTAGGGAACCTTGCGCGGACGGGCGCCGAGGAGGGCATTCAGCCGCTCGCGAAGGCGCGGAAAACGCTCGTTGCAGCCTTTGTCGGCGGTGCAATCGCGGAAGAGCAGATCGAGCGCGCGCTGGCCGTCGCGGGCCATGTAGAGCGGGAGGCGCATGTCGGTGGGGGCGACGCCATCGAGGATCACGGCGCGCGTGTAGGCGGTGTGGCGGCGGGCATAAACGAGAGCGGCGCGCGTTCCGTAGGAGCCGCCGTAGAGGTTGATCTTGCCGTAGCCCAGGTGCTGGCGGACCTGGTCAAGATCGTCCATGGCGATGGTTGTCGTGTATTTTGTGAGGTCGGCCTTTTGCTTTAGTTTTTCGAGGCAGGCGCGGAGGCGTTCGAGGGCCCTGGACTCATCTTCATCATCGTCGTCACCATCCGGTTTGCACTCGAGCGGGTTGGACTTGCCGGTACCGCGTTGATCGACAAAGACAAGATCTCTATCGGCTCCGACGCGGCGGACGAGTTCGCGGCCAAGGCCGGCGATTTCGGCCGCGCCCTGGCCGGGACCGCCGGCGAGGAAGAAGAGCGGGTCTGGAGCGGCCTTTCGTTTCAGCGCGGGAAAGACGATGATTTTGAGCGCGATCTTGCGGCCCGATCCGGCGTCGCGATCCTCCCAAACGTCGAGCGTGCCGCAGTAGCCGTCGGTGGGACCGTCGACGTGTTTGCAGGGCTGCAGACGGTCAATGGCTTGCGATTGGCGCAGGTTGGCGCAGGAGGCGAGAAAGAACGCGACGGCGAGAAGGACCGGGCGGGCGGGCATGGCCTATTTCGTCAAATGGCGACGCATGCGCTCGACGGCTTCCATCAAATTTTCAAGCGAATTGGCGTAGGAGAAGCGGATATAGCCGTTGCCGAATTCGCCGAACGCGGTGCCGTTCAAGCAAGCCACGCCGGCTTCATACAGAAACTCATCGGCGAGTTGTTTCGATGTACGGCCGGTACCTTCGATGTTGGGGAATGCGTAGAAAGCGCCCTGCGGGATAGCGCAGCGGAAGCCGGGCAGGGTGTTCAAGCCGGCGGTGAAGGCGTCGCGGCGGCGCTTGAATTCGGCGACCATGGCGAAGGCCGCGTCTTGAGGCCCGGTGAGCGCGGCAAGGCCCGCCCGTTGAATCATGCTGGCGGTGCAGGAGTTGGAGTTGACCATCAGCTTGTTGACGGGGTCGACAAGCCAGGCGGGCATGACGCCGTAGCCCAGACGCCAGCCGGTCATGGCGTAGATCTTGGAGAAGCCGTCGAGAATGATGGTCCTTTCCTGCATACCGGGGAGCGAGGCGATGGACTGGGGCTTATCGTCGAAATGAATTCGGCAGTAGATTTCATCGCTGAGGACAATGAGATCGCGATCGCGAACCATGTCGGCAATGGCGACGATGTCCTCCGGCGGGATGACGCCGCCGGTGGGGTTCTGCGGCGAATTGAGAACCACCATTTTGGTCTTGTCGGTCAGGCTGTCTTGGAAGCGATTGAGATCGAAACTGAAGCCGCGTTCCTCAATGAGGGGCATGGGGACGGGCGTGGCGCCGAGGAAGCGGATCATCGATTCATAGATGGGGAAGCCGGGGTTGGGATAGATGACTTCGTCGCCTTCCTCAAGCAGGGCCATCATGGGGAAGAAGATGATGGGCTTGCCGCCGGGGACGACGCAGACATGCTCGGGGCCGGCGTGTATGCCGCGCGTTTCGTTGATGTGATTGGCGATGGCCTGGCGGAAGTCGGGGAAGCCCTGGGTGGGGCCGTAATGGGTCCAGCCATCGTCCAGCGCCTGTTTGGCGGCGGCGATAACGTGGGCGGGAGTTTCGAAATCGGGCTCACCGATCTCGAGGTGGATGACGCTTTTGCCTTGGGCTTCCAGCGCGCGGGCCTTCACAAGTACTTCGAAGGCGGTTTCAATCAGGATGCGGTCCATCCGCGAGGCGAGTTTCATTTGGTTTTCCGGAAAATGGATACGCCGTCGGTGACGGCGCAAACTGTTACTGTATCGCCAATTTCGACGCGGTCGCCGGGGGCGGTGCGGCCGAGGATGCGCGGGCCGCCTTCTTGGTCGATGAGGACGAGCTGATAGGGCGCCAATTCCGCGAGTTCGGAGGGAGGCGACCAGACGAGGGTTTCGGAGTAGACGGTCATTTCAGTTGTCCGCTACCGCGCGCCAAGGGCCGCCCGAATCGCCGCGACTGTAATATCGGCCCGGTATTCGACGATCTTGCCGCCCAGAGCGATCATCTTCTCCGCCGGGTCGAGCGAGACGCCGTTAATCGAGAATTTCCCCTTTGCCCGCCGTTCGTGCATACGCACTGTATTCAGATCCACGGTCATCATCATCGCCGTTATCGCGACATTGTCATGGTGGCCCTCGTCCACTTCCCGCACCCCCTGCGACTCCAGCCACTTCGACAAATCGCCGCTATTGTAGAAGTCGTAGTATTCCGGGATGAAGTGAATTTTTGTCTGGCCGCCAGCCCATTTCGCCGATCGCTCGGCGGCCACTTCCTTCATTCCCTTCTGATTGCCCCCGCTGTCGCCGATCAGAATCAGATGGCGAAATCCATGCTGCTTCAGGCTGTCGGCGATATCGGTGAGCAGGGCCTTGAACGTCGTCTCCCGCAGGCTGATGGTGGACGGATACTTCATGTGGCCCGAAGGCGGAGAGATATCGCCCTCCGGCACAAATACCACAATGGGCGCAACCAACGTATTCCCCAGCTTGCGCGCGATCGCCGCGGTGGTCGCCCGCAGGACATAGTTATGTTTCCCCGCGGCGAGGTAGGGACCGTTCTGCTCCACTCCGCCGGTGGCGATAATCACGGTCGTCTTGCCGGCGCGGAGCGCGTCGCGAACTTCCAGCCACGTCAACTCTTCCAGGAACACGGAGTCGCGCGCGGCAATGGGCCTTGGCATGTTCGGATCGGGTGTCATGGCCCCCGGCGCCATACCGGGCCTCGGCGTGGCTGGGGTCTGCGAGGCGGCTGGCACGGCAGCTAGCGATGCCAATACGAATAGACAAGCTGATTTCATCGTTTCGCTTTCTCCAGGCTAGTGTGGCAGAGATTCATGTGGCGTGGTGGGAGCCGGCAAGGAGCACACGAGATGGGATCGGCGAACCCGGATGGGTATAAATTGTCGCCGCGCAAACCTGTCGCCACGCCGGACATCGGCGCAATACTTTTTTGCAACGTCCCGAACGAATGGCGGCTCGTTGCACGGGCGGCCGTTTTCCATGGCGGTTTTCGGGCCTCCGTCGACCCTCTCCGACCGGTACAATCAAAGCATGGCGACCGCGCGATACGTCTACTGGCAGGACAGCGGCCAGTGGCTCGGATACTTCGATGAATTCCCTGAGTACCTGACGCAGGTTGACAACCTGGAGGACCTTCAAGAGCACTTGAAGGATCTCTACACGGATTTGACCGGCGGTGAGATTCCAGGTATCCGCAGGGTCGCTGAACTCTCGCTTTCTTCGTGAAAAGAACGGATCCGATCCGCAGGCTCGACTGGTACGAGAATCCGAAAACGCGTGTCGCCCAACCGGGGCCACGGCACCGCGAAATTAACGAGAACCTCGCCCGGCACATTCTCAAGAAACTCCAACCCTAACGATCGGCGATTTGCGCGATTCTCACTGGTTCATCGGCCACCACCGCCGGTGTCCCCATTTCCACGAGGAGCACGAAAAGGTTCGCCGTTTTCGGTGGGAATTGAGGGCTAATTGGGCCGCACGCGGCTTAAGGTCCACTTTACATCGTGCACCCGCAAGTCGCTTCCGCCAAGCCTTCAGTTTCCTTTCCCGAGAATCGTAACAACACTAGTGGCGCCGCTGCCGCCGAGATTCTGGGCGAGGCCGATATCCGCCTTCTCGATCTGCCAGCCGGTGGCTTGGCCCCGGAGTTGGAGGGTGACATCGGCGATCTGAGCGACGCCGGTGGCGCCAACGGGATGGCCCTTACTTTTCAGGCCGCCGCTGCGGTTGATGGGAATCGGTTGCGATTGGCTCCACGGTCCGCCGTCGCCTTTCCCGCAAAAGCCAAGCTCTTCGACGGCGAGAATTTCGGCGATGGTGAAGCAGTCATGGACTTCGGCGAAATCGATATCGCGCGGGGTAAGCCGGGCCATCGCGTACGCTTTTTCGGCGGCGGATTTGACGGCGGGAAGGTGGGTGATGTCGGCTTTGTCGCGGAGAGCGACATGGTCCGAAGTCTGGGCGCAGGAGAGAATCTTGACGGCCCCTTTAGAAGCGGAAAGCACGACGGCGGCGGCGCCGTCGCTGACCAGGGAACAATCGTAGAGGGTGAGCGGTTCGGCGATCGGTCTGCCTGCCAACGCTTGTTCGAGAGTGATAATTTTCCTGAGGTGGGCGTAGGGATTGGTGGCGCCGTTGGCGTGATTCTTAACGGCGACATGGGCGAGGTGTTCGCGCGTCGTGCCGTACTGGTGCATGTGGCGGCGGGCGACCATGGCAAAGATCGCGGGGAAGGTGGCGCCGGGGATTCCTTCGGCGGCGACGTCGCCGGCCATGGCGAGAATTTGAGCGACGCGGGCGGTGGGCTGCGATGTCATTTTTTCGACGCCGCAAACGACGACCGTTTGATAAATGCCATGGGCGATGGCCTGCCACGCGGCGTGGAAGGCGGCGCCGGAGGAGGCACACGCGGCTTCATAGCGAACGGCGGGGACTTGAGTGATGCCGGCCGCCGCAGCGACGTAGGGGGCGAGGTGACTTTGGCCGGTAAAGCTGGGTCCGGCGAAGTTGCCGAGGTAAAAAGCTTCGACCACGCCGGGGCCGATTCCGGCATCGGAAAGGGCGTTTTCCACGGATTCCACGGCCAACGAGCGAAGATCGCGATCGGCAAACGCGCCGAATCGAGTCTTGCCGGCACCCACGACGGCTACTTCCTTCATATAATTCAGAATAGCCGCTCGCGAGGCCGCCGGAATTTTCTTTGCACGCGAAAGACGATCTCGGCGTCAAGCCTTAATAGATGCGATGCTAACGGTGCATATGAGCGATCCGGCGCGTCAAACGACGGGCAACCCGGGACAGGAAGCGGCGGAGCTACAGAACCGCTTTATCCAGGAGCACATGCGCCGGGTGTTCCTGATCATCTATCGCATTGTCGGCAACGTGGCCGATGCACAGGACTTAACGCAGGAATCGTTCATCAAGGTTTTGCAACGCAGCGAGCAATTGAAAGATCCGGAGAAGGCGGCGCACTGGCTGTCGCGGATAGCGTCGAACACCGCGATCGATTTTTTGCGGCGGCACGGGCGCGTGAATTTCACTGAGATCGATTCGCTGGTGGATCCGCTGGTGACGGAACACGAGCGGAACCCGGAGCAGACGCTGCTGCGGCGGGAGCGGGCGGAGCGGTTGGAAGACGGCTTGCGGCATTTGACAGTAAAGGAACGGACGGCGTTGATTCTGCGGGATGTCGAAGATGTGCCGGCGGAGGAAGTGGCGCGACAAATGAACTGCTCCATGGCAACCGTGCGGAGCCACATTGCCAATGCGCGGATCAAGTTCCGCCGCTACCTGGAAAGGAGAAAAGCGTGAAACACCCGTCGATTGAGAATTTGGCGTTGTACGCGGGCGGCGAGTTGCCGTGGTGGACTCGATGGACCGTGCGGCGGCACGTGAACGCATGCACCCAGTGCCAGGCGGAGATTGCGCTGTTCCAAGAGGCGGCCGGAGCCGTGTGCGTGGAAACCGGCGAGATGCCGGCGGGCGTACAGTGGGAGCGGCTGGCGGCGGAAATGCGGGCGAATGTGCGGCTGGGGCTGGAGGCGTCGGAAGCGATCAGCGCTTATGGAACGGCGATCAATGCGGGTCCGGCGCAGGGCATGTCGTGGCGGATGGCGGCGTTGACGACCGGGTTCGTTTTGCTGCTATCGATCGGTTATTGGCTGAACGCGGCGAAGAAAAGCGAACAGATCGCGACGCTGCGCGGGCCGGCGCCGATTGTGGTGGAGGCGTCCGAGCGGGGCGTGGGCATGTCGGACGGGAGTAAGGGCATGGAACTGCAGGGTCCGAAAGCGAATCATCGGGCGGCGATAGTGACCGTAAGCACGATGGGTTCGGCGGGCGCCCAATATGTGGACGAAGAGACCGGGCAAGTTACGGTGAACCATGTCTATGTGGAGTAGCTTGTTCGTCATTCTCGTTGCGAGCTTGGCCTGTTTCGGGCAGGAAGCGGGCGTCGATCTGCGCGGCGGGTTGAAGATCAACCTGCCGAAGGATTCGCCGTTGGCGGTGGCATCGCTCGACCTGGGTCCTTCGAAGGGTACGGCGCGGGGCGGGGCCGTAATGCTGGACCTGCACGCTTCGCTGCGGTTGCGCAATTTGAGCCAGAAACGCGTGAAGGGCGTAACGCTGCTGGTGCTGGCGCAGGAGGTGACGGCCGGAGGCAAGGGTTCCGTGGCGGCGCCGGCGCTGGACGTCGCGCCCGGGGAGGATTTTCCGGTAAGGATCGATTTGCGAATGGTGCGGCCGATGTCGAGCGGCGCGGAGCCATTGGTGCAAGTTTTGTTGGATGGCGTGTTGTTCGACGACCTGAGCTTTTTCGGCGAGAACCGGCTGAATTCGCGGCGGCAGTTGACGGTGTGGGAACTCGAAGCCCGGCGCGACCGGAAGCATTTTCAGCAACTACTGGAGGCGCGCGGGCCGGAAACATTGCAGAAGGAAATGATGGCCGCGATAGCGCGGCAGGATTTGCGGCCGCGCGTGGATGTTCAGGTTGTGCGGCGCGGGACGATGCCTAGGGCGACAAATGCACCGGCGACGAACTATGAAATGGACCGCGAAGTGCAGTTCAGCTTTTTGCGGATGCCGGGCGCGCCGGTGGACCTGATGGCCGGGGCGGCGCGGATTTCCGGAGACGAGGCGAAGTCGCCGCACTTGGAAATTCGTAACAAGGAACTGAAAGCCATTCGCCATTTGGAGATTGGCTTGGCGTTGAAGGATACGAACGGGCAGGAGTTCTTCGCGGCCACGGTGCCCTACGATGAACCGCTAGCGGGCAAGGGTACCGCGGCGCTGCGCGATTCGGCTACGCTTCGGGTGCGAAATACGGGCGGCGGCCGGCTGGTGCTGGATAGCATGGCGGGGTTTGTGAACAACGTCGAGTATGCCGACGGCGGGTATTGGATTCCATCGCGGATCGACCTATCCGATGGCCGGCTGACCAAGCTGGTGCCGCCGTCGCCGGAGGAGCAGCGGTTGGTGCAATTGTACCGGCGCAAGGGCTTGCAGGCGCTGGTGGAAGAGTTGCGGAAGTAACGGCTATTTCCGGCAAAATTACCATCCGCTTGCCAGCGCCCGCTACTGGACCGCGATGGTTACCGCCGCGCTGGTGATGACGTCGCCGCTCTGGATCTGTATAGGCACTGCGCCGCCGGTGTCAATGCCGCCCGGCACGATAACGTTAACTTGATTGACACCGGGGAACATGGGAGCGAGACCGGAAAAAAGAACCTCCGCCGGCTGGCGGCCAATGAGTACGCGGGGAGTAACCACAGTTCTGCGTAGTTGATCCATCGAGTTCGAGCCATCTGGAACTGGAATATCCACCGGTCCAAGTCCCGTCGCAAAAATGACGATAGCGTCTCCGGGCCTGGCAGGCCTTGAGGTCACGCCGGGAACCGCGCCGGGAGCCTGCGCCAGCGCGCCATCGGTGTGAATCACCGCCGCGGGCCCGGTTCCGGACCGGAAGGTAAAGATCCCCGGCGATACGCGAGCGAGGGGAAATTTAACCACCGGTCCGGGGACGCCGTCTCTAACCAGAATCAGATCCGCCGTTCCCGTTGCCGCACCGGCTGGAAGCGCATTCCAAGGCACCTGTGCGTTAATTTGATTCGGGCTGACAAAAAAGAGCGGCGCCGGCATATTGTTAATCAGCACCGCGACGCCCGCAAGCGATTGCGGGAGAGGACTTTCAGCCGCTGGAGATACATCCGGAGCCAGCAAAGTGCCGAAAATCGAAGCCAGGGAACCCGGTGCCGCGGCCGCGCCCGGGGTACCCGCCAAGGCGAACGACGCTCCGTTCAGAACTCCGCCGCTAGCCACGGCGCCCACCGAAACGCCACAACCGGGCGTCACGCAACGCAAGACACACGCCCGTGCGTCGGCAGCCGTGATTTGCCCGTCGCCATCGGCGTCCCGAGGGTCCTGGGTTGCCGCGGGGCCGATGGAACCTAGAATGTAATTGGTATCCAGCCGGTCGATGGTCCCATTCCTATCCACATCGCAGAGCCGGATGGCTCTGCATGCATCTCCCACCCCGTTTCCCGCGGTGTCCTTCTGATCGGGGTTGGAGATAGTGGCGCAGTTGTCGCCGGCGTTCGGGATGCCATCGCCGTCGAAGTCGTCGTCACAACCGACCAGTGCCGCCGATGGTATGGAAGGCGGAACGAGGTATGCCAATTGCCCTGGCCATGTTTTCGTTACGTCCGTGCGCTCCAGCTCGAACTCGGCAATGATCGGCTTCTTCTCTTCTTCGGTGAGGGGAGCTCGCTTATAGTCGCTTCCCACTTTGAATTCACCGTCAAACTCGTAAGTGCCATTCTTGCGTTTAACGATTGTTCCCTTGACCACGGACTGGTCGGGCTTGATCTCATATATCACTTTTTCGTAATCGTCATCCAGGCGGTTGAAGCGGCCGATTTCTTTCTTGGGATTTCCGGTGATTCGGTCAATGCGGGTTGGAAGAGTGGGAACCGCTTTTTCGAACCCCGAACTGAGGCCCATTCCGTTAACGAACGGTCAAGTTGGCGAACCCGGTGCCACGCGCTGCGTCTCGGTCGCGCCGATGCTGGTGAATATCTCAAAACTGAAGAAGTCGTTGAATGTGAAACGGGGCGTCTTGCCGGGTCCATTGTCCGTCGGATCGGCGTTGATACACCACTTGCGCACGATCACGTTTCTGCCCCGCTCTACGTACTTCCATTCACCCATGTAGTAATCCAGCTTGCCATCGCCGGCGACGTCCTTGTCTCCCTTCGTTGCGTCCGGAGCGGTCTTGGCTCCGGTGGCGGAAACTCCGTTGGGCGGGCACCAGGCATCGAATGACCCTCCCCGGTTCGGAGGCGACTTTGTTGTGTAAGTAACCTGTGCATGTATTACCGGAACGAAGAGAAGCGGCCACGACAAAGCGAAAAAAGATCGCAACGCAGAGCAAAACGCGATTTCCATGGCAGAAATATTACATAAAGGCGGCTCCGGATTCAAGGCAACGACTCGGTCGACGACTCGGTCGCGTCAGTTTTGTCCGTTACGGAGTCGGTTTTCGGGCCGCCATCCACTCGACGAAGCGCGCCGGCCACTGGGTGACTGGCAAAGGGCGATCCTTCATGCCGAAACCATGGCCGCCCGTCGAGTACACGTGCAGTTCCGCGGCGACGCCGGCTTTCTTCAAGTCCAGGTATAGATTAACGCCGATAGCGGAACTGAGTCTGTCATCGTGGGCGTGGACGAAGAACGCCGGCGGCGTGATCTTTGTCGATCTTCACGGCTTCCGGGCGACGAATGGCGCGCCGGTGGACCTGATGGCCGGGGCGGCGCGGATTTCCGGGGACGAGGCGAAGTCACCGCACTTGGAAATTCGTAACAAAGAACTGAAAGCCATTCGCCACTTGGAGATTGGCCTGGCGTTGAAAGATACGAACGAGCAGGAGTTCTTTGCGGCGACGGTGCCTTGCGATGAAACGCTGGCGCGCAAGGGTACCGCGGCGCTGCGCGATTCGGCCACGCTTCGTGTGCGGAATACGGGCGGCAGCCGGCTGGTACTGGATAGCATGGCGGGGCTTGCAGGCGCTGGTGGAAGAGTTACGGAAGTAACCTCAAGTTTTTTTGACAATTTCGCCTCTGAATGCGTCTAGGCAGGCATGTCCACGAAGTTAGTGTTCGTCTTTTGCGTTCTCACTCATTCTTTATTACCAGCGCAGAATACGCGTAACGGCGCTCTGCTGGGAACCGGCTACCGAATTCCAACCGGCCTGATCACGGCCGCGCCCGGCCAACTCACTATGATCTCAGTGAGCGGGATTGCGTCGAAGCCCACAAATCCGATTCGAGCGATACCTACCTCGATCGGGTATCCGCGTGAATTGAACGGTATTCAGGTACGCATCACACAGTCCGGCGGCGCGCCGATGGAAGCGGGACTCGTCGCGGTACAGCAGACCGGGTGCCCCACTCCCGCGGGAAACTGCATTCCCGCCACAAGCATTACGCTCCTGATCCCTGAAACGCTCGACACGGATAGCGGCAGATGGTTTGATCGGGCTGGCACGCTCGCCGTCATGGACGGCGCGACCGCGGTCGCCGAATTTCCGTTCCGCGCGGTTTCCGACAACCTGCACATTATGAATTCCTGCGACGCGACGCTAGTCTTCATGAGTATCTTTGTCGACGCTCCCAACGCGAGTGCCTGTCTTCCCAACGTCCTGCAGGACCAGCGCCTGGTCAACACGAATAATCCGATAAGGCCGGGCAGCGGCGTTGCCAGCTACCTATATGGCGGTGGCACGTCCGTAGTGAGGGACGATCCATTTGGCCGGGCGGAAACCGTGCAGACTTTCGACCTGCATTTTGACTACCGGCCCAATGCGCCGGGATCGCGCGCCGTGCCGGGCTTTGGACTCACCGGTAAGCCGTTCTTGTCAGTCGCGTATCAAGGTGGTCACTACCAAGTGAACTTCATGGTTCCGCCGATCCCGGATGGGCTGCGATTGCCCGCCTGTGGCGGCGCGATTAGTTCTAACCTGACCATCACCATAAGCGGAGAGAATTCAATGGACTCCGCTTCCTTCTGCGTGGAGCCGTAGCCACTCTTCAAACCGAGCCGTCCATTGCGTGACAGGCAGCGGCCGATCCTTCATGCCGAAACCGTGGCCGCCCATTGCATAGACGTGCAGTTCGGCGGAAACTCCGGCCTTCTTCAAATCAAGATAGAAGTTCACGCTAATGGCGGCGGAAAGCTTGTCGTCATCGGCGTGGACGAGGAATGCGGGGGGCGTGTCCTTGTCGATCTTTTTGGTCTCCGGGCGGATGTTGGGATAGATAAGCGCGATGAAATCGGGGCGGGAACTTACGCCCTCGGTTTCATAGTGCATCCCGGTCAAGGCGGCCAGTTCTCCGCCGGCGGAGAAGCCCATCATGCCGATTTTGGCGGGATTGATCCGCCACTCCTTGGCGCGGCCGCGGACGATCTGGATGGCTCGGCGGCCGTCGGCGCGGACTTGATTGTCGACGGTAATGGAGCCGTCGGCGCCTTCGGCCCTGGCCAGCCGATACTTCAGCACGAACGCGGCGATGCCCCTTTTGTTGAGCCAGCGGGCGACGTCGTAACCCTCATGATCGATCGCCAAATGACGATGACCGCCGCCGGGCGCGATTACGACGGCGACGCCATTCGCTTTGTCGGCGCCGGGCAGGAAGACCGTGATGTTAGGGTTGGGCACGGATGTGATCCGCTCGTTCTTAATGGTCTCCGCGCCCGGCACGCGCTCGGATTCAGGCCAGAGAAAGATGACTTCGTTGGCGAAGCCGGAGAGGCTGAGAAGCGGCAGCAGAATTTTCATAGAACGATCTCCCGGAAGCACCCGCGCACGTCCATTTCGTACTCAATGGTAACGATGGGCGGGCGGGAATAGTGCCATGTAATGCCGTGAATTCCGGCCTTGCCAAGCGGACGGATGATTTCGCTGGCGAGGAAGGAACAAACCGAATGGACCGTATAGACCTCCGTCGTTGTGACCTGTGCCCAATCGACTCCGAGACCTTGTAAACGGCCCGCCATCAAGCCCATTACGAAGCGCGTTTTTTCCCGAAGCGCCTCGTTGGACGATTCCCCTTTACGGACGACGTCATCGGGCTTCAGCGAGCCTTCGGGCAGTTCCCCCGCGCCTGCCACGATGAACGTTTTCTCCTTGCGGACGGAGGGCGCGGTGTAGCTAAATCCGTAGAGCGAGGGCGCCGCTGGGGCGCCGATCTCGGGGGCGATATTTGTACGGGCGACGGGGTTCATTTCGTCGAGGAAAATGTTCCAGGATTTTAGCACTTCGACGTAGCCGTTATTAAACTCAGCAAAGCCAGGGAACGTAAACGGTTTGGGCGAACGCAGTTCCATCGCGCACAAAGCTTGCGCGGGGCGGCGCACGGCCTGCAAATGGGCTTGGACGCGCTCGAAGCCTTTCGCCAGCGGCACCGGCTGCAAAAAGCGCGCGTGGACGATTTCATAGCCCGCTTCGGCGACAGCGCCGGCGGAATAAGGGGCTATGCCTTTGAGAAATGAATAATTGCCTTTGGGATTGGGAAGAAGCATCAAGGTAGACCGAATACGAAGATAGCCGATTGCGAGGCGATAGCGACGTATTGCTTGCCTTCGACGGCGTAGGAAATGGGCGAGGTGATGATGTTGGCGCCAGTGTAGTAATGCCACAGATATTTGCCGGTTTTCGCGTCGAGCGCGATCAGGTTGCCGTCGTTGCTGGACGCGAAGACGACGCTGCCGGCGGTTGCAATTACGCCAGTGGCGGAAGATCCGATGTGGAGCGGGAAGTCCCATTTGCGCAAGCCGGTCGTCGCTTCCAGGGCGCGGACCGAACCGGGTTGGCCGACCTTCGGATCCACTTCCACGCCGCCGCCTGTGAAGCCTTCGCCGGGGACGGGGCTCTTGGTCATGCTGGTATAGATCGCGCAAGCTTCCCGAACGCTGACGAGGAAGAAACCCGTCGCCGGGTCGTACGATGGCGAACCCCAGTTGGCGGTGCCGGCGGCGTCCGGACAGACGTAATTTCCTTGCGGCGTGGGCGTGGTGTTGGGCAGGACGATGGGGCGCCCTTTGTCATCGAGACCCTTCGCCCAGGTTTGTTTGGCGAACTCGCGGCCGGCAAGGAATTCGCCGGTGTTGCGGTCGAGCACATAGTAAAAGCCGTTTCGCTGCGCGGTGACGAGGAGTTTGCGCTTCCGGCCTTTCACAACGCCGTCAATCAACATGGGCGTTTCGTTGGCGTCCCAATCGTGAACGTCATGCGGCGTGAATTGAAACCACCATTTCATCTTGCCGGTTTTGGCGTCGAGGGAAAGGACGGAACAGGAGTAAAGGTTGTCGCCCGCGCGGACGGTGCCGTCGTAATCTGGGCCGGGGTTGCCGGTAGCCCAGAAGATTGTGTCGGTATCGACGTCATAAGTGCCGGTGGTCCAGGTGGGAGAACCGCCGAAATCGGCGGAAGTCTCCGGATTCCACGTCTTGCGGTTGGGGTCGCCGGGCTGGGGCGTGGCGTGGGTGCGCCAGAGGCGCTTGCCGGTTTTGGCGTCGTAGGCATCCACCCAGCCGGTGAGCGCGCATTCGCCGGCGGTCACGCCAACGATGATCTTCCCATCGATAGCTAGGGGAGCGTGCGTGATGGAGAATCCCTTCGTGTAGTCGCCGACTTCGATATCCCAGATGACGTTTCCCGACTTGGCGTCGAGAGCGACCAGGCGGGTATCGAGCGTGGCCATGTAAAGTCGATCGCCGAGAATGGCGAAGCCGCGGTTGGTCATGACAGTGCAATGGCTCGCGACTTTGGGGAGGCGCCGGCTATAGCGCCACAGCGGCCGGCCGGTACGAGCGTCAAGCGCGGCCGCGTCGTTCAGCGGGCCGGTGACGAACATGATGCCGTCGACGACAAGCGGCGTGGTCTCAACAGTGTTGCCGCCGAGTTGAAAGGTCCAGGCGCTTTTCAGATTGGGCGCGTTGGCGGGGGTGATTTGTTTCAGGCTGGAGTAGTGGGTACCGCGAAAATCGCCCCAATAGGTGAGCCAGTTATGGGGCTCCGCTGCGGCGTTTTGCAGGCGTTTGTAGGTGACGTTGAAATCGGCGGCGGGCAGCCAGTCGGCGGTTTCATCGTAGGTGAGCGGAGCCTTCGAGAGGAATGCGGCGATATCGCTGCGATCGTTGGAGGTGAGATCGGGATGGGACGTGGTCTTCTTTCCGAGCGGCGCGGGGAGGGCGCGCTTGTTCAGCATGTGCCATTTCTGGCGGGCGTCCATGACTTGCAGAGTGAACGTATCTTCGCCCTTTACGACGCCTTGCAGGCCGGGGCGAATTTCAACGGTCTGGATCGGCTCGGCCATGCGCGCCATTAAAGCGGTGGGCTTGAACCGCGCGCGGGCGTTCGTTAAATCGGCGCCGAAGATGCCGCCGCGGCCGGCGAACATGTGGCAGACCGCGCAATTGGCGGTCCCGAAAAAGAGCGCGCGTCCCTTGGCTTCGTCGCCGGTAGGACGTTCTGTTTCCGTAGCGCTGAGCGATAGCAGGAAGCCGGCAATGGCCCGGGCTTCCGTATCGGGCATCGGGATGGGCGGCATTTGAGTGCCAGGGATGCCTTTGACGATGTTTCTGACAAGATCTTCTGTGGAGCCGCCGTGCTTCCATTCGCCAGTGGTAAGATCCGGGCCGCGACCGCCCTTGGCGGTATCGCCATGACAGGCGGAGCAGTTCCGAACGAAAAGTTGACGGCCTTCGCGAGTAGCTTCGGCGTGTTGGGCAAGCGCGAGTACGGCGCCGGCGGTGAGCAGGAGTGCGAGCTTCATTCGAACACTATGAAATCACAGTGGGCCTTCTTCGCGGCGCCAGTGCCGGTAAGCCGCAATCCACTGCGCGCCTTCCGGAGGCGGGGAAGGCAGCGGAACATCAAGTAATCGCATCTTCCGCTGTTCGCGTCCTCCACTGCAAATGGCCACAATATCGTCGCGGTCCGTCAGGTCGATCCGCTCGACCACTATCGTCTTTCCGAACAGCGTCGTTTCAAAAGGCAGAACCAGATTGTCCTCGATCATCGTGTAGAGGCCCGATACCTGTTCCGTTTCGTTGTAACAGTCGATGGTGGCCTCGTCGACGAGCCGGTCAAGTTCGGTTTCAGTCAATGGACGATTGCCCTCGCCCCGGCCCGCTTCTTTTTCCACGCTTCGACGCTGGTGTTTCATTTGCCCTTCCTCCCGTTAGTTTTATTTGCGGATCCACTGCCACTCGGGAACGTGTTTGTCCACAAATTCCCGAAGACGCGCCGCACGATTCGTTCCTTTTCCCGCGCTCATCCAAGCATCCACCGCGCAACCACGCCGCGACCGAGTCCGTTTTGCGCGAATTCATTGGAAGCCGCTCGCTTCTTCTTGATTTGAGTCTTGGCCATGCAATTATCCGCCGATTCTACAACCCTTCAAAGAAAAGCGCATCCAGCACCCGCACCGGACCGCCTGGGTGGTCCAGAAGAACTTCTTCATCGGCTCGCAGCCCTGGAACCGGCTTCCGCCACTCTTCCTCCGGCAGCACGCCGATCCCATTTTTGGCCAGTATCTCGCAAATCCGGCCCCGCAACTTCAGGAATATCTCAAATACCGGCTCGCCCCAGGCTTTCGTAAACTCCGCCTCCAGATCGAACGGCTTCCCCGAATCGGTGAAAACAATCGATTCGATGCAAGGCTCCGAAGTAGAGCCGTCGTCAAAAATCTCCATATCGCCGAAAGTGATAACCGCGAACGGAGCCAGCAGCGATACGGACACCGACCATCCGTTTCTGCCCTTGCCCGAAACCGTTCCTCTGGGTCCCTCCTCGTCGTCCGGGTCGGCAAGACCATCCAACTCGACATCGTAAGTGAATGCCTCCCCTTCCGGACAGACGAAGAAAAGATGGTAGGACCGCGACCGCTCCTGGTCGTCCGGTGGATCCTCGTCGGGATCGGATTCATCGAACCAGATTGGTCCGCCTTCCGGCTTGCGTTCATGCACAAGTTCGGCGCCCTTCAGGCGCTGAATCGACGTGGCGAGTTTCGGATAAATATCCCAGAAGTACGACTCATCCGCATCGAACTTCATTTCCACCACGCCGCTGGGCCAAACGCGCTCGATGGCTTCGTGAACGCCCTCGCTCCGTTTAATTCCTGGTTTCCGCAACTTTGCCACGCGACACCTCCTTCCGAAGTCGAGTACAACCATGACATCATCGTCCTTGAATTCGCAAGTGCGAGCAAACCTATGAACGACCTGAACTCCGACTGGACCCGTAAAGGCGCCACCCTCAGTGACAAGTCCGCGCGGGAGGAGTTCGGCCTCACCGACGGCGAAATTATCCAAGCGATTCGGGCCGGCGCGCTCCAGTACCGGGAAGGGTCCATGCACGGGAACCCCTGGCTGCGGCTTCTCCGGCGAGAAGTGGAAGCGCTAGTCGCGAAGAAGCGCGGCAAGGACTACTTAAAGGAACGGCAGGCGAAGACGGAACTGGCGGCCATCAACCGCGAATTGAAGCGGCTGAAGATCCAGATTGCGAAATTGGAAGAACGGAAGTCAAAGCTAGTCGCCGTCCCGGGGAAGTAAGCCTGAGCGTTTGGCGAGACCCGCGGCGAAGCGCTCGACATCGATCAACGCGCGTTCATGGGTGCCGTCGCCCACAACGCCCTGCGCGGATTCGGCGGAAACCCTGAACAACAGCCGCTTCGGCGTTTGCTCAATCACTTCAGCGCGAAAGGTCACGGTCGCTCCCATGGGCGCCGCCGAAAGATGCCTCACGTTTACGATAGTGCCGACCGTGTCCCAACCCGGCGGCATATGCGCCATCACGGCGTCGCGCGAGGTGCGCTCCATCCACATAATCATCCACGGCGTGCCAAGCACGCGAGCGCCGGCGTGGCCGAGGAACGAAACGGCCGTACCGTCATCCACCACGATCGACTCCTCGTGCCGCACTCCAACCAGGTCTCGCATTTACTTGCCTCCAAAGACGGTTTGGATTTCATCGCGCTGGGCAGCGGTGAGCGGGCGCAGCTTTTCGTTTCGCGAAAGAAAATAGAGCTTGCAGGTTTCTTCCAGTTCTTCGGCGCGGTCGACTGCCTCGCTCATCGAACGGCCAAGGGCGACCAAGCCGTGGTTGCGGAGGATCAAGCAGTTCGACTTTTCGGCCGCGGCGGCTATGACGGCGGCGAGATTGTCCGAGCCCGGCCGGCAGTAGGGCACAACCGCCAACGGCGCGACGCGCATCAGATAGTACGGCGTGAAAACGGGGAGAGGCTGCTCTTCGTCCAGATCGTCAAGACAGGAAAGCAGCACCGACCACGTGGAGTGCAGATGCACCAGGGCGCGAGCGCGATGGCCGGCGGCGCGATACGCCTCGATGTGAAAAGGAAATTCCTTAGACGCTTTGTTTGCGTTTTGGGCCGCGCCGTTCGCGTCTATCGCCGCGAGAGAGCCCAGCGTGGTGTGGCGTAGAGATTGCCCGGTCGGAGTGATCCAAACGGTGTCGCCGTCCTGGACGCTAAGGTTGCCGGTGGAGCCGAACGCGTAGCCGCGCGCGTGAAAGCTGACGGCGGCGTCACACAGGGCTTCCAGTTCGGAAGTAAAGGCCATGTCACGTATTGTCTAACGCTTTGCGAAAGAAATCCGAACTGCCGAAGTTGCCGGACTTGAGAACGAGCGTCAACGGCGGGCCGCCGACGGGGCGAATGGCGGGCACGCCGGGGTCGATGCTGTGCGTGATTTCCGCGGCCTCCACGCCAAGCGCGGCCGTGACGGCGCCCGACGTTTCACCGCCGGCGACGATCAGGCGCGTTATCTCGTCGGCCAGCGTGGCGGCGATCACGCCGAAGAGCGTTTCCAGTTCTTCGGCCACGATCCGCGCGTCCAACCCGGTGGCTTCGCGTTCCTCGGCGGTGGCGGAGGAGCGGATAATGGCGTGGCCTTGTGCGCGGATCTGCCGGCGAGCCGCTTTTAATACACGACGGGTCTCCGCGTCGGCATCGTTGAGTAGCGCCGCCGCATCGATGCTTGCCTGATGGCCGCCCAGGCCCTGCAATTGCCCCAGCGTCGCCGCGGAACAACTGCCGGCAAGGATCAGCGCGGCCCCGCCATTTTGCGTCACTTCCGTGGGTTCGTTCGTCGTCAGCCAGCCTCGCTTTTTCCAGACGCCGGGCAGCGTGATGCCCAGGCCGCTTCCGCCGGTCAACAGCGGCAGGTCGGCGAAAGCGTTCGCCAGGGCTTCCAGATCGTCGCCCGTAATGGCGTCGGCAAGAGCGATTTCAATCCCATCCAATTGCAAACGCAGCACCTCCGCGGTCAGGTCGCCCACGACCGCGGGCAGGCGCAGCAGGCCCACGCGGCTGGGTGTTTGGCGCGCCAGCCAACGGACCAGATTCGCGTCCGTCATGGGGTTCAGCGGGTGGCTCCGCATCGGCGATTCATGCAGCGGAACGCCATTGACGAATAGGTGGCCCTGATACTGCGTACGGCCGTTGACGGGGAGCGCGGGAACGGCGACGGTGAAGGGTTGCCCAAGTTCGTTCAGCAGCGCATCGGTGACCGGACCGATATTCCCCTTGGGCGTCGAATCGAACGTGGAGCAGTATTTGAAATAGATCTGCCGGGGATCGTGCGCGCGCAGGCGCGTCAGCGCGTCCATCGACATGCGAACCGCTTCGCCCGGCGCCACCGAGCGCGACTTCAGACAAACCACCGTTGCGTCGTAACCGGGCGGAACGGCGCCATCGCCAAAAACGAGTACCGTGCGCGCTCCGGCCGCGTGCAACATGCCCGCCAAGTCGGTTCCACCCGTGAAATCGTCGGCTATTGCGGCAAGAATCACTTGGTCCCCGGCCAGTATCATGACAGATCCGGCGGCAACTTATTCGCCCTCGAATCGAAACCAAATCGACACCGTGATCATCCAACAGGCGGGCATTGCATTGTTGGAATCGCTGGAATTGTCGATAAGCTGTACTGACTGTTACAGTAGGATTGCGTTCTCTATGGGTCGAGGTAATCGTTGAATCGTTTTTTGTTTCCGCTCCTGGCCGCGAGTGCGTTCCCGGTTTTTGCGGACGCCGCCCCGCCGGATGCCACTAGCCAAATTAGCCAGCAGGTTCTCGCTCGTTATTTTGCGGCCGTGAATACACAGTTGCCGAAGACGCGCGGCGTGGAAATGGACATGAATTTTTCGGCCAAGCTGCCGCGCTTGAAGAAGGAAGGCGCGATGCTGGGGCGGCGGATTGTCTCCTCGCTCGGCAAGATCAGTTTCGCGGTCAAGTCGTTTACCGGCGACAACACCGTCAAAACGTATGTGATCACGAAGTATATGGCGGGAGAGGTGGATTTGGCGGACAAAGCGCTCGACGCCGGGATCAATCCGAAAAACTACAAGTTCAAGTACAAACGAACCGAGGCGTTCAACGGGCGCCAGGCGCATGTTTTCGAGTTGAACCCGCGAAAAAAACGGCTTGGCCTGTTCAAGGGCGAATTGTGGATTGACGATGAAACGGCGCTGCCGGTGCGGGAAACCGGTCGCCTGGTAAAGAACCCGTCCGTGTTTCTGAAAAAGGTGAATTTCACCCGCACCTATGCGATGGTGAACGGAGCCTCGCTGCCGGAGCATGTGGAAAGCGTCGTGGAAACCCGAATCGCCGGAAAAGCCGAACTCGACATTCGCTATTCCAACTTCGGTCTGGAGACTCCGGCCGCGCCGGCCACGCCCTAAGGTACAATTTGCGCCATGCAACGGCGGCAATTTCTCTCTTCGCTCGCGAGCCTGTCCGCGTCCAGCCAAACTGCGGTGCGGCGTCCGAACGTCATCATTCTGCTGGCCGACGATCTTGGCTTTTCCGATGTGGGCTGCTACGGGTCGGAAATCGAAACGCCGCACATAGACGCGCTCGCCGCCGGAGGCACGCGCTTTTCGCAGTTTTATAATTGCGCTCGTTGCTGTCCCACGCGGGCCGCGCTGATGACCGGCCTTTACCCGCATCAGGCGGGCGTCGGACACATGGTCGACGACTATGGCCGGCCCGGCTATCGCGGCAATTTGAGTAAGGACTGTCCCACCATCGCCGAGACGTTGCGCGCCGCCGGGTATCGCACCGCGATGTCCGGCAAATGGCACCTGACGCCCTCCGACGGCAAGCGCGACAACTGGCCCACGCGACGCGGCTTTGAACGATTTTTCGGCACCATTGCATCCATCCGCAGCTATTACCAGCCGCCGACTTTGGCCGAACAGGAGAAAGATATTCCGGACACGGCCAAGGAGTTCTACTACACCGACGCGATTGCCGATAAAGCCATCGAATCCATTCGCACGTTCGCGAACGAGCCCTTTTTTCTGTACACCGCGTTTACCTCGCCCCATTGGCCGCTGCACGCGCTGCAGGAAGATATAGCGAAGTTCGAAAAGCGATACGCGGCCGGATGGGACGCCATTCGCGCCGGGCGCGTTGCAAAGCAAAAACAATTGGGCCTGGCCATGAAAGCGGCGCCGCGCGCCGAAGAAGTTGCGCCCTGGGCCGATGCGCCGGACAAGGGCTGGCAGGTGCGGCGGATGGCGGTCTATGCCGCGATGGTACACCGGATGGATCGCAATATCGGCCGCATTGTGGCGGCGCTGCGCGAGACCGGCGTGCTGGACAACACGCTCATCGTCTTCGCCTCCGACAACGGCGGCTGCGCCGAAGAGATGAGCGCCAACATGTCCGCCGCCGAAAAGCAAGCGCGCAAGATACTCGAACGAACCCGCGACGGCCGCCCCATCCGCTACGGCAATCTGCCAAACGTCGCGCCCGGTCCGGAGGACACTTACCAGAGCTACTCCGCCAACTGGGCCCACGTTTCCAACACGCCTTTCCGCCGTTTCAAGCACTGGGTACATGAAGGCGGCATAGCGAGTCCCCTGATATTCCACTGGCCGGGGCGCGTGGCCGCGGGCAAGTGGAGCCCAAGAACCGGGCACATGATCGATCTGTTCCCTACGTTCTGCGCCGCGGCTGGCGCGCGGCCATCGAAGCCGTTGGAGGGCTTCGACCTCCTGCAACCGCCGCCCCGAAGCCGCAAGCTCTACTGGGAACACGAAGGCAATCAAGCCATCCTCAATGGTGAATGGAAATTGGTTCGCGAGCATGGACATCCGTGGGAGTTGTTCAACATCGTCCGTGACCGCACCGAACTGCACAATCTGGCCGCGGCGCAACCGGTCCGCGTCGAGGAATTGGCGCGCGACTGGCAGCGATGGGCGGACCGCACGGGCGTTCTGCCATGGAAAAGTTGGGAGAGGAAATGAACGGCCGCGTCGTCAATTTGGACCAGGCTTTTGGGCGCTTCACCGATCACTGGCGGCCGCGGATCGCCGGGACGCTGAACGATTATGTCGTCAAATTAGTGAAGTTCCAGGGCGAGTTCGTCTGGCACAAACACGACGACACCGACGAGCTGTTTCTGGTGCACAAGGGCGAAATGACGATCCGCTTCCGTGACCGCGATGTCCGCCTGCTCGCCGGAGAAATGTTCATCGTCCCGCGCGGCGTGGAGCACATTACCCTGGCCGACAAGGAGTGCGAGGCGCTGCTGTTGGAGCCTGCCGGGACGCGGAACACGGGGGACGTGCTGGACAAATCAAGGACAGCGCTGGAAGAACCGGAAGTGTAACGGCGTCAAAGGTTGTAGGCCCAAGCCGATATGCCGTACCTTGGTGGAAGGAGAAGGAGTTGCAGCCATGAACGTGACCTTAAGCCTAAACCCGGAAGTGGAAGAAGGATTGTTAGCGCGGGCGCGGGCGCGTGGGGTATCGCTGAACGACTATCTTCAGGATCTCGTCGCCAGGGAAGCGGGCTTGCGTCCGGCCCCGGAGCCGCGCCCATCTCTCCAGAAACTTGACGCCTCCCCCGCGAGCGGAACAGGCCAAGTCTCCGCCGCCGTTGACCGCGAGCCCACCCCGCCGCTAGCGGCGCGGAAGCGGTTCGATAATCTTTCCGACCTCCTTCTCAATTCTCCTTTTGCCGGAGCCAGCCTAGACCTGGAGCGATCCAAGGATTATCCGCGCCTGGTCGATCTTGGATGAACGGTTTTCTGATCGATACCAATGTTCTGTCCGAATACAACAGGCCGGGAGGTCCCAGCGTCGGCGTTAAGCGTTGGCTTGAGACCACGGACCGCCAATTACAATACGTGAGTGTCCTCACGCTCGCGGAAATTCAAAAGGGAATCGAGCTGCTTGCCGCGGGCAAGCGACGTGCCCATCTCGAAGAGTGGCTCACGCAAGACCTGGAAGCGTGGTTTTCTGGCCGCGTACTTCCGGTAGATCGCCATGTGGCTGCCCGATGGGCGTCCCTTGTGGCGCAAGGATCACGCGCGGGGCGGCCTCTGCCCACGGTTGATTCATTGATTGCGGCTACCGCGCTTGCCTACGATCTGACTATTGTTACCCGGAATACTAAGGACTTCGAGGGCATAGGCGCGATCACCGTTAATCCCTGGGAAACTGCGTGAGCAGGAGACATAAAGAACGCCGCCGGTTAGCTGCTTGCGCGGAACTAGTGACTTCTTACCTTTAAGGGTGAAGAAGGCGCAGGCGGGACTCTTCGATGAGGTACCGCTTCTGCCGCCGCTAAAAAGGCTTCAAAAGTTGTAGGCCCAAGCCGATATGCCGTAACCTTAAGGGAGATACTATGCGCACGCTTTTCCTTAATCCGCCGTCATTCGAGGGGTTTGACGGTGGAGCCAGTTCCCGCTGGCCAGCCTCACGCGAGATCGAATCCTACTGGTATCCCGTCTGGTTGACCTATCCCGCCGGCATGTTGCCGGATTCCAAGCTGCTCGACGCGCCGCCTCACAAGGTGTCCATCGAACAGACCGTCGCCCTTTCGAAGGATTTCGAACTGCTGGTGCTGTTCACCTCCACCCCCGGGTTTCATATCGACGTGAAGATGGCCTCCATGATGAAGGACATCAACCCGACGTTGAAGGTCTGCTTCGTCGGCCCCCCCGTCACCGTCGAACCCGAAAAGTGCCTGCGTACATCGACGGCGATCGATTTCGTCGTCCGCAAGGAGTTCGATCACCAGATTGTCGATTTCGCCAACGGCAAGCCCCTCGAAGAACTGCCCGGCGTCAGCTTCCGCAAAGGCGACGGCTTCATGCACAACCCGGACGGTCCGGTGATTGAAAATCTGGACGAGCTCCCGTGGGCGGCAAAAACTTACAAACGCGACCTGGATTTCACCCGCTACAACGTACCGTTTTTGAAGCATCCATTCGTGTCGATCTACACCTCGCGCGGCTGCCCGGCGCAGTGTACGTTCTGCCTGTGGCCGCAGACGCACTCCGGCCACCGCTGGCGCTTGCGCTCGGTCGACGATGTCGTCAACGAAGTGAGATGGATCAAGGATAATTTCCCCGGTATCCAGGAAGTTTTCTTCGATGACGACACGTTTAACTACCGCAAGGAACGAACCGTTCAGCTCTGCAAGGAACTCGCCAAAGTTGACATGACGTGGAGTTGCACTTCTCGCGTGACCACCGATTACGACACTCTCGCGGCCATGAAAGACGCCGGCGGGCGGCTTATGATCGTCGGCTACGAATCGGGCGATCAGCAGATTCTCAAGAACATCAAGAAAGGCGCCACGATCGATATGGCGCGGCGCTTCACCGCCAACGCGCACAAGCTGGGCCTGAAGATTCACGCCGATTTCATCGTCGGCCTGCCCGGCGAGTCGCGCGAGTCCATTGAGACCACCATTAACTTTGCCAAGGAACTCGACTGCGAGACCATTCAGGTTTCGCTGGCGCACCCCTATCCAGGCACCGAATTCTACGATCACGTCGTGAAAAACGGCCTCATCACGCTCGATTCCATGACCGACGAAGTGGGCCATCAGTTGCCGAACATCATTTACCCTGGCCTCGACCGCGGCGAACTGGTCGGTTCGGTGGAGCGCTTCTACTCCGAATACTACTTCCGGCCCAAGGCCGCTTGGCGCATTGTGCGCAACGCCATGTTCGACGCCAACGACCGCCGGCGTCTGTACAAGGAAGCGCGCGAGTATCTGGCCCTCCGCACCAAGCGCAAGCGGTTTGTGAAGGACCAGAAACAGGCCTCGCTCGCCAGTGCCAACCAGTAGCGGCAATCTGGTTTGGAAGACGCGGCTCTTCGTCGCCATCGTCGTCGTCACCAACGTGACGGGAAATTTCGCGCTGGGCTGGGGCATCAAGCACGGCGCCGCAATGGATGGCTCGGCGTGGAGTTTCGTGCGCGTCGTTTTCGACCCATGGGTGTTCTGCGGCATCCTCCTTCTGGCGGGCTGGGTATTATCGCGAATGGCGCTGTTGAGTTGGGCCGACCTCAGTTATGTCATTCCCGTAACGTCGGTGGGCTTCGTCTTGAACGCCGCGATGGGCGCCCTGTTCCTCGGTGAGATCGTCACTCCAATGCGCTGGTTGGGAACCCTTTGCATTGTCGGCGGTACCGTGTTGGTCGGGTTAACCGCGCCTAAAACGGAGACGCCATGATGGCCTGGATCTATGTGGCCGTAATCGTCATTTCGACCGTCGCCAGCGACCTGTTGCAGAGTTGGGAAATGAAGCGCCAAGGCGAGGTAAAGGACTTCGGTATCAATGGCATCGCGCGGCTGTTGAAACTGCTGCTGACGAAGCTCCCGCTCGTCGGTTCCGTCGTATTTCTGGCCATCTCGTTCTACGCGTTTCTGGCTCTGCTGGCCGTCGCGGATCTCAGCTTCGCGGTCCCGGCCACCGCGCTCAGTCTGGTGGCGGAGACGGTGCTGGCGCGGCTGGTATTGAAGGAGCGGGTCACGGCCGCGCGTTGGGGCGGAACGCTGCTGGTGGCGCTCGGCGTCGCCCTGTTGGCGGTCTAGGGAAAACCGCATGGACTGGCTGTTTCTCATCCCCGTCGGCTATCAGTTTGTCGCGCTCATCGCTTGTATTCGGCGCATGTTTCAAACCCGCCCGCAACCGGACGCCATGCCCCCCATTTCAATCCTGAAGCCCGTTCGCGGCGCCGATCCGCTGTTCTATAGCGCCGTCTGCTCACACGCCCAGCAGGACTATCCGCACTTTGAACTGCTCTTCGCCGTCAGTGACCGCCATGACCCCGCCGTGCCTATTATCGAACGCGCCATCGCCGAATTCCCCGAACGGCGAATTCGCCTGATCGTCAGTTCCACGGTTACGCGTAACCCCAAGGTCGGCGCGCTGATCGACCTCGAAAAGGAAGCCCTCTACGAAGTCCTGCTGGTCAACGACGGCGACATCCGAGCTCCCCAGGGATACCTGAAAACGCTCGCCGCGGAGTTGGAACAACCGGGTATCGGTCTGGTAACGGCGCTCTACCGCGCCCGCGCCCAACACGTGCCCGGCCAGGTGGAAGCGCTCGGCGTGGCCACCGACTTCGCGCCATCGACGTTGGTGGCGCCCTTCGTCGGCGTAACCGAATTCGCCATGGGGTCCACTCTATTCTTCCGCCGCGCCGATCTCCGCGCCATCGGCGGCTTCGAAGCCCTTGGCGACTACCTCGCCGACGACTACCAACTCGGCCGCCTAATCACGCGCAGCGGCAAACGAACCCACCTTTCTTCGTGCATCGTCGAAACCAACCTGGGCGCGCGCACCTGGCGCGAAGCCTGGGACCACCAACTGCGTTGGGCGCGCACTATCCGCGTCTCGCGCGGCGGCGTGTTGGGCTATTTGGGCTTGCCCGTAACGTTCGGAACTCTGTGGGCCTTGGTTGCGTTTCTCACCGGAAACCCGTTCTTCGGCTTCATACTCTTTGCCCTCCGCTTAAACGTGGCGGTGCTCGCTGGGCTGCTAATCCTGGAAGATCGCAACGTCGTGTTCCGCCTGTCGCTGATGCCGCTGCGGGATCTTGCCGGCGTCGCGATCTGGGTCGCGGGTCTCTTCGGCAACACGGTCAAATGGGGCGGCCGCCGGTTAAAACTCGCCCCCGGCGGCCGCATCGAGAATTGAAACCTCAACCCCATCCCGACGCCAATCGTGATATTCTAAGAATGTAACGCCTCGCATGCGCCCGTAGCTCAGCTGGATAGAGCGTCTGGCTACGAACCAGAAGGCCGGCCGTTCGAATCGGTCCGGGCGCACCATAAATCGCGAATCGATCACTTACGCGATATTTGCGTTTGCTCCGATTTTCCCCCAAGGCCCGCAGGCTGGCAACTGGCTCATTTCCCTGGTATAGGAGAGGAAAAATAAACCCTCCTCTCGTCGCGGCGGAAGATTGGCGAAGGTTGCGACCGATGGCGAAAGTTACCTGCGATCCAGCGGTTTTTGACATTGCCAAAGCCGGAAGAACGCCTCCGGCGGAACGATCTTGGCAACGATCCGCGGAAAAACGATTCGAGCTTCGTTGGGTGTCTTCGCCATGATGCGCTTCACGTCAGCCGAAGCAAGCTTCAAGCGGGGATAAGCGAACACCGTTTCGTACTCGGCCAATATGGCTTCGGAAACGTACCAAGCAAACTTGTGATTAAAGGCCAAATTTAAAACGGCCTTGGGCGAGCCGTATGCGAGGACTGCCGAAACGACAACGTTGGTGTCGATTACCACCCGGATCATTTGGCCGTTGCGTTTACTGTTTTTTTGGCTGAACGACGGACTTCGGAGACGATGCTATTGATCTGGGTCATGGACAGCTTGTCCCTGCCGCGCTCCTTTGACTTGGCGCGGATCTCGGCCAGCCAGGTGGGCTCCGGCGAAAAGGTGTCCATATAATCCTCCACGCTAATGATGATCACTGCGGGCTCGCCATTCCGGTCAACCGGGAAGCGCTCCTTCCGGGCGGCTGCGCGGCGCATGATTTGGCCGAATTGCGTTCGCGCGGTCAACGATGATACAACGTTTGTCACTTGAGATGTTTTCTTCAAAGTCCCAACCTCCCGTCACCCCGAACTGATTTTAACCCACGATGACCGAGGTCCCATCACCGCAAAAGATCCCGTTGATCTGCTCCCAAACCGCCGTAGGAAGCGAGCTCGTGGGGGATTGGCTGAGGGCGCTGCCGGAAGCCGAGCGTCAGGCGATAGGAAAAGATCGCGCAAGCGTCGGAAAGATTTGATGCAATGAGCAAGAAACACATGGGGTCCGGCATTGACGATTTCCTCAAGGAAGAGGGAATCTTTGAAGAGGCGCAGGCTCAAGCGGTCAAGGAAGTCGTCGCTTGGCAACTAGCCCAGGCCATGAGGCAAAAGAAACTTTTCCAAGAACCGCATGGCCGTACTGCTCAAGACAAGCCGCACCAAAGTTGACCGGCTGTTTGTGTAGTCGACTGCCAATTGCGGCTGATAACCGACCCAAAGAATTCTTCGTAACGTTTTATCCCGCTTCCCAATCTACCGAGCGTTAATCCGCTCAAACGCGGCTCCCACTGTAATCGATTAAAGATGGAAAGGACCCTAACTGTGGCTAAATTCCCCCTCACCAACTGCGCCATCTCCGCGCTCGCTCTGCTCTCCATTCCCGCCTTCGCCGGAAACGAGAAAAATTACACTTACTTGGCTCTCGGCGATTCCGTGTCCTTCGGCTACGATCCGACGGTTACCAGTCCAACTCCCGATAAATTCGTCGGCTACCCCGAAGCGGTCGCCGCGATCAAGAAATTGTTGAAGTCCAAAAAATTAGCAAATGCTTCCTGCCCCGGCCAATCGAGCGCCAGTTTCCTGATTGGAGGTTTCGACAACGGCTGTGAAGATTTCAAACGGACGATCGGGTTGCACACGGATTACTCGGGTACCCAGGCGAGCTTCGCGGTATCGCAACTGCTCGGCAACAAGCATATCGATCTCGTCACGCTGAGCATCGGCGGAAACGATCTCTTGCTGCTGCAGAAGCAGTGTGAAGGCCAACCCGATTTCCCCGCCTGTGTCGAAGCGGGGCTGCCCGCCGTTTTGAATCTCTACGGTCAAAATCTGACGCAAATTCTTTCCACTCTTCGCGGAAGCGGAAAGTACGACCGTACCCTCGTACTGCTCAAGTATTTTTCGCCCTCCGCCGATCCCCTCTTTCTGAAAGCGATAGCGGCGCTGAACCAGGTGATGACCCAGGTGGGTACCCAATTCGGTGTCCACTTTGCCGACGGCTTTGCAGCCTTCTATTTCGCATCGATACCAAGTGGCGGCGATCCGTGCGCGGCTGGTCTGCTCGTCCGGCTATCGCCCACGGTCTGCGACGTCCATCCATCCCCGAAGGGCCGCGATCTCTTAGCTGCGGCGGTACTGTTAACTCTCCAGAACGTCGACGATGACGACGATGACGACGATGACGATGATCGACGTTAGTGCGCGGGAACAGTCCGCCGCCCCCTAAATCCACAACAGCGCCGGATGGTCGTGTCCCGTCACATGGGTCACCACCCGTTCATAAACCTTCGCCCCGGCGTCGCCATTCGTGAAAACGAAAACAGCCGAGCCCTTCGCCGGTTCCGCAAACACAATATTCTTGAATCCACCATTGTCCCCCCATTGCCACAAATACTCGCGTCCCGCCACCCGCTCGATTCCCCATCCCAGCCCCCATCCAATCATCCAGTTTTTGCCGCTCCGCATCGTCACCAGCTCCGTCCGCGGTTCCGGATTCTTCGTCGCCGCGGCCACAAACCGGGCATAGTCGTTCGCGGTCGTCACCATGCTCGCCGCGGCGTTCGGAATAATCGAATTCGGCAATGAATCCAGCCCCGCCTCTTTCCTCAACGCCACCGAATCCTCATAACGCAGGGCGCTAACCTCGCGTCCTAACTTCTTCGCATATGCATGCAGCGCCTTGCCCGCCTGATCCCAATTCGCAATCGGCTCCCCGCGCCGCCGGTGCGGCTGCGCATAGCGTTCCTCCCATTGGGGCATCCACGCCATCGCGCTGGAACGCATTCCCAAAGACTGGAAAACAAGCTCCTCCACCACGGCGAAGAAGCTCTTCCCCGTCACTTTTTCGATGATCCGCTGCAAGTAAACGTACCCCTCCCCGGAATACTGCCACCGCTCGCCCGGTTCGAAATCCGCCGTCAGTTCCTTCCCCGCTTCGAATCGCCAATTAGGAAACCCCGCGCTATGGCTCAGTACGTGCCGGATCGTCGCCCGCCGAGAGCGCGCGTCGCCGATGTCGTCGACATAACTCACCAATGGCCGCGCAAAGTCCAATTTGCCCTGATCGCGCAGCGCAAACGCGGCATATGCGGTCACCTGTTTGCTCAGGCTCGCCGCCTGAAACACCGTATCGCCAATCACCGCCGGTCCCCCGCCCGCGCGGCAATGCCCCATCGCCTCAATCCATGCGGTCGCGCCTTTTTCCACCCGCCCAACCACAAGTCCCGGAACCGGCCCAACGGCCATCGCCTGCTCTATCCGCCGTCGAAACCCGGCGTCGAATGCTCTCGCCCCAGCCATCGGGATCGAAGCGAGCGCGGACAAAAGGGCTCGGCGGCGCATGGTCATTACTACGCGCGACAACGCGATCGGTTACGCATCGCGCCGGTAAAGCGGTCACGACACATCGAAATTTATTTCAACGCTGAAAAGAAACCACTTACATCCCCAAATCCCGCTGCGGCCCCGTCCACCCCTTGACAAACTGGTATAATGATTTGGTAAGGGCTTGTCTGCCACAAACAGACAGGCCCTTTTCACGTTCCAGTGGTCTTCCGTCTTAGTAGAATGGCTATCGCGGAAGCTGCCGCCTGCGCTCTTTGACAATTGAATATAAAGCCCACAGTAGAAGTGTGTCCACGCACCGGGGCAAAAAGTTCGCGGGACACACTCGAGTCGGAAAAAACGTGAAAATGATGGGAACCTCCCAAAATTTGTTGAAAACACTAGACTTACTAACTGGAACCTCCCAAGAAATAACCGACGAAAACCCGCGGGAAACCCAAGTTGACCCGAGATAGCCGAAGGTAACCCAGGTTCTGATCCACTCACTTAATCACCGCGTTAAAACGGAGGAGGAGTCGTAGCTCAAGGGACTGTCCTGAATGCCCTGAGTAGGTCGCCGGCAAAACCATCGAATTCACCAAATCAAAGCCAATCGAGCCCGCATCCGGCGCCGTCCATCGGATTCACCAATTCGAAGCCAATCAAGCCCGCATCCGGAGCCGTCGATCGAATTCACCAATTCGAAGCCAATCGCGCCCGCCATCGACGAATAATCGTGATCGTCATGACTATCGAGGCGGGGCCCGCTAAGCCGTCATCACGGGCATGTGACGCAGCCGCTTGTCCAGCTTCTCCAGCAACTCTTCGCGCCCATAGGTCACGTGACGCCGCATCGCTTCACTCGCCTGTATCGCATCGCCCCCGGCCAACGCCTCCGCCAGCGACGCATGAAATCGGGGAGGCAACTGGTGCCAGTCCGCCGCCGTATCGTACAGCCAGTTCAGCGTCAACACATGGTTCCTTTCCATCGCCTGCGTCAACGCTCTGCATCCCGTGCACTCCGCCACCCGCATGTGAAACCGCATATGCCGTTGATGCAACTCATAGATGTCGTCGGCCGCTAGTTTTCCCTTCCCCGCCCTGCCGTACCGCTTGTCCAGCCACGCCGCCATGCCCGCAATCTCTTCCTTCTCCGAACGGCTCGCCTTCTCGGCGAACAGCCGCGCCGAATGCGTCTCTAAAGCCTCTCTCACCGTGTAGTATCCGCGCACGTCGTCCGCCGCCGGAATTCGCACTCGCGTCCCCACCCGCGGCCGGCTCTCCACAAGCTCTTCCGTTTGCAGCCGCTGCAGCGCCTCCCCCACCGGCACAATGCTCACGCCGAACTCGACAGCCACTTGCCGCCTCGATAACGGCGTCCCCAACGGTATCTGGCCGGACAGGATCCGCATCCGCAAGCTCTTGTACACCGTCTCGGACAAACTCTGCGTGCTTCGTCTGATCTTCACTGATACATCAGCTTACAGTAATTTGCTTGACATCGCCAGGCGATATGGAATACATTCGCTGATACATCAGCTATGTCTCGCTTTTACTTCCTCTTTCCGCTCGTCGCCATCGCGGCCCTGGCGCAGTCCTCCACCGCCACTCTCCAAGGTCTGGTCACCGACCCCTCCGGCGCCGCCATCCCCGGTGCGGACGTGTCCATCGCCAATCTCGCCACCAATATCGCCCGCCGCTTCACCACCTCAGATTCCGGTCTATACTCCTTCCCGCTTCTCCCTCCCGGCCGCTATCGCATCGACGTTGCGAAGGTTGGCTTCAAGCCTGCAACCCGCGACAACATCCTCCTCCAGGTCAGTGACCGCGTTTCGCTCGATCTCACGCTCGAAGTCGGCCTGGCCACGGAACGCGTCACCGTCGATGCCTCGGCTCCGCTCGTCAACACCACCAACGCCACCCTCGGCCAAGTCATCGAGAATCGCCGCATCATTGAACTCCCGCTCAACGGCCGCGAACCCTTCTCCCTAGCCGCTCTCTCCCCCGGCGTGCTGCCTACGCCCTCGGCCGGCTTCGTTCATTTGGGTGGCAGCGTTCCCTCCATCAATGGCGCCAGCAACTTCACCAGTGAGGTTACCGTCGACGGCATGCCCAACACCACCCCCCGTAATGGCGCCCGCAATAACTTCCTAATCTACACGCCCAGTGTCGACGCCGTCAGCGAATTCAAAGTCGAAACCAACGCGCTCTCCGCCGAATTCGGCCGCTTCAACGGCGGGGTCATCAGCGTAGTCACCAAGTCCGGCGGCAACCAGTTCCACGGCACCGTCTACGAGTTCCTCCGCAATTCTAAGATGGATTCAAACAGCTTTTTCGCCAATCGCGGCGGCGTCCCCATCGGCGCGCTCAAGCGCAATCAGTTCGGCTTCACCTTGGGCGGTCCCGTCGTGCTGCCGAAGCTCTACAGCGGCCGCGACCGGACGTTCTTCTTCATGGACTACGAAGGCTTTCGTGAGTCGCAACTGGCCACCGCAAATTTTACCGTCCCCACCGCCCTCGAACGCGCCGGCGACTTCTCCCGCACCACCACGGCCGCCGCCGCTCTCATCGTCGTTTACGATCCGGCGACTCTCCGGGAGACCGGCCCCGGCGCCTTCACGCGCTCGCCCTTTCCCGGCAACATTGTTCCCTCGCCGCGCATCAGCCCCACCGCCCTGGCTCTTGCCCAGTATTACCCCGCCCCGTCCAACAGCCGCCTCGTCGGCAATCTCGACATCGGCGCCTCCCGCAAAAACGTCACCGATTCCGGCGACATCCGCATCGATCACAATATCTCCGAAAGCCACAAAATCTTCGGCCGCTACTCCATCCAATATCCCTTCGTCGGCGAGCCCAATTACTACGGCAACATTGGCAACTCGTCCAACCCGCCCCTCACCCAGCGCCGCCATTCGTTCACGCTCCAAGACGTCTACACCTTCAGTCCCAGCCTGATTTTCAACCTGAACTACGGCCTCTCCCGCATGTTCGGCACGCGCGCCGCCTGGAGCGAAGGCTTCGACGTAACGTCCATCGGAATCGCCGCGAATTTCCGTGACGCGCAGCAGGTCCGCGCCATCCCGCCCACCACCATTTCCGCCATGTCCGCCCTCGGCAACGGCGTGCAGAACTATTCCACGCAGCTCGGCCATTCCGTGCAATCTTCGCTCACCAAAATCGCCGGTAAGCACACGCTCAAGGCCGGCGTCGACTTCCGGACTTACTTTATCAACCAGCTCCAAAACACCCGCGCGAGCGGCAACTTAAGCTTCGGCCAGAACTTCACTCAAGGCCCGAATCCATTCCAGGCCACCGCCAACGGCGGTTACGGCTACGCCACATTCCTGCTCGGCATTCCCAGCGGCGTCATCGCCAATGAACCAGCCATCGCTTCCAAGTCCAGCTACTGGGCTTTCTACGCGCAGGAAGATTATAAGGTCACCCGCAAGCTCACCGTGAACGCCGGCTTTCGCTATGACTTGAACCTCGCCCGCACCGAACGTTTCGACCGCAACAGCATCTTCGATGCCAGCGCCGCTTCGCCCATCGCCGGCCGAGTCCCCGCCTTCCCCAGCCTCCGCGGCGCCATGATTTTCACGGGCGCTAACGGCGTCAGCCGCGCGATCTATCCCGCCGACAAAAACAACTTCGCTCCCCGCATCGGCCTGGCATATCAGCTCACACAGCGCACCACTCTCCGCGCCGGCTACGGCATTTTCTTCGGCCTCTCGCCCACGGACGCATCCGGTCCCGGTGGCGGCTTCGCCGATGGCTTCACCGGCGTCACCAACATCATCTCTTCCCTCGACGGCATCACGCCCATCGTTAACGTTGCCAACCCCTTCCCCGGCGGCACCAACGCGCCGCTCACCGGCAGTCAGTTGACACCCTCCGTTCAGCTCGGCCAAGCGCACCGCAGTAGCATCATCGGCCTCGCCACCCCTTACTTCCAGAATTGGAACTTCTCGCTCGTCCGCAGCCTCGGAAAGGACACGATTATTGAGGCCACTTACGCCGCCAATAAAGGCAACAAAACCCAATTCGGCGCGATCAATCTCAATGACCTCACCCGCGACCAAATCGCCCTCGGCGCCGTCAACAATCAGCTCGTCGAAAACCCCTTCTTCGGCGTCATTCTGGACCCCACCAGCACGCTCAGCCAACGCACGGTTCAGCGCGGCCAGCTCCTTCGTCCCTACCCCCAATACACGCAAGTCACCGCCGTCAATCCCAGCATCGGCAACTCCATGTATCATTCCTTCCAGATGCGCGTCGAAAAACGGTTCGCCAAAGGCTTCACGGTGCTCGGAGCCTTCACCGCCGCGAAGAACATTAACGACACCGGCCAGGACGGCTCCGGCCCCACCGCCGGCATTCTCGATCACAACAACCTCCGCCTGGAACGCTCGCTCGACCCGCAGGACGTGTCCAAACGCCTCGTCGTCTCCGGCATGTATGAACTCCCCTTTGGCCGCGGCAAGCTCATTGGCGGCAAAATGCCCACGTGGGCGGATCTCTTCGTCGGCAACTGGCAGATCAACGGTATCGGCAGTTTCCAGAGCGGCTTCCCCCTCATCATGGGCTCCATCGGCGGCACCCGTCCCAACCGCATCACCACCGGCGAAAAGCTATCCGGGCCCGCGCAGGAACGCCTCCTCCGCTGGTTCGACACCTCCGCCTTCGCCGTCCCGCCCGCCTTCACCTTCGGTAACAGCTCACGCACCACGCCCGACTTCCGCACCCACGGCACGGCCAACTACGATCTCTCGCTCTTCAAGAATTTCCCGGTAAGAGAGACCATCCGCGTGCAGTTCCGCTTTGAAGCTTTCAACGCCTTCAACCGCGTTCAGTTCGCCGCGCCGAACACCACCGCCGGCGCCACCGCCTTCCGCCAAATCACCGCGCAGCAGAACACGCCGCGCCAACTCCAACTCGCCCTGAAGATCGTCTTCTAATCATGCAGAAAACCGAATCGGCCCACGACGTCGTTGTCATCGGCTCCGGCGCCGGTGGCGGCGCAGTCGTTCACACTCTCACCCGGCTCGGCGTCAAAGTTCTCCTCCTGGAAGCCGGTGGCCCGCTCAATCCCGCCACCGATTTCAAGGAGCACCTCATGCCCTGGCAGGTGCCCCACCGCGGCGCCGGCGACGATGGCCGCTACTACTTCGGCGGCATGAAATACGGCTACTTTGAAGCCCCCAACGGCTACTGGGACATCCCCGGCGAGCCCTACACCGTCGCCCCGGGCGACAAGTTCGCCTGGTTCCGTTCCCGCATCGTCGGCGGCCGCACTAACCACTTCGGCCGCATCTTCCTTCGCTTCTCCGATTACGATTTTAAGCCCCATTCCACCGACGGTCTCGGCGACGATTGGCCCATTTCCTACGACGACGTCGCCCCCTGGTACGACAAGGCCGAAGCCTTCATCGGCGTCCACGGCACACGCGAAGGTCTCCGCACCGCCCCCGATGGAATCTTCCAGAAACCGCCCGCCCCGCGCGTGCACGAAGTGCTTATTCAGAAGAGTTGCGCCAAGCTCGGCATCCCCGTTATCCCAGCGCGCAAGGCCATGCTTACCCGGGCGCTCAATGGCCGCGCCGCCTGCCATTACTGCGGCCATTGCGGCCGCGGCTGCCTCACCGCCTCGGCCTATTCCGCCAGCCAAGTCCACATCTTCCCCGCCCTTAAGACCGGCCGCCTCGAACTGCGCACCCACGCCATGGTGCGCGAGCTGCTCGTCAAGAATGGCAAAGTCGAAGGCGTCTCCTACATCGACAAACTCACCCGCCGGGAGCGTCAGGTCAAGGCCCGCGTCGTCGTCCTCGCCGCCAGCGCTTGCGAGAGCGCGCGCCTCCTCCTCAACTCAAACAACCTCGCCAACTCCTCCGGCGTCGTCGGAAAATATCTCACCGACACCGTCGGCCTCTCCGTCCGCGGCCAGGTCCCCGCCCTCGAAGGCCTACTCCACCACGACACCGATGGCATTCGCGGCATGCACATGTACATCCCGTGGTGGCTCTTCGGCAAGCAGCTCGATTTCCCTCGCGGCTACCACGTCGAAATGGGCGGCGGTTTCTCTCAACCTCACCTCGGCACGTTTCAATCCACCGCCAATCGCTACCCCACGTACGGCGCCGCGCTGAAGAAGCGCATCCGCCACGACTACGGCACCTACATCGGCTTCACCGGCCGCGGCGAAATGATCCCCAACGAAAAAAGTTACTGCGAGATCGATCCCTCCGTCACCGACGAATTCGGCATTCCAGTCCTCCGCTTCCACTTCAATTGGTCGGACCACGAGCTACGCCAGTCCGCCCACATGCGCCGGACATTCACCGATATCATCCGGAACCTCGGCGGCCGCCCCGAAACGATCTCCTCGGGCGCCATCACCACCGGCGGCGAAGTTATCCACGAAGTCGGCACTATTCGCATGGGCAACGATCCGCGCAAGTCCGCGCTCAATAAATTCCAACAGGCGCACGACGTCAAAAACCTCTTCGTCGCCGACGCCGCGCCGTTCGTCTCCAACCCCGACAAGAACCCCACGCTCTCCATCGTCGCCCTCTCCATGCGCATGAGCGAATACCTCGCCGAAGAACTGAGAAAAGGCAATGTCTAACTTCTCGCGCCGCGCTCTGGTCCAACTCTCCGCGCTCCCTCTCGCCGCCCAAACACACAACCACGACGCGGCCCAGACGCCACAGATCGGCCGCTCGAAGTTCTTCACCGATCACGAATTCGCAACGCTCAAGACTCTCTGCGATCTCATCATTCCCGCCGACGAGGTCTCTCCCGCCGCCTCGGCCGCCGGCACGGCCGAATACATTGAACTGCTCGCCAGCCGGAACGCCCGGCTCGCCCAAATCTTTCGCGGCGGCCTCGCCTGGCTGAACGCGCAATCCGCGAATCGAACGTTCTCCGCGGATCAGACGCAACTCCTCGACCGCATCTGCGACCGCCGCATCGCCGCGCCCGCCGACAAACCCGGCGCGGAGTTCTTCGATTGGGCGCGCCGCCTGACCATCGACGCCTTCTACACCCATCCCGCCGGCTACAAGGACGTCGATTACCGCGGCGGCAACGGCATGACGGAATTCAAAGTCCCAGCCGAAGCGCTGGAGCAAGCCCTCAAAAAAGCTGACCTGAAATGAAACCCAAAATCCTCATTCCCATCGGCGACGCCGCCGAGGCCCTCGACACCGTCTACCCCATCTGGCGCGTCATCGAAGAAGGTTGGGACGCCGTCGTCGCCGGCCCCGAAAAGCGCGTCTACCACCTGGTGATGCACGAAATCCCGCCCGGCTGGGACATCACAAAAGAATCGCCCAGCTACCATTGGGCCTCCGATGTCGCCCTCCGCGACGTCAACCCCAAAGAGTACGCGGGCCTCTTTCTCACCGGTGGCCGCGCCCCCGAGTACACGCGTTATGACCCCGACCTGATGCGTTGTACCCGCCACTTCTTCGAAGCCCAAAAGCCCGTCGCCGTCGTCTGTCATGGCGCGGAAATCGTCGCCACCGCCGACGTTATCAGGGGCCGCCGCCTCGCCACCGTCGCCAAGTGCCGCTTCGATGTCGAGATTTGCGGGGGAACGTACGTCAACGATCGCTGCGTCCGCGACGGCAACATGGTCTCCGGCCGCACCTGGCACGACAACCCGTATTTTGTCGGCGAATGGGTGCGCATGTTGAGGGAGTACATCGCCAACGCCAAATGACGCGCCGCACGTTCTTCGCCTTAAGTGCCGCCCTGCAAACGCGCCGCCCCAACATCATCCTAATCGTCAGCGACGATCAAGGCTGGTGGGATCTAGGCCATCACGGAAACCCCGCCATCGAGACTCCCAACCTCGACAAACTCGCCCGCGAAAGCGTGCAATTCAACCGGTTCTACGTCTCCCCCGTCTGCGCTCCCACCCGCGCATCTTTGATGACCGGCCGCCACTATCTCCGCACCGGCGTCTACAATACGCGCTTCGGCGGCGACACACTCGATGCCAGCGAAGTCACACTTCCGCAACTCCTCAAAACCGCCGGCTACCGAACCGCCATCTTCGGCAAATGGCACCTCGGCCGCTACGCCAAATACCATCCGCTCAATCGTGGCTTCGATGAAGCGCTCACCTTCTCCCAGGGTCACCTCGAACGCTACACCCACCCGAATCAACTTAACTGGCAACGGCAACCTGTCGACGCCCGCGGCCACATCACCGACGTCATCGCCGATTCCGCCCGCGCCTTCATCCGCTCCCGCACGCACGAACCGTTCTTCCTCTACACCACGTTCAACGCGCCCCATACGCCGCTCTACGCGCCCGACGCCTTCGCCGAGAAATACATCAAAAAAGGCCTGAATTACTCCAATGCTCACATGTACGGAATGGTCGAACACATGGACGCCGCCATTGGCCGCATACTCGAAGTTGTCGACAACAACGCCGTCGTCCTCTTCATGAGCGACAACGGCGGCGTCAGCCGCCACTTCACCGCCGGACTCCGCGGCTTCAAGGCGAGCGCCTTCGAAGGCGGGGTCCGTTCGCCGCTCTTCGTCCGCTGGCCCGGTCATTTCAAAGCCGGCCGCAAGGTTAACGCAGTCGCGGCCCATATCGATATCCTGCCCACGTTGTGCGCCATCGCCGGCGTGAAAGCGCCGGCGGTCGACGGCCGCAGCTTCCTCGCGCACTTGGAAGGCGACGCCCCCATCGATCCCAACCGCCGCGTATTCCACATCTGGGACCGCATCTCTCCCTCGCTCAATTCCAATTGGGCCATCGGCGGCCAACGCTACAAATTAGTCAGGAACCAACTCTTCGATCTGGAAAGCGATCCCGGGGAAACGACCGACATCGCCAAACAACACCCCGAAATCGCCGCCTCGCTCAGAGCCGAATTCGAAGCCTGGCTCGCCGAGGTCACCAAAGGCAAGACCTTCGAACCCGTTCCCATCGAGGTAGGCCGCCCCGATGAAAACCCCGTCGAAATCCAAGCCAGTTGGGCCCGCCTCTCCGGCAACGCGACATACACCTTCGCCGGCTACGATTGGGATACTGTCGAAGGCATGCGGACGCCCGCCGACCAAGCGCAATGGAAGATCGACGTCGTCCGCCCCGGCCCATATGAAGTGACCGTCAGCTATGCCCTCGCCGCCGATGCCGGACCCGCCCGCGGGAAACTCGGCGCGCTCGAAATCGATCTGGAATCCACCGCCGGCCCCGCTGTGTTCTCACGCAAAATCGCCGGCCGCCAGTCGCTCGGCAAAGGCCCGCAAATGCTACTCCTTACGGCCAACAACCCCAAACTCGCCCTCAATCGCATCTGGCTCCGAAAGCTCGAAAAATGATTACCCGCCGCACCCTGCTCGCCGCCCTCGCCGCCCCAAAAAGTTGGCCTTTCGGCTTCAGCTTGAAAGGCTTCCCCAACTGGCCGCTCGACCGGTCGTTCGCGCTGTGCGAAAAGCTCGGCTACACTGGCGTCGAACTCTTCGAACCCGCCAAAATCAACGCCACCGAAGTCCGTCAACTCTCCAAAAAACACAAACTTCCCGTCCTCAGCGTCATGGAGGATCTCCGCCTCACGGGCATCGAAGCGGATCACCTCAACCAACTCGAATCGTCCCTGAAACTAGCGACGCAAATCGGCCGCCCAATCGTCGAAACCATCGTTGGCGCCAAGCCCGAAGACTGGCCCGCGATTCGCCCACAGTTCCTTGAACGCCTGAAATCCTGGGCTGGCCTCGCTGAAAAATATAAGGTAGTCATCGCCATCAAAGCCCACATTGGGTCCGCGCTGCACCTGCCGAAAGACGCCGCCGGCCTCTGCGACGAAATCGGCTCCCGCTACCTGAAAATTAACTACGATTACAGCCACTTCCAACTTCAACGCCTGCCCCTGGAAGCGACCGTCAAAGACGCCCTCCCCCACATTGCGATGATCCACATTAAGGACTTCACCGGCACACCCGAAAAGTTCCGCTTCGCCCTCCCGGGCGAAGGCTCCATTGACTACACCGCCTACGCGGCCCTTCTCCGCCGCGTAAATTACGGCGGCCCCATCGTCGTCGAAGTCTCCACCCATGTCCTGCAAAAACCGGAATACAACGCCGAAACCGCCTCCCGCTTTGTCGCCGTAAACGTCCTTCCAAAGTTCAAATAGCGGTAACAAATCCCGCTGGAGTTCATCTACTGAGTGAAGGAAAGGATATGACCGATTCTGGTATCTTAAATTCGAACCAAACACCCGGTATCGACGTCGAAGGCGGCATCGAACTAGGTCAAATCCGTCCTGGGATCATTCTGGAAGTTCACACCCGGAATAGCACATACACTGTGATACCACAGGCTTCCGGCCAATTGGTGTGGGGCCATCCCGAATACTGCCCGCAGCCGACACTGGTAACGGGGCTCGGCGCCACCTACGAAAACGGTCACTTCCGGGAAGGGTATTTGGCCCCGGGCACGCGCCTCAGTTTCCCGATTGACGGCCGCCGCGTCAGCACTTCTCGTATCGTGGCTATTCGAGAGAAGAAGAAAAACTAGCTGGGCGCAAAACCCCGCGTCTTCTTTTGCTACGCGAAGGTCACTGACCCGTGATGTTGACGTCCAGTGCCTTCTCGCCCGCCTTTACGCGAAAGGTGTTCACGCCCTCGCCCGGCCCCAGTCGCACTGTTACGCCGAACAGACCGGGTGACTCCGCGTCAAGGGAGTTAATGCCCAGTACGTTCCCGCCGCCCTCGACCGCGGCCACCTCCGGCTGAGCCCCAGCTATCGGCACACCGGCCGCGTCGGTTACCCGAAAGTAGATCGCATTGCGCAACTGAGCGTTCCCGCGTCCGGCCGCCGTCTGGGCGAGAAGCGGAATCGCCGCAGGTTCCGTGCCCTTCACCGCGTACCAATATGGGACCCGAATCTTTGACCGGGGACCATCTCCGGACCAAGCAGCGCGAGTACTTGCCTCAGACCTCTTCCACGAATATCGGCACGCCGCCCATGGCGAGGAGGAACTCGATGCGCTAACGGCGCACGTTGAACTTCTTCTTAAGTGGCAAAAAGACGGTCTACTCACCATCGCCGATCCCTACATCCGTGCGAAGCGCATGGAGTTAGAATCAATTCGGCGCGCGGCTGTAAACTTGCGGCCGAAAACCACTTCGGACGCGCAGGTTCCCGTTAGACCGCTGACGAGCGGGCCAGCAACTGTTCGAGAAATTCGAAAAGCGCTTCCTCCCCGTGCGGGCCATTCCCGATCGCATAGCGATCATGAGATGATTCCGCTCCGGCCGCATCCCTCACCCACCGGCTTTTCCGCTTCGCGGAATAAGTTCCGCCCGCCACCAAAGAAAAAACCAAGACAAAAGCACAAAGGGGCTACGCGCCACCTGGCGCAGGCAAGGCCAAGCCACGGGCGATTACCGGGGGTTCCCTATGTTTCGCGAAACGCTGCAACACGGCGCAAGGGCACCGCCCTTGGGCACAGTATTTTGGGCTTTGAAGTGCCCTTCGGGTAGGTGATTACCGTCCCCGGAATCAGCCTTGCCTTTGCCTCCCCCGATAAGAAGAAGTTGACCTCGCAACTCCGCCTACCACCGCCCTCAACCCCGCGGGTCTATCGCCCCGCCCCACCGGAACGCGCGCAGCGCGCAGTGCATTCGGAGCAGCAACGAATCGCGCCGCCTCGGTGAACCTTCGTCGTCAAGGTCACATCTAGTCATGGAGGCTGAGCCCGGTAGTTGGTATGAACTGCCATCGGACGCGGCGTGTCAGGTTTCTTAAAAACACCAATTAGATTCTTTCGGTAAGTGAACAGATCTTAGCGACAGTTTCACCTCTCAGCCCAGGAATGCGGTTATTCTGTAGCTGGAACGGCCATGTCACGAGTCTTAGTCGAAGCACGCATGTCCCCTATCAGGTTCGCAGTCATAATTGCACTCGCCGCGGCCGCAATGCCGGCCGCAACACTTCCGTCGCCCACACTCGCCATTCGCGACAGCAGCGGCTTTCTCTATTTCAGTGGAACGGCCTACGCCCCCGACCTCCCAACCACGCCGGGCGTTCTTCAGCCCACAGCGCCGATTACTCCTTTTAAGCCCA
>JBJXFL010000101.1:0-2580 GCA_046155405.1 Bryobacteraceae bacterium | reverse complement strand
AACTGGCAGGCTCCCTCATTGGCATAGATGCGCGCGGGCAGCGGCGTGGTGTTGGAGAATTCCAGGGTCACATGCCCCTCCCACTCCGGCTCCAGCGGCGTGACATTGACGATGATGCCGCAGCGCGCATAGGTGGATTTTCCAAGGCAGATGACCAGCACGTCGCGCGGTACGCGGAAATACTCCACCGTGCGGGCGAGCGCGAAGCTGTTGGGGGGGATGATGCAGACATCGGTTTTCCGGTCGACGAAACTGGCGGTGGAGAAATGCTTGGGATCGACGACGGCGCTGTCTACATTGGTGAAGATCTTGAACTCGTCGGCCACCCGCGCGTCATAGCCATAGGAGGACAGGCCGAAGGAGATCACCCCTTCCCGCTTCTGGCTTTCGACGAACGGCTCGATCATGGCCGTCTTTGTGGCCATTTCGCGGATCCAGCTGTCGGACATGATGGACATAAGGGGGCCTTCCTGTGGCGCCGGGACCGGCGGCACCTTCCCGGGGTGGGAGGCGCTGCCTCGGCAGGGGGTTCTACTTGATGGGAGGGGCCGCCTCAAGGCGGCAGGGCGGCCGCGGCGGCCGGCCCGGAGGGCAGGAATTATCGAGGCGGGAGACGGGGTTTGCCGGGAAGGTGGGCCGGAACGCGGCGCGGCCGGCGGTTCGGGATCAGCGCCGAGACTTGCCAATCGCGCTGGGCGAATCGCCGGCGGCAGGAGACTCGCCGGCGGTGTAGTCCGGACCGGCTGCCCGCGAGCGCTGCTGTGCCTTCCGGCGCGCCAAATTCTGCCGTAGCGCTTCCGCCTCCCGTTGTTCCCGGGAGGGCTTCTTTTTCGGTTGATCCCTGTTGTCGTTCACGCAGCGGTTCGCTTCTCCGGGACTATCCCTGGCTCAAGTTCTAGGCCGAAAGCGCCGCAATGTCAGCCGGAGAAGGTGAGGAAATCATCGGCGGGTCAGCTAGTTAACGGCGGACAAGGAAGCGGGCCGCTTGCTTGCCAGTGCCACCCCCGTATGGCATGTTCCGCCCCCTCAACGGCGCCGCCGTAGCTCAGTGGTAGAGCGCGCCCTTGGTAAGGGCGAGGTCGGAAGTTCAATCCTTCTCGGCGGCACCATTCGAGCCTGCGTGACGCCGGCGTCGCAAGAATTCATCACGTTCAAGAAGACGAACTGCCGGCCCGCGGAACCGGCGTCAGTCGGCGCGCGCTTCCTTCGAGAACACCATCCAGATGCTTGATGCTTTGCCGGTGACGAGCTGCAGCAGGCGCTCTAAGACCGAGAACGCACCGAGGATGACGAAGCTCTGCAAGCCGCCGAAATAGATACGGACCGGCGGGAAAAGCAGGCCCGCCACCTTAGCGCCGGCGAGATCTTGCAAGATCGAGTGACACGACCAGTTCCAAAAGACAGACATGTTGTACGGCTTGCCGCCGCGGATCGACAGGCCGGTGCGCCGTGCCAACGCCGCCAGTGACGGCGGATTGAACAGATACCAATGTCGCGGGGCGTGATAGCCGCCCCAATGCCGCCTCCTGAGCAGTTTGAAATCGAGACAGTCGGTGTTCGGCGTCTCGACGAGGATCACCCCATCGTCGGCCAACAGGTCGCGGCACTTGGCCAGAAAGCTTACAGGCTCTGCGACATGCTCGATCACATGGACGGTGACGATGATGTCGAAGTCTTTCTCCGTGAAAGCAACGTCCTCAAAGCGCCCGACCGATACTTTGTGGCCTCGAGATGCCGCCTTCTTTGCAGCCATTGCGCCGATCTCCACGCCAAAGGTTTCGGCACTTGGAAACAGCTTCACCAGAATGTCCAGCTGATGGCCAACGCCGCAGCCGACATCCAGGATCCTCAGCGGGCGGCTTCGATTTCGTTCCGGCAGGAAGGGAAACAACCGATCGCGAAAGCGGGCGAGATTGATGCGGTCAAAAAGTCGCTGAATCCAGGACGACGCGACGGCTTTACCCTCGGGCGTCATCTGCGCCAGGTGATAAGAGTAGTAGCGTTCCGTGTAAATGCGCCCAAGCATCGAGACATCGGGGCGCGGGTTCAGATACACGAGGCCGCAAACAGGACATTCGACGACGGGAAATTCCAGACTCGTCGTGTCGTCATACTCATGATCGCGGACGATACCGATGGTCTCAGTCGGCACGGAAGCGCCGCATATGGCACAGGCGGGATTGTGGAACAGTTCGAAACGGTCAGCTGGTGGCGTTTGCAGTTGGGACATGCCCACCCGGCCCTAGATCAAGTGCAACGTGGCGATGGCCGGACGGAAATAGCTCGTCCGGTGGATCGCGCCGGTGCCGATCTTGTCGAGTGCCTCCTGCATTGGCCCCAAATGCGGGAAACTGACCGAGGGATAGCGGTGATGCGCCTCATGAAGATTGAAGTTCATCGGCGAGAACAGGAAGCGCTCGATTGGATTGGGGCGGGTGACGACAAACTCCGCCTCGGTCTCGCCGCCGAAATGCTCGCCCCACTGGCGGATCGAGGTGAGAACCGGAGTCACCACAAGCAAAGCCACCCAATAGAGCAGCGACCACCAAGCAAAGCCGGCAGCCAGAAAGGTCCCCAACA
>JBJXFL010000109.1:0-67079 GCA_046155405.1 Bryobacteraceae bacterium | reverse complement strand
CCCCCCCCCCCGCCCCCGCCCGGTACAAAAGGAGACAGTATGTCCGGCTATACCAAGAGAAAGCAGATAAAGCCGCCTGGCGCCATGTCGGAGATCAACGTTACCCCGATGGTCGACGTGATGCTCGTCATGCTTATTATTTTCATGGTCATTACGCCCATGCTTTCCAAGGGCATGAGCGTCGATCTGGTGAAGGCCAAGAACCCCCTCGCCATGAAGAACGCCGACAAGGACGATGCGATCCTCATATCGATCACGAAAGACGGCAAAGTCTATCTCGGCTCCGACCAATTCGCGAATCTGAACGATCTCGGCGTAAAAGTGAAGGACCGTCTCACCGCCCAGCTCGACAAGACCGTGTACCTGAAAAACGATTCCCGCGCCCGCTTTGAGCGCATCGTGGAGGTTATCGATAACCTTCGCGGTTTCGGCGTGGACCAACTCGGCTTGATAACCGAACAGATCAAGGAAACCGGCGCCCGGCCCGCCGCAATCTAGCCGGCCGATGGCAAGTTTTCTACGACCTAATTCTTAAGGAGCGCTACAATGTCAATGGACATGGGAGGCGGTTCGGGTGGTCCCGCCGCCAATATTAATGTCACGCCTTTGATCGACGTGTTGCTTGTGCTGCTGATTATCTTCATGGTCATCACGCCGCTCACGCAGAAGGGTTTGGAAGCGCTCGTTCCGCAGCCTCCGCCGCCGAACGCGCCGCCTCCGCCGCCGAACCAGGACCGTACGGTCGTCATCATCATCGCCAAGGATAAGTCGATGATGATTAATACGGAATCGATCACGGAAGACAAACTCGGGGCTCGCCTGATGGATGTCTTCAAAACCCGCGCTGAACGCGTTGTCTTCGTCAAGGGCGATCCCGATCTGGAATTCATGCATGTCGCCAAGGCGATCGATATCGCCAAGGGCGCCGGCATCGATAAAGTCGGGCTGATGACGCCTAAGATTGAAGCGGGCCAGTAATCCGGGCCGGTTTGCATACGAAGGAGATTCGAATGAAACTCAATATTCAACGCGCCGCCACGGCCGTCGCCGCTCTGGTCCTTCTTCTTTCCACAGCCGGATGTAACCGGCTCCAGTCTCGCGACAACCTGAATAAGGGCGTTCGCGAATACAAAGCCGCCAAGTACGCGGAGGCCGTCAAGTACTTCCAACAAGCTATTGAACTCGATCCCGAATTCACGACCGCGCGCCTTTACTTGGCCACCGCGTATATGAGCCAATGGATCCCCGGTGCCGAATCGGAAGAAAACAATAAGTATGCCAAAGCGGCGGAGGATAATTTCAAGCTCGTGCTGGAGAAAGATCCCAATGACAAGCTTGCCATCGCTTCTATCGGTTCCATCTACTACAACCTGAAAAAGTTCGATACGGCCAAGGAATGGAATGAGCGGTTGTTGAGAGTCGATCCCCAAAATAAGGAAGCTCTTTATACGCTCGGCGTTATCGCTTGGGGTAAGGCCTACCCGGTTCGTGGCGAGGCTCGCGTCAAGCTGAGCATGAGGCCGGAAGATCCCGGCCCGTTGAAGGATAAAAAGGTGCGGGCCGAGGTGAAGGAAAAGAACTACGCCGTCGTCCAGGAAGGGCTCGCCAACCTGCAGAAGGCGGTTGCCGTGGATCCTAACTACGACGACGCGCTCGCCTATCTCAATCTGATGCATCGCGAACTGGCCGACATCGCCGATACTTCGGAAGAATATAGGAAGGAAATCGCCATGGCCGATGAATACGTTCAGAAGACCATGGACGCGAAGAAACGTAAGGCCGAAGAAGCGGAGAAGAAAGCGGCCCAAGGTATCAAGAACGATCTTAAGTAGTTGCGATATCGGTCCCTGTTTTTCGGCCGGCGGTCTCAACTTGTGTGTACCCTGTAAGAACAGGGGTCGCACACGTTGAGTCAGCCGGCCAAGTTGTCTGATGTTCCGCAAAAAACGCCAGTCGCCGCGGCTGCGCGCGAGCCGGATCCTTCTCCGCCCATCGATCCCATCCTCGATACGCTGTTCCAGTCGCTGATCGAGAAGTTCGAACGAACCCACCCCGGCGAAGACTCCAGTCCCCTGAAAGCGGCGTTTCTGCTGGCGCTCGGAAAGCACGCCGGCCAGAAGCGCCAGTCCGGCGAGCCGTACCTGATTCATCCCCTGGAAGTCGCCCATATCCTGGCCGACATGACGACGGATAGAACCTGCCTCGCCACCGGAATCCTGCATGACCTGGTGGAGGATACCGGCGTCACCATCGACGAGATCCGCAAGCAGTTTGGAGACGATGTCGCCGCCTGCGTCGATGGCGTCACCAAACTCTCTAAGCTCAAATTCTATTCCCGCGAGGAGCGTCAGGCCGAGAGCGTCCGCAAGATGCTGCTGGCCATGGTCAAGGATATTCGCGTCGTCCTGGTGAAGCTGGCCGACCGTCTGCACAACATGCGCACGCTCTCCGCGCTCTCCAGCGAGCGCCAGGAACGCATCGCCCAGGAAACCCTCGAAATCTACGCGCCCATCGCCCATCGCCTCGGCATGGGCAAGGTGCGCGCGGAGTTGGAGGACCTGGGATTTCAGTACACCGATCCGCAGGCTTTCCGCGAGATTATGGACGCGATCGAATCGAAGCGGAGGGCTAATCAAGGGTTGCTCGATGAGATTCGCGGCGCCGTTGAGGTCAAGCTCCGCCGGGAAGGCATTCCCGCCCGCATTGAGGCTCGGCTCAAACGTCCGTACAGCATCTGGCAGAAGCTGAAACGCCAGAAGATCAGCATCGATCAGGTTTACGACTTACTGGCCGTACGGATCATTACCGATTCGGTCAAGAACTGCTACGCCGCCCTGGGCACGCTCCATGGCGACTGGCACCCCATTCCCGGGCGCATCAAGGACTTCATCGCCATTCCCCGCCCGAATCTCTATCAGTCGCTCCACACCTCCGTTATCGGGCCCGGCGGGCAGCCGTTCGAGGTGCAGATTCGAACGGAGGAAATGCACCGTATCGCCGAGGATGGCATTGCCGCGCACTGGAGGTACAAGGAGGGCAATAAGCACGCCGTGCAGGACGACCAGCAAATCGCCTGGCTCCGCCAACTGGTCGAGTGGCAGCGCGAAATGCACGATCCCGGCGAGTTTATGTCGACCCTCAAGGTCGATCTGTACCCGGAAGAGGTCTATACCTTCACGCCTAAAGGCAAAGTGATTGTCCTGCCGCGCGACGCCACCCCTATCGATTTCGCCTATGCCATTCACACCGAGGTCGGCAATCTCTGTGTTGGCGCCAAGGTCAACAACCGCATCGTCCCCTTGAAATACGCCCTGAAAAACGGCGATGTCGTCGACATCCTCACCCAGCAGGGTCACATGCCCAGCAAGGACTGGCTTTCGATCGCGAAGACCTCCAGGGCGCGCAACAAAATCAAGGCCGTCATCAATACCACCGAGCGCGCCAAGGCCGTCGAAATCGGCGAAAAATATCTGGAGAAGGAAGCCCGCCGCTTCGGCGTCCAATGGAAGAAGGTTAATAAGGAGCAGTTGCAGGCGGTGGCGGCCGAATACGGATTCCCCAAGATGGAGGATCTGCATGCGGCGCTCGGCTACGGCAAGTTCTCCGCGCGTCAGGTGCTCATCAAGCTCGCGCCGGAGCAGGTGGAAGCCTCCGAACGCGCGCATGCTCCCGTCGATCCACCCTCGCACGCCGTTTCGCCGGATCGAGGCGCCGAACAGGATCTGGTCATTAAGGTCAAGGGGATCGATGACGTCATGGTCTACCGTGCCAAATGCTGCAATCCCATCCGCGGCGAGCAGATCGTCGGTTATATCACCCGCGGCAAGGGAGTAGCCGTCCACTCGGTGACCTGTACCAATGTCCAGAATCTGATGTATGAAGTGGAACGCAAAATCACCGTGGAATGGGTCCGGACCGCCGACGACACGTTCGCCGTTAAACTCACCGCTTTCTCCGACGACCGTCCCGGAATTCTCAGCCAATTAACCAGCGTCGTCTTTCACGAAGGCAGCAATATAAAGTCGCTGGAGGCGCAACCCGACGAGCAACGCGGCGACGGCAGCGCCATTATCAATGTGCTGCTGGACGTGAAGGACAAAAAGCAACTGGAGCGCGTTGTCGCCGCCATTCGCCGCATCAGCGGCATTCGCGATGTGGAACGCGTGCAGTAGTCCGGCTACCATGGTGGTATACCCCGCATGAGCGCCGCTAGTAATCCCAACGCCGAGCCCGAACATATCGCCATCAGCAAATCCAAGGGGATTGAGATCGATTGGATCGATGGCGCCCACTCTTCCCTCGGTCTGGAACTCCTTCGGCGCGAATGTCCTTGCGCTACTTGTACCGGCGCCCACGGAACCACGCCCCAGAAATGGCAACCCGATACAAATCCCCTGAAAATGTTTCAGGCGAAACTGAAGATGGAGTCCGTCGAAGCGGTGGGCAATTACGCCATTCGTATCTATTGGAACGACGGCCATAACGCCGGAATCTATAGCTATAATCACCTCCGTTCCCTCCCCTCGGGAACGGCTGCCGCCGTCGAGTGAAAACCCGATTTTCATAGCCGCCGGCTATGAAAATTCATAATATGTCCCGAAGGTGAATTCTCAGTCTCTATGCATTGACAACCCATACTGCATGAGCGCAGAATGATCCAAGCTACAAACGGGAATTCCGGTCCAGCTAGCTTCACTACATTAAAACCCAGTCATCTGGGAGGGGTTGTAAATACAAATGACACGCATGTTTCGTGTGGGCCTTTTTTTGGCTTTACTCTGTGCCCTGTTCGCCGATTCGGCGACGGCCCAGGTTCTCTATGGATCCATCGTCGGAACAGTGAACGACCCGAGCGGCGCCGCCGTCCCCGGAGCCTCTGTTACCGCAACCAATAAGCAGACCGGCGTCCAACGCCAGACCGCCAGCAACGACGCCGGCGGTTACACCTTCGCCGCCGTGCAGCCGGGTAGCTATGAAGTCAAGATCACCAAGGACGGCTTCCGCGCCGGCAGCGACACCGGTGTCGAAGTCACCTCGAATAACACGACTCGCGTTGACATGTCCCTCCAGGTCGGCGCCGTAACCGACACTGTGACGATCGAAGCCACTGCCGCCACCCTCCAAACCGACACCGCCAACGTCCGCTCCGAAGTGCAGGGCCGCGAATTGACGAACCTCCCCGTTCCCGTCGGCCGCAACTATCAGAACGTGCTCGTCACCATCCCCGGTTTCTCTCCCCCGCAAAACGCGCACTCGGTGCCGACGAACCCCTCCCGCGCGCTGAACGCCAACGTCAATGGCGCGCCCACGGCGGGCGTCAACGTTCGTATAGACGGCGCCACTAGCGTCCAAACGTGGCTCCCCCACATCACCGCTTACGTGCCCGCGCTTGAATCCGTGGAGCAGGTCAACGTCGTCACCAACAGCTTTTCGGCCGAGCAGGGTCTCGCCGGCGGCGCGGCGGTGAATGTGCAAATCAAGAGCGGCACCAATGACATCCACGGCTCCGGCTTCTGGTACAACGTCAACAACGCGATGATCGCCAAGCCCTTCACCTTCGCCCTGCTCCAGCAGCAGAACCAACGCAATCCCAAGTACATCTTTAATCAGGAAGGCGGCACCGTCGGCGGACCGATCAAGAAGAACAAGCTCTTCTATTTCGTCTCTTACGAAGCCACCACCCGCCGCGAGTTCGCCAACCGCACCGGCACGTTGCCCACCGCCGCCATGCGCACCGGTGATTTCTCCGACATCGCCGGCTCCGGCTTCGGCGACCGCGCCATCATCTACGACCCCAACACCGGCAACACCGCCGATGGCTCCGGTCGCATGCCCTTCGCCGGCAACCGTATTCCCGCGGACCGCATCTCGGCGCCCGTCAACCTCATCCAACAGAAAATGCCCGCCGTTCCGGCCGGCGCATTCCGCGACAACAACTTTTTCGCCGTCGGCGGCTTCCTCTTCGACCGGCACACCGTCGATACCAAGTTCAATTACAACATCAGCGAAAAATGGACCGCCTACGGCCGCTATTCGGCCCTGAATTACAAGATGAACAATCCCGGTATGCTCGGCGAACTTGGTGGCGTGGGTATCTCCGAAGCGGGCGGCAACACCGGCGTTGCCAACGGTACCACCCAATCCTCGTCCATCGCTACCACCTACGTCATCCGGCCCAACATGGTGCTCGACGCCAATTTCGGCTACACCACCTACGGCACTAAAGTCGAACAGGACAGTCTCGACACCAACATCGGTCTCGACGTTCTCAAGATCCCCGGCACCAACGGCAAGCGCCGCTTTGAAGGCGGCTGGCCGCGCTTCGTCGTCAACGGCTTCAACAACTTCGGCGTGCAGGACTCCTTCATGCCCTATGAGCGCCGCGACCCGCAGTTCCAGTACGTGGCCAATATGAACTGGACCAAGGGCCGCCACCAGATCCGCTACGGTATCGATTTTTACAAGCAGAACCTCAACCATCTGCAAGCCGAATTCGCCGGTCAAAATCACGGTGCGCAAGGCGGGTTCACCTTCACCGGCGGCGCCACGCAGATTCGCAACGGCCCGGCGGCATCCGCGTACAACTCCTACGCCTCCTTCCTCCTCGGTGCGGTAAACAACTACGGCACCACGTATCAGGTCGACGATGTCTACGGAACCCGCACCCAAATGTTCAATGCGTATGTGCAGGACACTTGGCAGGTCTCGCCGAAGCTGACGCTCAATTACGGCGTTCGCTACCTCAATATCCCCATGCCCCGCCGTCCGGACCGCGGTATGGAGCGCTATGACTTCGTCAACAACAAGATGCTGGTCTGCGGCGTGGGCCAAGTCCCCACCGACTGTGGCACCAAAAACTCGAACCTGTTGTTCACTCCCTCCGTCGGCATCGCATGGCGGCCTAATGACAAAACCGTCATCCGCACCGGTTTTGGCATCAACTACGATCCGTTGAACCTCATCCGCGCCTTGCGTACCAACTTCCCGATGCTGCTCATCTTGAATAGCCCCGGCACCGATACCTTCGTTCCAGTCAGCCGTCTCGAACAGGGCATCCCTCTCCCGGTCGTGCCGAGTCTCGGCAACGGCATCATCGATATTCCGAACAACTACGCCCTCACCTCCACCGGTGACGAGTTCAAACGGGCCTATATCATGAGCTGGAACTTCACCATCCAACGTCAAATCGGCAAGGGTTTCACGCTCCAGGCCGGCTACGTCGCCAACCGCACCGTTCGCCAGACGAACTTCCTCGATTTGAACGCCGGACAAGTGATCGGAGCCGCCAATGCCGGCCGCCCCTTCAACCGTCCGGGCTTCAACCGCACTGTGCAAACCTCTCTCGTCGAGCCCATCGGCCACACAAACTACGATTCGCTGCAATCGCAATTGACTCGGCGTTTCGCCAACGGCTTCCAGGTGAACTTCGCCTACACGTGGTCCAAGGCCATCGGCCTCTGCTGCAATGCATCGAATGACGGCGGTCCCGCCATTCAGGCCCGCGCTTACCTCGACCGCAACCACGCTGTCATGAGTTTCGACCGCCCCCACAACTTCCAGTCCACGTTCGTCTATGAAATGCCCTTCGGCAAAGGGAAGCAGTTTGCCAATTCGAGCAAAGCGGGCGGCTGGTTCCTCGGCGGCTGGCAAGTCAACGGACTGCTCTCGAAGTACTCCGGCTCGCCCTTCACCGTCGTCTCCGACGGCGCTTCGCTTAACCTGCCGGGCAGCCAGCAGACCGCTGACGTTTTCGGTACACCGAAGAAACTCGGAGGCTACGGCCGTGGCCAGGCCTACTATGACTGGACGACGTTCGGCCCCGTCTCCGGCCCCACCGGCATCCGCTTCGGTACCGGCGGTATCAACAATATTCGTGGCCCCGGCATCGCCAATCTCGATGTCGGCCTCTTCCGCCGCTTCAACATCACGGAGCGCGTGAACATGCAGTTCCGCGCCGAAGCGCTGAACGTAACCAATACGCCGCAACTCGGCAATCCGTCCAACAACATCTCCAGCCTTCGGACCACCAACGGCGCCTTTACCGGCGGCGTCTTCGAAATCACTGGCGTCGCCAATACCGGCCGTGACGGTCTCGTCCAACGGGCCTTCCGTCTCGGCCTCCGTCTCGGGTTCTAACTCTCGCTAAGGTGGGACCCAGACATACCCCGCGCGGCGCAAGCCGCGCGGGGCTTTTGCTAATCTTCGCTATCGTCTCATGCGGCAAGCCCACGGTCGAGCCTTGGCTCACCGCCGTCCCTCTCCCATTCACCCACTTCTCCGGCGCCGCGGGCGCTTACTACATGCCCGAAATCATGGGCTCCGGCGCGGCACTGATCGATTACGACAACGATAGCGACCTCGACATTTTCCTCCTGCAGGGCCATCCCTCCGGCGGTTCCAACACTCTCCTCCGCAACGACATGGGCCGATTCACGGACGCCACCCGGCAAGCCGGCCTCGAACATTCCAACTACGGCATGGGCGCCGCCACCGCGGACTTCAATAACGACGGCTTCACGGACCTGCTCGTCACCGCCTTCAACGGTAACCGCCTCTACCGCAATAACGGCAACGCCACCTTCTCCGACATCACTCCAGATTCCCTAAAACTCCCCAACCAATGGTCCACCAGCGCCAGCTTCTTCGATTACGACAACGACGGTTGGCGGGACTTAGTCATTCTGAATTACATAGACTATCAATTCGCCACTAATAAACGCTGCCAAGCCCCCACCGGCGAGACTGACTACTGCACCCCCCGCGCCTACCGCGCCGTCCCTTCCCACCTATTCCACAACGACAAAGGACGATTCACTGACGTGACGGCCACGTCCGGCTTCGACAAAGCCGCCGGTCCCGCACTGGGCGTCGTCGCCTTCGACGCCAATAACGACGGGTATCTCGACTTATTCGTCGCCAATGACTCAAGCGCCAACCACCTATGGATGAACGGCAAAAACGGAACGTTTTCCGAACAAGCGCTTCAACTCGGCGTCGCCTACAGCGAGAACGGACTCGCCAAAGCCGGCATGGGCGTCGCCCTCGGCGACTACGACAATGACGGCGACGAAGATCTCCTCGTCCTCAACCTCATGCATGAAGGCGCCACCCTCTTCTCAAACTCCGGCCGCGGCGACTTTACCGATGTCTCCGTTTCCACCGGCATCCATAACTTGACTTACTTATTCACCGGCTTCGGCGCCGGCTGGTTCGACGTTGACCGCGACGGCTATCTCGACTTATTCCTCGCCAACGGCGCCGTCACTCGCCGCGAGGAACAACGCGGCCAACGGCACCCGTTCCTGGAAAAGAACTTACTCCTTCGCCAATCGAACGGCCGCTTTGAAAACGTCGCTATACCCGCCCTCGAAAGGCCCGGCATCCACCGCGCAGCCGCCTTCGGCGACATCGATAACGACGGCGATATCGACATCGTCGTCAACGTCAACAACGGCGAAGCGTTTCTTCTTTTTAACACGACGCCGGCCAGAAACTGGCTCGCCGTCGCCGCCCCGCCAGGCTCGCGCGTCGAGCTGAAATCAACCGGACTCCCCATCCAAATCCGCTATGCCCGCACCGATTCCAGTTACCTGGCCGCCAACGACGCCCGCGTTCACTTCGCCGCCGGAACCGCCATTGAGTCCCTGACGATAAAGGCTCCTGGCCGGACCTCTCAAATCTACGGCCCCAATCAAGTTGAGCTGAATACAATTTTCAAATTCTAGCGTACAATCGAGTCATGGCTATCGAGGTCGGTGTTAGTGAAGCGAAGACGCACCTCTCGCGTTTGCTCGAGAAGGCGATTGCTGGCGAAGAAGTAATTATCAAGCGTTCTGGGAGACCGTTGGTTCGCTTGACTCCAGTCAAGCCGGTGCCCGTGAAGTCGGCGCCTTTCCGCCGCAAGTTCGGAACCGCGAAAGGCCAAATCATTATTTCGGACGATTTTGACGATCCGCTGCCCGACGACATTCTGGCGGCGTTTTATAAATGAGAGTCCTTTTGGATTCTCACATCTTCATTTGGGCCGTTACCGGTGAGCAACATCGCCTCTCGCCTGCGCAGCGCGATTACTACTCTGGAGGAGCGGATGAACTCTATCTGAGCGTCGCCAGTATCTGGGAGATGATAATCAAAGCCGCATTGGGAAAGCTCACCTTCAAAGCGCCCGCCGCTCAGTTTATCCAGCGGGAAATTGCCAAGAACCGCATCCAAACACTCGCCATTAATTTCACGCACCTTACGGAACTGGAATTTCTCCCGCTAAATCCACAAGGATCCATTTGATCGCATGCTAATAGCTCAGGCCCGCGCTGAGAAAATGCCCATCCTTTCAAGCGATTCCAAATTGCGTCAATACGACGTCCCGTTCCTCTAATCGATCCTACTCAGACCCCTTAGCCTTCTTAGGCGGCATCAATTTCCCCGGATCGTCCCCCGCCGGAATGACAAAGTCCACAAACCCGGCCAGCATCTCCTCCCACGACTGGTCGCCCCAGAAAACCTCCGCCTTCGGATCGGGATTGGACGCGTTATTAGGCGAGTTATCGAACCACGCCGTCGTGCGTAATATAGACCCTTTCGGCAGCGGAATCGGTTTCTCCATAAAGTAAGTCATCTGCCAGTTGAAGTCATATTTCGGCACTCGCAGTAATGTTTCTTCGCGCCCATCCGGATAAGTAACGGAGTACTCCCATGCCCGGCCCCGCAGATGCGAATGAGGGAACATCGATTGCAGCGTAACGTCGTTCTCAATCTTCACCCGCGCGTCCACCCGATGGTCGGCCGCGCCCGGCGGAATTCGCAGATTCGTGTTCGACACGAACGTGTTTATCACCCGTTCCTTCGGCGGTTCCTTCGCGAACACCAGTCCCACCTGGGACCGGTCCACCGCCTCTTTCCCGTTCGCCGTATAGTGCATCTGAAACACCAAATCGGATCCGGCCTGGATCAGCCGCGCCTGACCGGGCCTGGTGGTATAAGCGTCTCCGCCCGGCACATACACCGAAAGAACCTCCATCTCGCCCGCAATGTTTAGCGAGCCCGCGCCCGTGTCCGGCTTTCGGCTGGGATTACTCTTCCGCTCGGGCACAAACGGCACGCCCGGCCGCGCGTCCTTATGAAAGGACGATCCCGCCGAGCGCGTCATCAGAACCACATGGTGCACAACGCTTCGCGCACCCGGCCGGATTTCCACCTTCTCCACCCACTTGTCCTCGGCGAACGGCGCCTTCACCACGAAATAGGTGTACTCGACCGTACCCGAGGCCGGCACCTTGAAATCCACGCCCATATCAAGCACCGCGTCCGGCTTCCCAATTGTCCATCCCGCCGCAAACTCACGCGGTGCCGGAGCGTCTTTGGGATTGCCCTCTTTGGCCCCTTGGTCCACCCAGGCCAGCAGCGTCTCGCGTTCCTTGGCCGTCAATGACTTGTCATTCGTAAAGTGGCCCACGGAACGGTCCGCAAACCACGGCGGCATCTTCCCGCTCGCCACCGCCTCGCGGATTGCCTTCGCCCACGGCCGTGTCTCCGCGTACGTTAACAACGACATCGGCGCCGCTTCTCCCGCCCGGTGGCATCCCTGGCACCGCGCCTGCAACACTGGCAGGGCGTCTTTATGAAAGGTAACGCCGCGCGAACCCTCGTTCGCGCCAAATGCCACGCAAGACAGCAAACCTGCGACAACGAATAGTCGGTCCATACCCGGATTATCAGTGGCAAGTGGAGGCAAGTCAATGAATTTGTCGCCGGATCGGCCTTAACCCAAACTGCATCCGCCGCGGGTGATTCGCCCGCGTCGTATTCCAGCCGAAGTTTTCGACGGCCGCCGCAAACCTTTCGGTCCGGTCAGCGGAAACTTGAGAAATATGGTAGTATAAGATTATCGCTGGAGTATTAGAATTACCCAGTCAACGACACTATACCTTTAGGCCCGTATTATACCCAGCGGAAGCCTGAAACAAACCAAGCTAAACCGGGAAACGAACCGACTAAAACGCTGGAAGTAAAAGACTTACGCCGTCTTGCGTCGTTCACTCCGCTCACGGCGTGGAATTACCGGAAATCGCCCCCTTCCCGGCCTTCGGCTTCGTCATCGGCCCGGAAAACGGTCCCCGGCACGAGCGGCTTGGCCTGAAGATCGTCTTTTCTAAATCACGGCAGGCCGAAGGCGAGAATATTCGGCCCCGCCGCGAAGGCAATGTACTGCTTCCCTCCGGCCATATAAGTCATGGGCGACGAGCGCCAACTGTGCCCGTCGCCCAATGCCGCCGACGCGTTCGTCTGGATGTGCCACAGGTCCTTCCCAGTCTTCGCATCCACCGCCCCCAGCGCGCCGCTGTCCTCGCCGAAGAACACCACTCCCCCGGTCGACAACACGCCGCCCCAGCTATCGGCCGGACCAATTTGCGGCACCTCCCAAACGCGCTTTCCCGTCTCAATATCCAGCGCCCGCAGAAACATTTGCCCCGGTTCCAACGGAATCGGCCTCGGGTTCCAACTTGGCGGCTTCACATAAATCCCGCACGCCTCCCGCGCCATTAGGTAGAAAAGTCCCGTCGCTGGATTGTGCGCCATGGACGGCCAGTTCGTCGCGCCCAACACGCTCGGACACACCTTCGTCCCATCCCGCGTCGGCTCCAAACCTGGAATCACGATCGGTCTTCCGTCCTTGCCAATCCCCTTCGCCCAGGTCAGCCTATCGACGAATTTCTCCGCCAATAACAGCTTCCCATCCGTCCGATCAAACACATATAGAAACCCATTTCGATTCGCCTGAAGCAGCAGCTTCCGGTCCTCCCCGCGATAGCGCCGGTTCACCAGCAGAGGCGTCTGTCCCGCGTCCCAATCATACAGATCGTGCGGCGTGAACTGGTAGTGCCACTTCAGCTTCCCCGTCCCCGCATCCAGCGCGATCACTGAGTCCGAATACAGATTGTCGCCCTTCCGCTCATCGCCGTTCATCGCCGGATACGGATTGCCTGTTCCCCAGAAAACCGTGTTCGTCTCCGCGTCGAACGTGCCCGTCATCCACGTCGCTCCGCCGCCGCCATATTGCGCCAACGCCGTTCCGCCCCACGTCTCCGAGCCCGGCTCGCCCGGCTGCGGCACCGTCCAGAACCGCCATACCCGTTCGCCCGTCGACGCCTTATACGCATCCAGAAATCCGCGCATGCCCAGGTCCCCGCCCGACACGCCGGCCATAACCAGATCGTTCACCACCAGCGGCGCCGCCGTGTTCCCAATGTTCCGCTTGTCCGTAACCCCCGTTGAAATCTCGGTCTCCCACAACAAGGCCCCGGTCACCCGATGCAGCGCCAGCAAATGAGCGTTATCCGTCACGACGAATACCCGGTCCCCTAAGACCGCCACGCCGCGATTCGTGCCTTTCGCCGGGTCGCCCCGAGTCTCTTTCGACCGCGCTCGCTGGTAGTGCCACAGCGTACGCCCCGCCCGCGCGTCCAGCGCGAACACCTGGTTCGGCCCGCTGACAAACATCACCCCATCCACCACCACCGGCGTCACTTCCAGCACGTTGTGATCGACCGGGAATACCCACTTCAGCACAAGATCCTTCACGTTCGATGGATTGATCTCGTTCATCCCGCTGTGCCGGTTCCCGCTGATGGAACCGTGATAGTTGGGCCAATCGCCGGCCTTCGGATTCGCCACATGCGCGAACGCCGGGCCGCCCTCCGCGGCCAGCGCCGTGCCTGGCCGGCCCGCCGCCGCACCCGTCAGCGAACTCAGATACGCCAGCAAATCGCGGCACTCCTCCACCGAACACTTCGGCGCGCTCATCGCCGATCCGGGTTCCATCGTCAGCGACGCGATCTCATCCTGACTCAGCAAATGAAACCGCCCGTTCAAATCCTGAATTTGAACGTTGTACCGGCTCCGGTTCCGCGCGAACCCCCGCACGGAACGCCCATCGAGCAACCGCGCCGAAGCCATCTGATATCCCGTCTTCACCCGCGCCGCCGGCCGCCGCACGGACTCTTCAATTTCCGCAAGTGTAAGCTCCCGGCCAATCGACGATAAATCCGGCCCGGCCGCCTTACCCTTGCCCAAAGCCATATGGCAATTCGCGCAACCGCCGCCGCCAAGGAAATATCGTTCCCCCGCCGCCGCATCCCCCGCCGTTTGGCTCTCCGAAGCCGGCGCGCTGAACGCACGAACCAACAGCGTCACCGCTTCCAGTTCCGCCGCCGGCAGCGGAAACGCCGGCATCCCCCGCGACGGAACGCCGTCGCGAATCACGGATCGCAGGGCCTCCATCGTCGACGAACGCACCCGCCGATTGTCGGCCAGATTCGGGCCGCGCTCCGTGCCATGGCCATCGCCGTGGCAAACCGAACAGTGCTTCTCAAAGAGCGCGCGAGCGTCCTGCCCACACACAGCCAACAAGCCAAGGGCAAACAATGAGCCGAGCTTCATGTTCTTACTTCGTTCTCCGTTCAATCACCGCCTGTGGACCGGTCAACTCCATTCGGCCCCAAGTCGAATCGTCGTCGCCCCGCCCGTGGATCAGAAAGTGCCCGCCGTAGTCGCCGCCATCGGGATCGGTGTGGACAATCTCCAGACCATACACATCGCCCACCCGCGGCGCGCGCCAATCGGGACCGCTCACGCCGAGCGTCGGCGCCATCGCCACCCGCGCTTCCAAAACAAAGTCCCCATTGGCCCCCCGCCGAATGGCATACCGCATCGCGTCCTTCGGCAGCGGTTCCTCCACATAGGTCTTCCCCGGCGCCCCATGCCGCCACCAGGCCCCATAGTCGGGCCGCGCCGCGTCGATCACAAAGCAAAACGCATTATCGCCCACGCCAAACTTCTTGCCCGTAGCCTTTCGCGGAGCCTCGATAAACCAGCAGATCGCGTCTTTGTAATACCAGCGCTTCGCCTCATGCGCCGGATCGGAAACATCGTTCACGTTGTCCGTGACATCCGCCCCCAAATACAAATATGTCTCATCCCAGGCAATGTAATAACGCGCCTCTAAATCCGTCCCTCGTTCGTCCCCATGCACTGTCAGCCGGTTGATTGCCGGGTCATACCAAGGCGAATGCCGAAGCCGCTCCAAATCCCATACTCCGTCGCTAAACGCATACTCTTTCCATTCCGAAATATCCCCGTCCATCGTTACCGCCCGCTCCAACCGCGGCACGCGTAAGATAAACTGCCCCCAAGCCACGCCGGCCAACAACAGCCAACCAAGTATCATTTCGCTCCCGTCGTCTCCACCTCCAAATCATAGTGGAACTCCGCTCCCGATCGCCGCGAAAAAAAGCCGGGTTCCGGTCTCGCCTGACGTCGCCCGGATGCGAAAGTCGCGGTCGCCGGCCGATCTTGTGAGAGAATGCTTCCACGAGTAGTATGCGTCTGCTTTCCATCGCTCTCGCTCCGCTGTTCTTCAATTTTGGCTGTTCCGGGCCGTATTCAACGGAGAATGTAGCCGCGAACGTAGTCGCCGTGGCGGACGTGAACGTCATCCAGGTCACAACGACTTCAATCCCGGAGATGGTCACCGCGAACGGCGAGCTGTTCGCGGAGGAACTGACGAACGTCACGAACAAGGTGCCGGGCCGCGTGCTGAAGCTGCATGTCGACCTGGGCAGCGTCGTGAAGCAGGGCGACATTCTGGCGGAGTTGGAGAAGGACGACTACCGATTCCGCGTGCAGCAAATGGAGGCGCTGGTGGAGCAGATCCGGGCACGCCTGGGGATTTTGAATAAACAGTCCGACGACGTGGTACCGGAGCAGGTGGCCGTGGTGAAAGAGGCGGATGCGGCGCTGCGCGAGGCGAAGTTCATTCTCGATACGACGGCGCGGCTGGCGAAAGACGGCGTGGTTTCGCGCATTGAATTTGAGAAAGCCAACGTGCGTACGCAAGGGGTTGAGGCGCGGTATCAGGCGGCGATCAGCGAGGTAATGCAGTTGCGGTCGCAGCTTAGCGAACGGCGCGCCCAGTTGGCGCTGGCGCGGCAGCAACTGGAGGACACGACCATTCGCGCGCCGTTCTCCGGAGCGATCACGCGGCGGCAAGGGTCCATCGGCGAGTTCCTGCCGGTGAACGCGGCGGTGGTCACGCTCGTGCGGCAGAATCCGTTGCGCGTGCGGCTGGGGGTGCCGGAGCGGCAGGCGGCGCGGATCCGGCAGGGGCAGCCGATTGAGATTCGTTTGGAGGGAGTAACGGAGAGATTCTCGGGCCGCGTGGTACGGTTGAGCCCGGCGATTGACGTGCAGAACCGGTCGCTGGTGATTGAGGGGGAGATCCCGAATCCGGCGGGCGCGCTGCGGCCGGGGTCGTTTGTGGAAGGGTCGATCGTCGTAAACGGCGGCGCGAGGGGCGTGGCGGTGCCGATGGCGGCTGTAGCTAGTTTCGCGGGTATCGACCGGGCGTTTGTTGTGAAGAATGGAGAGTTGGAAGAGCGGATTGTGAAGATCGGCCGGCGCATGCCGGAAGGCCTCGTCGAGATTGTCGAGGGGCTGGCCGAGGGAGACCGGCTAGTCGCCAAGGCGGGCGACCGCATGGCTAAAGGGCAGAAGGTGCGGGTGCGCTAAATGCAGAAGCTCGCGGAAGTGTGCGTGGCGCGGCCCGTTTTTGCGGTCATGCTGATTCTCGCGCTGGTCGTCGTCGGCGCGGTCTCCTATACGAAGTTGGGCGTCGACCGTTTTCCGGATGTGGATCTGCCGATCGTCTCGGTGCGTACCGTGCTGCCGGGAGCGTCGCCGGAGGAGACGGAAAGTGCGATTACGCGGTTTGTGGAGGACTCCGTCGCGACGGTGGAGGGGATCGACAACATACGCTCCACGTCGACGGAATCGCTCTCCATTGTGATCATCACTTTCAATCTGAACCGTAATATCGACGTGGCGGCGCAGGACGTTCGCGACGCCATTGCGTCGATTATCGCCCAGCTACCGCGCGACGCCAAACCGCCGCTCATCAAGAAGCTCGACGCGGACGCTTCACCCATCATGACGCTGGTTCTTTATGGCGAAAAGACGGGCCGGGAGTTGTACGAAATTGCGGAGCGCGGGATCAAGGATTCGATTGAATCCGTTGGCGGCGTGGGCCAGGTGCAGGTGCTGGGCGGGCAAAAGCGAGCGGTGAATATTTGGGTGGACGCGGACCGGTTGGCGGCTTACAAGATTCCGATTTTGCACGTGCGCGATTCGGTGGTAAGGCAGAACTCCGACATACCGGGCGGCCGTGTCGACGAGGGTTCGCGTGAACTCGTGCTGCGCACCCTGGGACGTTTTCCGGAGCCGAAAGAGTTCAACGATCTGGTGGTGGCGACCATCAACGGCACGCCCATCCGCATTCGCGACATCGGCTACGCCGAGGACGGCCACAAGGAACGGCGCACGTCGGCGCGCTATGACGGGCGGCCCGCGGTGGCGCTGGAGGTGAGGCGCCAGTCGGGCGCGAACACGATAGAAGTTGTTGACGGCATCAAGGCGCGGCTGGCGCGTGCGCGGGAGTTGCTGCCGCCCGGCGTGGAACTGGCGGTGGTGCAGGATCAATCGCTGTATATTCAGGCGGCGTTTCAGGAGGTGCAACTGCACCTGATTCTCGGGTCGATTCTGGCGTCGCTGGTGGTGCTGCTGTTTATGCGCGACTGGCGCGCGACGCTGATCGGCGCGGTAGCCATTCCGGCGTCGATCATTGCGACGTTTGGCGTGATGCGCGCCTTGAACTTCACGCTGAACAACATCACGATGCTGGCGTTGGTGCTAATGGTGGGCGTGGTGATTGACGACGCGATTGTCGTGCTGGAGAACATTTTCCGGTTTATCGAGGAGAAGAAGATGGAGCCGCGGCAGGCGGCGATTCTGGCGACGCGGGATATTGGGCTCGCGGTGATGGCGACGACGTTCAGCCTGATCGTGGTGTTTCTGCCCGTGTCGTTCATGTCCTCGATTTCCGGTCGATTTCTCTATTCGTTCGGCGTGACGGCGGCGGTGGCGATTCTAGTGTCGTTGCTGGTGAGCTTCAGCCTGACGCCGATGATGTGCTCGCGCCTTCTTCGCGCGGGCGGCGGGGAGCATAAGGCGTCGCGCCAAGGTCTGTATGCATGGATGGAGCGCGGCTACATGCGGCTCCTGGGCTGGTCCATGCGGCATCGATTGTTGATCGCGGGCCTTGGAATTGTTACCATGGCCGCCACCGTTCCTCTCTTCCGCATGGTGCGGCAGGAGTATTTGCCGACCAGTGTCGACGAGAGCGAATTTGAGATGAGCATCAATGCGACGGAGGGTACCAGCTTATCCTCGATGGAAGCCGTGCTGGATCGCGTTTACGCGGAGTTGAGCGGCATGCCGGGTATCCGGCACATGGTCTGTCTGGTGGGCACCGGCTATCTGCAGGCCGTGAATAGCGCCCGCGTGTATATTCGTTTGGAAGACGTCGAGCACCGGGTCTTCTCGCTTTCGCGGCTTTGGAAGAAGACGCTGGAAGGCAAGCCGATGGACGCCTTCAAAGACGTCTACTCGCAGCGCGATGTGATGCAGGCGGTGCGCGCTAACATGAAACAGTTCGGCGACCTGCGCGTGCGCGTTGGCAACGTGCAGTCGCTGAACCAGGGGTCGGCTCCCTATGATATCGATTTCGTGATCCGCGGTCCGGAGTTGGCCGCGCTGTACGAGTACGGCGAGGCGCTTCGCGGGAAGGCGCTGGAGATTCCGGGGTTGGTGGATATCGACACGACATTGCGGGTGAACAAGCCCGAGCTGCGTGTATTTATCGATCGGGAGCGGGCGGCGGATCTCGGCGTGGACGCCGCCGATATCGCCAGTTCGCTGCGTCTGATGGTGGGCGGTGACGACGAAGTCTCCCGCTTCCGCGACGACAAAGTGGCCGAGGAATATGACGTCGAAATTCGCTTGAGGGATACGGATCGCAACTCGACCGCGACGGTATCGAAGCTCTATGTGCCGGCCACGGGAAACCGGCTGGTGCGCCTCGACAATGTGGTGCAATTGCGGGAGGCGATGTCGGCGTATCGCATTGAGGGATTGGACCGGCAGCGGCAGGTGGGCATTCGCGCGAATATCACCGCCGGCTATGGTTTGGGCGACCGGCTGCCATTGATGTTCGAGGCGGCGGAGACCTTGAAGATGCCGGCCTCCTATAGCACGACGGTCATCGGCCGCGGCCGTGAATTTGAGCGGACGTTGACGGAGTTCCTGCTGGCCTTCGCGCTCTCGGTGGTCTTCATGTACATGATCCTGGCGTCGCAGTTTGAAAGCCTGCTGCACCCGGTGACGATTCTGCTCAGCCTGCCGCTGGCGGTGCCGTTCGGCTTCCTCTCGCTCTGGTTCTTTAGCGAAACGCTCAACCTCTATTCAGCATTGGGCATACTGGTTCTGTTCGGCGTGGTAAAGAAGAATTCGATTCTACAGATCGACCACACGAATAACCTGCGCCGCGAGGGGTTGCCCCGGCTGGAGGCCATTCTGCAGGCCAATCGCGACCGGCTGCGCCCGATTCTGATGACGACGGTGACGCTGGTCGCCGGCATGATGCCGCTCGCGCTTGGCGCCGGGCCAGGCGCGGAGGAGCGCCGCTCCATCGCCATCATCGTGATCGGCGGGCAGTCGCTCTCTCTGCTGCTGACGCTGATTTTGACGCCCGTCGCCTACTCGCTTTTCGACGACCTGGGGGAACGCGTACGCCAGAAGCGGCTTAACGACGTTCCCGTGCCCGTCCGTTAGGCGGCGCGGCTCGTCAGACCGGGCGCGCGGCATGCACGATTCATAAGGACCTCTTACCGAGCCGTCTCAGGAAGCCGCCGGACTCGAAGAAAGACAAGCCGCCTTAAGCTGAACCCGATAGGCCAGGAACACTAACGCCATCACAGTCAAAACGAGGAACGCGGCATGGTAGCCCGCGCTCCGGCTTACCGCCACCATAATCCCGGTCGCGGCCGTACCGACCAAATAGTACGGCAAAGACCAGAAGCGGCAGTTAGTCCAGATTGACGATAAACTCTTGTGCTCGATCAACCCCAGAACGATGCACACCAATGCGGTATTGCACCCATAGTAGACCGCCGTTGAGACCAGCAGGGAAGGCAGCAAAGCCGCGTTCCAGAGAGACAACTCCGCCACCGAATGGCAGGCGGCATAAGCCGCGGTGGAACTCAGAACGACGGTGGCGACGTTGAAAATCACTTGCGTGGGCAGCGGACGGCGTCGCGCCTTCCAGTAGGACTGCACGACGGCCGCTACCGCCGCCAGCGCCATCGTCTCTCCCCATTGCAGTTCCGAAGCGGCAAAGAGAATCACCACGAAACTGGTGGATATGGTTCCCACCATGCCCGGCAGCCGAACCTTGCAGCCGGACGCCAGGGCGGCCGCGGCCACGCACGCCGCAAACCGCACGGAATCGAGCGACGCCCACGTCGCGGAACCGGCAACCAGCAGGATTCCGCCGGCGACAGCTACGGCCTGGATGTATAGCTGGGCCTTCATGGGGATCCGCGTCGAGCCGGCGGCACCCTGCGTCTCAATCGGCTTTGACCGGATGCGCCGGAAGAACCAGATCAAGTAGGCGATGGGAAGCAGAATGATCCAGGCTTGGATCTCTTGGGAAGACGACATCGCCAGCCCCATCAACGCCGCTCCGGCCAGATAGTAGACGAAGCTCCAAAGGTACCAGGCTTCGCAAACCGAGGAAAGCGATTTCCCCTGAACCAGCGTGAGAATGCCCGATACCAGCAAAGTATTGAAGGCAAAATACAGAGCCACCATCACACATAATGTGGCTGGAAGATAGGGAATGCGGTCGGCGAGGAAGCCGTACACCAGAAGGCAGCTCCCGGCGCTTAGCGTGAGATTGGCCGAGTTAAACAGAACCTGGCTGACGCTGGGTTTGCGCTTCGGTCTCACCAGGCAGCCCGCGACGGCCGATAGCGCCGCCACCACCAATACTTCGGATGCCGTGAAGTGGTTCAAACCATAGAGAACCGGCAGAAAGCTCAGCGAGTAAGTTCCCTCCAAACCCGGCAGTTTGAGTCTCGTTACTCCCAGAATAAGAGCTACCGCGAGGTAGACCGCGAAGGCACCGAGGTTCGGGCAGTTCCAGTGGATACCGGCCCAGACAAGGGCGGCGACTCCCGGCGCGACGACCGCCGATATATAGATTTTCGCTTCTTTAGTCATTTTGTTTACTCTCGCATCGAATGGATCGAATGCAGGTAGGAAAGCCGACTATTGGGGGTCGCCGAGTTCGATGGCGTCGCCCCAGAGAACGGAGTCGCCCCAAAGAACGGAGTCGCCCCAGAGGACGCTGTCACCCCACAGGACGCTATCGCCCCACAGGACGCTGTTACCGGAGACGGAAGGATCGCCCCAGGCCTTGCCCGTAGTGCCCAGCAATTGGTTCGACGACACGTTTAGGGAGCCATAAAGGGTGGCGCCGGCCGTGGCCCAGTTGACCTGGTGGGCCGTCGTCGCCGAGGGAGCGTTGGTGAGGTTGACGTTGGATCCGCTCTGGACGATGGCCGGCGACAAGGCGCCATTGGTGGAAGTGGAGTTATCGTTCAGAGCCCCAAGGATGTCGAGATAGCCGGCGCCGACGGTGAACGGGTCGTAGTAGCAGACCAAGGGGACGGACGCGCCGATCACTGTGTAGGTCGTCGGAGATGGGAAGGATTTGGAGGCGGTTCGCATTAGGCGAGCCTTCACTTGACCTGGGGTCAGCGACGAGGATTGCTGGAGCACCAGGGCGGCGGCCCCTGCGACCATGGGGGCGGCCATGGAAGTGCCGGATAGGGAAATGTACTTGGCCGTCGGATAGCTGGAAGTAACGATTTTACCGGAGAACACGGTAGCGAGGACAGAGCCGGTGATATTGGCGGCGCCGATCGCGTTGCCCGGGGCGACCATGTCCGGCTTGACGATGTGATCGAGCGCCGAAGGGCCTTTGCCGGAGAAGGATGTGATGACGTCGTCGGAGCGGGAATTGCTGGCTTTCATGTTCATCGCGCCAACGGTGAGGGCGAGCGGGTGGTTGCCGGGAGAGGTGAGCGAGCCGTAGCCGTTCAGGTTATTCAGGGTGTTCCGGCCGGAGTTACCGGCGGACGAGACGACCAGGATGCCGGCGTTTACGGCGGATTCAACAGCCTGGGTCAGCGGGTCCACGGTGTAGGACTCGCGGATGGGGCGCCCGAGGGAAAGATTTATAATTCGGATGTTGTAAGTGGACTTGAGTGCGATGGCGCGGTTGATGGCGGCGATGACGGCGGCGTCGGTGCCGGCGCCAAATGAATTGAGGACGCGGAAATTGATGATGTTGGCCGAGGGCGCGATCCCAGTCATCTTCGCTAGGTTGGACGAGGTGCCGGAGCAGAGGCCATTGCCGGCGATGATGGAGGCGATGTGGGTGCCGTGGCCGTAGGTATCGTCCGTGGAGATATCGCCCGGAACAAAGCTCTCGCTGTAGACAATGCGCGAGCCGGTGCAGTTGGCCTGTTTCAGGTCCGGGTGGAGCGTAACGCCGGAGTCAATCACGGCAACGCCGATCCCCGCGCCCGTAAGGCCATAGGTGGGAGCGATGTAGGCGCCGGTGGTCTGCTGCGCGATGGGGAGCATGTGCGCTTTCATCGGGCGGACTCGGGAGACATAGAGGACCTTCGGATCTGACTCCAGGTCATCGAGATCCTTAGGCTTGATTTGATAGGCCATCGATCTGACATGGTCAAAGCTGCCCTTCATGATGGCGCCCTTGAATCCGAACTTGTCCCTGTCGGCTTGAACCACCTTCGCCTTATAGACGACGATAACGTCGATTAGCTTCTGTTTGTCCGCCTTTTTGATATCTTCCGAGATCTTGGAGGCGCCGGCGAAGCTGGCGACTGGCAGCAGGAGCGCCGTCACCACGAGAGCCAGGAGGGAGTTGCGATTGGGCATTGGATTCTTTCTTTCAGTGCATGGGTTGTAGGGAGAGAGTGCGGACGTCCCCGGATCCTTGGCAAGCTTGTCTTGGCCATCGGCGATATTCAGAAATAAGGGACTGGCGAAAAGAACTATGGGATTTTTCATTTGTGTTCGACCTTTCCAAACGGTCCCTGGTGCTGAGGTTCCAGAACTTTGGCGAACTTGCTTTCCGTTTGTGTAACCAGCGTACGGTCTCGTGGACCACGGATCAATGGAACTTTAGTTGGATTCTCGATCTCAAAATCACCTTATGTCGATGAAAAACAAGAGGTTAGTGAGACGCAATGGCGCAGCCGTGAGACAGTTTGTCCCATTTGACTCCATGTTCCCCCAATCGGCTCACGGACTATCTCCAGTAATCGATATGGAGGTGAGATTCCTGCCTCGCGTGTCGCACATGCCGATGGGTGAAAGGATCAGAGACCGGCGCGCGGCCGCCAGGAACTGATTGCTGACGGCTCCCCGCGCTTCGCCTGCAAGTCTGGCCCGCCGGTGGTGGCGAGTCCCATTGCGCAAATCCGGCCAGCGCCCGGACGTTCTCTCTGGCCATGATCGTGCCGCCGAGGAACTGGATCGCCGATGATCGGCGCGGCCGCGGGGATTCCACTGACGCGAGGCCGGGCCGAAATGCGAATATCCTGTCCACGCGCCGGCGCGTGGACAGGATATTGACTGCTATTGATTCATCGGGCCGGCAACCGCGGGGAAGCCAAGGCCTTCCAGCGGCGGGCAGGGCTTCATTCCCTATGGCCGCCCCGCCATGTAGCGGTTGTCAGTTTTCACCATTGATGGCGATTGCAATGCCCTCGCCCTGCACGATAGTGTTGCCCCAGAGGACGGAATCACCCCATAGGACGCTGTTGCCGGCGGCTAACTTGCTGTTCCAGACGACGGAATCGCCCCACAGGACGCTGCTGCCGGAAACGAAGGCGGCCGATCCCCAGATGTAGGAATCGCCCCATAAAACCGAGTCGCCCCAGAGCACGGAATCGCCCCAAAGAACGGAGAGCGACACGACGCCGGTTACGCTGTTGCGCACGGCTGTGGGCGAGAGGGCGCGCTTGCCGGCGGCCGCCGTCGAGCTGTCGTTGAGGGCGGCCCAGACATCCAGATAGCCGGCGCCCATGGAGAAGATGTCGTGCCGGGCGCTGTAAGCGACGCCAGTGACCGGATCGGTGGAAGCGCTGTACAGCGGAAAGGCCGAAGGCTTGGTAGCGCTGCGCATGAGGCGAGCCTTGACAATGTCCGGAGTTAGCGACGGGCTCTTCTGCAACATCAGCGCTACCGCCCCACTCACCATCGGTGCCGCCATGCTGGTTCCGCTGAGCCTGAAATATTCTTCATCCACCTGATTCCCCCTGTACTGATTCTCCATAGGGCTGTCCGCGACCAGTTTGGCCGAGACGATGCGGTTCCCCGGTGCGATTAAGTCCGGCTTCACGACGTGATCCAACAACGTGGGCCCTTTCGAGCTGTAGCTGGCGATACGGTCGTCGGATCGCGATGCCGTCCCCAAACTCTTCATGGCTCCGACCGTGATCACGTAGGGGTCGTTTCCCGGCGAGCTAATTGTCCCGTAGCCCTGCGTGTTATTGGAGTTGTTACGGCCGTCGTTGCCAGCAGCCACTACCACGACGATCCCGGCCTTCCAAGCGTCTTCCACGGCCACACAGAGCGGATCCGTGGCGTAGCGCCCCTGAATGGGCCGGCCAAGCGAAAGGTTGATGACCCTTATGTTATAGGTGGTCTTTAGCTGGATGGCGCGCCCGATGGCCGCGATCACCGCGCTGTCCGTTCCCCGGTTGTTGCCGTCGAGCACGCGCAGATTGATGATTTTCGCGCCGGGGGCGATGCCCTTATACTTGGCGCCCGAGACGGCTCCGCTGCCGGCGATGATGGCGGCGACGTGTGTGCCATGACCGTAGTAATCCTTGGCGCTCGACTGGCCCGCGACGAAGCTCTGGCTATAGACAACGTTCAACTCTCCCGGCTCGGCCTGCACGCCGCTGTCAATGACGGCAACGCCTACGCCGCTCCCGGTGAAGCCGTTGGCTTGGGCGGTGTTGGCATATACGGTCTTTACCGCCACATCCAATGCCCCCTCGACGATGCGGTCCGGCGTGATAAAGGCGACGTCCGGATCGTTGGCCAGATCCTCCAACGCCGAAGCGGAAACAGAGTACAGCGCGGCCCGGGCCGCACCGAGTTCCGACCTCAACTTGCCGCGGCTTTTCGCAAAACTGGCGTGACTTCTGGCGGCCGGCGGTGATTTAAACTGTACGATGACGTCGACCATACCCTCATTGGAGGTGTCGAGATCATCGGCGATTTTCGGATGCTTTGCGAATGCGGACGGGATTAGCAGCGCCACGGCCATTACTAAATAAACTTTGCGTTTCATGTTCTTTCCCTATAGTCCTTGTTACGTTTTCTTTGACAATCTTTGCTACTTGTCGCCGTACGCCTGAATATCATTGGAGCCAGTCGCCCCGACTGTCTCTCCCCAGAGGGCGCTTTCCCCCCAGAGAGCACTTTCCCCCCAGAGGGCGCTGTAGGCCGTGGCGGTTTTTTCACCCCACAATGCGCTCTCACCCCACAACGCGCTGGAACTGGTCAGGAAGAGATTGGCGCCGAAGATCGTCTTTTCTCCCCATAGCGCGCTTCCTCCCCACACCGCGTTTTTGGTGAATGACAGATACACGTGACCGTCCTTCTTTCTAGTTGCCACTGGTGAAGCGGCCGTACCACTGAGTTTCGACGTGTCGGCAAGCGCCGCCTGGACGTCCAGGTAACCCGCGCCGACGGTGAACATGTCACCTTGCACGTTGTACGACTTTCCCGTGAGAGGATCTACAGCTACCGAGGAGCCCGGCAGCACTTTCGCCGCCGACCGCATCAACCGGGCCTTGACCTGGTCCGGAGTGAGCGTCGGGTCCTTTTGCAGAAGCAGCGCGACGGCGCCCGCCACCGCGGGCGCGGCCATCGATGTACCGCTCATCCGGTAGTATGTCCAAGACGGGGACGAAGACATAAAGGTTGATGGGCTGTAGTAGCTCATGGGAATCAAATTTTGAGGATAAGTCGTCGCCATTGTGCTGGCGCCTGTGTATACCGTGGAGACAATCTGGTTCCCCGGCGCCACCAGGTCCGGCTTGACGATGTGATCGATCGCCGTTGGGCCTTTGGAGCTATAGCTGGTCATCTGATCGTCAGACCGGCCAGTGGTATACATGGTCCGCGTCGCTCCGACGGTGATCACCAGCGGATGATTTCCGGGAGAGCTAATCGTTCCGTAGCCCTTTGTCCCGGCCGAGTCATCCCGGCCGTAGTTCCCCGCCGCAACAACAACCACGATGCCGCTTTGCCACAGTTTCTTCACGGCGAGTGTCAGCGGGTCCAACTTGTAGCTTTCGAATACGGGGCGGCCGATGGAAAGATTTGCGATCCGGATGTTGTACTGGGTCTTCAGCGCAATGGTCCGCTCGATGGCCGCGATCACCATCGAATCGGTCCCGGCCCCGCTGGCGTCCAATACTTTCAAGCTGATCAGATTCACCTTGGGCGCGACGCCGGCGAAGGACCGGGTGCTCCCAGGAAACTGTGTCGAGAGGCTATTACCCGCGATAATTCCGGCCACATGGGTTCCATGCCCGTAGGAGTCCTTCAAGTCCGTAGGGGCCCCCGGCAGAAACGACTCCTGGTAAACCAGCGCGCTCGTGAAGCCGCGCAAGAGGTCCAGGTGCGGATCGATACCCGAATCGATGACCGCGACCCCGATGCCAGCGCCGGACCATTGAGAACGGATCGTCGAGGTCAGTTGGATCGCCGCCATGGCGTAATCCATAGTCGGGCGCACAATCCGGTCCGGTGCAATGTACAGAATATCCTCGTCCTCAGATAAGGCGTCCAGTTCGTTGGCGGGTACTTCCGCTTCCATGATCCCGGTTGCGGCGTGCTTCTTGTTTACTCTTCCGCGTATGTCTAGGACCTTCTTAGCTTTCTTGTCGTCGATCGCTTCCTCGTACGCGATCAGGACCTTGACGTTGCCGTTCGCATCACGGGCTTTTTCCAGGCCGTCGGCAACTTTGTCTTTACCATACGCGGTTGGGAGGGATAAGACGCCCGCAAAGAGGATTATGGGTAGTTTCATTTGTGTTTAACCTTTTCAAACGGTCCCTTAGTGCCGGGTGTCCAGAACCTTTAAGAGTTTGTGACTCGTTTGTGGTACCAGCGTACGGTTTCGCCGATGGACGCTCAATGGGACTTTAGGTGGATTTAGAGGCGAGAAAATGCCCTAGGTCTTTGAAAATGAATGGGTTATATTGACAACGTGGCAATGCGACGCGACATTTTGGCGCATTTTCGCTCGACATTGCGCCTCCGCCCACGGGTGTACTTCCCCAGTCGATAATGGATGATGTGCCCCTCACCCTCCCCGAAGATCAGGTCTATCAAACCATCGGCGACGATGGTTTTCGCCGCCTGGTCCACGCCTTCTACCGGCAAGTTCCGAACGATGACATTCTCGGCCCCATATACCCCGCCGCCGATCTTGACGGCGCCGAAATCCGCCTCCGCCAGTTCCTTACCTTTCGCTTCGGCGGCCCTCACACCTGCACTGAGGAGCGCCGGCCATCCGCGTCCCGGCATGCGCCACAGCAGGCTCTCCGCCACTTCGTTGGCTATGGCGCTACAACCCGAATCAACCGCAAAGAGGCTTCACTCATGTCCGCCCCCTCGCCGTCCCAGTGGAGAGTCCTCGCCGGATGTCGAGTTCGAGTCGGGTTGCGCAAGTCAGACGAGAGCCACAGGAATCGTACCCCGCCCTTGACCGTGCCGCCCGGGCAAGGGGACTGACGACAACTGAATGAACGACAGCGCCGCTTCCGCGGCCATGACCACCGGGAACTGGCCCCGGCCAATGGCGGAAATCCTGTCCATGCGGTGGCGCATGGACAGGATTTTGGTTGCACAAATGCACTGTGCCCGTTCGTTGAGAAGGCATACAGTCGCAGGAAAACGGAAGCTTTTCAGCGTCCGGCGGGGCTTTACGCATTAAGGCTGGCCCCGCCCTTTCCGCAGGTCGTCAGTTTTCGCCGTTGATGGCGATTGAGGTGGCTTCGCCTCGAACAATGGAGTCGCCCCAGAGGATGGAGTCACGCCAGAGGACGCTGTTGCCGGCGGCGGACTTATTGTTCCAGACGACGGAATCCCCCCACAGAACGCTGGTTCCGGAGACGAAGGCGGCAGATCCCCAAATGTACGAATCGCTCCAGAGGACGGAGTCTCCCCAGAGCACGGAATCGCCCCAGAGAACGGAAAGTGACACGGCGCCGGTTAGACTGTTGCGAATCGCTTTTGGAGAGAGGGCGTTTTTGCCGGCGGTCGTCGTTGAGCTGTCGTTGAGGGCGGCCCAGATACTCAGATAGCCGGCGCCCATGGAGAAGACGTCGTGACGCGTGGAGTAAATAAGGTTTGTGGCCGGATCGGTTGCGGAGCTGTAGAGTGGGAACGCCGAGGGCTTGGTGGCGGAACGCATCAGGCGAGCCTTGACGAGGTCTGGCGTGAGCGTGGGATCCTTTTGCAGCATCAGCGCGGCGGCGCCGCTAACCATGGGTGCGGCCATGCTGGTGCCGCTGAGCTTGAAATACGCCGCGCCCACCTTGTTGGACCCATAGGCTTTCTCGAGGAGGCTGACACCCTTAGTGCTGACGGAGACAACTCGATTTCCAGGCGCGACTATGTCCGGCTTGACGATATGGTCCAACCGCGTCGGCCCCTTCGCGCTGTAGCTGGCGACCAGGTCGTCGCCCCGGCCCGCCGTGCCCACAGTTTTCATGGCCCCAACCGTGATGACGTACGGATCGTTGCCGGGAGAGCTGATGGTGCCGTAGCCGCTCGTGCCGTGTGAATTATCGCGGCCCCCGTTGCCGGCCGCCACCACGACGACGATTCCCGCCTTCCACGCTTGTTCCACCGCCTGGCAGAGCGGATCGGCCGTGTAGCTCTCATAGACCGCGCGGCCCAGGGAAAGGTTGATCACGCGGATGTTATAGGCGGCCTTCAGCCGGATCGCTTCCTGGATCGCCGCGATGACCGCGCTGTCGGTCCCGGCTCCGTTGTCGTCGAGCACGCGAAGACTAATGATCCTGGCTCCCGGGGCCACTCCTTTGTACTGTCCGGAGGAGTCCTTCCCGATGCCGGCGATGATTCCGGCGACATGAGTACCGTGGCCATACACTTCGTTCGTCTTCGAGGAATTGAAGCTCTTTGAATAGACGATTTGCTTATCCAGATCGGGAGGATCGGAGACGCCGGAGTCAATGACCGCCACGCCAATGCCCGTTCCGTCCCACCCATGCTGGAGGGCGGTATCGGCGAAAACCGATGCACGCGAATAGTCGACGGTCGACTGGACGGGCCGATCTGGCGAAATGTGCGTCACCTCGGGGTCGTTGGCGAGATCCTCCAGCGCGCCGGCTGTCATCGAGTACAGGGCGGCTTTCGACACGCCGAGCTCCGACTTCAACTTCCCGCCCCTCTTCGTTACTTTGTCGTGATGCATGCCGGCCGGCGGCGTAGTGAACTGCACGATGACGTCAACCGTGGCGCCGCCGGTCGTTGCGAGATCCTTGGCGATTTTCGGATGTTTGGCGAATGCGGACGGGATCAGCAGCGCGACCGCCGCTATCGCGTGAATTGTATGTTTCATGGTTTTTCCCATGGACCGTCGAGTCCGTTCCATTGCCGTCTATTTCTCGCCGTTCATGAGGACGTTGGTGGATTCCACCATGCGGGTGTTACCCTCGCCCCACAACGCCGATTCGCCCCACAACGCCGATTCTCCCCACAAAGCGGAAAACGCTTGCGAGGTGCTGTCACCCCACACCGCCGATTCGCCCCAGAGAGCCGACTCGCCCCACAAGGCCGAATAGCCGCGAACCATCACCTGCTCTCCCCAGACCGCCGATTCGCCCCACAAAGCCGATTCGCCCCAGAGCGCGGAGGCGTGCCTGACCAACCGGTACTTGCCGGTTGCGTCTCGGATGACGGTGGGGGACATCGCGGTTTTCGCGGAAACATCCTGGTTATTCAGCGCGGCCATGATGTCCAGATAGCCGGCGCCCACGGTAAAGAGGTCGTACTGGCTGGTGTAAAGCTGGTTGGTAACCGGGTCGGTAGCGGTGCTGAAGTAAGGAAAGCTTTTCGTGGCCGTCTTCATAAGGCGCGCCTTCACTTGGTCCGGCTTCAGACCCGGCTCCTTTTGCAGCATCAGAGCCGCCGCGCCGCTCACCATGGGCGTCGCCATGCTCGTCCCGCTCAGCCACAGATACTTGAAGGGTTCGGTGGCCGGAGGAGTGTAATCGAAGTACGAAGCCGGTACCAGGTTCTGGGGGTACTGCTGAAGGATCCAGTCCTTCCCGTTTTTCACCGAGGAGACGATCTGGTTACCGGGCGCGACCAGGTCCGGCTTCGCCACGTGGTCCACCGTGGTTGGCCCCTTCGCGCTGTAACTGGCAATTTCGTCATCGCCGCGGGCGGGCGTCTTCTTCGTTTTCATGGCTCCCACGGTGATCACATAAGGATCGTTGCCGGGGGAGTTCACCGTGCCGTAACCGGAGCGGCCCAGCGTATTGTCGCGACCGTTATTGCCGGCCGCCACCACCACCACGATTCCGGCTTTCCATGCCGCTTCCACCGCCTGGCACAATGGATCCGTCTTGTAGCTCTCAAACACCGGCCGTCCGAGTGAGAGATTGATGATGCGGATCTTGTAAGTGGTCTTCAGTGCAATGGCGCGCTGAATCGCCGCGATCACGTAACTATCGCGGCCGGCCCCGGTTGCGTCCAGAACGCGAAGGTTCACTATCTCCGCTCGGGGCGCTATCCCACGGAACGTGCGCGAATAGCCGCTCCCGTCCGAACTGCCGCCGTTGCCGGCAATGATGCCGGCCACATGGGTTCCGTGTCCGTATTGGTCGTTCCCGATTACGTTCTCACTGCCAGGCAAGAAACTCTGGCTGTAGACAGTCCGGGACTTCCAGCTACTAGGTTTACCCAAACCTTGGAGGTCCTTCACATCATCCACTCCGCTGTCGATCACCGCAATTCCGATGCCCGTTCCATCCCAGCCATTACTCAGCGCAATGCCGGCTCCAGTCGCCTGGGCGGAGTAATCCAATGAGCCTTTGACCGCGCGATCCGGTGAAATGTGGACGACGTCGGAATCATTGGCAAGTTCGGCTAGTTCGCCCGCCTGCATCGAGTAGTGGCCGCCATTGATGGCCTCCAACCCGGTTTTGAGGCGGCCACCCCGGTTGGTCACTTTTTGGTGGTGCCGTTGCGTGGGGGTCTGCCGGAACTGAACGATCACATCGATCAGGCTGGCCGGATTAACGGTGTCCAGGTCTCGGGCGACCTTTGCATGGCCGTTCCTATCGTTGGACCTCCCGAAGTATTTGTCTTGGCCACTGGCGATCGGCAGCGACAAGAGGGTCGCAATGAGGATTATGGGTGCTTTCATTTGTGGTTAACCTTTTCGAACGGTCCCTTAGTTGCCGGGTTTCCAGTACCTTTAAGGACTCGTGATTCGTTTGTGGTACCAGCGTACGTTCTGTGAATTTGCCTCTCAATGGAACTTTGGATAGTTTTACGCCGCAAAAACACCTTATGCTATTGAAAAAACAAGGGTTAGCATGACGGAATGGCGCATGGTTGCGCCAATTTGTCCCATTCGTCTCACCTTACACACCGCCTATCTCCGCCGGTCGATAATGGAGGAGTGTCCCCCACCCTGCCCGAAGATAAGGTCTACGAAGCCATCGGCGACGATGGTTTTGAACGCCTCGTCCACGCCTTCTACCGCCAAGTTCCCGGCGACGACATCCTGGGGCCGATGTACCCCTCCACCGATCTCGCCGCCGCCGAATCCCGCCTTCGCAACTTCCTTATCTTCCGTTTCGGCGGGCCCCCCACCTACATCGAGCAACGCGGCCATCCCCGCCTTCGCATGCGGCACGCCCATTTTCCAGTCGATTCCCGCGCTCGTGATCGTTGGATTGCGCTAATGAATAACGCCCTTATCGAAGCCGCCCTGCCCCCCGAAGCCGACCAGATCCTCCGCGCTTTCTTTGACCACGTCGCCACGTTTCTCATCAACCGCCAGGAGACCTAAACCATGCCCGACCCCCGCTACCCCATTGGAAAGTACGTCCACGCCGGCCCGCTCTCCCCGGGCCAGCGCGCCGCCGCCATTGAGACCATTGAAAACACCCCGATCGAGCTCCGTAAAGCCGTTCGCGGTCTCGCCGACGAGCAACTCGCCACGCCCTATCGCGCCGGCGGCTGGACGGTTCGCCAACTCGTTCACCACATCGCCGACAGTCATGCCAACGCCTACTGCCGTTTCCGCCTTGCCCTTACGGAAGACAACCCCACCATTAAGCCCTACGAAGAACAGCTCTGGGCCGAACTTGCCGATGGGGCCAACGCTCCCATCGGCCTCAGCCTGGCCCTACTCGATGCCCTGCACGCCCGCTGGGGAATGCTTCTCCGTTCGCTCGCCCCCGAGCAGTTCTCCCGGCCTATCGTCCACCCCGCCAGCGGCCAGCACGACGTTGATTGGCTCCTCGGCGTCTATTCGTGGCACGGGCTCCATCACGTCGCCCACATAACCGAACTGCGCAAACTCCGCGGCTGGTAAACCAACCTACATGCTAATCCGCGGATTGCAGACAGGCCATGGCGCGAACCCGATCACCAGCGTGCCTCGATCCACGTACAGATTCACATCCTGGCCCTTGATCTGTAACAGTTGGATGATCCCGTTGCTGCAGCTCTTTACCTTGGACCGTTGAATCGCCGAAACGTTCCCCGCATCGCTTTGCGGGCCCCAGTCCTGCATAAACCGGTCAAATTTATAGTCCCGGCAAGGCGTCGCATCGCTGCAACCCCAAAGCGCGTAAGCGGTCTTATAGTCCTGCCGCGCCAGCAGCGACAGGAACTCCTTTACCCGCGCCTCTTCCTTGTAGTTCCGGAAGAAGAACCAAAGCGCGCCGCCGATAACCGCGATCGCCAGGACGCTATAGAGAATCCGTTTGACGAGTTTCTCACGGCGCTCATCGCCTTCGCCGTAGTTAGTCAGGTAGTCGTTCATGAAAGTCCCCCTCTCGGAGAACTTACTTAACCGGGTACGCTTTGTTGTACTCGGCAGTCGCCTCCGGCGTGATTTCCAATGCGGGCTTGAAGTAAACGGCGTTGGTCACATCCACCACCACATCCAGCCCCTTCGCTTCCGATAGCTTCTTCACCACTTCGTTCATCCGCTGCGCGCTGCGGCCCAGGATGTCCTGCCTTTCCCGGTCCACGTCGCCTTGCAGATCTTCCGTCAGCCGCTGCAATTCGCGCTGCTTCCGCTGGCCCTGCACGTTGAGTTCCTGCTCCGCCTGCGGCGTCAGTTTGCCGGCCATCGTCTGCAACTGGCCCTGGATCGTCGCCAACTCGCGCTGCAACGCCTCCGCCTTGTCCTGGCGCGGCTTGAATCTGGCTTCCAGATCCTTCTGCGCCTTCTGAATTTCCGCCGTGTCCAATACTGCCTTTTGCAGGTTAATGATCGCCACTTTGATCTGCGCCGAAGCCGTGGCGGCACAGGTTAACAAAATTACCGGCAACAACAAACGAACCGAACGAATACCGAGCATATTACAGATCTCTCCTCAAGTTCCCGCGAAGTGAAAGCGTTAGCCACCAGATTATCACAAGCCTTAGCGGACAAGCGCCTCAAAGAGGACGCGTCCCGTCGACCCAGCGGGTACTTCCACCTCCAATATTGTCGCCAGCGTAGGCGCCAGATCGTTCACCGCCGCCGCCTGATGATACCGGCCCGGCTTTACGCCCGCCCCCATGATGATAAGCGGTACATGAGTGTCATAGCCGAACGGCGAACCGTGCGATGTCGTGTCCGTCCCGAACATCCAATAAGGCTCCAGCACCACAACCACGTCCGCTCCCCGCCGCGGATGGTAGCCGTTCGCGGTTCGAGTTCCCACCTTGTCCTGCCCGGCTTGCCCGCGCAGTAACTGATCCTTGGTGTAGACACGCAACACGTGGGGAAAGTTCCACAGCGCCTCCGCCGCCGCCTCCCGGACTCTGGCCGCGCCATATTGCGTTAGCAGCGCCGGGTCCAAGTAGATCTGTTCTCCCTTCTTGCCTACGGACCATTTGCCTGGACCGAACTTCGCCTGCAGTGTCTTCTCCACCAGATCCGAGAAATCCTTGTCCTTTATCCGTCCGCCCGGCATTTTCCGCGCCGCGTTCGCCTCCGGCATGGGCGGAATGCCATGGTCCGCCGTCAACGCCACCAGCACGTTGCGCATGCCGATCTTTTTCTCCAAATAGGCGAAGAGCTTGCCCAGCACCCGGTCTGTCCGGACCGACATATCGCGCGCTTCCGGCGAATCCGGCCCATAGGCGTGGCCTACCTTGTCATTCGACGAAAAACTCAACGTCAGAACGTCGATTCCCGCATGCTGTCCCAGTTTCTCGTTCTCAACCGCCAACTCGGCGAATTGCTCTAGAATCTCATTCCCGTACGGGCTCTTTTCCACGTTGCTGTAGAACATCGTGTCCGGCGTCCCCGGCAGTTTGTGCAGCGCAGCGCCGCCCCAAAGCGGAGTCCACTGTTTGCCCAAATACTGATCCGCCGGCCGCCTTTCGTTATGATCCGCCACCCACTTCGGCAACGCGCTCATGTACCACGTGCTGGTCACCCAACTCCCGTTCTCTTCCGTAAACCAGTACGCCGCGTCCGCCATCCGCCCCGGCATCAGTATCGCGGACCGGTCCTTCAAAGACATGCCGATCGTCTTCGATTCGCCTCGTCCCGACATCTTAATCTCATCGGCCACCGTGCTCACCAACAGCCGTTTCGGTGTCGATCCCACGCCATCGCCGCCTACTAGTTCAGTTTTTTCATCCTGTACCGACGTCGTGATCTTCCTGGTCTCTTTCTCATACCAGTCATTGGCCACTATGCCGCTCATCGTCGGCGACGCTCCGGTCAGCATCGTCGCATGGCCCACCGCTGTCACCGTCGGCAGGTGCTCGTAGTTGGCATTGGTAAAGACCGCGCCCTGCGTCAGCAGTTGCGCCAACCCGGCGTTGTACTCCTTCCGGAAACGCGTCAGGTAGTCGTAGCGGAACTGGTCCACCGCGATCACCAGCAGAAGCTTCGGACGCCCCGGAACCGCCGGCGCCTGCGCCAAAATACAGAAAAGGCTCGCGAGCGCCGCGAGCCCCAGAATCGTTTTCCTCATCGCTAATCGAGCAAGACTGCTCCCGTTCCTTGAATTTGATACATCGTCATGCCGTCCGTAATCTTGGAGGCGTCGAACTTCTGGCCGCGCTCTTCCGCTTCATGCTTGGCCCACGCGACGGCCTGCTGCTTGTTTAGATCGATCTTCTTAAACACGCCCTCCGCCACCGCCTTGCGGCCAGCGCCGTTTTTCGGGAACATGATCTCCCCGTCCTTCACTTTCACCCGCAGTCCCTTGTCGCCATCTTGAATCTGCACCCAGCAGCCCATCATCTGGCACACTTCCGTTACTTTGCCCTTCACCTGCACCATCTTGCCGACATAGTCTTCTGGAGTGCTAAGAAGCGTCGCCAGGGGAGTCGCTTCCTTCAGCGTCAAACCCTTGCCAAATTTCTCGGAGCCGCAAAGGGCGGCCATGCTCACCGACAGCAATATCAAAATACGCATAACGCCATTATCGTAAAAATTACGGCAGCGCATAGACCATCAGCGAATCCGCATACGTCGAGTTGTACTTGTTCCCGCCGCCCGCCGCGATGACGACATACTGCTTACCGGTCTTCGCGCTCCAAAATGTCATCGGGTTCGCGTGCCCGCTCGCCGGCAGCCGCGTCTCCCACAGCTTCTTTCCCGTGTCTTTATCGAACGCGCGGAACCGCCCGTCATTGCTTGCCGCGATGAACACCAGGCCCCCGGCCGTCACTAACGAACCGCCTAGATTCGGTGTCCCCGTCGGCGCCACGCCGCGCTTGGTCAACTCGTCATATTCGCCCAACGGCACACGCCACCGGAATTCGCCCTTGTCCAAATCGATCGCCGTCAAATGCCCCCACGGCGGCTGCTGGCACGGATACAAGTTCGGATCCCAGAACCGCGAACTGTTCGTCCCCACGCCCCGGTTTCGGTAGGGCACCAGCGACCCCTCCGGCCGCGTCTCCTGCCGGAACACCATCCCCACGTCCATCGAGTTCACATATAGCGTCCGCGTCTCCGGATCGAACGACGCCCCGCCCCAATTCGTGCCGCCATTCGTCCCTGGAAACAGAACGGTGGTTTGCAATCCGATCGGCGTGAACATCGGCCGCAGCACGGCGTCTTTCACAATGCCTTCGCAAAACGCCCGCGATTCCGGCGTCACGTTTGTTAGCTCTTCCGGCTTCATGCTCTGGCGCGCAAACGGCGGCGGCTTCACCGGTCGGGGTTGCGTCGGCCACGCCGATTCGCCCGGTACACCGGACGCGGCAACGGGCGTCTCTTCAATCGGAAATACCGGCTTGCCCGTGGCCCGGTCAAACAGGAATGTGAAGCCCGTCTTGGTCACTTGCGCCACCGCGTCGATCACTTTTCCTTCGCTCTTCACCGTCACGAGCGCCGGCTGCGCCGGCAGATCGTAATCCCAAATATTGTGGTGAACGGTCTGGAAATGCCATACGCGCTTTCCCGTCGCTGCATCCAGCGCGACCACGGAATCGCCGAACAGGTTCGCGCCTTTGCGCCCGGCCGCGTAATAATCCGGCGACGGCGACGTCAAGGGCAGAAAAACCAGCCCCCGCCGCGCATCCAGCGACATCACCGACCACACATTCGTGCCGCCCCGGTCTTTCCACGAATCGCCTTCCCACGTCTCATGCCCGAACTCACCCGGCCGAGGGACGGTGTGAAAGGTCCATGCCAACTTCCCCGTGCCGATTTCGAACGCCCGCACATCGCCCGACGGCCCTTGCGGATCGCCGTCGGAAACCCACGCCCCGGTAATCGCCAGGTTCTTGAAAATCACCGGCGGCGACGTAACGCCATAACTGCGGTCCGGATACTTTTCCGCCACGCCCACCCGCAGGTCAATCGACCCATTCGCGCCAAACGCCGGATCGGGCTTCCCCGTCAACGCGTCAATCGAATACAGCCGTCCCGCTTGCGTCCCATGAAGTATCCGCTTCTTCTTCCCATCCGTCCAATAGGAACACCCGCGCGAAATAAACAGATTCGCCGCTTTGGTCTTGTCGATATCCGGATCGAACGACCACAACTGCTTCCCCGTCTCCGGTTCCAACGCCACCACCCGGTTAAACGGTGTCGTCAAATACAACACGCCATCGGCCGCCAACGGCGTCGTTTCAAACGCGGAGCGCGTGACGTAGGTTTTCCCGTCCGAAATCTCGCCAGTTTTATAAGTCCACGCCACTTGCAAGTTCGCTACGTTCCCGCGGTGAACCTGCTTGAGGTTCGAGTACTTCCGCCCGCCCGCGTCTCCGCCCCAGTGGCGCCACTCCTGCCCCATGCAGAGGCTCATTCCGGCAATCGATAATAACCATCGCATACGAATCGGTAGAGTTATTTATATCACCACCGATACGAACGAACCTACGGCTGCGGCTTCTCCCGCCCCGCGCCGCCCTCTTTCGAAAGCCGCGTCTTGGCCCCTTCCAACTTCTTCTGCACCTTTGTCACGTCAAGCCCTTCCCGCTCCGCCGCGCTCGCGTTCTGCCACGCCTGCACCGACGCTTCCCAAGCCGTAATCGCTTCCTTCAGCCGGCCCATCTTCAAATACACATCGCCCAGATGATCCTGAATCGTTGAGTCGCGCGGCACCTTCTCCGTCGCCTGCTTCAGCGACGCTTCCGCCTCCGCATACTTGCCCAGCCTGTACTGCGCCCAGCCCAGCGAATCCAGAAACGCTCCGTTCCCCGGCTCCTGCTCCAACGCTTTGCGAATCATCTTCTCCGCTTCGGCCAGCTTCACATTCCGGTCCGCGAACATGTAGCCCAAATAGTTCAACGCCGCCGCGTTATTCGGGTTCCGCTCCAGCACCCGCCGGAACTCCTTTTCAGCGTCATCGAACTTCTTCTGCCGCTCCAGCATCGATCCGCGCGAGAACCAAACGCCCTCCCGCTCCTCATCGCTCTTCGCCAGATTCTCCGCCGCGTCCAATGACTTTCCCATCTCCGCGTAATTTCTCATCCGGTCGTACAACTGCGCCAATTGCAGATGCGTCTCGCGGTCGTTCTTCCCGTCAAGCATCGTCTTCACATCGTCGATGGCTTCCTTGCCGCGGCCCATCTCCACCAATGACGACGCCCGCACCAGCCGTATCATCCGGTCGCCCGGAGATTTTTTCAGCGCCTCATCCGCCTCGGCGACCGACTTCTGATACTCTTTCCCCTGCCGCCAGGACTCAATAATTTGCGCCGAAGCTCGCGTCGCCGCGTCCGTGTCCAGTTCGCCGAATTCCTTGAACGCTGCCGCCGCCTCGCTGAACTGCCCGTTGTTGCGGTACAACAGACCCAGCCGCTCATGCAGCCGCGCCCGGTTTTTCTTCGCCTCCGGGCTGGCGCCGCGCGTCGATGAGTCGTTCAACACCTCACGCAGCGCGGCAATCGCCTCGGGCAACTTATCCTGCGCTTCAAACAAACCAACGGCGTTGTAGCGCACTTCCAGGTTCGCCGGCTCAATCTCAGCGGCTTTCTTCTGCGCGTCCCAAGCCTTCTCCAAATGGCCCAACTGCATGTGCAACTGCGAAATCCGCAGCCAGGAAGCCCCGTCCTTCGGTTCTTCCTTAACAATCTCTTCGAACGCGGTGAGTGCGCTGTCATACTCCTCGGCCTGCGTCAAAATGTTCGCGTATTCGCGCCGCAACTCGTTGTTTTCCGGTTGCATCTCCACGGCCCGCTTCAGCGTCTGGCTGGCTAGCTTGAACTCGCGCATCTGTTCATACGCCGCCGCCAATTGCGTCAATGTCCGCAAATTGGGACTCTTTTCGGCTACTTTCTTCAACAGCTCCGCCGCTTTAACCGTGTCGCCCACATCCGCCATTACCATCGCCAGGCCGCTTAAGGCATCGATGTTGTCCGCGTCCGCTTTCAACACCTCTTCGTAAGCCTGCTTCGATTCCACCGATTTCTGCGCCATCTTGTAAAGCCGCCCCAGCATCAGCCACGCGTCCGTATCCGTTGGCTCCAACTCGGTGATTTTCTTGTACTGTTCGGTGGCCTGTTCCAGCATTTTCTGGTTCATGCCCTTTTGTTGCGGATCGCCGATCATTCGGGCAAAAATCCGGCCCAACACCCGCCGCGCCGTCAGGTCGTTCGGATTGGTTTTCAAAACACCTTCCGCCTCCTGCACCGCTTCCCGCAGCCGCCCCGTCTGGATATACAGATCGGAGAGCTCTTCCCCCAGAAAACCCGCCGCCGGATCTTCCTTCATCGCCTTCTTGTAGAAATCGATGGCCTTGTTCAAATACTCCGCCCGGTTATTGTACGTGGCGCCCAAGTCGGCGTACAAGTGACCCATCGCGTAGTTGAAATACGCCCCCGACTTGTCGGAAAGTAGGCTCTTCCTGGCCGCGTCCGCGGGTTGCCCGTTTACCGGCATCAACGCGGTTCCAACGGCTACCGCCCCCGCCCACAACCAGCGCCCAATCAATTTCCGATCCATTTAGTGTCGTCCTTCTCCGTAGCCAAGAGTGGTTACAAGCGAGTTTACTTCTTAGTATACGATTCCCTGAACCGCCCATCGGTTTCTGAATTCCAGAACGGCACTAAACTAAAGAAAACGGAATGTCCCTCCTTCCTCGCCTGAAACTTGACGCTTCGCCAGCGAGCGGAACAACCCAAGTTTCGACGGCCTCAGACCGCGAGCCTGCCCCGCGGTTAGCGGCTCTCTTGGCTGTCGCCGGACCCACCGGGGCGGGGAAGTCTTCCCTCGCTCTCGCCCTCGCGGAACGATTCAATGGCGAGATCGTTAACTTCGATTCCGTTCAGGTTTACGCCGGTTTCAACATCGGATCGGCTAAGTTGCCGCTGGGCGAACGGCGTGGCATCGCCCATCATCTTATCGATCTCTGCGCGCCGTCCGACCACTTCACCGCCGGCGACTTCGTCGCTGAGGTTCAAGCTATTCTCCCCCAAATCGCCGCGCGTGGGCGGATCCCCATTCTCTGCGGCGGCACCGGTTTCTATCTTCGCGCCCTGCTTCACGGACTATCGCCCGGTCCGCGGCGCGACGATCGACTTCGCGACCGCCTCCTTGCCCGCGAGCGCCGCCGCCCCGGCGCCATCCGCCGCCTGCTTCAGCGCCTCGACCCCGTCTCCGCCGGCCGCATACATCCTAATGATGCCAACAAATCTACCCGCGCCCTCGAACTCCGCATCCTCGCCGCCCGCCCCTCCGCCGAACATTTTTCGGAAGCGGCCCTCGCTCCGCTCACCGGCTACAAGTCTCTAGTCCTAGCCCTCGCTCCGCCTCGCGAGGCGCTTTACAAGCATCTCAATCAACGCTGCGAAAACATGTGGCATGGCGGTCTTCTCAATGAGGTTCGACTGCTTCTCGACGCAGGCGTTAGCCCCAACGCAAAACCCTTCGAGTCGCTCGGTTACAAACAGGCCTTGCGCTATCTTCTCAACGCGAATACAGCCGAGCCGGAAGCCATTGAAGAGATGAAAGTTCGCACCCGCCAATACGCTAAGCGCCAGTGGACCTGGTTTCGCGCGGAAAACGCGGTCCAGTGGATTTCCGGCTTCGGCTCCGAACAGTCCGCACAACACCAAGCATTCGAAATCGTCGCCGCTTTCCTGGAGAAATCTTCGTCCCCGACGGAACATTTTCCCTCCTGACTCGTATATTCAGACAGACCGCGATGCGACGAGTCCGCATCGCAAAAAACTGGCGCATCTTGAACCAAAACGTGCTTCAAAATGCGCGAGTACAAACATACAAGTAACGGGAAGCGACCGCTTCCAACATTCCTAGGAGCCTGGAAAAACATGAAGAAGATGATTGTGTGTCTGGCCGCGGCCGTAACGCTCGTTTGGGCGGGAGCGATGTCCTCGAAGGTCACGCTGTTTCAGCCCTCGACGCTGAACGGCGTCGAACTCAAGCCTGGCGAATACAAGATGCAGGTGGACGGCGACAAGCTAACCCTCCAGAACGGCAAAACCAAGGCGGAAGCCGCGGTAAAGACCGAACAGAACGGCGAAAAGTTCGGTTCCACGTCCATCCGCTACCAGAATGGCGATGGGAAGATGCGCATCACGGAAATCCGCATCGGTGGTACAAATACGAAGCTGGTAGTCAACTAAGGCCTCTTTCCTCCGATTAGCCGGCTCCTTTTTGACCCAGGGGCCGGCACTTTTTTGCTTCATGGGCGCTCAAACAAGCGTAAGTCTCCGCTTCGGACAGTGATAGTCCCGGATCGGTAAACCCATTGCGGATATACAGGGACGTGTCGGTGCTTGTCCCTGATAGAATCGACCAGTTGCTAGTGTGAACCTGTTCTCATCCAACGAATGGTCCGTGTCCCGATCATACCGGCTCGGCCTTTCAGGATTGCCGCAGGCATCGGAACTGGAGTGGGTGGCGGCGCACGCAACTGACGAGTAAAGCGCGAAAACGGGCCGAGTTTTAAGAAGACGCTGCGGGCAACTTGAAAGAAGCGCTGCAAACCCAACGCGGACCGCTACGTGCAGGATCCAGTAACGGAGAGAGAACGATCAAATGGCGGAGCGTTGAGTCAAAGGTCTTCCGGACGCAGACCTGTCGCTTTTCCGATCTTGGCGAGCGCAGCCGGGCCGACCTCCTCGCTGTCATGAAAACAAAATGTGAAGTTCGGCCAGCCGGGCTTCTGCAATTTTCGGTGGGATCCAACCTGCTTCCTGAGGGCCCAGCCAACGCGAAGTAACGCGGAGTAAACCCGTTTGGCTTTCGTAGCTCGCCAGACGCTCACGCTGCGAACAGGACCCGAAGAGGTTCCGGGACTTCCTCGCCGTTCTCGATCATGTCAGCCAATACCTGCAGCGCTATCGACTTTACCTTCCGCACAGCGTCCTCTTCGACGCTGCCGTATGCCATAACGCCGGGAAGGTCGGGAACGGAGGCGAGGATCCTCCCATCGTCTTCCCGTTCCACTTCCACACGAATTGGCTCTATGTTCACCATGGCAACTCCAGCTTACCGAATTCCTCGCCGAACGGCGCGGCGTTTAGCGGTTATGGCGACCAATTCCAACGCCTGTGTTTTTTTCCGTGGCAAACCCCACGCGTTAGAATGGAAGAAATGCTCCGTCTGCCGCACGTGGCCCTGTCGCTATTCCTGCTTGCCCCCGCGGCGCAAGCCGACGCCACGGTCGCGCTCCCGCTCCTCAATCTCTCGCAGGATCGTTCCGTCGATTGGGTTGGCGAATCCGTCGCCGAAAACTTGATCGAAGCCCTTCACGGCGAGGGCTTGGTCACGCTTGACCGTATCGACCGCGCCGGAGCCTATCAACGCCTCTCCCTCCTCCCCAACCTCTCGCTCTCCCGCGCCTCGATCGTCAAAATTGCCGACGAACTCGACGCCTCCCATGCCATCTTCGGTTCGTTTGAGATTCTTCGCGACCCCGCCGCCAAGCCCAATGCCCGCCTCACCGTCCGCGTCCTCGATCTCCGCAAGCTGCGCCAAACCCCCGATTTTACGGAAGAAGGGCTTCTTGAAGACCTCGCCTCTCTCCAGAACAAGATCGCCTGGAAAGTCCTCGCCGCCATCGTTTCCAAACCCACCGCAACTGAGGCCGATTTCCTCGCCCACCAGCCCAATGTCCGCGTCGATGCCATGGAAAACTACATCCGCGGCCTCCTGGCCAAGGACGAAGCCGCCCGCCATCGCTTCTTCACCCAAGCGTCCCGCCTCGATCCGAAATTCTCGCAGCCCTGCTTCCAGCTTGGCCTCCATTACTGGGAAAAAGAGGACTACCAACACGCCGCCCAGTGGTTTCAGCGCGTCGCCCATACCGATCCTCATTACATGGAGGCGCTATTTTACTCGGGCATCTGCCGCCACTATTTAGCGGAATACGTCGCCGCTGAAAACGCTTTCGCCATTGTCGCCGCCGCCGTCCCGCTCAACGAAGTTTTCTGCAATCTCGGCGCCAGCCAACTCCGCCAGGGCAAGCTCTCGCCGGCCATCGAAAACTTCGAAAAAGCGCTCGAAGGCGACGCCGCCGATCCCGATTACCATTTCAATCTCGCCTACGCGCTGTGGCATGCCAAACGCTTCGAGGAAGCCGCCGACCGATTTCGCAACGTCCTCGAACGGATCCCGGACGATCGGGAGGCCACTACCTTCCTTGGCTTCTGCCTGAAGAGAGAAGCGCCCCGCCCAGGCGACCCGAAACAGGAGGGGCTCGAACGCGTCAAGGAAGATTACGAAGAGACGGTCTACCGCCAACTTAAGTCGATGCTCGAGAAAAAGTGATACGCAAGCTTCTCCTGCTGGCGCGCCGCCGCTCTTCGGCCGGGGAGCCCCCGCGTCGTGCGCGCTGAACAACCGGCCGGCCGGCCCGAACGCGAGCGCGCCGTTCCACTCCAGCATCGGCCCGCGAATGGGAGATCGCTCACGCATTAATGCAGCGCTCTTCTCAGCGCGCTTTGGGCCCCCCAATAGCCGCACATTCCGTGCACCCCGCCGCCCGGCGGTGTCGAGCTCGAGCAGAGAAAGAGACGAGGGTTGGGCGTCGAGTACGGATCCCACCGCAGCGTCGGCCGGAAGAAGAACTGCGACAGATTGTTTGCGCCGCCGCCGATATCCCCGCCAATCATGTTGGGGTTGTGCGCCTCAACATCCGCCGGGGACATCGTGCGGCGAGTGAGAATCACGTTTTTGAAGCCCGGGGCGAAGCGCTCGATTTGCCGCTCAATTCGCTCGGTCATGTCGATGGACGACGCGTGCGGAACGTGACAATACGCCCAGCCGGTGTGGCGGCCTTCCGGTGCGCGGCTCCGGTCGAACATGCTCTGCTGCGCGACCAGCACAAAGGGGCGTTCGGAGATGCGGCCATTCACTGCATCGCGCTCCGATGCCGAAAGTTCCTTGAATGTCGCTCCCAGGTGCACCGTTGCGGCTCGCGCGCACTCAGCCGCCGTCCACGGGATCGGCGCGTTCAACGCCCAATCTATTTTAAAAACGCCCGGACCTTGCCGAAACGCGCGGAGTTGTTTCCGATATCCGGATGGCAGATCGTCGCCCGCGATACGCTCGACCGCGCTCGGAGCGAGGTCAAACAGCACTGCTCTAGAAGCCGGGATATCGGACATTCGCCGGACTTCCCGGTTAACCTCGATAGTTCCTCCGAGCGAGCGTAGATAACCGGCGAGGCTGTCGACGATACGCTGCGAGCCGCCTTGGGCGCATGGCCAGTCCGTCGCGTGGGCAACCAGCGCGAGGACAAGGCCAAACGACGCCGACCCGGCCGCGTCGAGCGGCAGAAACGAATGGGCGGCGCATCCCGCGAAGAGCGCGCGTGCCTTTGGCCCGCGGAAACGACTGTGGACGAGCGAGGCGCAACTGCGCAGACCTAGCGCACCAAATCGCGCCAGTTTGAAAGGATGACGCGGAATGCGCAACGGCTGCAGCAGTTCCGCGAACAGCGTGTCGGCGTTGGTCAAAAACGGGCGCATCAGATCCGTCCACGCTTCGCCATCATCGCCTAGCGTGGCGCCGGTCGTGGTCAGCGAGCGATCCAGCACCGCCGCGCTGCCGTCATCAAAGGGATGCGCCAGCGGAATTGGCGCGTGAACCCACTTGAGCCCGTAAGCCTCAAGCGGCAGCCGCCGCAGCAGCGGCGAGACGAGGCTCATCGGATGGATGGCGGCGCAGATGTCGTGGTGATACCCCGGCAGCGTGACTTCTTCGGTTCGGCAGCCGCCGCCTATGGTCGGTTTGCCCTCGAGTACCAATACCGACCGTCCCGCCTCCGCCAGCACCACCGCGGCGGCGAGACCGTTGGGACCCGAACCGACGATCACCGCGTCGTAAGAGTGGCTCACGGAAATTTCATCATACAGTGCGCAAGGTGATCGACGACGTCGCCGCTCACGCCACGACCCTATAATTTGAAACACTTCCAACACCGATGACATCTTCAGAAGCGGAGCGCTTATGCGTGTGTTGGTCACCGGCGGATCGGGCGTGATTGGTGCGGGTCTCATCCCGGAATTGCTTACGCACGGGCACCAAGTCCGATTGTTGACGCGCGGAGCCGATGAAGCGTCGCGCGAATGGCCGGCCGCGGTCGAATCGTTCCAGGCGGATGTCACGGACGCGGACCAATTAGTGGGCGCCGCCGACGCCTGCGACGCCGTCGTGCACATCACGGGAATAGTCGCGGAAAACCCTCCCGGGATTACCTTTGAGCGTGTGAATGTCGGCGGCACCAGGAACCTACTCAGCGAAGCGTCGCGTGCGGGCCATCCAAAGTTTGTCTTCCTCTCTTCGCTCGGCGCGGAGCGCGGCGCTTCGGCTTATCACCAGTCGAAACGCGACGCCGAGGGGCTGGTGCGCGATTACGGGGGCCGCTGGGTCATCTTGCGCCCGGGAAATGTCTACGGGCCGGGCGACGAAGTTATGTCCAAGCTGCTCAGCATGCAGCGAACGCTCCCCGCCATCCCAATGATTGGCGGCGGGACCCATAAATTTCAGCCCATCTGGTATGTCGACCTCGGCAAAGCCATCAGCCGCGCCATCGATATTGAGGTGGACCGTGGCGTCTATGAGCTGGCCGGTGAAGAGATCACCAGTGCGGACGACCTCCTCGACCGCTTGGAGCTGGTGACCGGCCGCACCCCGCTGCGATTGCCCGTCCCCGAGTTCCTCGCTCATCTCACGACCAGTGTCGCGCAAGCGATCGGCGCGCCGTTCCCAATCAGCGAATCGCAGTTTCAGATGATCGTTGAGCACAACGTTATTGAGCCCGCCGGCAACAATGCGCTGCGCCGCGTCTTTCAAGTTGAGCCAACGCCGCTCGCCAGCGGCTTGAAGACGCTCGCCGACGCACAGCTCGAGCAGGAGCCGGCCGAAGGTGTCGGAGGACTCGAGCGCAAAAGATTCTACGCCGACATTACAGGGTCCCGGTTCACCGCCGAAGAACTGATGGAGCACTTCCGTCGACGTTGCGCCGAGCTATTGCCGATTGAGTTCGAGGCTGAGCCGGGGACGACGCCGGAAGTGGTGAAAGGCGTCACCTTGACGGCGGCGTTACCCCTGCGTGGGAACGTTCAAATCCGCGTGGAAGAGGCCACGCCGCGCGCGTTGACCTTCGCGACGCTGCGCGGACATCCGCTGGCCGGCGTGGTGCGCTTTTCAACCGGCGTGCCGGGGACGGGCACGGTCCAGTTTGCGGCGACGATTTTCGCCCGGGCGGCCACATTGGTCGACTGGATGGCGCTCAAAACCGGGGGCGCCGCCGCACAGAACTGGACGTGGCGAACCGTCGTCGATCGGGTGATTCAGATCAGCGGGGGCATTTCCGACGGTGTGCGGGAAGACAATGAAGTAGTTTCGGATGACGAGGCGCAGCGGGTCGAAGAGTGGATTGGGGAACTGATTGCGGGGCGCAAGCGTGAGGAGCGGAGTTGATCCGGCAACCTGCCCGCGAACTGCCGCTCCAGCGGGACCGCCCATTCGCGTCCACTCGAGTGATCGGCGCGGCCCTACTTCTGACGACGCAATGCGCGAGGCCAAATCGCCAACTGGAATCTCGCGCCATGGGAACTCGGGCGTCTCCGTGCCTCGCGAAACCACCTCCAATTCCACGGCGACGGCTAGAATGGCGTAAATTACGGCCCGGTTCTCGCCCACCCTCAAAAAAATCGCAAATACTTTGAATGGCCGGATGGCTTTTCAGCTTGGTTTACGCGCTATCCTTTAGGGCGGTGTGCCATGTCGCCACAGTTCCCGGGAGATTCATGATCCTGACGTATAATCGGAAAGTTCATGCTCGAAGCTTTCGGTCTTTCTGACCCTGGGTGCGTGCGGCCCAATAACGAGGATTACTATCTCCTCGCGCCCTCCCTAGGTTTATTTTTAGTGGCGGACGGAATGGGCGGTGCCCAGGCCGGTGAACACGCGTCGCAACTGGCCGCGGAAACGGTGGGCGAAGTCGTCTGGCGCTCCAGTGACCTCACCACGCCCGAAGTCCTCATCACCGCGCTCGAGGAAGCCAATCGCCGCGTGCTTTCCGCCGCCAGCACCGATACGAATCTGGAAGGCATGGGTACCACGCTCACCGCCGTTCTCGATACCGGCAATCAAGCCTATATCGCCAGCGTCGGCGACAGCCGCGCCTACATCTATCATCAAGGCCAGCTCCTTATCATTACGGAAGATCAGACCTGGGTGCAGGAGGTCGGCAAAAAACTTGGCATCGAGGAAGCGCAGTTGAAGACCCACCCCATGCGTCACGTCTTAACCATGGCCATAGGCGTCAGCGATCAACTCCGCATTAACTCCTATGTCGTCGAGCTTTCAAACGGTATGGAATTTCTTCTGTGCAGCGACGGTCTCCACGGGGTCGTCGGCGACGATGGCATTGCGGAAATCTTTGGAAACGAGGATAATCTGGAAGTGAAGGGTAAGAACTTGATCGAACGTGCCCGCGCGGCTGGCGGTCCGGACAACATCACCGCCGTGCTTTTGCGAGTCGTCGTCAATTCTGACAATCAATTGGAGCCTGTCGAACAGACAACGTAGTAAATGTATCTCCGGCGCCGTGCCGCGGCCTTCCTGCTAACGCTGGGCCTCGCGGTTCAAGTCGCCTACCCCGTTCCGCCGGTTCCCGCGGACGGAGGGCAAGTCCAAACCGATCCCGCTCCCGCTATTTTGCGAATTCGCGTGCTTGAAGGCGAAGGCTCCATCCATACCGCCGGTACGCGTTCCAATCAGCCTATCGTCGTCGTCCTCACCGACGAAGCCGGCCGCCCGGTCGCGGGCGCCTCCGTATCCCTTCGGCTTCCGGACGAAGCGCCCACCGGCCTTTTCGCCAACGGCATGCGAACCGAAATCGCTCTTACCGGACCCGACGGACGTGCCGTCATCCGGGGGATTCAGTGGGCCCGCGCCGCCGGACCGGTTCAACTCCTTATCACCGCCAGCAAAGGCGAAGCCCGCGCCGGAATTCTCTCCACCCAGTACATCACCGATCCATCTGGCTCCCCGTCGCGCCGCAACCCCGATCCCGCCAACGGCCCCTCCCGCGCCCCCGCCAATATCGAACCGCCTTCCCGGTCCAAATGGATCGTTCTCGCGGCTCTGATCGGTGGCGCCGCCGCCGGTGGTGTTGCCGCCGCCGCCCGCCGCGGAACCTCTACTTCCGCCGCACCACCCGCCGCCGTCACTCAGCCGGCGGTCACCATTGGGAATCCCACCATCACGGTTGGGCGGCCATGAAGCCACTCCTTCTTTTTCTCTCCGCCGTCCTCTCGGCCCAGCACTCGCTCGACGCTCCTACCCTCGCCCACGTTCTCGATGCCGACGGTCAACTCACTCCAATTCTAGGCCTGGCTGGCAACTTCGTGCCCGGCCGCCCCGGCCCCGCCCTCCTCGCCTATTCGAATGATGGCGATATCGAATGGCGCCTCGAACCCGGCCGCCTTTCCGCCACCAGGGACGGCCGCACCGCCTGGTTCGCCACCCCCGCCACCCGCGCCTTTTTCCGCGGCGCGTTCGCCATATTTCCCGATACCAATGAGATCCTTCGTCTCGATGGAGACTTGTTCGTTAATTCCTCCGATAAGCCAAACTTGCAGCTTGCCGGTCGCGCCATCACTTGGCATGACGGCAAGCTGCGGATTTTCCAGCCCGATGGCACGGAGGAAGAAATAGCCTGTCCCCAGGAACCCGAAAGCATTACCGCCGCCGCCGCCGGCTGGGCTCACCTCATCGTCAATCGCCGCTCCCACCTTCTTCGTCTGACAAGCGGCCGCGCTCAACTCTATGTTCTCCCGCAACGGAGGCGGGAATGAAGTCCGCGGCCCTTCTCCTGTTCGCGTTGCCCCTCGCGGCCCAACTTCAGATATTAAACATTCAAGGATCCACGCCGGTCCCAGTCGGCTCCAGCGTCAACCTCGGGGCAGCGGCCGTTCGCGATGTCACCGAGTTCCGCTTCCGTGCCGTAAACACCGGCCCTGCCGCAGTTCCCCTGCTATCGATTACCGTCAGCGGCGCCGCCTTTTCCATCGGCTCTCCGTTTCTTCCTCTCACCCTGGCCCCCACCCAATCGTACGATTTCTCGGTTCGTTTCTCCCCCGTCGCGGAAGGCTCGTATAGCGCCAGCCTCACCGTGAATTCGTTCTCCACGCTGCTCCGCGCCACCGCCGTCCTCGGGCCGTCTCTTTTTCTGACCAATGGATCCCAGACAGCCGAACTCACCTCCGCCAGCCTGCAAATCAACGTCGCCACCGGCCAGTCGCTCACCCTCGCCCTTTCCGTCGGCAACCCTCACGCCACCCCCATCACACTCACCGAACTGGCCATTTCCGGCTCCGGATTCACGCTCGTAAACCCTCCTCCGCTGCCGCTTACACTTCCGCCTGGCGATGCCCGCGCCATCCCTGTCAGCATCGCCGCCTCCGCCGAAGGCGACCTCGCCGCGGTGCTCGCCCTCGGCCCCCGCCGCTTCTCCCTTCTCGCCGTCGTCTTTCGCCCCCAACTCGCTCCCCCGCGCATCCTGACCGGCGAACCAACTCCCCGCAACGGGCAGCAACTGGCGATCCGCCTCCAACTCACTCAGCCCGCCATCGGCCCCGGCTCCGGTACTCTCCGCGCCACCTTCACCGGCGCGGTTGACGACTCCGCCATCGTCTTCCCCAATGGCGCCCGCGAAATCAAATTCGATGTAGCGGCCGGCAGCCGCGACGCCACCTTCGACGGCGATCCCGAAACCGTTATCCAAACCGGCACCACGGCCGGTACGCTCCGGCTCGACGCGACGACTGAAACCGGCGTGACCACGGAGACATTCCGCTTCGATCGCGGTCTCGTCGTCGTCGACAACGCCGTCGCCCGCCGCAACGGCTCCGCCCTCGAAATCGACATTACCGGTTTCGACAACACGCGCGGCATCGGCTCCCTAAACTTCCGCTTCTTCGACCGTACGGGCAACCCGCTCGGCGGCGTGGTCGGCGCCACCCCCGCGGAACAGTTCAAAGCCTATTTCGACCAAAGCGAGCTGGGCGGCGTCTTTCGTCTCCGCGCGGCGTTCCCGGTCATGGGCGATGCGACAATGGTGGGTTCGGTGCTGATCGAGATCGCCAACCCGGTTGGCCGGACGGACTTACAGCGCCTCACCTTTCCATGATACCAGTGGCCCTCACCGTCGCAGGCTCGGATCCCAGCGGCGGCGCCGGCATCCAGGCCGATCTCAAAACTTTCCATCAATTCGGCGTATACGGCGAAGCCGTATTAACACTTATCACCGTCCAGAACACGCAAACTGTAAGCCGCGTCGAACTGTTGGACCCCGAACTCGTCCGCCAGCAGATTGAAGCCGTTCTGTCCGATATCCCCCCCAACGCCGCCAAAACAGGCGCGTTAGGCTCCTCGGCGATCATCGAAGCGGTCGCCCAGGCGCTCGGCAACACCCCGCTAATCGTCGACCCCGTCATGATCAGCAAGCACGGAGCCTCGCTGATCGGCGACGAAGCCGCGTACACCCTACGCCAGACGCTGTTCCCCAAGGCGCTGCTTATCACCCCGAATCTTTACGAAGCCGCCGCCCTAACCGGCCTGTCCGTGGAAACGGAGAAGCAAATGGTAATAGCCGCCCGTCGCCTCCTCGAAATGGGTCCCAAAGCCGTCCTAGTGAAGGGAGGCCACCTGACAGGCAGAGCCAGCGACCTCCTTATCACAACCGAAACCATCGACTGGTTCACCGACGAACGAACCGACACGCCGCACACCCACGGCACCGGCTGCACCTATTCCGCCGCCATAACCGCCCTGATCGCCGCCGGTCGCCCTTTACGCGAATCGGTCGAAATAGCCAAGCGCTACATCACCGAGGCCATCCAAACGAACCCAGCCCTAGGCCACGGCCAGGGCCCCGTCAACCACTTCGCCCAGATTTCCCTGGGTGCCGTGCTACCAGGGAAATCCTGATCTCTACCACCCGTCCGCCGAGTCATTCCTCCGTCTAGGGTACCGCCAACACCGCCACCCAGCCATTCTTCGGGCCAAGGGCTATCCGCGAACCCAATTGCAACGCGCCCATCCGCTCCGCGCGCAATAGAAAATCCCGATTCCCGGCCGCATCCAACAAATTCTGTAATTCCGCCGCCGAACGAACCAACAACACCGTCTCCAGCGGTTCCGGCAGCCCTCGATACGTCGCCCCCTCCGCAATAATCCCGCGCCCCGCAAAGTCAATGTTCGTCGCCGCCAGCGTCCGCGCATCGCCGGGCAAGATATACTGCACGCGCGCCAAATGCATCGTCGTCGCCACCAACTCATCCTCCACGCCATCGATAATCAGCCCATTCGCCCGCCCTAACGCCCGATACTCGGTCAATGCCGCCGCCGGCGCCACCGGCTCCGTCGCCGCATGCGAGATACTCCCGGTCAAAAGTCGCAATCCCAGCAGCGCCGCCGCGGCCGCCGGATGCGCCGTTCCGCCCGCCGCCAGCGCGGTCGCCGCAAACACAGGCAACAGATACGTCGCATTCCGATATCCAAACGCGAACAACACCGCAACGCTTACCGCCAGCCACCCCGCCTCCATATACCGCTTCCGGTATACGCAGTACGCCAGCGCCAGCGGCGCCAGTATCGCCAGCAACGGGTCGATCTCCCACGCCCGCGACAAGTAAAACGGCAAATGCCCCTCCGCCGCCGCATTCTCCGGCGTCCGCAGCCCCCATTGCAGGTGCTCGTCCAGCACGTGCTCTTTCCAATACCAATCCCCGTTCACAGCCAGTTGATACAAATGCCACGGCAACACCAGCAGCACCGCAAACCCCACCACCCGTCCCCACCCCTTCCAAAGAAACAACGCCGGCAGTGCCCCCGCCACGCTCTTCGTCAAAACGCCCCACGCCAGCGCCGCTCCCGCGCCCCGTTCCGACTTATCCCACAAATACAAACTCAATAACACCGCGCACAGCACCGGTACATCGGTCATGTTCCTCCGTGCCAGCGTAAAGAAAAGCGGATTCGTCGCCAACAATAACAACGCCAAAACGCCCTTCCATCGCCACAATAGCGTCAACACCCCCGCCCCGCACAACACAGAAAACAGCCGTAGGCTCCAGAGCGAATCCCCAAACAGACGAACGGCGAGGGCCGTCGGCAGAAAAGCCAGAATCGGCTTCACAAAAGCCAACCGGCCGAGAAACCGCGGTGTCAACCACTCGCCTCTCTCGGCCATTCCCATCGAAATACCGCTATAGAGCGCCTCATCCTGCGGCCGGACTTTGCTCACCGGATCCGTATAACCCGATGCCAGCGGTACCTGCCACACGCCCCAGCCCAGATACAGCACCGAGGCCGCAAAAACTAATACTTGGGTACCGAAGGATCGACCTTTTCCGCCCACGCCATTATCCCGCCCGTCATGTTACGAACTTTCGTGAATCCGCTCGCCCGCAATAAGTCACAGGCTTTCGCCGAACGTCCGCCCATCTTACAATGCATCACGATATCGGCGTTCTTGTCGAGTTCGTCGAGCCGCTTCGGCAGATCGCCCAACGGGATCAGCTTGGCCTTGTCGATTTTGCAGATCTGGTACTCGTGCGGTTCGCGCACGTCGACCAACGCGAAGTCCGCGCCCGAATCAATCAACTGTTTCACTTCCCGCGGCGCAATATCTGTGTTGGAAACCGGTGCAGGCAATGGAGCCTCCTGGTGCGGAACCCCGCAAAACTGCTGATAGTCGATCAATTCTTTCACCACCGAACATTTGCCCTGGCACTCCGGATTCCGGCGAATCTTCAACTCGCGGAACTTCATCGCCAGCGCGTCATAGAGTATTAGCCGCCCCTGCAAGGGTTGCCCTTCGCCCAGGATCAACTTAATAACTTCCGTCGCCTGAATCAAGCCGACCACACCCGGCAATATCCCCAGCACGCCGCCTTCCGCACAGCTTGGAACCAGTCCCGGCGGCGGCGGCTCCGGATACAAACACCGGTAGCAGGGCCCGTCGTCCTTGCAGAATACGGTCGCCTGTCCTTCAAACCGAAAAATACTCGCATAGACATTCGGAATACCTAACAAAACACACGCGTCATTCACCAGGAACCGCGTCGGGAAGTTATCCGTCCCATCCGCCACAATGTCATAGTCTTTCAAAATTTCCAGCGCGTTCGCCGAAGTCAGCGGAACTTCATATTTCACAACTTCGATGAATGGATTGATATCCTTCATCGTTTCTTCCGCCGAATCGACTTTCTTCTTTCCAACGTCCCTGGTCCCGTGAATCACCTGCCGCTGCAGGTTGGATACGTCGACCGTGTCGAAGTCCACAATGCCCAATTTGCCTACGCCGGCGGCCGCCAGGTACATCGCCACCGGCGCGCCCAGCCCCCCCGTGCCGATCAGCAGCACCTTGGCGTTCTTCAGCTTTAACTGCCCGTCCATGCCCACTTCCGGCATGATCAGGTGCCGGCTATACCGGCCGATCTCTTCGTTGGATAGCGACGTGGCCATAAAACTTACTTACCGCCCGCGATTGACGGCACGATGGAGATCGTGTCGCCCGCCGCGACGGACGTCTTGTCCTTTTCCAGGAATCGGATATCTTCGTCATTGACATACACATTGACAAAGCTCCGCAGTTTCCCCTCGTCGTTAAACAGATTCTTCTTCATGTCCGGGTGCGCCGCGGTTAGAGCCGACAGCGCTTCGCCCACCGTCGCGCCACTTACTTCCACGGCGTCTTTCTTGTCCGCGAACTGCCGCAATGGCGTCGGGATCAGTATCTTAGGCATGGGGGTGTTCCAGTTCCTCTTTCGCCGCCTCGGTTTGTTCCATATTTGGCAGCCAGCTATTGGCGTGGTGAAATTGGCCCTTCTGGATCGATAGCACTACAAACGAATACCAGGGGCACGAATTCTCTAAGTCGGTTTTCGAAAAGTACGCGTCGCAATCCGGATGGCTGTGAAAAATCCCAATCAGGTCCATCCCGTTGCTCCGCGCTTCCCGCTCGGCAAACAGCAAATCCTCCGGCCGCAGCTCATAGCGCTCCCGCTGCGCTCCCGGATAGGCGTTTTCCAGCGGAAGCGCGAGGCGCACCGTCTTCACATCTCCATTAGTCGGACCCAGCATCGCGCCGCAGCACTCATTCGGATATATCTTCTCCGCATGCGCAACCATCAGATCCCAGGCTTCTTGTTCTATCTTGATCATTCGTTCCAGAACGGCTCGCTCATATACTTCGATGCGCCATCGCAGAGAATAGTGGCAATCACCCCCTCCCGGCCTTCTTTTGCCAGCCGCCGCCCCAACTCCACCGCCGCGTGCACATTCGCTCCCGAGCTGATACCCACCAGCAACCCCTCTTCGCGCGCCAGCCGCAGGACCATCTTATAGGCGTCTTCCGTTTCAATCCAGAAGTTCTCGTCCGCCAGGTCCGGGTCGTAAATCTTCGGCACAATCGCCGTCGGCATGTGCTTCAGCCCTTCCAGCCCATGAAATCCCGTCGACGGTTGCGCGCTCACGCAAACAATCCGCTCATTCTCGGCCCGCAGCCGCCTCGACGTTCCCGTAAACGTCCCGCTCGTCCCCAGCGCCGCCAGAAAATGCGTAATCCGCCCGTCGGTCTGCTCCAAAATCTCCACGCCGGTGGTCTCATAGTGCGCTTGCCAGTTGGCCGGGTTCGAATACTGGTCGGGATAAAAATACCGGTCCGGATCTTCCGCATAGATCGCCTGGCAACGCCGGATCGCACCGTCCGACCCCTCGCCCGCGTCCGTCAATATCATCTCGGCGCCATAGGCCCGCAAGATACTCTTCCGCTCTTGGCTGGCATTCGCCGGCAGACAGAGTTTCACTCGATAACCGCGCGCCGCCGCCACCATCGCATACGCAATACCGGTGTTCCCGCTCGTCGAGTCCAGGATTACTCGTTCCGGCGTCAACTTCCCCTGCCGCTCACCAACGTTCAGCATGTTCAGCGCCGGCCGGTCCTTCACGCTTCCCCCGGGATTGAGAAACTCGGCCTTACCGTAAATTTCGATACCGCGCAGCCCTTCCGCCACTCGTTCCAGCCGGAATAACGGCGTGTTCCCAATCGCGGAAAGAAGATTTCCCGCCGCCGGCGGCTTCCGATTTCCCACCGAACTGGCGGTCGCGCTCACCTCCATAGGCTAACAATCTCCCTAATCCCGGTCAACAATAGGCGGAATCGAGGGCGATTCGCGTCCAATCAAGGCTTCGCCGGGCCATTCAACAACCCGCTCCGCTCCACCTGACGCCACAACTCCTCGGGCGAAGCGCCGCTGCCTCCAGTGAAGATAGTCTTCCAGTCGGCGCAACGCGCGCCGCCCCCGCCAATTGCGTTGACCGTCGTCAGCACGCCCACCGTTCCACTAGGAGCTAAAGAAACAGGCATCGAGAAATTGGCCGGAGGAGAAGTGGCGGGAATCGTGACGTTCCAAAGCAACGTGAACGTCCGCATGGAGAACAGCGCGGACACAAGCCTGGACGGCGCCGGCGTTCCGACGGTAAGTCCCACGGTGAGGGTATCGGGCTGGTAACTGAGATTCGTCTCCACCGAGCATGGCTGGGCAACCGTCAATATCGCCGCGTCGCTGGTCGCGGAGCCAAAGGCGTTCGAAACCACGCACCGGAACTGGGCGCCGCTATCGGCCGGAGTCACCGAAGCGATTGTATAGCTCGGCGACGTCGCACCCGCGATCGGAACATTATCCCGCTGCCATTGATAGGTCAGCGGCGCTGTGCCGCTGGCGGTCACGCTAAAGGTAACCGGCAGTCCAGCCGGGATCGTCTGGCTCAAAGGCTGCGTGACGATCTGAGGCGCCGCGCTTGACAAATAGTCGACTTCGAACAATGAAGAGCGATTCAAGTAATACAGCTTCCCGGCGTCGCTCACTTGCAGATCCACCAACGAGCCCGCGCCGGTCGCGAACCCAGTCGCCGTATCCGTAGCGGGGTCATACACTCGAATCCACCCGCCGCAGAAGTCGGCGAAAAAATACTTGCCAAAGTAACTTGCCGGGAACCGGACCGTCGCGGGATTGTAGAAAGCGCCGCCCGCGATGGAGCATCCAACGGTCGGCCCGGTGCCATGGCCATACACAAACAGCGGGCTGACGTAAAGCGGGTTGGTCGTTTCGCCTTCCGTCGCCGGCCAGCCGTAGTTCGCCCCCGGGAATCCGTCGTTGATCTCCTCCCACGTATTCTCACCGACGTCGTTAATGAAAAGGCGTCCGCTCCCGTTCTGAAACGCGAACGTGAAAGGGTTTCTAAGCCCAAGCGTCCAGATCGCACGATTTCGCCCGGTCGCTTGCAGATAGAACGGGTTGTCCTCCGGAATTGTGCCGTCGGAGTTTATTCGCATCACCTTCCCCAGCAAATTCGATAGCGTCTGCGCATTGCTCCCGGTGTCGTTGTCGCCCGACGCGATATACAACTTGCCATCCTGACCGAAGTGCAGCGCGCCGCCGTTGTGGTTCGTCGCGCCGCTTAGATTGTCCAGATCGAGAAGGATTGTCTCGCTTCCCGGAACGGCCGTGTCGCCGTTGGCGGTGAACCGGCTGACGCGGTTATGTATGGCCGGAGAAGGAGAGGTGTAGTAGACATACACGAAGTTGTTCGCCGTAAAGTTCGGATCCACCGCCACCCCCAATAGACCGCGCTCGCCCGACGAACTTACCGTCAAGCTCAGAAACGGTTGCGCGAGCAAAGCGCCATTCTTGACGACGCGAAGCGCGCCGCCCTGCTGGCAAACTAAAATGCGGCCGTCGGGCGCGATCGCCATCGCGGTCGCCGACGAGAGCGAGGTCGTCAGAGCGGTCTCGGCAAAGCCCGCGGGCAGGATCGCCGCGGATGCGGGCACCGCCACCGCCATCGCCGTGACAAACAGATATCTCGCAAACGAACGGACGGAAACGGGCCGGTCACAATTCATAGTGCTTGTGTAGCACGATTCTCTTGGCCGGGTCAATGAAACTCCGGACTCGGTGCCGCTACGGTTCACGCCGCCCTCATCCTGGCGGGAAACCGCAATCCCCTATTCCGCGCTACGCGCCGCCCGGAAACCGACCATGCGGAACGCCTGGAACGACGGCCAGGCGCCTGACCGCGCATAGCTCCGAAGATCCTGTGATTCAAAAAAGAAAGATCCGCCGCGCAGCACGCGATAGGCACCCTTCGCGGGTCCCTGCGGGTTCTTTTTCGGCGACTCGGCGTAGTAGTTGCGGCTGTACCAGTCCTGGCACCACTCCATCACATTGCCGGCCATGTCCATGGCCCCGTAGGGCGAGGCTCCATTGTGAGTCTGCAAATCGCCGCGCTTACTCCCGTCGTAGTAACCCACAAACTGCCCGGTGTCGAAGCGTTGGGCGCCGGCGAAGTTGGCATAGGAGTGATCGATCGTATTACCCCAGGGGAAGCGGCGCTGATCGGTGCCGCGCGCGGCCTTTTCCCATTCAGCTTCGGTGGGCAAACGGTACTTCTTGCCGGTCTTGGCGCTCAGCCAATTGCAGTAGGCGGTAGCGGCGTCCCAGTTGACGCCGAGCACCGGATAGTTGTCGCTATCAGGCGTCGCGCCGCCGTGATTGTTGGCTTGCGTCCAATACGGGCTCTGGTCCTTCGGCACGGGGCGCCCGCCTGGCCAGATTTTCGAGTCGTCGTACAAAGGATCCGCCTGGAACTTTTTCCAGTCGGCGTTGGTGACTTCGAACTTTGCAATATAGAAGGCGTCCAAATAAACCGGATGGACGGGCCGCTCGCGGGATTCGCCGTCGCCGACGTTGTCGCCCATTTTGAACTCGCCCGCGGGGACGAGCAGGAACTCGCCGTAGCCTTCATTCACCGTTTTCGGAAAGTTCGCCCCAAAGGCGGAAGCGGCGAGGAACAGCAACAAGCGATACATTATTTCGCTCCCCCGAAGAACCCGCCCAGTTTCAGAAAGTGTTTCAACGCGTCCATCCATGGCGAGAATTCCGGACTGGTGGTGGCGGCGCCGAAACCGTGGCGGCCTTTCTGATAGATATGAATTTCGGCCACACCGCCAGCCCTATTGATATCGAGAAAAAGCTGCGCGGTACCGTTCGCCGCGCCCGTGTCGGCGGCGGCCGAGAGCAGAAACGTCGGCGGAAATTCTTTCAACTTCTCGGTCGCGGAAGCCCGGCCGGGGCCGTAAACCATCAGCAGGAAATTGGGCTTCGAATCCAGGCGATCAATGGGGTCAGCCGCATTGGCGTCACCGGGGCCGGAGGCCGCAACGACGGAACGGGCCATAGTAGAACCCGCGGAGAAACCGGAGAAGAGAATTCGATTCGGATCGAGCTTCCACTCTTTAGCCTTCGCGCGGACCAGCCGCATGGCCCGGTTGCCGTCAAGCACCCGCGCGGCCTCCCCATAGCGGGGGTTCAGACGGTAGGTGAGGACGAATGCCGTTGTGCCCCAATCGTTGAAGCGTTCGGCGACTTCGATGCCTTCCAGCCCATACATCAGCATAATGTTGGAGCCCCCGGGAGCGACGATCACCGATGAACCATTGCGCTTGTTTTCCGGCGGGAGAAAGACCGTGAGGAAGGGGGCGTCGAGGGGGCCATCGCCGGCCGCCATGGGAGCCTTTCCGGATTCCCACAGCGGGATGTTGTAATGCTCGTCGCCGGTCCCGGCGAAGAGACTTATGGAGATGGCGGTGAGGGCGAGGAATGATTTATACATCGAGTCCTGAGTCTCTTACCACGATGAACCCCCTGTCAACCCCAGTGCGAGACTTGAGGAATGGCTTACGGCATCACCGTCCGGCGGCGGGTGGAGTTTTCGGAAACCGACATGGTGCGGATTGTCCACTTCAGCAACTACTTCCGCTACATCGAATTCGCGGAGACCGCGTTCTTCCGTTCCCTGGGTATTTCGATAGTGAATTGCGGAGTGGGCTGGCCGCGTGTGCACGCGGAGTTTGACTACAAGCGGCCACTGCGATTTGAGGATGAAGTGGAAATTGCGCTGTTGGTGCGGGAGCGGCGTGCGCGAAGCCTTGTATATGCGATCAGTATCCGGAAAGTGGAGCGCGATGAGGTGCGCGAAGTAGCCCGCGGGAAGCTGGTGGTCGCCTGCGTTAGGCAGGATCCTGAGACGGGCGATATGGCGAGCGTAACCATTCCCAAAGAGATCGCGCAGTTGATTGAAGCGGCGCCAGATGACGTATTGAACGAGTTACTGCGTACCCACCCGCGCGCGTGATAGCGTAAAGATGTCATCGTGATTTCTAAAACTTTCCTCATCTTTGCTTGGGTGGGCGTCCTGTCCGCGTACGATGCGGCCGACGTCTTCGCCTATGTGAAGAAGAACTGCGTGGCTTGTCACAATGCCGCCGCTACCTCGGGCGATGTGAACTTGGCCGCATTTGAAACGGCGCAAGCCTTTGATGAAAGCCGCGAAACGTGGGAACGGGTTGTCGGCAAAATTAAGACTGGCGAGATGCCGCCGCCGTCGATGAAGAAACCGCCAGCCGCGGATTCCGCTGCGCTCACCGCCTTTCTGGAGGCCGAATTCGCAAGGCAGGATCGAACCGCCAAGCCGGACCCGGGCCGCGTCACCGCCCGCCGCCTGAATCGCACCGAGTACAACAACACCATTCGCGATCTGCTGGGCGTCGACATCCGGCCCGCCGACGATTTTCCCAACGACGAAGCGGCGTTCGGATTCGACAATATTGGCGATGCACTCACCCTTTCGCCGGTGCTTCTGGAGAAGTATCTGTACGCCGCCGAACGCGCCGTGCGAACGGCCGTGTTCGGTCCCGAGCGGCTGAAACCCGCGGCGATTCATTATTCGGCCCCGGTTCGTTTGAACGATTTGGTCACGAATCCCGCCCTGCCGAAGGATCTGTTTCACTACGATGAATCGGGACTAAGCACGCGCCACGCTTTCCACGTGCTCCACCGTTTCGCGGTCGATGGCGAATACAGCTTTCGTATCGTGCTCAATGGGCATCGGCCAAATCAGTCGGAGGCGGCTACGCCCGCGTTCTGGATCGACGGGAGAAAGATTCAGGATTGGGTGGTGGACGCGACCGACCTCGAAGGCCAGATTGTCGAAGTGCGGGCCACGGTCACAGCCGGGGAACATTTGCTCTCGGCCTCCTATCTGCGGAATTATCACGGTTTGCCACCGAAGTATAACGGACCGGAACCTTCCAAACGGCCGCCGGAGCCGCTGATCACGGTACGCGGTAAATTGACCGAAAAAGACATCGAAATCCTGCGCAAATACGGCACGAAAATCAAGACGGATCGCATTGAGACGCGCGTCGATAACCGGTTTGAATCGCTCGACGTGGGCGGCCCGTTCACGCAGCGGGAGGGTCCACCGGCGGAGAGCGTGCGCCGCGTATTTGTTTGTTCGCAGCAGACTGCGGCGTGTGCCCAGACCATCGTCTCAACCTTCGCGCGCCGCGCCTTCCGGCACCCGGTAAAAGCGGCGGAGACGGCGCCGTTCATGAAGCTTTATGCGCTGGCCCGCCAGCAGGGCGACGGTTTCCAGGAAGGCATCGCGACCGCGCTACAAGGCATTCTGGTCTCGCCAAGTTTTCTATTCCGCGTCGAGCGCGATCCCGTCCTATCCGCCCGGAAACCGTATGCGCCGGTCAGCCAGTTTGAACTCGCGTCCCGGCTTTCCTATTTCCTTTGGAGCAGCATGCCGGACAACGAATTGCTTGCCGCCGCGGGCCAGGGGCGGTTGCGACAGCCGACCATGCTGGATGCCCAGGTGAAGAGGATGCTGCGCGACCCGAAGGCGCGGGCGTTAGTCGAAAATTTTGCCGGCCAGTGGCTCCAGTTCAAGAACATCGACGTCATGAAGCCGGACCCGGGTAAGTTCCCGGATTTCGATGAAAGCCTGCGCTATGCGATGCGGCGCGAGACGGAGTTGTTCTTTGAGGAAATGGTCCGCGAGGACCGCAGCGTGCTTGACGTGCTTGACGCGAATTACACCTACATGAACGAGCGTCTGGCGCGATTCTACGGTGTCCCGGGAATCGAAGGCCCGGCGTTCCGGCGCGTCGACATGAGCCGGAATCCTCGTGGCGGCGGCGTCCTGGCGCATGGCAGCGTCCTCACCGTTTCGTCGTACTCCACCCGCACGTCGCCGGTGCTTCGCGGCAAGTGGATACTGGAAAATTTGCTGAACGCGCCGCCGCCCCCGCCGCCCCCGGCCGTACCGTCGCTAGACGATACAAAGGTTGGCGAGTCGGCATCGCTGCGGCAACAACTGGAGCAGCACCGCAAGAGCCCGGCCTGCGCGTCCTGCCATTCGCGAATGGACCCGCTGGGCTTCGGCCTTGAGAACTTTGACGCCGTTGGCGGATGGCGCACCATGGACGGCAAATTTCCGGTGGACGCGGCGGGAACCCTGCCCAATGGAAAAACGTTCTCCGGGCCGGCCGAATTGAAGGCGAATCTGCGAGACAGCCGGGATGACTTTGTACGCGGACTAACGGATAAACTATTGACGTATGCGCTGGGCCGCGGCCTGGAGCGGCCGGACCGTCTGGTGATCGCCAACATCGCTTCCAAACTGCCCGCGCATAACTACAAGTTCTCCGCGCTCGTCCAAAATATTGTCGAAAGCCTGCCCTTCCAACAGCGGCGGGCGGCGGCGGTTCCCGCCAATGGAGTTAAATCGGAATGACATTCTTAACTGGCAAACATATTGATCGCCGTATGCTGCTGCGGGGCGCTGGCGCCGCGATTGCCATACCCCTGCTCGATGCGATGCGGCCCGCGCTGGCGGCGTCGAAGGCCATGAAACAGGCGCGTCGCGTCGGCGTGGTCTACGTGCCCAATGGCATTGTGATGAAGGACTGGCTCCCGGAAAAGACGGGCGCCGAATTTGAATTTACCCGCATCCTCAAACCGCTGGAAAAGTTCCGGGAGGACATTGTCGTCGTCTCCGGCCTGTCGAACCATGCGGCCGTGAAGGCCAAGGGCGGCGGCCACGCCAAAGCCTCCGGCAGTTTTCTGTCGTGCGCGCCGCCGAAGTATACGGCGGGCGCCGATGTTCGCGCCGGCGTGACATTCGATCAGATTGCAGCCCAACAGTTCGCCGCCGACACGCGGGTGCCGTCCTTGCAGTTGGGCTGCGAAGATTCGCGCATGATCGGAAATTGCGATACCGGTTCCAGTTGCGCCTATACGAATAGTCTGTCGTGGAAAGATCCCGAAACGCCGCTCGCTGTCGAGGTGAATCCGCGTTCGGTTTTTGAACGGCTTTTTGGCACGGTGGACCCGAGCCTTGACCCCGCCACGCGAGCCCGGCGTGCGCTGTACAAAAAGAGCATTCTGGACCTCACCCGAGAGACGACGCAGTCGCTGGTGTCGGGCTTGGGCGCGCAGGATAAGCGGAAAATGGACGAATACCTGACGTCGATACGCGAGGTGGAAGCGCGAATCGCGAAAGCCGACAGCGATCCGGAGATTCCGCTCGGCGAGAAGCCATCGGGAATTCCGTTTGCCTATCTCGAGTACGTGAAGCTGATGTTCGACTTGCAGGTGGTGGCGTTCCAAGCCGATATTTCAAGGGTTTCGACAATGATGCTGGGCCGCGAGGGCAGCGTGCGAACGTATCCGGAAATCGGCGTGCCGGATCCGCACCATCCGCTGACTCATCATCGCAATCATCCCGATTTCATTGAGAAGGTAACCAAGATCAACGCGTTCCATGTGGAATTGTTCGCCTACTTTGTCGAGCGTTTGAAGGCGACGAAGGATGGAGACGGCACGCTGCTCGATCATTCGACGATTCTTTACGGCGGCGCCCTTAGCGACGGCAATCAGCATTCGAATCACAACTTGCCGCTGGTGGTTGCCGGTCATGCCGGCGGCCAACGCGGCGGCAGGCACGTAGCGGCCAAGTCCATGACGCCAGCCGCGAATCTGTTCGTCAATATGCTCGACCGCGTGGGAGTCGCCGCGGAAGGATTTGGCGACAGCACCGGCCGTTTGGATTTGAACGTCTGAGATTAGCCGGAACGTAACTTCGTGTTGGTCAGGCTTTCACACACATTGATTAGCCTTGGCCCCTGAAACGTTGGTTATTCGCTTTGCTTGCGGCCTCCGCGGCTTGGTAGGGGCCGGCTGCGGCAAACCGGCCCAGATCACCGAAGAATCAACCCGGCTCAACCCAAAACCCACGCACTAAAACAACAACTTCAAAGCGAATTGCGTCTGCCGCGGCGCGTTCGCCGTACTCGTCACGCGCCCGAACTGCGCATTTCCCACGGTCGTATTCGGAGCCCCGAACACCGGATGGTTCAACGCATTGAAGCTCTCGCCGCGCAACTCCAGCGCAACTCGTTCACCAACAATGTTGAAACGCTTGAATACGGACATGTCCAGCGTCTCCACGAAGTCGGCCCGCAGGCTCGGATGCATTCGGCCTACGTTGCCAAACGTGTACTGCGCTGGCAGCCGGAACGCATTCGTATCGAACCAGCGGTCGAGCGTCGGATTATCCAACACCGCGTTTTGGCCCGTCGAATCCGGCCTCTGTCCGCCGCCGAACGAGAAGCTCGTGTTCCCTGTCGTAGTCATCTGCATCGGCTGCCCGCTACTCAACGTCAGAAGACCGTTTACCTGCCACTGGCCAAGAACCGCGTTCAGGAATCCGCCCCACTGCGTCCCGTACTGCTTACCCTTGCCAAACGGCAATTCATACGTATAGGTCGTCACAATCCGGTGCCGGTAGTCATACGGCGAAATCGAGCGCTCGCACGCCCGGCAGTTGAAGTTCCGGAAACCGGATGAATCCCAGGCATTATCGCCGCCATCGGCGATCAGCTTGGACCACGTATACGCCATTACCGCAGACCCGTTTTGCGAGAACCGCTTCTTTAACGTAACCTGCAGGCTGTGGAAATTCGAATTCCCCCACGACGTGCCTGCAAAGGACACGCCCGGATAGTGCGGGTAGGGCGTCAACAACTCGCCGCGCTGCACCGTTCGGTTGGACAACGGACCTACCGGTATGATCCCAAAGAACGGATTCGGCACCACGTCCAGCAGCCCCGCGTTCGGCCGTATCTGGGAATCCGCCAGTTGGTCCATCTGCCAGGGTAGCGGCAGATGCGTGCCCTTGTTGCCCGCATACGCCAATTCGAGCACCGTCGAACTCCCCAGGTCCTGCCCGATCGAGAAGTTCCATTGCGAGTTATACGGCGTCGTCATCGTCGATGGGATTGGCGATCCAACGCCCTGCCCCAGCGCGGCCAGTAATCCGTTAGCCGATCCCTCCGGCTGCAGCACACCGTTGGGAAACGGGTTCCGCAACAAATCCGTCGGCGTGACGCCATCAATGGTCGGAACCCACGGCGTCGCGGCCCGGAATGGCGCCGTCCCGTAGTTGTTTGCTCCATAAGTCGCCATCGTGTAGAAAATCCCGCCGCCGGCCCGGATCACGGTACCAGGCCGCATTTGATAAGCAAGCCCGATGCGCGGCGCGATCTTGCCCCACTCAATATCCTTTAATGTCCTTCCCCGGCCACCCTTGTTCGCGAACGTCCACCCGCCCAGCAAGTTCAGTCCCGTCCGCTGGCTCAGCGGATTTACCACGCTCGGGTCAAACACCGCGTAACGGTCATAGCGCTCCGTCAACCCCGTCTCGAAATCCCATCGCAGGCCCAGGTTCAATGTCAGCTTACGGTTCACTTTCCAATCGTCCTGCAGATAGAACCCGAAGCTCTTGCTTTCCAATGCCGGCCGGATGCCATGCACCTCGCTTCCGCCCGCACCCGTTCCCAAAAGGAAAGATGCAAACGGGAAGCCGCCGTTCGCCGTCACCACGCGCGGATCGGGCCCCTGCGTCATGCCACGGTTGAACGTGAAGTTCATGCTCCACGGCGCCTGCATGTGGTTGATCAAATTTTCGCGCATCTCCGTGCCGACCTTCAGCGAGTGGCTTCCATAAACCTTCGACAGCGTGCCCACAACCGTGTGCGACTGGTTGGCCGACCGGAAGTTCCAGTGGTGCAGCAACCCCGGCATCGTCATCTCGTCCACCGTGAATTCCGGAAACGCCAGCAAATCGGCGCCCGTCTCGGTGTAGGCCGGCAGGCCCAGCGACGACGGCCGGAAGCCCTTGTGCCAGCTTCCGCGGTCCAGAATGGAACGCGCGAACCCGTAGCGCACGCTCAGCAGCGTTGTCGGATTTATCGTCCAACTGTAGTCCAGCGCGGCGTTCTGTTGCCGTTCGTAGTTCGAGTAACAGCCGCCGTCGGGGCACCCCGGGCCAGCCCACAACTCCGGTTGCGAATTCTGATTCTGGAAGATCGTGTATCGGAAAAAAATGCGCTGATTCTCGTTGAAGTTGTGGTCCACCTTCGTCGTGCCGCGGTCCACATCCGTCGGCGCCTTGCCCTGGAAGAAGAAGTTGTTCTGGTTCGTGAACGGCTGTCCCGGCAGGTTCGGCCGCGGCCCGTAGAACTTCAACACGTTCGCCGCCACCGGGTCGATTCGGTTCGCGGGAATCCGGTTCCCTGGAAACAACGTGCGGATGAATTGTCCCGGCCTCGCCGGATCCGCCGCCGTCGAGAACGGATCGTAGATTTCCCGCAACTGACCCGCCGCCGTCAGCGTCTTCGAGAAGTCGCCAACCATCTGTTCGTCCGTCGGTAGCGTGAAGAACCGCGTCGACGCCGAGCGTTGCCGTCGGCCCTCGTACACCATGAACCAGAACGTCTTGTTTCGCCCGTCATACAGCTTCGGAAGCACCAGCGGTCCGCCCGAACTTGCGCCGAATTCGTTACGCTGGAACGTCGCCAGTTTCTGCCCGCTCGCATTCGCGAACCAGTTATTCGCGTCCATCTTGCTGTTGCGTAAAAACTCAAACACGCTCCCGTGCAGCGTGTTTGTCCCGGACTTCGTCGCAATCGTCAGAACCCCGCCGCCGCTGCGTCCATACTCCGCGCTATAGGAGTTCGTTTGAATCCGGAACTCTTCCACGCCCTCAACCGATGGCACCGCGCTATTGGCATTCATGTTGGCCGTGTTTGAATTCATCGTCACCGGCACCCCATCCATCAGGATCGCGTTCGACGAGTCCCGCCCGCCGTTCACCGTGAAGATCCCGATCGAATGAAACCCTTCGTTTGCGCTACCATTCGCCGGCCGCTGCGGGAACACGCCCGCCGTCGCCCACGCCAGCGAGTACACATTCCGGCCGTTCAACGGCAAATCGATAATGCGCTTGTTCTCCACCACGCCGCTCAAGGTGGCCGACGTCGTATCCACCAACTGCGCTCCGCCGGTTACCGTCACCGATTCCGACACCGCGCCCACCTGCAACGATATGTTCACTTCCGCCTTCTGCTGCGTCGCAATGGGGATCGACTCAATCAAATGCGCCCGGAAGCCCGTCTTTTCCGCCCGCATCTTGTAGCGGCCCGGCGGCAACGGCGAAACCAGGTAGAACCCGCTATCATTCGAAGTCGAGCGCAAATTCACGTTGCGGTCGATATCGGTCACCACAACGTTCGCGCCCGTAATTGCCGCACCTGACGGATCCGTGATGAGACCCGAAATCTGCCCGGCCACCGTCTGCGCGCCCAGATAAGGTGCAAAAAGCGTAAACGCAATCGGCATTGCCAATCGCCACGCGGACCAAGTCAAACTCATAACGCCTCCCGTTTCCAAAGAGTCCATTCCAGACTCCGGGAAGCATATAACGGCGGCGCATTAAATGCAATCAACCTCCTTTTTCCCTTTTTCCGGGTGTGCGACATAAAAGTGGGGAATCGACGATTCTCTTTTTTTTGCGGCATTAGTCCGTGCGTATTTGATACGCTAGGACAGAAGGAGCCACAATCATGCTTCCCAAGTCCCTGGAATCCCTCGAG